>JAKEET010000208.1 GCA_022616435.1 Gemmataceae bacterium
GCAAGAAGGCCGAGCAGCAGCTCGTGGTGCAAAGCCTGGCCAAGGATGGGCCTGTCGAGCCCCGCCGCATTTCGGCGCTGAACCACGACATCCTGGGCTTCACCTGGTCGCCGGACGGCCGGCGCATCGCCTACACCTGCAAGCTGCACACGGGCCCCGACCTGACCGGAGACCGCAAGGAGCCGGTGGAGGCGTTCTTGATCGTGGGCAACGCCGACGGCGCCGACATGGTCACGGTGCGAACTGAGAAAGGCCCGGGGGCATATTCGATTCCGCTGGGCTCCCTGGAGTGGCGCTGATCCTGTCGGTGACGCTGCGGACGCAATCGCCGGAGCACAAGTCAAGCCCCAACCAACCTCCTATAACGACACCTCCGGATTCTCATTCTCCATGGAGATTGCCATGAAAACCTGCATCACCTGCACCATCGCAGCCCTCGTCGCCCTGGCCGTCTGCGCCGCGTCCACCACGCAGGCCGGCGGCAAGAAGGACGACAAGGTGATCAAGACCAAGTCCGGGCTGCAATACATCGACGTCAAAGTCGGCGCCGGCGCCGAAGCCAAGAAAGGAAACAACGTCGTCGTCCACTACACCGGCAAGCTCAAGAACGGCAAGCAGTTCGACAGCAGCAAGGGCCGCAACGAGCCCTTCGAGTTTCCGCTGGGCGCCGGCAAGGTCATCAAGGGCTGGGACGAAGGCGTGGCCGGCATGAAGGTCGGCGGCGTCCGCAAGCTGATCATCCCGCCGGAGCTGGGCTACGGCGCCCAGGGCGCCGGCGGCGTCATCCCGCCCAACGCCGAGCTGCACTTCGAGGTGGAGCTGCTCAAGGTCAAGAAGTGACGGCTGCGTAGAACTGGATGACCGCTTGCACGGCGCGGCGCCAGGTCGCGAGGATGCCCTGCCGCTCGTTGTCGTTCAGCCGCGGCGTGAAGGTCTTGCCTGCGTGGGTGAGCCGCTTCAGCGCCGCCACGTCGTTCCACACGCCGACCCGCAGCCCGGCCAGGAACGCGGCGCCCAGGGCGGTCGCTTCTTTTTGCAGGGCCGCCAGCACCGGCCGGCCGAGCAGGTCGGCCTGGCGCTGCAGGAACCAGGCGTTTTGCGCCATGCCGCCGTCCACGCGCAAGGTCTCGAGCGCGTGGCCGGCGTCGCGGTCCGCCGCGTCAACCAGGTCCACCACTTGCAAAGCCACGCCATCGAGGGCTGCCCGCGCCAGCTCCGCGGCCGTGGTGCCGCGCGTCAGTCCGAACAAGACCCCACGCGCCTCGGGCGCCCAGTGCGGCGCGCCCAGGCCGACCAGGGCGGGGACAAAGATCGCCGGCTGCGCCGGGTCGGCGCGCGCGGCCAACTCCTCGACCGCCGCCGCCGACTCGAACAGGCGCAGTCCGTCGCGGAGCCATTGCACCGCCGCGCCGGCGATGAACACGCTCCCTTCGAGAACGTATTGCGGCCTGGCATCCACGGTGGCGGCCAGGCTGGTCAGCAACCGATGCCGCGACGGGATGGCCTTGTCTCCCGTGTGCGCCAGGTAGAAGGCGCCGGTGCCGTAGGTGCACTTGGCATCGCCCGGCGCGAAGCCGCCCTGGCCGACCAGGGCCGCCTGCTGATCGCCGGCGACGCCGGCGATGGGAATGCCGTCGGGCAGAAAATCCAGGCCCGCCGTGACGCCGAAGTCAGCCGCGCTGGGCAGCACCCGCGGCAAGGCCGTCGGCGGCACATGAAAATAGCGGCACAGCTCGTCATCCCACGCCACCCGGTGGATGTCGAACAGCAGGGTGCGTGACGCGTTGCTCACGTCGGTCGCGTGGACCCGGCCGCCGGTCAGGTTCCAGATAAGCCAGCTGTCGACGGTGCCGGCCGCCAGCCCGCCGCGCTCGGCCCGGCGGCGGAGGCCGGCGTCGCTGTCGAGCAGCCAGTGGAGCTTGGTTGCCGAGAAATACGGATCGAGCACCAGGCCGGTCTTCTGCCGCAGCCACGGTTCATCGGCGGCGTGCGCTCGGCAGAACTCGGTCGTGCGCCGATCCTGCCAGACCAGGGCGCGGGCGACCGGCTGGCCTGTCCCGCGGTCCCACCAGAGCGCCGTCTCCCGCTGGTTGGTGATGCCGATGCCGGCCAGCTGCTTGCCTTCGACCTTCGCCTGCGTCAGCGCCTGCGGCACGACTTGCCGGACGCTATTCCAGATCTCGATCGGGTCGTGCTCGACCCAGCCGGGCCGCGGGTAGTGCTGCGTGAACTCTTGATTGACACTCCCCAGGCACTGAGCGCGCTCGTCGAGGACCAGCGCCCGCGTGCTGGTCGTGCCTTGATCGATGGCCAGGATGAGGGGCATGGAGGGATGCTCCCGGTTGTGAACGGGCGTTCAAAAATGTACAAGAAATTGGACCGGCGACCCCGCATGGGGACCAGAAGTAACCTATGATTTTTCAGAATCTATGCCGGGCGGCCGCGCGGTCCGAAAAAGGTGTCTGGACCCCTTCGCGGCGGGAAGGGTCCAGACACCTTTTCCGGACAGCCTCTCCCCGGGATCGAGGGCTCCCCCATGTCGATGGTATGTCCCCAATGCAGTCAGGTGTACGCCCAGCAGGAGCGCATCTGCCCGACCTGCAGCGTCCATTTGTTGTTCTACGCGCCGATTGCCCCCAGCGCCACGACTGCGACGGCGGAGGAAGACGCCTCCGGCCACTGGCAACACTCGTCGTGGGGCCGGGTCGTCGTCGGACTGATCCTGGCGCAGGGCCTGGCACTGGGACTGAAGCAGTTGCTGACCGCGGGCTTCCTGGCGCGCGGCGACGCCACGAGCGGCTTGTGGGGAACGGTGACGGGCCTGGCCCTGCTGCACAGCTTCCACGCGCTCGGCCTGCTCGTCGGCGGCGCGGTGGCCGGGGCCGGACAGGAGCGCGGCACATTCGTGGGCTGCCTGGTGGGGCTGGGCAACGGCATGATCTTCCTGACGCTGCAGCCCTTCAACCAGCTGCTGCCGGACCTGTACCATTTCGGGCAACCGCTGCTGCACGTGGTGTTCGGCGGCATCGGCGGCTGGATCGGCTCGTCGATCTGGATGCCGACGCCGCGGCTCGTCTTGCCGCAAACCAAGTCCAACCTGCCGGCCCCGCCGTTGTTCGAGGCGCGCTGGCTGCACGGCCCGATCGCCTGGTGGCGCGTCATCGGCGGCGCCACCCTGATGGCCTGCGGCGCGGTGTGGTCGAACCTGATCATGAAGTGGATGATCGAAACCAGTCAGGGGGCGCTGAACGTGCAAACGCATTTTCAAGCCCGGCTCATCAGCTGGGAAATCGCCGGCCTGACGATGATCGCGGGCGCCTGCCTGGCGGGGGCCACGACCTGGAACGGCGCCAAGCAGGGGCTGTGCGTGGGCGTCGGCGGCGCCGTCCTCTACCTCGGCTACCAGCTGGCCAACCCGGTCGTTCAGCTCGAAGCCGCCGTCTTCGCCGTGATGTGCATGGTCGGCCTGGGCATCGCCGGCGGCTGGTTTGGCGGCCACCTCTTCCCACCGGTCGGCCACGGCCGCCGCGGCCGGCGGATCATTGACCTTTAGCTTATTCAGCGCACTATTGCGGGGGGGGGGGGAGAGACTTCAACTTGCGGACGTAGCGCTCCACCGTGCGTTCGCTGATGTGCAGGCGTGTCGCGATGGCGGCGTGCGTGTGCCCGACGCGCAGCAGCCGGAAGATCGCCCGCGGCACCCGACTCAGACCCCGTTCGACCAGGTCCAGCCGTTCGCGCGCACTCACGCCCTCCGGCGCGGCGGCCGTCGGCTGTGGCAGCGCCGGCACGCACTCCAGCGGCACGTCGCGGTCGAGCGAGCGCCGCTGCGCTTCGTAGTGGCGCTGGCTTTCCGCCAGCTTGTGCAGCGCGAGGACGCACAGGTAGCCAATCCACGACTCGCGCGATTGCAGCGCCGCCATCGGAACCGGCTGATCGCACAATTCAACCTCCACGTCCTGGAGAATGTCAACAGAATCAACGAGCCGCCGCAACGGCCAGTTGAGGCGCTGCCGCACGACCCGGATGACGAGGTCACGACAGCGCTCGAACAACGCTTCGAGGGCTGCGGCCGATCCGTGCCGGGCCAGCGCCAGCAGGTCATCATCGGTGTGGCCCGCGAATTGGTTGCTGGACATGCGGCGCCTGGACGTAAAGTGAAGAGGAATGCACGCTGAGAATCCATGGTAACGCGTCGGCGGCGCGCAGGCGAGGAAAACAACCATGAAAAATCGGCGAAGGGTGTCGGGTTTTGCGCGCAGAATATCATTAGTAAGGTAGACGGATGCCCCGGAACCGGCGTCCCGCAGCTGGGGAAGCGAGGGAACCATGAACCGTCTGCTGCATTTCCGGACGTTGCGCGCTGCGTGCGGCCTGCTGCTCGTCGCCGCCGGTGTCTTGATGATCTACCTGAGGGCCGGCGCCCAGCTGCCGCCGATGTTTCCGAACGTCGCACTGCGACGGCCGGCAGCGACTACACTTCGGCTTCAGGAACTTTGACTTGGTTAACGAGCGAGGCGGGCCAAACCAAGAGCTTCACGGTTACGCTGCTCACCGATTCGGATTCTGAACCGACCGAGACTGTAATCTTGACCCTTTCCAATGCGGCTAATGCCACCATCACTCCGCAAGTGACGGCGGTTCTGAACATCATCGACGATGATGAGACTTGTCCAGAGGAATAGCGCTGCTTTGCGCACTCGACGGGGTCGAGGGCACAACATGGACAACCCAGCAGATCGAGTTTGCGTCGAACCACCGTTGACGCACGCCAGTGTCCGTGTACGATGCTGCGAGCGCGGGCGTGTCGGCAAGTTGCTTTGCTGTTGCGCTGTGCTGGTCAGCGCGATCGGTGGATTTGGTTACTACTTGGGCGCTGGCAGACAGCTCGTTACTTCGTTGAACGGGTTGAAAGCGCGCGCGGAGGACCTTGATTTTGGGGTTGCGTGGGCGAATCAGCAATTCCCGTGGAAACTGTCGCTAACGAACCATTCTTTATCGCCAGTTCGCATCGCGAGTTTTGTGACGACCTGCTCTTGCCTCGAGTGCAGGCCTGGGTCAGTGGTGATTCAACCCGACGAGACCGTCCAACTCAAGCTAACGCTCGATTTGTCCCGAGCGTTTGGCAATGCTCGCGCGGATGCATTCGAGGCGGTTTTCCAAGCGGAATTGCGGCCAGTCATCGAAGGACACGCGCAAGACGGCACCGTTGCCGGTTGGCAAATCGGCGGAATGGTCCGGCGCGGACTTTCGTTCGGCGAGTCTCCCTTGCGCATCAAGGATCGCCTTGTTCGCGGCAGCACGTTTCCGATTCAGAGCACGGACTTCGCTGTTCATTCTTCCTTGCGCGAAGCGCACATTGGCGTCCGGTGTCCGCCCGAGTTCGGTAAGGCGACGATACTCGGCTGGCCTCCCTCCAGCGGCAACTTTCGACTGGAAGTCGCACTGAACCCAAAGCTCGAACCCGGTCCAGTCTCTTTCGACGTGCTCTTGAACATCCAAGCAAAGCACCGCGAAAAAGTCGTCCAGGCTCTGCGCGTCATGGGTGCCGTCGAAGAAGTCGTGCAACTCGCGCCCGGCCGATTGGTCTTCGGGGCAGAGGCTGTTGGCGCCCGCAAGTCCGAATATGTCACCGTGGTCGCGGCGGGGAGGCCACAACCATTCATTGTCAAGCGAGTGACCACACATGACAAGGATGTATCCTGCGTCGCTCGTGAATCGGCATTGTATCAAGTATCAGTCGTGTTCTCGGCGCCCGGTCCACAGGAGCGCAGAATCGACTTTGACGTTGAATTGCCATCAGAGGCGCGAAATGTACGGCTTCCCTTGGCAGTCGTGTATCACGGTCGCTGAGTTGATCTCGATGAACCGGTGCGGAGGACGGTATGCGTTGTGTTGGGGCCTGCCTCTTGATCTTCGTAAGCTTAGGTGTCCCGCATCGCGCCGCGGCAGCGCCTCTTGATGATATCTTTGCGGAACTGGAGCGCCGCCGCGCCGCGACACGGACAGTGCATTACCAAATCAGCGGAACGCACCTCGACGCCAAATTCGGGCTGGGCGAAGGGCCCTTGGCGGACCACGAGGGACCATGCTCAGCAGTCGTCAAGCTCGATTTTGAGAACAAGCGAGTGCTTAAGAGA
>JAKEET010000209.1 GCA_022616435.1 Gemmataceae bacterium
AGGGAGCGGAGCTCGCGGCCGCTGGTCGCGTCCCACAGCTTCAGCGTATTGTCATAGGACCCGCTCAAGAGCCGCCCGCCGTCCGGACTGAACGCGCAGGCCAGAACCGCGGAATTGTGTCCGGCGAGGCGGCACACTTCGCGGCCGCTGGGGAGCTCCCAGAGGATCAGCAAGCCGTCCTGGGACGCGGAGACCGCCAGCCGGCCGTCCGGGGAAAACGCCAGGCCGCTAACGGGGCCGCCGTGGCGGAAATTGGGTGAGCCGAAGAAGCCCGAGAGCGCCGGCGTCAAGAAGGCGCGGAAGTAGGCCAGGTTGGTGTCGCCGGGGTGGTCGGGGCGGTCGAGGGTCAGCAGGTCGGCGCGGCCGGCGAGGGCGTTGCGCTCCTGGCTCACGCGGCGGGCGAAGTCGTCGCCGTGGAACCGGCGCACCTGGGCAAGGTACGCTTCGAACCGGGGAGCGGCGCTATCGTCCGGCTCGGCCGCTGTTTCGACCGCCGGCCGGGAGGGCAAGTGTTCCCTGGCCACGAGCCGTTCGAGCAGGTCCCATTGCTTTTTGCCGAGGGCGCTCTGTGGATCGGGAAGCACTTTCAGATAGTTGCGGACGAAGTAGTCGCGGCACAGGGGCATGGCGTCTTTGAGCGAAGGCAGGAGCTTTTCGAGCCGGGCGATTTCCTGTTGTTCGCGCGCCTGGTGGTCGGCGGTAGCGCCGTCGTGCGGCTCGAGGGCGCCGATCCAGCGCGCCAGGTATTCGTAGGCCCAGGTCTTGGGGTTTTGCTTGGGCGGCTTGCTGCTGCCGGCGTCGATGAGCAGCTGCTTTTGCTCGTGCAGGTTTTTGTCCTGGAACAGGGCGAGATAATCGAGCTCGGCACGCTCGGTCTCGGCAAGGCATTTGAGCGGCAGGACCGCTTGAGGCGCGAACGAGGCGTGCGCGCCCAATTGTTCCAGGACGCGCCAGCCGGTCTCGTGGTCCTTGGAACAGAGGATGGGCAACGACTCCAGGTCGTCGCGGGCGCGGTCCCTGAACACTTCGGACGGCCCTTGGCGCTTGTCCAGCAAGCCGCCCACATCGACGGCGGCCAGGAATTCCAGGACCGTCGAGTGCAGAAACACGACGTGGTCCCGGCCCGCGGGAAGGAGAATGTGCTCGCGCTCCCAGAGCTGCAGCCAGGTCTTGATGCCGCCGGCCTTCGATGCCTGGCGCTGTTGTTTCAGCCAGCCGCGCAAGTGTTCTTCGAGCTCGACGCGCGAAACGGCCCGTTCGGCCTCCGCTTCGCGGGAATGATAGAGAACGCGGCGGGCAACATACGCCAGCGCGTGATACTGCATGCTCAGTTCCGGGCGCTTCCTGAGAAAGTCCGAGTCGAGCACCTCGTGAAAGAATGGGTCCAAGCCATGGCCGCCTGGCAGCTTGTCGTCCTGGATTTGCCGCCAGGCCCGATAGAGGACGAACAGGACGAGCAGACGGTACGTGGCGAAGCGGCGGTCGAAGCGGCCGTAGACCTCGAAGAAGAAGACCATGAGCATGGCGGTGAGGGGCGTGCCGGCGACTTTCTGGATGTCGGGGCGGGTGATTTCGCTTTCGAAGGCGTGAAAGAGCTCCGGCTTGCCTTCGAGGCGGCCACGGGCGATCTCCTTGATCTGTGCCTGGTCGAGGGGATTGACGAAAAAGACGGGGGCCTGGGTCATGGCGTGGTGGGTCAATTCGGCATAGCGCAGGGAGAGGTAGCAACGACCGGCGGGTGAAGGCTGTTCCGGCGGCAAGTTCAGCGGGGCCATCAAGCAGTTGGCGGCCTGGGCCAGCCACTCGCGCAGCTTCGGCGTCGGGGCCTCGTCCAGGGCATCGAGCAAAAGCACCGCCCGGCTCTGTTCCCAGGCGAGTTTCAGCGACAAGGCCGTGTCATTGACGTTCTTGTTGTCGGCGGCGCTGAACTTCTTCGGATCCGTGTCCGGAAGCAGAAACAGGCTGGCGAGGACCTTGAAGATGCGGTCCGGCTGCAAATTGTCCCTGGCCGAAATATGCGAGTCGCGCAGGTGCTTGGCCTCGACGTAGAGGACGATCGCATCGGGTCGATCGCGCAAGACGCGCCAGGCGAGGTGGCGGAGGATGGTGGTCTTGCCGGCGCCGGGCAGGCCGGCTACGACCGCGACGGCAAAGCGGTCGAAGAGTTTGTCGGCGGGCAGGTCGGTGGAACGGTCCTCCTGTTCCTGATCCGGGCCGAACGGGGCAGTCGCATAGGGGTCATCCGCGGGAAGGCGCTCGCGCATGCCCTTGATTTGTGCGCGACGGCGGATGTCGGGCGCGCCGAGACGGTAGTAGCCGGCGTTTCCGCGCGTGGCGTGGAGGTCGAGCGTGACGTTGAGGAAGTTCTGCTCCATCGGGATGGGCGGATACAAGTTGCCGAAGACGGGGATTTGGCGGACCTTGTCGCGCAAGTCGTTGCGGGCACTTTCATAAGCGGCCGGAAGTATCTGGGACGAGGCGGCGGCGGGTCGGACCGGTTGGCGCGAACCTCCGGCGAGAGGGTTGGTGCAGAAGGGGGCCAGGGCTGCGGCTGCTTCGTTCGGCGTATGGTAACGTTTGTCGCGGTCTTGTTCGAGCATTCGCTCGATGACGTTGTCCAGGCCGGGAGGGAGGTTTTGACAGAGCTGCCCCAGTCGACTTCGCGGCGGCAGCGGGGGCGCGCCCGTCAGCAGGTAGAACAAGGAAGCGCCGAGGCTGTAGATGTCGGCGCGAATGTCCACGTCGTGGCTGTTGATGTGTTGCTCAGGGGCCATGAAGGCCGGCGTGCCCATGCCGCCCTGGCCTTGGGTCAAGTCGGGCGACGATTGCGCGCGCAAAAGGGCCAGGCCGAAATCCACGATCTTCACGGCGCCGTCCCGCGTTCGGATCAGATTCCCCGGCTTGATGTCGCGATGAACGATGTCTTGTTCATGGGCGTGTTGCAGCCCGCGCAGCGCTTGGCAGGCGAGGTCGCAGGCTTCTTTGGATTCGAGCACCCCGTGCTGCTTGACGTAGTCCGAGAGGTTTTCGCCCTCGACGTATTCCATGGAAAAGTAGAGGTGGCCCTCGGCAGTCTTGTCGGCCGCGTGGACTCGGACGATCGCGGCATGGTCAAGGCTGGCGATGGTCTTGATTTCACGCAAGAAGCGATCTTCGGCGCCGGCTTGCCCAGCTACTTTGCCGATCAGCTTGACGGCTTCCGTGCGATTCGTAATGGAATGCTGTGCCTTGTAGACCACGCCCATGCCGCCGCGCCCCAATTCCTTTTCGACGACGAACGGGCCGATTTTCATTGGCGGCGGCGGGTCGGGGACGGGGGGGCCGGCAGGCGTCCACTTCAGCGGAGTGCTCGTATGCGGCGCCTGGTCGCAGCTCTCGAACTCGCCCACGGGCGCGTCCTTGAGCGATTGCCACGAGGGCGCGAGCTGAAAGGTCATGTCGATGCGCTGCAACGGCTCAGCGACATTCTCGAGGTTTTCATTCTTGTCCGACGCGCGGCCGCTCACCGCTTCACCTCGCATGGATTTCTTCGCAAGCAATCTCTTGGCCATTGCAAATCAGATAGAGCCGATAGACGCCCGCCCGCGGCAGCAACACGGCGGACATCATGAAGGAGAATGGCCATACTTTCAGTCTATCACGTCCGAAATCGAAGGTTGAGTCCTGCGAGCTGCCGACCAGCGTTTCGCGCTCCTTACCCTGGTCCAGGTCCACCAGGCGCATTTCGATCCTGAACGAGCACATCCCCGATCCATTGGTCAGGATCGCCGTCAAGAAGAACGTCTTTTGCCAGACGGGATACTGCAGCGGCGGTTTGGGCCTGATGGCATGGACGAAAACGTCATTCAGGGTAATCTCCGGACCATTGGCCGTCGGCTCCTTTTTGCAAGCCATGAAGTGCCGCACAACGGGTCGAACCGGCATGGTCCGTCTCCGAAGACGCTGAAGGTATGGGATTATCTTAACTTGAGGCTGGCGGCGGCTCACGCTTTTTTTTCCTTGCGTGATCGCCCGCACCGTGCTCCAATAACACCGATCGCTGGCCGGCGCGCGACGGGCCGCTCGCACTGCCCGCCGCGCGCCGGCAGCGGACTGACGCCGAAATCGCCGCCTTTCGCGCGTTGGTTGCTTGCCTCATCATCGTCCACGAAGTGCGAGGCGTCTCATGCGAATCCCGCGCAGACCCGCATTCACCCTCATCGAGCTGCTCGTCGTCATCGCCATCATTGCGATCCTGATCGGACTGCTCGTCCCGGCGGTGCAGCGCGTGCGCGAGGCGGCGGCGCGGACGCAGTGCCAGAACAACCTCCACCAGATGTGCCTGGGGCTGCACAACTATGCCGGCGTTCGCGGGCATTTCCCGTCGGCGTACACGGCGCCCGGGTTTGAGCCGGGCTGGGGCTGGGGGACGGCCATCTTGCCGCACCTGGAGCAAGACGGGTTGTATCGCAGTCTCGGCGTGGACCAGGGGGTGAAGTTCGGCGGCGGCGCCAGTCCGGCGCTGCCGACGGCGCTGACGCAAACGCCGCTGTCGCTGTTTCGCTGCCCATCCGATCACGGGCCGCCGCAGAATCCCGTGCGGCTCAACCACGCCATGTCCAACTATCGGGCCGTGGCCGGGCCGATCACGTATCCGTTTTTCTTTCCCGACCAGGACATGGGCGGCGTCATGTGGCAGAACAGCAGGATCCGTTTCACGTACATCAGCGACGGCACGTCGAACACGCTGGCCATCGGCGAGTGCATCTTCGATGAACGGAGCGGCAAGCGGGCGGCGATCTGGCCGGGCATGACCGGCCTGCGCGACGGCTCGGTGTGGATCAGCGACGTCATGTGGTGGGTGGATGAGACGAGCGCCCAGGTCAACGGCACGGCGCCGCAGGCGTTCAGCAGCCGGCACAACGGCGGCGCCCATTTCGGGTTTTGCGACGGCTCGGTGCGATTCTTCCGCACCGGCACCGACCCGAACATCGTGCGCTGGCTGGGCGGTCGGGCCGACGGCGTCGTCGTCGGCCAGGATTTCTGATGCCAAGTGACGAGGAGCGCGGCATGAGAGTCGCTGTCGCCGGCGCGTTTGGATCGTTCGTGGTCGCCTTTCTCATGGCGGGCTGTTCGAGCGACACGAAGGCGGAAAAGCCGCAGCCCATCCGGTGCCGCCGTACACGGCGCCCAAGGCGGCGCCGATCGCACCTGGTACGGCGACGGGGGACAAGGCGCCCGCAAAAAAGGTCGGGTTTCAATGAATCATGACACAAGGTTAAAACGCGTCACTTGACCCCCAGGAATCGCTGCGCTCATCCTGGGGCTTGCGTTGCTTGCCCGTAATTGCCATTTCCTTAAATTGGTCCTTGAGCATCTAGCTGTAATGCGTCAAGATGGCTGAGTCCTGCCATCGCCGATTCCAAACCCCGAAAGGAACGACCGCATATGAACACCGCGAAAAACACCGGCCTGTCGCGCCGCGACGTGATAAAGTCCACCGGAACCATGGCGGCGGCGTCGGCGCTGGCGGGCGTGGCGGTGCCGTTCGTCCATGCCGGCGGCGACGACACCATCAAGCTGGCCCTGGTCGGCTGCGGCGGCCGTGGCACCGGGGCGGCGGCCAACGCCCTGGCGACCGACAAAGGGCCCACCCAGCTCGTGGCCATGGCCGACGTCTTTCCGCAACGCTTGCAGGGCAGCCTCAACTCGCTGCAGACCAGCCGCCCGCGCCAGGTGGACGTGCCGAACGATCGCCGTTACATCGGATTCAACGCCTATCGCCAGGCGATGGATTCGCTGCGGGCCGGCGACGTCGTCATCCTCACCACGCCCCCCGCGTTTCGCTGGGCCCACTTCACCTACGCCATCGAAAAACGCCTCAACGTGTTCATGGAAAAGCCGATCACCGTGGACGGCGGCAGCACCAAGCGCATGCTCGCGCTGAACGAGCAGGCCGAGCGCCACAACCTCAAGGTCGGCGTCGGCCTGATGTGCCGGCACTGCGAGTCGCGCGGCGAGCTGTTCCGCCGCGTCCGGGACGGCGCCATCGGCGACCTGATCTTGATGCGGGCCTACCGCATGCACGGCCCGGTCGCGTTCTTTCGATCGCTGGCCAAGCCGGACGACATGAGCCACCTGATGTACCAGGTTCAACGCTTCCACTCGTTCCTGTGGGCCTCCGGCGGCGCGTTCAGCGACTATTACATCCACAACCTCGATGAATGCTGCTGGATCAAGGACGCCTGGCCGGTTTCCGCCCAGGCGTCCGGCGGCCGGCATTACCGGACCGATGCGCAGGGCCGGCCGTTCGTCGATCAGAACTTCGACACGTACTCGGTGGAATACACGTTCGCCGATGCGACCAAGTTGTTCCTCGAAGGCCGCTGCATCGAGGGCTGTCACGGCCAGTTCGCCAGCCTGGCGCACGGCACGCGCGGCTCGGCGGTGATCTCGATCTCCGGGCATGCGCCGTCGCGGGCCCGGCTGTCGCGCACGCAGAATCCGACGACCGCCAACAACAACGACATCGTCTGGCGGGCGCCGCGGAACGAGCCCGACCCGTACCAGCTCGAATGGGAGCACCTGATGCAGGCCATCCGCCGCAACGAGCGCTACAACGAAGTCCGCCGCGGCGCCGAGGCGAGCCTGGCCTGCGTGATGGGGCGGATGGCCGCTCACACGGGCCGGGTGATCACGCGCGATCAAGCGCTGAATCACGAGCCGGAGTTGGCCCCCAACGTCGATCGGCTGACGCCCGACAGCGCAGCGCCGCTGCAACCCGGCGCGGACGGACGTTATCCCGTGCCGCGCCCCGGCATCGTCACCAATCGCGAGTACTAACGAACTTGGCGAAGCCGGGAGCGTTAGCGACCGGAGTTCGCGACAGGGAGTGACTATGGTTCCTCGTTCACTGGCGATGTTCGCTGTCCTGGCGTTCCTCGCGCCGCTCGCCGGGCAAGAAGTCCAACCCTCCGCGGTGAAGGGTCAGCGCGTCTTCTCGGCCGGCCACAGCTTCCACATGTTCATGCCCGGCATCCTGCGCGAGTTGACCCAGGCCGCGGGGATCAAGGACCACGTCCAGGCCGGCGTCCAGGGCATCGGCGGCTCGCGCGTGATCCAGCACTGGGACCTCGCCGACGACAAGAACAAGGTCAAGGCAGCGCTTCGCTCTGGAAACGTGGACGTGCTGACCCTGTCGCCGATCTTCCTGCCCGATCCCGGCATCGACAACCTCGTGACCCTGGGGCTGGAGCACAATCCCAGGATCCGCGTCACCGTCCAGGAATTCTGGATGCCCTTCGATCACGATCAGCTCACCTTCCCCAAGCAGCGCCCCAAGAAAGTCGAGCGCAACGGCCGGACCGGTCCAGAACTTCACAAGATGCACGCCGCCTACTTCAAGAGCATGGACGACCACGTCCGCGAGCTGAACGACAAGCACAAGAAGCAAGTGGTGTTCGTGGTCCCGACCGGGCAAGCGGTGATTGCCCTGCGCGAAAGGATCAGCGCCGGCCAGGCGCCCGGCCTCAAGACGCAGGACGAGCTGTTTACCGACGCGATCGGCCACGTTCGCGGCCCCGTGAAAGCGCTGGTGGCGTACTGCCATTACGCGGTCATCTATCGCAAGAGTCCCGTGGGCTTGCCGGCGCCTTCGGTCCTCGGCAAGCCGAAGGACGGCAAACCGAACGACGACGGCGCCCTGAACCGGCTGCTTCAGGAGCTGGCCTGGGACGCGGTCCGGCAACATCCGCTCAGCGGCGTGCGCGTTGACAAAACTCCCTGACGCCGCCCTCCCATCCGATGGCACTGCACTGCAACACTGCCTTGATCACCGGCGCCGCCAGCGGCATCGGCCGCGAGCTGGCGCGGCAACTCGCGGACGAAGGGGTCGCCATCGCGGCCCTCGATCTCAACGCCGACGGGCTGCAAGCGCTCGCCGACGAGTTGACACAAAAGCAACGCCGGGTCGCCTGGGGGATCGCCGACGTCACCAAGGCCGACGAGCTGCAGGCGCGGGTGTCGGCGCTGGAAATGCAACTCGGTCCCATCGATCTGCTCATCGCCTGCGCCGGCATCGGCTTTGAAACGTCGGCGCTCGAATACCGCGCCGACGCCATGAATGCGGTGCTGGCCGTGAACCTCATCGGCGTCTCCAACAGCATCGCCGCGGTGTTGCCGGGGATGCTCGAACGACGCCGCGGACACATCGTCGCCCTGTCGAGCCTGGCGTCGTACCTGGGGGTGCCGCGGATGCTGGCCTACTGCGCCAGCAAGTCGGGCGTCAACGCGATCATGGAAGGTCTACGCGCCGAAGTCCGCCAGCACGGAATCCATGCGACGACGATCTGCCCCGGCTGGGTTCGCACGCCGATGACCGACGGCAAGCTTCCCGGCCATGTCCGCACGATGCCCGTCGATGACGCGGCCCGTCGGATCATCCGCGCCATCCGCCGGCGCAAGACGTTCGTGGCCTTTCCGGCGGCGCTGGTCTGGCAGATGCGCTTGTTGACATGGTCGCCGCGGTTCGTGCGCGACCGGCTGATCGCCCGCATGCAGCGCGAGTATCCTCGCGAGCCGAATCCTCGCGAGCCCAATCTTCACAAACCGTGAAGTATCCAAGAATTACGTGCGCAGGCCTTTCCCACGCGACATGTGACCTATAATGGAGTAACTTTGTCGGCCTTCCCTTGGACGCGGAGAGACGACATGGACATTCCTTCCATCTCCGGCCCGCCTTGCCCGATGTGCCACGGCAGCGCCTTCACCTGGCAACCCGACGACGACATGCTGGTGGAAATCGGCGATGCCCGCTATCACCCGTGGGTCTGTGCCGAGTGCGGCAACATCCAGCTGGTGCTGACCGCCACTGAAATCTCGGATGTCGGCGCCGCGTGAACACCAGAAATCCAAGCTGCCGTTGTGGTTGCGGCGATCTCCCAATCTGAACAGTGTCAAGATTAGGTTGTTCTCCGTAGCGTCACCCGCAAAGCTCTATGGCAAAATGAGTTGCGGGTTTCTTCTCACTGCGCATTTTTTGACCAGTGCCAGGATCTCGGACACTCCTGAACGTAAGACTCTCAAAATAAGCAGGTTATGATTCATCCTGCGTCGCGGCGACCGTTTCTTCTCACGAAGCCGCTGCTTGAGATGAGATGAGAAGAAACGCCAACACTGCTTATTCCGCTTCCCCCTCTTCATCTTTTTCATCCTGCCGAGGCGCGCCTGCCAGGCCGTATTGATTCAGCTTCTTGCGGACCGTCGCCCGGTTGAGCCCGAGCCATTGCGCCGCCGCCCAGCGGTTGCCCTGCAGACGCCGCATCACTTCCTCGAGCAGCGGCGGCTCCACGGCGCCCAGCATCTGTTCGTAGAGGTCCTTCGGCTGGTTGCCGGCGCTGCGGATGCGCTCTTCGAGCCAGTGCAACAGCGCCGTGGCCAGTTGTTGCTGCGGGTTCTGGGCGATGAAGCCGGGCGTCGCCGGGAAATGCTCCGGCAACAGCGGCCCGCCGCGGGCCACGATCACGGCATGTTCCAGCGCGTTGCGCAGCTCGCGGACGTTGCCGAGCCACGCCTGGCTGGTGAGATACGCCGCCGTCGCCGGCAACAGCGGCAGCGCTTTCGGCTCCAGCCGGCGCAGGAAGTGCTCGGTCAACGGGACGATGTCGTCGCGCCGGTCGCGCAGCGCCGGCACGTGGATCTGAAAGACATTAAGCCGGAAGAACAGATCGTGCCGAAAGCTTTCCTCGGCGACCTTTCGTTCCAGGTTCTGGTGCGTGGCCGCGAGGATGCGGATGTTGAGCGGCTGCGTTTGATTGCTCCCCACCGGCATCACGTCGCCGTGTTCCAGCACCCGCAACAGCTTCACCTGGACGTTCACGGGGATGTCGGCGACTTCATCGAGGAACACAGTGCCGCCGTCGGCCAACGCCAGCAGGCCCGGCCGGGCCTGGGCGGCGCCGGTGAAGGCGCCTTTGACGTGGCCGAACAGCTCGCTTTCCACCAGGCTCGGATTGAGCGCCGCGACGTGGACCGGCAGGAACGGCCTGTCCTTGCGGCTGCTGTAGCGGTGGATGGCGCGGGCGACGAGCTCCTTGCCGGCGCCGCTCTCGCCGGTGATGAGCACGCAGGCGTCGCGCGGCGCCACGAGGGCGATGCGCTTGAAGACGTTCTGCATCGCCGGGCTGGCGCCGACCATTTCCTCCGGCGGCGTCATGGCCGGCGTCGCGTCCGGGGCCGGCGCGGCGTTCTGCAAGCCGCGGCGTTGCAACGCTCGCGCCACGGTTTCGAGCGCTTGCTGAAGATCGAACGGCTTGGCGAGGTAATCGAACGCGCCCCCTTCGACGGCCCGGACCGCCGTGGACAGGTTGCCGAAGGCGGTGACCACGATGACCGGGGCGTCGTTGCTGAGCGCCCGCAGCCGGCCCAGCGCCGACAGGCCGTCGAGCCCCGGCAGGCGCACGTCGAGGATCACGGCGTCGGGAACTTGCTTGCCGGCCTGCACGAACGCCTCCTCCGCCGACGCCGCCGTGGCGACGCGGTGGCCGGCCGCCGTCAGCGCCTTCTTGAGCGCCCAGCACACGGCTTCCTCGTCATCGACGATGAGAATATGGCTCACGTTGGTCCCCAGGGTTGATCGCATGGGTGGCGTGTGTGGAATGCATGCACCCATGCCACCTTACTCAACTTCAAGGTCATCCTGGGTGGCATGCTTTCGCGGCTCCCTCGCCACACAAGGATACTCTGGACCAACACCGCGAAAGCATGTGGGTGTCGCCGGGACAGCATGCTTTCGCCGTGATGGTCTCCATCCTTCATGCGCGGCGAGGGATCGGCGAAAGCATGCCGCCCGCCGCTTACGCTTCGGGTTGGTGGCTCACGACGGCAGCTCCACCCGAAAACACGTCGCGGCGCCGCGGCGCTCCCAGCGAATCGCGCCGCCGTGGGCTTCGACGACCTGCTTCGCGACCGCCAGGCCCAGGCCCACGCCCTCCGGCTTGCCGGTGACGAACGGCTCGAACAACCGCGCCGCCACCGGCGCGTCCGGCCCCGGGCCGGAATCGATGATCTCGATGAACGCCGTTCGATCCGCAAACGCAACTCGGTCCGCGGCCCCGACGCGCGCCTCCACCCAACCTCCCGGCCCGGCCGCATCCAGCGCGTTGGTCAACAGGTTCAAGATCACCTGGCTCAGTTGGTTGGCGTCCACCGGGGCCACGAGCGGCGGCGCCGGCCGTTGCCAGCGCAGGTCGATGCGGGCGTGTTGACAGCGCGGCTTGACCAACGCCGCCGTTTCATCCACGAGCTGGCCCAGGTCGCACGGTTCGCGCCGCAACTCGGCTGCCTTGCCCAGGTCGAGAAAGCGTTTGAGCTGCAGCTCGACCAGGGCCAGTTGCCGCAGGGCGACGTCGATCTCCTCGGCCGGCGCCGCGTTTCGCGCGTGGAGCTGGAGCGCGAGCTTCGCCCCCGTGACGCCGTTGCGAAGCTGATGCGCCAGTCCCCCCGACACCTGGCCCAGGAGCCGCAGCCGTTCCGACGACCGCAGCGTCTCCTGGTATTGCACCAGCCGCTGGGCCATCTCGTTGACCGCCTGGCCCAGGTCGCGCAGCTCATCCCGCGTCTCGGCAAGGGGCATCGGACTGAAGTCGCCGTCGGCGATCATGCGCGTGCGCCGCACCAGCTCGCGCAAACGCCGCGTGATGCGCTGGGTCGCCAGGAGCGTGAGCCCGACCGCGATCGCCCCGCCGATGGCGCCGACGATGAGCGCCGGCCGCACCGCCTCGGCGATGGCGTCGCGCCACAATGTTTCCGGATAGAAGATGTAGATGACGCGGTTGGCGCCGACCTCGGACAGTGGGGCCGCGCCCTGGCAGAAGTACGTCGTGCCGGCCACCGTGACGCGCGGCGCCAGGTCCAGGCGGCCGCGCGGACCGAGTGCCGGCAGCTCCGCGGGCAAGGCCGCCAGGGTGGTCAATGGCTGTCCCTCTTCAGTCAGCGGCTGCCGGCGGCTGTCGCACACCAGGAACTCCGCGCCGGACATGCCCTTCATGAGTTTCAAGGTCCGCATGTTGAGCTGAAACGTGGCGGAGCTGACCGTCTCGGCCACGTCCTGGAGCTGCCCCTCGATCCGCTGCCGGGCCCGTGCCGCCGCCGACCACGCGATCCAGCCGCTCAACACCACCACCCCGACCATGAGCGTCACCAGCGGCAACAGCAATTGATGGCGAATGGTAAGTCGCATGCGGCGGGATTCCGGCGCCGGGATGTGTTCAGCGTAGCGGATGTAGGTTCGGTTTCCAACACCGATCGCCGCCCGCCGCTTGCGTTGACCGACCGTCAGCGCTCATCTAGATGCGCCATTCCGTGATCCGTTTAGCGCACGCCCATCGAACGGCAACGGCAGCAGGTCCTTCAGCCGGTAGCGCCCGGTCTCGCGCTCCAGGTTGCCCAGGATCACTTCCAGATCGCCGCCGAACTCCCACAGGATCTGGCGGCAGGCGCCGCACGGCGGCGTCGGCGCGTCGGTGTCCGCGACGATGGCGATGCGCGTGAATTGCCGCACGCCTTCCGAGATCGCCTTGACCACCGCGACGCGCTCGGCGCAGATCGTCAAGCCGTAGGTTGCGTTTTCGACATTGCAGCCGGTGACGATCCGGCCATCGGCGCATTCGAGCGCCGCGCCGACCTGGAAGCCGGAGAACGGGGCGTGGGCATGCTTGCGTGCGGTGCGAGCGGCATCGAGCAACGACGTGTCGTTCACAGGAAACACTCCTCAGGTCATCTCATTCTCGTCCTGGCCCTACTCCTCGATCGGCAACAGCGCCCCGGCCATCGCCGCGTTCAGCACCGTCGCCAAGAATCCGATGAACAGCGCCCGCCCGCCCAGCCGGGCCAGATCGCCCCGCCGGCTCGGCGCCATCGCGCCGATGCCGCCGAGCTGGATGCCGATCGACGCGAAGTTCGCGAAGCCGGTCAACGCGTACGTCGCCAGCCGGAACGACCGCGGACTGATCTCGCCGGCGTAGTTGTTGGTCAAGTCAACGAACGCGACGAATTCATTGGTGGCCAGCTTGGTCCCCAGGAGATCGGCGACCTTGTCGATGTCGGCCGCCTCGACGCCCATGAAGAACGCCAGCGGCGCGAACACGTTGGCGAACACCTGCTTCAGCGTCAGCTCTTCCACCAGAGAATGGAAACAGAGATCGAGGATGCCAAGGAACAGCAGGTAGCCCAGGAAGAACACCACCAGCTTGAAACGCCAGCCGGCCGGCGCCGCGCCGGGTTGCGATCCCGCCAGGCCCAGCCGCTGAAGGGCCCACGCGATCGGCTTGCGCAGGATCAGCACCGTCAAGCCGTACCCCAGCAGCGTGAACAGGAAGCGCTGCAGCGTCGTCCAGTCGGCGGTCCGCCAGCTTCCGGTCGGCCACAGCCACACCCACAGATGCTGCCCGGTCGGCAGCGCCTTGAGCGCCACGTCGATCAGCTCCAGAAAAGCCAGGAACGCGATCAGCATCGCCGCCACGTTGAGCGCCAGGAACAACCCGTCGGATGCGCCGCCCGCCGCGGCGTCGATGGCGTTGCGATGCGGTTGCTCGGGATCGGCGGCGACCTGGCCCCGCGTCGTCGGCTCCTCCATTTCAGGAAGCAACAGCTTCGAAAGGTACAGCCCCGCCGGCGCCGCCATCACGCTCGTCGCCAGGATGCCCACCGGGTCGGCGCCCAGTTGGATGTACACGGCCATCAAGCCGCCGGAGATCGTGGC
>JAKEET010000210.1 GCA_022616435.1 Gemmataceae bacterium
GACGAGCGACGGCAGACCCATCGGCGTCAGCGATCGGCCGCCGGGAATCCTGATCGCGCCGATCACCGGTCTGGAGTTCGCCGACAACGAGCGCGTGATCGCCTGGCTGACCGCCGCGCTGTTCGCCGTCGCCTGGGAGGCGCCGAGCGGCCGGATGCTGACGCCGGTCACGGACCACATCGCCGCGATCCGCAGCCTGGCGTTCGCCAACGAGGGCAAGGGGGCGTTCACGTCCGGCTACGACGCCCGCGTCTTGCGCTGGGACCTCGACACCGGCCAGCTCGGCGAGACGATCACGCTCGTCCCGGCACGCATCCCCGGTCAGCCGCTGGTCGGCCCGGTGGTGGTGCTGTCGGCCGACGGGACCCGCGCCACCTGGCCGCGCACCCCGGCCGAGATCTTCGATGTGCTCAGCTCCGAAAGCATCTACGTTGTGCCGCCGCCGTCGAGTCCGCCGGCGGCGGTGAAGTATCTGCTGTCGCCCGACGGCATGAAGCTGATCACGTTGAGCCGGCAGTCGGCGGTCAAGCGTTCCGGGTCGTGCGTGATCTGGGACCTCGAAACGCGCCAGCGCGTGGCGGAATTCGAGATTCCGCCGACCGACACCACCGCGGCGCCCGGGGCCGCGCTCAGCGAGGACAACTCGCGGCTGGTGGTGGTGACGTTGCGGCGCGGCGGCCTCGATCCCATGCTGGTGCTGACCGGCTTCGACGTGAAGACCGGCAAGAAGCTGGGCGAAGTCGAAACCGATGCGGGGTCCGGCACCGTGTCGGTGACCGTCGCGGTCGCCGACGAGAACCGCGCGGTGATTGCCTCCACCCTGGGGCGCGTGTGGTGGGTGGACTACGCGGCGGGCACGGTCGGCGACGCCTTCGACAAAGTCCCGGTGCGCGGCGAGCCCCCGGTGCAGGGTCCGGTCGTGTTCAGCCCCGACGGCAAGCTCTTCGCCACCGGCGTGGCCGGCGAGCCGTACACGACCTACGGCGTCCGCGTGTACGACTGGGAACAGAAGAAAGCCCTGCATACCTTCATCGGCCACGCCGGCCCGATCACCGCCCTGCGATTCACACCGGACGGCCGCTACCTGACGAGCGGGGCGCAGGACACGAGCGGCCTGGTGTGGGATTTGAGCAAGATCCCGGCGGCGAAGTGAGGCTCGTAGGACAGGACTCCGCTCCTGTCCCCGTAGGACAGGACTCCGCTCCTGTCCGGTGACCGCACCATGCCGGGTGGACGGCAAGCTGTCGAACGACGATTTCGATGCGGTGTATTACCGGCTCTGCGTTGCGGCGCCGGATCGCGGAGTCGCCGAGATCGGCAAGTTCGGTTGGGGATGTACAGCAGCGATCTCTTTGTGGCCTTATAGGTTGTCCGGATGGCAACCTGATGGGTACAACCGTGGGCAATCGCAAGGCTGACGCGCTGCTCAAGGCGGCGCAATCTGGCGCCGTCGCGAAACTCCGCGAGTTGCTCGCCGCTGGAGCGCCCGTCGAGGCAACCGACGTGAACCGCATGACGCCGGTGATGCTGGCGGCACAGGGCGGTCATCTCGAAGCGTTCCGGTTGCTCGTCGAGGCGGGCGCCGATCTTCACGCCACGGCGTTTCGCCAGCTCGATCTGCTCGAGGTCGCCGCAGGCAGTGGCAACGTCGAGATCGTGCGTTTCTTGCTCGAACGCGGGTTGCCGGTCAACGGCCACTGGCAGCCGGTCAATGAGGCTGTCCGCAAGATCGGCCACGACACGCCGCTCATCCAGGCAGCCGCCGAGGGGCATGTCGAGCTGGTGCGCATCCTGTTGGAGGCCGGCGCGGATCAGAATGCGAAGTACCGCGGCAAGACAGCCCTGGAGCAGGTCAGGGAAATACTTCGTGATCCCGACGCTGCGGACCAGAAGCAGCAGTACCCGTGAGATCGCCGCCTTGCTGGGCGACGTGCCGGCCGCGAGCGACCGGTCCGCGGACGCGGAGCTTCGCGAGATCAACCAGTTTGCGAAGAACGCCCGGCGGCCCGAGTATGTGCGATTCCGCAAGCGGCTTGTCGAGCGGTGTGGCCCTGCGCGTCGGTGGGCGCCGCTGCCGGACCATGGCCTCCCGGCTGCGGAGGTTGTCGCTTTCAAGCTTGCGGGCTGTAAGCGGCAACGGACCCTGGAAAACCTGCAAGAGGAGGCTCGCAAGGCCGGCTGCCATCTCATCCTTGCCGATCCCTGGGCGCCCGGGGAGGATGCCGCCCTTGTCCTGTTCCCGACGGACGACAAACTCGCCGTCGTCGCCGCCGTCGGGACGGAGGGCGCCAACTATCGCGTCCAGACCGCGCAGGTCATCGCCTGGCTTGAGAAGCTGGATGCCGAAAACCCCTTCCATCTGGTATTCTGCGATCACGAGTCGGTCGGCGGGACGTTCGTCAGCGCAGTCAAGGGCGTCAGGAAGTTGGCGGAGCGGATGGTCGAGTTTTGTCCGAGCTGCCTGGACGAAGGTCCTGACGACACCGGGGAGTTGGCACTCGTGTTGAAGAAACGAAGGTCCTTCCTGATGCGGTGGGATTAGAGTTATTCTGAGCTCGGTGTGACTGGTGCCTAGGTAGATTTAGCGAGGTGTGCGATGATGCGATTGATGTTTGTCGGCGCTGACGGCCCTGCTATATAAAATCAGGTCACCGTAACCATGTACACAAAATCATGCTGGCCGCAGCTGCGCCAGTTTGCTGACATTTTGTAGGGTGAACGGTTACCAGAAAACAAATCCGCCCGGCGGCGAGCGGGCAAATAGTACGTAGAGACCCGGCGCTTCCAGGAGGGATGCAGATGGTGTCCGCGCGGTTTCAGGGCGTGGTGCGACGCTTGCGGCAGGCCACCCTCGGTGACGACCGCCTGTCCGACGGCGAGCTGCTCGAACGTTACCTCGCCGAGCGCGACGAAACGGCATTCGCCGCGCTGGTGCGGCGGCATGGCCCGATGGTTCTGGGCGTTTGCCGGCGCGTGCTGGCGAACACACACGACGCCGACGACGCGTTTCATGCGACGTTCCTGGTGCTGATGCGCAAGGCCAACGCCATCGTGCCGCGCGAGCGCGTGGGCCCTTGGCTGTACGGCGTCGCCTACCGCACTTCGTTGAAGGCCAAGACGATGAACAGCCGGCGCCGCGCCAAACAGAAAACGCTCGACGACGTGCCCGGCCTAACGTCCGCGCCCGCGGACGCCGATTGGCTGGCGCTGCTCGATCAGGAAATCAACCGCCTGCCTGACAAGTACCGCCTGCCCATCGTGCTGTGCGATCTCGAAGGCAAGACCCGCAAGCAAGCGGCCCGGCAGCTCGGCTGGCCGGAGGGCACCGTGTCCACGCGGCTGCAGCACGGCCGCGCCCTGGTCCACAAGCGGCTGACGCAGCGGGGCGTGGCGCTGTCGGCGGGCGCGCTCTCGTTGGCCTGGGTACAAGCGGTGTCGGCCGCCGCGGCGCCGGCGCCGCTCGTGGCCGCCACCGTCGCCACTGCCTCGGCATTCGCGGCCGGCAAGGTCGCCGGCGCCGTTTCCCTGAAAATCCTGGCCCTCACACAAGGAGTGCTCAAAGCCGTGGTGCTCAACAAGGTCAAGAACGTATCGGCACTGGTGCTGACCGTCGTCGTCCTCGGAATCGGCGTGGGCGGGTTGTCCGGCGGCTGGCGCAGCGCGACCGCGCAAGCGCCGCCGCAAGCGCCGCCGCAAGCGCCGCCGTCGGCCCAGGCCACGCCCACGCCTGCCGCCGCGCCGGCCACCGGGTTGCCGGTCCAGCGGTTGCCGTTCGAGATGAACAACGGCCGCTTGCCCACGGGCCCGGCGCCGGTGCAAGCGCTGGTCAGCCTGGACAAGAGCAAAGTGGTCGTGAAGACGAATCAACGGTTCTACCAGCCGCGGTCGACGATCGACGGCCTGGGCCGGTCGATCACATACTACGAGGCGGTCGTCGCTCTGCGAACGGATCGTTACGACCGCACGGCGGTGGAGGTGTACGACACGAGCCGGCGCAAGCTCGACAACAAAGGCATCGCGAAACGGCTGAACGAGGAGATTCCCGCGCTGATCCTGGCGGGGGCGCGCGAGATCGATCCGTTGCACCTGCGGCTCATCAAGGAAGGGACGCTGATCTTCGTGTTGCCGGCGCCGACCATGGTTTATGAGGCTCCCCCGCTCATTCGCCATGATGTGCCCATCGTCCCCGGCGCTGCGGACGTCGTCCCCCGCGCAGCTCCGCCCGCGGTGCAGCGTGCTCCGCTAGCGCCGCTGGTCCAGGATCCGTTCGGTCCGCGCGTGGCGCCGCCGGCCACGGAGCGTGTTCCGCAACCCCCGGTGATCGAGAATCCCCCGGTCGGGCCGTTGCCGTCGTTGCCGCCGCAACCGGACCCGTTAACGCAACCGACGCCGGCGCCGATCATCGAACAGGCGGAGCGCGAGCTGGCGATGGCCGAGTTCTACTTGAAGGTGGGCCAGCGCGGCTCGGCGGCGTTCTACTATGAGATGATCGGCCGCCGCTACCCCGGCACATCGTATGCCCGCCGCGCCGCCCAGCTGCTGAAGGAACTGCCGCACCAGGAACCGGCGCCGCCGACGGCCGTCGGGCGGCCGCCAGAGCGCCTTCCGCCGGAGCGCGTCGGCGAAATCATCGTCGGCAACCGCCGGGTCCCCGACTCGGTGATCCTCCAGAACCTGCCGCTCTATCCGGGCCAGGTCCTGAACTACAACGACATACGCGTCGCCGAGGACAACCTGGGCCGGCTCGACGCCTTCGTGAACGCCAGCCCGGTGGTCAAGCTTCGGCCCACGGTGACCGTGGTGGAATCGCGCCGCGACTCTCACTTCAAAGACATCCTGATCACCGTGCACGAGGAGACGTCGTCCGGCAAGGAGCCGTCCACGGCTCGAATACGGCTGGACCTTCACTCAAAGGGCCTGACCATCGAAGCCGCCGACTTCGCCTTGGTGGGCGACAATTGCGTAAGGCTCACCGACGCCACGGTGAGCAAGCGGCCGGTGGAAGCAGGGGGTTCGCCGCAAACGATACGCGGCAAAGTCATCCTCTTGAGGATGGACGGGCCGATAACGACCATCACCGATCTGGCCGTGCGGCGGATCGTGAACATGGACGTGTCCGGCGGCCCGACATCGCTTCCGCAACGCGATTAGCGATCCGTCGAGCGCGGCGGGTTCCCGCAGCGCAACAAACAAGCCCGCGAGCACGTCGCGGGCTTGTTGCTTGATCGGCGGGTCGCGGCGTGAGCCCGACGTGGTTGGTCGGGACGTCAGGTCGGGCTGACGCCGCGACGCTCGCCTGGGTTGGGCCTAGTGGTTCAGGATGAACTCGTTGCTGTTCAGGATCGCCCAGAAGATGTCCTGATAATACGCGGTCCACGAAGCGCTCTGCGCTGTCGGCGGCACGCGCGGCAGCTCGCGCATCCTGGGATCGCTGAGGATCGCGGTGTACTCGCGCGTGGTCGGCGGCCGGTTCAGCGCGGCCAGGTAGAGGTCCTTCATGGCCTCGCGCGGATTGGCCCGCTTCCGGATCGCGGCGGCCACGGTGCCATCCTTCTGATCCATGATGGCGTCGTTCATCTCCTTGCCGTTCATGAGCATCAGCGCCTGGACGACGGTGCCGTTGAAGGTGCCTTCCTCGCCCTCGTCGTTGCCGAAGTTGACCACGAGCTGCTCGAGCCAGGCCTCTTTCAAGGCGCGGCGCTCGGTCTTGTCCTGCCCGACCTTCGCGTCCGTCGCCGTCATGAGCGAATCGAAGAGCTGCTCCGGCGACATCGGTTTGAGCAGCATGCGGGCGAAGAAGACTTCGTCTTCCGGCTTGTCGTTCCCCTTGTGGGCCACGCTCGACAGGCCGTAGGCCCGGCTGTTGCAGATCCAGCGGACCAGGTCTTTGGGATTGTGGCTGTACTTCTTGGCCCAGTCCTCGGCGAGGCGGTCGAGCAGCTCTGGATGTGAAGCCGGGTTGTGCTCGCCGAAATCGTCCGGGGCGTCCTTCGTGAAGCTCTTGCCCATGAAGTGGTGCCACATGCGGTTGACGAACACCTTGCTGAAGTAGGGGCTGTTGGTGACAAACTTGGCCAGCTCCTGGCGGCGGCTGCCCGTGGCGTCCTCGGGCAGGCGCTTGCCGTCGAGGAACGTCGCCTTGGCGAAGTAGATCGTGGCGTTGCGGCGTTCGTACTGAACCTTGCCGTCGCTGTTGAGATCACTGCGATCGACCAGCTCGCGCTGCGCTTCCTTGATCCCTTTCCCCTTCTTCTGCGGGGCATTGGTCTGCGGCCGGCCGCGAGGGGCGTCCGAGGAGCGGAAGAACGCGTTGATCCCCCAGAAGTGCTTCTGCTCCCACTCGCCGCTGAACGGGTGGTCGTGGCATTGCACGCACTGGGTCCGCAGCCCGAGGAACAGCTTGGTGGTGCGCGACGTCACCGGCACCATGTCGAACTTGCCGCCGCCCGGCTGTTCGTTCTGCGGGATCGGCTCGCCCAGGTGATGCAAGACGAAGTTCACCGCCGGATTCTCATTGGTGACGCCGGTCGCCGAGATCAGGTTGGCGGCGGTTTCGGCCCAGCCGTCCTTCGACGGGTTATTGAAGTGCTCGGTCAGCCATTCGCGCATCTGCTCTTGATGGACCTTCCGCGAGCCGGAGCGGGTCAAGAGCATCACTGTCCACAGGTTGCCGAAGTTCTCGCCGAACTCCGGGCTCTTCAGCAGCCGCTCGATCAACAGCGACCGCCGCCGTTCCGGCGGGTCGGCCATGAACTGGCCGATTTCCTTGACCGTGGCGATGCGGCCGATGATGTCGAGCGAGGCGCGGCGGATGAACTCGAAGTCGCTACAGCGCGGCGACGGGGCGATCTTGTTCTCTTTCCAACCCTTCTCGATCAGCTCATTGATGTAGGCGACTTGTTCGACGCCGCCGCCGGCCCCGACCATCACATCTCGAAACTTGGGATCGGTGTTGATTTCCGGTTCGTCTTTTGCTTCGGCCGGCGCCTTCTTCGCCTGGGCCGGCGCTTCCGGAGCGAACGCCAGCGCCAGGCCCCACAGGGCGCATGCGCCCAGGCCCAAGGGCAACGCGCGGCGCCAACGGTAGGCCAATGACGTGGTGGACATTCCAACATCTCCCTTGCTGCAACTGGTTGGTTGACGTTCAAGCACCGCGGCGTGGGCACAGGTCCGGCTCGGCTCGCCGGGCCTACATGAGCCAAGTCCTACATGAGCCAGGTCGGGCTCGGCTCGCCGGACCTACATGAAGGTGTTGCGCTGGTTCATCTTAGGACATGCCCGGCGATCCTGTCAAACGGAAAGCCCGGACGAAACACCCCTTCGCATAAGACGCACTGGACCGGGTGAAAGTTCCCTGCGGCTGGTGTTTCGGCGTGGCGACCTGTGAAGGTGCCGCGGCGCGTAGGATGACGTGGAACACGATGGAGGCTCGCGATGGACTTTGATTCCACCAAGATCCTTGCCAATGCCCGCGCCGCGGCCACCGACGACCTGCTCGACCGGGTCACGGTCTACCGCGCCGGCATGGAGCCGGAGGCCGTCGATATTATCGAAATGGAGCTGCGCCGTCGCGGCGTCACCGATGAGGACATCGCAGCGCACGGCGAGCAACATCACGATTGCATGCGCGACCAGGACGGCAACCCGCTCATGTGCAGCTGGTGCCGCAAGCCGGCGGTCGCCGAGGGCTGGGGATTGCACCGCATCTGGGGCCTGGTGCCGGCCTTCCCGAGGCTGTTTCGGTACTGTGCGGAGCATCGGCCTGTCGAGCATCTCCCCGAGCCGGATGAGGATCACGACCCATGACGGGAGCCCGAACCATGCGCCATCTTGCCATTCCCTTGTTGGCCGCGCTGGGCGCCGGCGCGGATCATCACGACTTGTCGTATTTCGTGGGCGCCGCCGGCGAACGCACGCCGATCAAGACGACGGCCGACTGGCAACGGCGGCGCAGCCACATCGTGGACAATCTGCAACGGGTGATGGGGCCGGCGCCTGATCCAGTGCGGCGTTCCCGCATTGATCTGAAAGTCCTCGAAGAAGCGAAAGTCGGCGATTTGACCCGGCACAAGGTGACGTATCAGAGTGAGCCGGGTCACCATGTGCCGGCCTATCTTTTCCTGCCGCCCTTGGGCAGGGCACGCAAGGCGGCCGCGGTCTTGTGTCTGCACCAGACGACCCGGCTGGGCAAGGGCGAGCCGGCCGGTCTCGGCGGCAATCCGAACCTGCATTACGCGCTGCACCTCGCCCAGCGCGGCTTCGTCACGCTGGCGCCGGATTATCCGTCCTTTGGCGACCACAAGTGGGACTTTGACGGTTACCCCGAGTACAAGAGCGGCACCATGAAAGCGATATGGGACAACATCCGCGCGGTGGATCTGTTGCATTCGCTGCCCGAAGTAGACCCGGAGCGCATCGGCGTCATCGGCCATTCCCTGGGCGGGCATAACGCGATGTTCACCGCCGCGTTCGAGACACGTCTGAAAGTGATCGTGTCGAGCTGCGGCTTCACCAGCTTCAAGAAGGACGACATGCCGAGCTGGACGGGCAAGGTCTACATGCCGCGCATCGCCAGCGTCTACGGCAACGACGCCGCCAAGGTCCCGTTCGATTTCCCCGAAATCATCGCCAGCTTCGCGCCACGGCCGTTCCTGGCGTGCGCCGCGACCAAGGACGACGACTTCGAGGTTGGCGGGGTGAAGGACTGCCTGGCGGCGGCGCGGCCGATCTATGCGCTAGTC
>JAKEET010000211.1 GCA_022616435.1 Gemmataceae bacterium
GTGCCTGGAACAATCGCAGCGGGGATGGGGGCCATTCGGGTTCTTCACCGTCGGCACGAGCGTGGCAAAACGGTTGAAGAAACCGGACCGTAAAGCGCAAGTAGGATGACATCATTCAACCTCTTTCGGTTGAGATTGCGCTTCTTTGACCTTGCCCTTCTTGCCTTTGCCTTTGGTCTCGCCTTCACCCTTGACATCCTTCTTGGCTCGTTCCGGTTCGAACGGCATGCTCTTGCCTTGGTCCACGCCAAAGGCCTGGAAAAACAAAGGGGACATTCTACTTTTTGAGCCTCCCTTACCGATCCGGTCGGCAACACGACCTACTTCGTCCACGACGCCCGCGGGCAGTTGATCGAGGAGATCGATCCGCTCGGCGAGTCGATGACGCGCGAATACGACGACGCCGGCCGGCTGACGCGCATGACCGATCGCCTGGGGCGCGTTCGCGAGTTCACAACACAAAAGGGGACATCCACTATTCTCCGAAGATTGTAACGCGGAATGGAGTGGGTGCAAGGAATATGTCCGACGGCTACCGCGCCTGCGCCGCCGCCGGCTCGCCCAGTCGAATCACGTACAGCGTGCTGTTGGCGTTGGCGATGACGAGGTGGCGGCTGTCCGGCGCATAGGCGACGCCGTGGATCGGGGAACGCAGCTCCCACGTCTTCTTCACCCCGGCCGTGGCGGCGTCCCAGAGGGTGAGATGGCCGTCGTCGCCGGCGGTGGCGAAGGTGCTCCCGTCCGGCGCGAAGGCGGCGTCGTTGACGGCGCCGGTGTGGTGAGCGAGCGACTGCTTGACGCGCACCTGCCGGCCATCCCAGGCGCACAGCCGCATCGAGCCGTCGCCGCCGCCGCACACGAACGTGCGGCTGTCGGGATGAAACGCCAGCGCCTTCACGGCGCCGGCGTTGACGGCGTAGCGCCAGTCATTGGGGTTGTGGCCGGCGAGGTTGGCCCAGTGGAGCTCCTGGTTGTCGCCGCCCCAGAAGACGTGCTTGCCGTCCGGCGTGAACGTGAGAGCGGTGACTTTGCCGGTGTTGGTCTGGATTTCAGCTTGCATCGCGCCGCTGGCCGTGTTCCAGAGCCGGACGATGCCGTCGTTGCCGGCGGTGGCCACGAGCGGCAGCTCGGGATGGAAGGCGACGCAGGTGACGCCCCGCGGATGTCTCTCGAGGGTGTGGAGCAGCTTCTGGCTGCGCAGCTCGTAAAGGCGTGTTGCCCCGTCCTCGCCGGCCGTGGCCAGCAGCTTGGCGTCGGCTGAGATGGCGACGCACGCGGCACGGCCCCAGCTGGGATTCACGATTCCCCAAGGGATCGGCCCGCCGCCCGTGTCCCACGCGCGGACCGTCTTCGTGCCGTCGCCGCCGACGATCCATTGACCGTCGGGGCTGACGGCGACGGAGTTGTCGAGCCGGTTCACCTGAAACCCGCGCCACATGCCCAGGACGGCGACGACGTCGTCGGGCATCCAGGCGAACCATTGCTTGGCGTCGATCTTGGCGCGGTCGAATGCGTCAAACGGCGACGCGATCTGCCGCAGCAAGGCCGCCACCTCGCGCCCCCGAGTCGGATGCCGGCGCTTGAACTCGAGCAGCTTGGCCCGCTGCTGTGCCGGGTCAAGCTTCTGTTGCCGCACTTCCTGTTGCAGGGCCTTCCAGGCGTCGTCGATCGCGGCCTGCTGGGAACCGGCGTCGCCCGCCTGCGGCTTCGAATGATCGCCGTTTGCCACGGCGAGGATCAAGCCGATCAGCACGGCCGCGGCCGCGGTGCTGTACGGAATCCAGCGCCGCGTCGGGAACAGGCCCTTCGGCTGCTTGGCGGCGTTGGGAGGCGACGCCGTGCCCGTGACCTGGACGACCGCCGTCGCGTCGATGGCAAATGGGCTCGCCGCCGCCACCGGCGTGGCGATCACTGGCGTGGCGATCACTGGCGTGGCGATCACCGGCGTGGCGATCACGCAATCGGCGGCATCGTCGCGTTTCGCATCCCGCTTCCTGGCAAGCTGATCGATGGCGGCTTCGAGCGCCTGGGCCAGCTCGTCGGGCGTTGGATAGCGGTCTTCGGGCCGTTTCGCCATCAGCTTCTGGATGATGGCCGCCACGTGGTCCGGCACGCCGAGCAGGCGGCGCGGGATTCTGGCGGCGCCCTTGCGGGCGTGGAAGTTCACGAGCATCGCGTGCCGGACGGCGCCGATCGGCTCCGGATCGTCCACCTGGTGCTGGATCAGTTTCTCGGTCAACGAGCTGGCGATGAACGGCGTGCGGCCGGCGAGCAGGAAGTACAAGGTGCAACCCAGGGCGTAAAGATCGGCGCGGATGTCGCAGGTGTGCGAGTCGCGGGCTTGCTCCGGCGCGAGGAAGTCGGGCGTCCCCATCACTGAGCCCATCTGCGTGATGTGGGTGTTGCCGCGGCCGGTCGCCGGATCATTCCAGCGGGCCAAGCCCATGTCGAGAATCTTCACGGCGCCCCACGGCGACGGCTGCGGACGCGGAATCTTGCCGCTGCCCGGGCGGGGCTTGTCCACGCCGCAGGCGACGGGGCCACAGGCGACGGGGCCGCGGGCGACGGGGCCGCGCGCGACCAGCAGGTTGGCCGGCTTGATGTCGCGGTGCACCAGGCCGTGCTCGTGGGCATGCTGCAACCCGAGCGCGGCCTGGCGAATGAAGTCGCACGCCTGATCGACCGGCAGCGGGCCGTGGTCCTTGACCAGCCGCGCCAGGTCCACGCCGTCGACGTACTCCATCGCGATGAAGTAGGCGCCGTTGGCCTGGTCGGCGTCGTAGGCGCCGACGATGTTGGGGTGCGGCGACAGGTGCCCGGCCGCGCGAATCTCGCGCTGGAAGCGCAGGATGGCCTTGGGATTGTCCAGACATTCCTTGCGGATGACCTTGAGCGCCACCAGCCGATCGAGGTTGCGTTGCCGGGCCTTGAAGACCTGGCCCATGCCGCCTTCGCCGATCTTGTCCAGCAGGATGTATTGCCCCAGGACGAGCGTGGCGGCGTTGCCCTGAAGAAGTTGATTGCCCTGGTAGATCGTCAGCCAGCCGCGGCGGACCAGCTCCTGGGCCAGATCGCGCGGCCTGGGAAAACGCGATTCCAGCCGCGGCAACTCCTCCTTCTGCGCAGCGTCGAGCAGCGGCAACTGGCGCAGCCAATCAATTACCCCGGTCGCGATCGCCTGAGCCATGGGGGGAGCTCCAACCGGCAGACGGGAACGTCTGCCCCGTGATCCGGCCGTCAAAGCCACTATAGCTTATTACCCATGAGCACCGCTCCGGGTTGCTGGAGAAGTCGACGCCATACCCCCCCTCGATGTGCAACGCGGTCAGCGCCTGGAAGGCGTTATGGATAAAGGATTTGCAGCTCGGACGTGCCGAATGCGTCGTCGGATGTTGACGCGCTCATGCCGCGCCGCATCGGATGAGGATCTCACCCTTGCCGGGCATGGAGGTGTCTCCGGTGTAGCGGCGATAGGCCCCTGTTCCTGTCGCCAACGTGTACCCAAGTCCTTGCAGATACTTCGCATACAGATTGAGAAATGTCGGATGGTACGCACAGCCGGCCGAGAAGGTCGGCAACAGCTGCAGCGGGGCGAACGAGACGATGGTGCCGCGGGTCATCCAGGCGCCGGTGCGCAGCTCGGCGCCGCGGAGCAGGAAGATGGTGCCGCCCTTCATCTGCAATCCCGCGAAGTCGCGCGCGGGGCCGCCGACCGCGATGACGCCGCGCCGCATCCGCATGCCGACTTCGAGGCCCGCCGAGCCGCCGATGAGGATCGTGCCCCCCTTCATGCCGGCGAGACTGCCGCGATAGGCGGCGCCGACCTGGCCGCCGGCGTTGCCGGCGATGCGGATCAGCCCGTCCGCCATCTCCGCGCCGACCCAGTCCGAGGCGTTGCCGGTCACCTCGATGGTTCCGCCCTTCATGTAGGCGCCCAGGTGCATGCCGGCGTTGCCGGCGATGTGGATGCGCCCGCGGGTCATGCCGCGGCCGATCCACTTGACCCGGCCGGCGTCGCCGCGGATTTCGATGTCCTCGCTGCCGGCGCCTTCGACGTCGAAGAACTCATCGAGCCGGCACTGGCGCTTGCCGAGGAAGACGGGGAGAGCGCGGACGGCGTCGTGACTCAGCGGCGCGATCACGTCCGGCGCGATGGACTCCGCTTCGAGGGGGACATTCGGCTGTTGCTTGATCGTCAGGGTGAGCATGATCTTTTTTGGAGTGCGGCGGTTGGACGCCGCCTTGGTTTTTCTTTGGAGTGCGGCGCTTTTCCGCCGCACTTGGCGTTTCTGTTGATCGGTCGGTAGCGCGAACGAAAGAAACAAAAGAAAGCGGCGTCAAACCGCCGCACTCCAAGGTTTACTTGCATTCGCGGACCTCGGCTCGCTCGATCCGATGCATCTCCACCGGATAATTATCGAACGACATCGTGTAGTGCTGCTGGAACAGCGGCCGCAGGTAGGCCTCGATGCCGGCATCAAAAGCGGGCTGCACGAGAAACTCGCGACCTTCTTCAAGGTGCCGGATTTCGCCCTCTTCGACCACGACCTTGCCCCCCTTGATCACGTAGCGCGGATAGCGGAACATCAGCTCGCCGTCGGGGTTCTGGTTGTAGATGGTCACGTCCGCGTCGGCACCGACGCCCAAGTGCCCCTTCTGCGATAGCCCGAGCGCCTTGGCCGGCCCCGCGGAGGTGATGATGGCGATCTCGTAGAGCGAATACTGCCGATCCAGGTCGCCCAGCACGATCCGTTTCTGCGCCTTGGGGGGCAACGCCTTGACGCGCTCGCGGCGGAAATCGGCGTTCATCAGCAGGTGAATGATCTCCGGATAGCGCCAGAAGCACGCCCCGTTGGGATGGTCGGTTGTGAGGAAGATGCGCCACGGGTCGTTGATGAGCAAGAGCAGTTCCAGGCCAACCGCCCATTGCACGGCGTTGACCAGGTTGCTCCCCTTGTACGTGTAGGGGACGATGCCGCAGCCCGTTTCGTTCTCGACGTCGAGGTTGCCCCACTTGCGGCCGGTGAGTTGATAAAGCAGATGCTGCCACGGACCGTCAGCGGTGATCGTGACCGCGTTGCCGAAGAGGACGGCGCCGGCGTCGCAGGTGAGGTTGGGATGGGCGTTGAAGTACTCGGCGATCTGCGTGGCTTCGGAGCGCATCGTGTGCCAGTCGTCGCCGCCGTAGGCGTGGAACTGCAGGTGGGCCATATGGGCGCGATTGCCTTCCAACACCTTCATGGTTTCGAGCGTGGTGGCGACGTTGCCCGGCGCGCCCAGGTTGTTGCAGTGCAGGTGCAACGGGTGCGGCAGGCCCAGCTGGTCGATCATCCTCGCCAGGCTGGAGATGATCATGGCCGGTGTCGTTTTGCTGTAGCCGTAGACCGGTTCGTGCAACTGCTTGGCGTCCTTGCCCCACTTCCAGGCGGTCACGCCGCCGGGGTTGACGGCCTTGACGCCATAGACCTTTGCCGCGTTGATCAACCAGGCGACGACCTGCTTGGCGCGCTCGAAATCGCCGGCCTCCAACAGGTCGATGACGATTTCATTATTGGCCATGAGCAGGCAACACGCTTTATCGACGATGGGCGTGTCGCGCAGCTCCTCATGTGTGTGCTTGGCGGACAGGACCGGCACCGCGGCCTCGACGACCGTGGTGTAGCCCATGCCGGCGTAGAGGTAGCCGGTGGCGTAGGTGGTCGGCGTCGGCCCGCCGATGCCCATGCGCCGCTCGGGGGTGTGGACGAACTTGGCGGCCGCCCGCTGGTTCTCCGGCGTCATGGCCCGGGCGAAGTTGAGCGCCGCCCCGGCGACGTGGGTGTGGATATCGACGCCGCCGGGGAAGACGATCATGCCGGCCGCGTCGATGGTGCGGCCGCCGTCCGCGCCGGCGGCGATATGCCCGTCGTCAATGCAGATGTCCTTGACGACGCCGTTGATGTTGTTGGCGGGGTCGAAGACTTTGCCGCCGGTGATGCGAAGCATGAGGGTCCCGTTGTTCTTCAGTGATGGGCGCGGGTTCGGCCAGTGGTATGGCTAGAAATCGGGTGCGCGTCTTTCGGTCACTTCCCGAGTTTGTCTTACAATCGCTTCTTCGACCAAAGCCTTCCTTTCGATCAGACATGCATCGCCTTTGTTATGATCTTGTACCGCCACCGCAAACCTCTCTTTCACAACAGCGCGTCCTATGGCAGATACAATCGTCCCGTCCCACGCAATTCGTTGATTCGCAGCAGGTAGTCATACAATTGTTCCAGAACCTGATCGGCGTAGGCGCGGCTGGCTTGGAATTTGTTCAGGTCGCCGATGGTGAACACAGGAAGGCTGTCTGTTCGGTTGTGCGTGCGAATCGTCGACTCGAGGGAATCGGGCGAATCCTGATTGCGGTTGTCTGTGATCAGGATCAACTGCTCGGCTTGGCAGGTGCGCCAGATCTCGTCGTCCGTCGATGTGGATGACAGCCCAACGTCCTCGAATCGCTTCAAGACGATCCCCAAGGCGGTCCAGAATTCGGTCCATGGCTCCGCTTGCATCTGCCGGACAAGGGCGTGGATCTGTCCGATCGCGTTCACATCAGGCAGGATGCCTTTCACCGTTCTTTTCCTCAAGATGCCGGCGAAGACGCTCACGCAGCTTGTTCATGCGCTCTTCGGCGGTTCCCTCCAACGGCGGAATCCGTGCATGCTGGAGCCGCATCTGCTCCTCGCGATACTCCATCACGCGGTCGTCCTTGTCGTCTAGCTCGCCCTTGTGCGCGCGGTAGTAGGCTTCGACGACGGCGATTTCCTCCGAGGTGAGGATCGGAATCCAGCGAATGATCTCCTCGTGCGAGGCGCCGCGACGAAAATAGGGCACCAGGTCGAGAACGGTGATGCGGCTCCTGGAAAGCTGTATGCCCCGGCCGCGATCCACAAGAGTGACTTCCCGCGTGGTCATCGTGTTGCCCTCCAAGCACCAACCATGCTGCTATTGTACCCGCGGAAGTGCAGGTGCGGGAGCGCTTACGCAACCGCCTGGCCATTCCGCCCCGGCTGCCACGCCGGCCGCTTCGCCACCGCCTCCCGTATCCGCCGCACCACCTCCTCGTCCGTCGGATACGGCGACTTGAGCGCCGGCCGCAACGGCAGCGGGATCTCGTCCATGCGGTACACCGTCCCCGGGGCGCTGACGCCGGTGGCGGCCGTGGTGATGTGCACGCGCGACAGCCGGCTGGTGTGCGTCACCTTCGGATCGAGCACGATGGTCGGGATGCGGGCCAGGTGGTCGATCCCCGGCTGCGGCATGGTGGCGCCGGGGTCGGCCCCCAGGATCAGGGCGGCGTCGCAATCGCCGCGCACCAAGAGGTCGACGGTCGAGAACTCCCCCGGATTGAAGCGCGGATAGCCGCGGCACAGGTTGATGCCGAACGGATAGCCCGTGGTCCAGCGCAGCACCATGTCCGAGCCGGTGACGTTGCCGTGGCCGCGCATCGGCATGGCCACGAACTTGGTGAACGCGTTCATCTCAGCCGCGAGCTGCAACACGCCGGCGGAGTTCATGTGCTTGCCGCGGGTCATCGACAGGCCCATGCCGAAGAAAATGATGCCGAACCGGGCCGCCTTCATCTGCTTGGCGAGGTCTTCGAGCTGCTCGACCGTCAAGCCCGTCTCGGCGACGATGTCGCGGTTGACCGGCTGGCCCTTGATCACGGCCCGCAGCGCCGTGATGACCTCGAAGTCCTTGCCCGGCCGGATCTGCAGGAACATGTCCGCGGCCTTGGCGCTCGGCGTCTCGCGGATATCGACCAGCACCATGGTGCGGTCCTTGCGGCCGTTGGGGATGAACTTGCCCTTCTGCGTGAGCGAGTACTTCGTGAAGTGCCGGGGATGGCACTCGGCGGGGTTGCCGCCCCAGTAGATCATGAAATCGCAGCGGTTCTTGACTTCGCCGAGCGTGCAACTGACCTTGCCGCCCAACTGGGCGGCGATTTCGGTTGGCCCGTGTCAGAGCGAGGTATGGCTGTCGATCACGCCGCCGATCAGCTCGGCCAGCGACACGGCCTCGCGCTGGGCCTCGCAGGTGATGTTGCTGAGGCCGTAGACGAGCGGCATGTCGGCGTCGAGCAGATAATCGGCCGCGGCCTCGACGGCGTCGTCCACCGTGGCGGGATGGCCGTCGATCAGCGCGTCGGGATAGAGTCGCTCGGCGGTGTGGTGCTTGAACCACGATTCGCCGAGGCTGCACGCGCGCTTGGTCTCGACGATTTTCTCACCCTCGGCGCGCAGCTCGATGTCATCGCAGACACAGCCGCAGAAGGTGCAGGTGGCGTTCTTGACGACGGTCAACTCCGGCATAAGACCATCCTACCTTTCTGATGGAGCAGGTATGTCAAGTTGCTTACAAATTTCCCTTACTAGACTGGCTTTGATCTCTCGATGGCGGGGCACGAAGCTCTTGCTGCCGTTCCGCGTGTTTTGAACTCTTGTGTGCGCCTTGCCCTCTCCCGCCACGATGCAGGCATGGCTCGCAAGGTGTTGCAGGAGCCTTCGCCTCTTCATGCCGGTGCTCCGGAGTGCACACGCACCGTGAGACGCACTCGTTCAAAGTGGCTCGCTTTGCGATCGGTGGCCTTCGGGTTCGGCATGGGAAGCGGCCGACCTTCCTCAAGGTTCCAAAGCGCCATTTCGCGCAAAGCGTCCCGCAGCATGCGCCTTGCTATCACCAGGTTCTTTCCCTGGGTTATCACGCCGGGAAAATCGAGTACCTTGGCCATGAACCAACCGTCCTCGATCTTGTAATAGGCTGCATGATACTGGAGCATGACGCTCTCACTTCGTTTGGTTGCCGCCCGGACCGGGCGGGACGAAAAACGTTCAGCCCAGTTCGCGGCCGACGCAACTGCCTCGAGTTCGCTTTGGCTGGAAGCGCCCCGGCGCAATTTCGGTCCAGGGGGCCTGCGGTTCAAGCTCGCGATCGGGCGGCGCCGCCTGAGTTTCGGGTTGTTTTAGGTCCATTGCTGTGTCCTGAATCCGCCGCGGTTCTTCGAACCGCGGCTAAACGACCGGCTCGACTTCGACTTCCCAGCCCTTCGACGTGGGCATGCCGGTGCCGTCGGTGGTCTGGCCCATGAGCCGGCAGGTGGGAGGTCCGTACGGCACGAAGATCATGCCCGGTGGGACCTTGCCGTCCTTGCATTGAAACAGGGCCTCGCCGTTGTCGGACCGCACCCGCACCGTGCTGCCGGCGACGATGCCGGCCTGTTTCATGTCGTCGGCGTTCATGGTGATGGTGTTGACGATGGCCTGATACTCGGGAGAATCCTTGCCGACGTTGATCTGCTGCCCCTGCTTGGTGGTGCGGCCCGCATTCATCAGGAATCGTCGCGCTGCCATCGGCAACAACTTTCGGCATGGGGAATCATCGGACGGATTGCCTTTAGTAGTTTAGCGGCAGGGAAGGCGCAGGCAAGTCGGGCGGTGGGATAGCGACACGAATCCGCAATGCGCCATCGTCCCTTAGGGTCGATTACTCTCCAACCGACCAGCCGCAACCGGCCGGTCCCACCACCACCGAGTTGCCGGATCCGGTGCTGCAAGGGCCGCTGGTGAGAAGCGGGCCGGGGCGGGCGGCGCATGTCCATTCCCTCCCCGGCCGCGGATCGCTCAGGCCGCTCATCCCTCGCAGTCCTCGACGATCGCGAAATCGGGGGCCGTGCAGGTGTCGGTGCCGTCGCCGCCGTCCACCTTGGCCTCGACGTCGCTGTCGTCGCTGACCGCGCCGAACACGAGGGCCAGCGTGTCATCGTCCTCGCCGCCTTTGAGCTTGACCTCCACCTCGCTGCCGGTCACGTCGCCGAAGGTGGCGCTCAGGTCGTCATTGCCCTCCTCGCCCGCGAGCTTGACCTCCACCCCGGAGTCGGTGACGGCGCCGAGCGTGACCGTCAGGGCGTCGTCGCCGTCGCCGCCGTCCAGCTTGGCCTCGACCTCGCTGCCGGTCACATCGCCCGTGGTGGCGCTCAGGGTGTCATTGCCCTCCTCGCCTTCGAGCTTGACCTCCACCTCGGAGTCGGTGATGGCGCCGAGCGTGACCGTCAGCGCGTCGTCGCCGTCGCCGCCCTTCAGCTTGGCCTCGAGGTCGGACGCGGAGATCGCAGCCGCCGACAGATCAACCGTCACGACGTCGTTGTCGCCCCGGGCGTCGACCTTGATCTCGGTGACGTCGGTGAAGGGCCCGAACTCGACCCCGTCACAGACGACCGTGATACTGCCGTCGGCCGCGCCGGTGACGGCGATGACGTTGGCAGCGTCGTCGCCGGTGACGCGCAGCTCGCCGTCGTCGAAGGCGACGGTGCTGGGACACCAGCGGCTTTCCAGTTCCTCGAAGCGGGGGATAGAGCGCCCCAGCCTCTGCCGGCTTACCGTTCGTTTGCGCGCCTTCATGATGATACCCTCCTGAGAAGTAAGGACCAAGCCGCCAACGCGGCGGCTGCTTTCCGCCATGGCAATTGGGCAATCGGAATCGCTGCTCGGGAAGGGGCGAGAGCAGAGTGGGCTTAGCGCGTGCCTCGGAGAATTGTTCTGGATAGCACCGCGGCCACGAGCACGGGCGCGGGGCGTCTCTCATCCCTCGGGAAGAAGCCGTATATTCCAAGATGGTTGTGGAAGGCGAGGCCGATTTGGGTGAGGTTGTTCCGACATTGCATCATGCACCTCCTCGATGGTTCCAAGCTTGTTCGTCGTTTGAATGCCGAAGGCACAATGCTGCGAGTCGATCGACGAAGCAAGCGTCAAGCTTCGGGGAGCCCTATTGCAATAACGAGACTACCCGCGCGCGGCGCGCGCGCCCTCACGGGAAACAGCGCTGGAGAGGCGTGCTGTCGGGAAATGCCATTACGCCGTCGTGCTGCCATCGGCAACAACTCTCGGCATCTGGGATGATCGTACCGCTTGCCTCGAGGAGTTAGCGCATCGAAGGCGCAGGCAAGTCGAGCGCTCGGTCCGGCGGCCGAAATCCGCAATGCGCCGCCGTGCCATCGGACTCTAATAAGGTAAGAAATGGGTTCACCCGAACTCAGGTTCCAAGTCCGGCACGATGAATTCGGGGCCGTTGCATGGGAAGTCCCCCACTGCAAACGTTGCTGCGCCAGGTGCGCCGTTCGACCAACCGCAAGCAGGCGGGCCGGCTCGACGACGGCGCGCTCTTGGAGCGCTACGTCCGCGACCGCGATGAGGCGGCGTTCGAGCTGCTCGTGTGGCGGCATGAGCGGCTGGTGATGAGCGTGTGCCGGCGCGTCATCGGCGACGCCCACGAGGCCGAGGATGCGTTTCAGGCGACCTTTCTGGTGCTGGCCCGCAAGGCCGGGTCGGTCGGCAAGCGCGGCGCCCTGGCGAGCTGGCTGTATCAAGTGGCGTACCGGGTGGCGCTGCGGGCGCGGGCGCGCGCCGCCCGCCGCGGCAGTCAAGCCCTGCCCCAGGACGGCGTGCCTGCAAAGCCGGACGCCGACTTGGTTGACGCCGAAGCGTGGCGCGAGCTCGAACCCGTGCTCGACGAGGAACTCAGTCGGCTCCCCGAAAAATACCGGGCCCCGGTCGTGCTCTGTTATCTCGAAGGCAACACCTACGACGAAGCCGCCCGGCTGCTCGGCTGCCCGCTTGGCACGATCTCGACGCGGCTGACCCGCGCGCGGGAGTTGCTGCGCGAGCGCTTGCGGAAACGCGGCGTCGCCCTGGCGATGGGGGCGCTGTCGGCCGCCCTCACCAGCCATGCTGTGCAGGCCGGCGTGCCGATCCAGCTCGTCGATGCGACTGTCAGAATCGTCGGTCTGGCCAGCGCCGGCTCGGCGGCTGTCCCCGCTCACCTTGTCCCGTTGACGGAAGGAGTGATGCACGCCATGTTGTGGACCAAGCTCAAGACCGCCGTGGCTGTCGTGGCCGCGGCCGGGTTCCTCGGGTGGGGAACCATGACCTTCGCGCCGCTGAGCCAGGCGGACCAGGGCCACGCGGACCAGGGCCACGCGGACCAGCGCGCGGCAGCCGGGGTCGCGCTCGACGCCGCGGCGCCGGATGCGGCCGTGCCGGTGCAGGCCGGCGCGGAACAATCCAAGCACAAGATCGACAAGGTGCCGCCCGCCTGCCACGGCTTCAGCGGCAGCCTGGTCGGCAAGCTCGTCGGCAAGGATCATGAGAAAGGCTGGCTGGTCATGGAAGTGCGCCACGTGAAGAACGTCTGGCGCGGCAACAAGGCGAAGGATCCCGAGAGCTGCCTGGGCAAGACCGTGAAGATCGAAAAGGTCTTCGGCAAGTTCCTCGACGTGCTCCTGGCGTTGAAGGACGGCGACGGCGTCCACGTGGAAACCAAGCACGTCAGCGGCGACAACTTCCAGTTCCTGGGCGAGGTGCTGGCCCGCGCCGACCTGCCGCCGAAGATCATTCGCAAGGGGAAGAAGAAGGACAGGGACTGAGGATCATGCGGACAACAATCCTGCTCCTGGCCGGCGTGATCGCGGCGAACCCCGCCAGAGCGGACGAGGTGCGTCCGCCGGCGCGCGTCCGCTTCGCGCCAGCGGATGTCACGGAGACGCCAGACTTTCAACGGCATGTCGTGCCGCTCCTGGGCCGGCTGGGGTGCAATGGCCGGGCCTGTCATGGCTCGTTCCAGGGGCAGGGCGGCTTCCGGCTGTCGCTGTTTGGCCATGACCTGTCCGCGGATCACCAGGCCCTGACGCGCGGCGCGGCGCCGCGCGTGACGCCGGGCGCTCCGGCCGCCAGCCTGGTGTTGCAAAAGCCCACCCTGGCCGTGCAACACAAGGGCGGCAAGCGCTTCGAGCGCGACGGCTGGGAGCATCGATTGCTGTGGCAATGGATCAAGGGCGGAGCAAGACCGAGTCCCTTCCGGCAGCTCGACCGGCTCGAAGTGACGCCGCCGGAGACGACACTGCGCGCACCGGGTGAATCGACCGCCCTGCGCGTGACGGCCCACTGGCACGACGGCGTCCGCGAGGACGTGACCTGCCTGTGCCGCTTCCAGACGAATGACGACGCCGTGGCCGACGTGGACGCCGACGGCCGCGTGAGCGCCCGCGGCAAGGGGGCCACGCACATCATTGTCTTTTACGACAAGGGCGTCGCGGCCGTGCCGGCGGCGATTCCGGTGTCGGATCGAATCGGGACGAACTACCCCGCGGTGGCGGCGCCGACCAAGATCGACGAGCTGGCGACGGAACAGTTGCGGCGGCTGGGAATCGTGCCGTCGGAGTTGTGCAGCGACGCCGACTTCCTGCGCCGGGCCAGCCTCGATCTCACCGGCACCCTCCCGGCGCCGGACGAGGTGGAGCGGTTCCTCGCCGACCGCGCGCCCGACAGGCGGGCCCGCAAGATCGACGAGCTGCTCGACAGTCCCGCGTACGCGGCCTGGTGGGCCAACATCTTCGGCGATTTCACCGGCAACAGCCGCTTCCGCCAGTCCGACGGCCAGATCGGCCAGGAGATCGCCGAGCGCTGGTACGCTTGGCTCCATCGCCGGCTGCGCGACAACACGCCGTACGACCAGATCATGGCGGGGCTGCTGCTGGCCGGCGGCCGCCGCGACGACCAAGGCTATGCGGACTATGCGGCCGAGATGTCGTCGTACTTTCATGAACGGGAGCCGGCCGATTTCGCCAAGCGGCCGGACATGCCGTTTTTCTGGACGCGGCGCACCCTCGCCAAGCCGGAGGACAAGGCCCTGGCCTTCGCGCACACGTTTCTCGGCATTCGCCTGCAATGCGCCCAGTGCCACAAGCACCCGTTCGACCAGTGGACGCAGAGCGACTTCACGCAGTTGGCCGGCTTCTTCGCGCCGTTGACCTACGGCGTCGCCGGCGGGTCGCAAGGCGAATACACGAAGATCGCCCAGGCCGTGGGCCAGAAGAAGCCGGGCCGGCAAGGGACGGCGATCAACGCCGAGCTGCTCGCGCTGGCCGCCGCGGGCAAGTCGGTTCCGTGGCGCGAGCTGTTCCTGGAGCCAAAGCTGGTCCCCGCCGGCAAGCAGCGGCTGCTCGGCGAGCCGGTGGCATTGACCAGGGACGGCGACCCGCGGCAGGCGATCTGGCAGTGGCTGCGCCGGCCGGACAATCCGTATTTCGCCAGGGCGCTCGTCAACCGCGTCTGGTCGAAGTTGTTCCACGCCGGCCTGGTGGAGCCGGTGGACGACTTGAACCTGGCCAATCCGCCGAGCAACCCGGCCGTGCTCGATTTCCTGGCCCGCGATTTCGTGGACCACGGCTACGACATCAAACAGCTCTTGCGGACCATCGCCAACAGCCACACGTACCAGCGAAGCTGGCAGCCCAACGCGACCAACGGCCACGACCGCCGGCACTTCAGCCGCGCCGTGCCGCGCCGCCTGCCGGCGGAGGTTCTTTACGATGCGCTCACGCACGCCGTGGCCGCCGACGCCGAGCTGGTGAAGCTGCGCGGCGACCCGGAGCGCCGCGCGATCGGCCACCTGTCCACCGGCATGGCCGGGACGTATGCGCTGAACGTGTTCGGCAAGCCCGACCGGTCGATGGCCTGCGATTGCGAGCGCTCGAACGCCCCGTCGCTGTTGCAAGCGATCTTCCTGCGGAACGACCCGCTCGTGCATTTGCGGCTGCGCGACAGCGGCTGGCTGCGTGAGCTTGCCAAGCGATACGCGGAGGGGAAGACTCTTGATGACTCGGAGCGTGAACGGCTGGTGCGCCAGGCGTTTCTGCGCACGCTGAGCCGGCCGCCGACGGCCGGCGAGCTGCGCCGCGCCGGCGCCGGCATCGCCCAAGCGGAGTCCGTCGTCGAGGGAGTGCGCGACCTGCTCTGGGCGCTGGTGAACACCAAGGAGTTCGTGCTGAACCATTAGATCGAGCAGGCGAGCTGCTGCTCTACGGAGACATGCCATGAAGCGGCGCGATTTCTTGAAGGTCGGCGTGCTCGGCTCGCTGGTCCCGTGGTTGCGCACGCTCCGCGCCGACCAGGTCAATCCGGCGACGCGCTCGGCCATCCTCGTGTTTCTCAAGGGCGGCCCGTCGCACCAGGACACCTTCGATCTCAAGCCCGAGGCGCCGGCCGAGTATCGCGGCGAATTCCGGCCGATCCACACCAACGTTCCCGGCCTCGACATCTGCGAACATCTGCCGCGCCTGGCCCAGTGCGCCGACCGCTTCGCGCTGTTGCGGGCGATCAGCCACAACCTGGCCGACCACGGCCTGGGGACGCGTTACGTGATCACCGGCAATCGGCCGACGCCGGTGCTGCGCTACCCCAGCCTCGGTTCGGTCGCCAGCCGCGAGCTGCGCGCCCCGTCCGATTTGCCGACCTACGTGGCCCTCGACGAAGATCCGGAAGGTCCGGGGTTCCTCGGCACGCGCTACGGCTCGCTCAACACGGGCGAGCGTCCCCGCCCCGGCCAGGCGTTCCGCGTTCGCGGCGTGTCGCTCGACGACGGCCTGACCGTGTCGCGCCTGGAGCGGCGGCAGGACTTGCTCGACGACCTGGACACCGCGTTTCGCAGCCTCGACAACCTCGACGACGAGGTGACCGCCCTCAACGCCTTCGCCCGCCAGGCCCGGCAAATCCTCGGCTCGCGCCGCACCCGCGAGGCCTTCGACTGGAGCCGCGAACGCCCCGCGATCATCCAGCGCTTCGGCAATCACGAAACCGGGCTGAGCCTCCTGTGCGCGTGCCGTCTGATCGAGGCCGGCGTCCGCTTCGTCACCGTGATCGTGGACGGCTGGGACACGCACAACAACAACTTCACCTCCCTGCGCCGCGATTTGCTGCCGCCGTTCGATCAAGGTTTGGCCGCGCTCGTGCGCACGCTGGAAGAGAAGGGCCTGCTGAACACGACGGCGCTCCTGGTGACCGGCGAGTTCGGCCGCACGCCGCGCGTCAACGGCCAGGCGGGCCGCGACCACTGGGCCCAGGCGATGTGCGCGCTCCTGGCGGGCGGCCGGGTCCGCGGCGGACAGGTGCTCGGCGCCACCGACGAGCACGCCGCCCGGCCGCGCGGCCCGGCGTTCACGCCGGACGACCTGGCGGCGACCTTCTACCACAATCTCGGCATCGATCCGCGCACGGAATACCACACCAACACCGGCCGGCCGGTGATGCTGGTCCGCGATGGGCGGGTGCTGCGGGAGGTGTTCGGTTAGTTCGATTACTCTGCCAGCGACCACCGCGTCAAATGCTCCAGGTCCTTCACGAGGATGCCGCGGTCCAGCAGGACCGGCGGCGCCCAGGTGCGGTCCTCGGCCACGCGATAGGACGCCACTTCCCGGTAGCCGGCGCCGCTCGCCGCGATGATCCGCAGCATGCCGTCGTTGACGAGCGCGACCACGTGACCGGGGATCGACAGGAACATGACGTTGTCCCCGGTCCGCTCCGGCCCCTCCCACAGGATGTCGCCCGTTTTCGGATCGAGGCAGAAGAACCGGCCCTTGCCGTAATGCGAGAAGCCGTACAGCAGCCCGCCGTTCATCACCGCGGTGCTCATGTTGAGCGCCGCTTTCGTCTGATGCCAGGGTTCGTCCACGTCCCACTCGCCGTTCTCCAGACGCGGCACAAGACAGCGGATGCCGCGGTTCTCGGCGCCGAGCAGCACCCGGCCGTCATGGAACACCGGCGTCGGCATGTTCTGGTCGATGAAGTCGCCGGGCGCGGACACGTTCCACAGCTTGCGGCCCGACTTGGCGTCCACGCCGGCGAGGGTGCGCTCGTTCCAGTCGATCACCTGGCGGACTCCATGGATCTCGACGACGAGCGGTGAGGAATAGGACGGGCCGAAGTCGCCCTGGCGCCACACCTCTTTGCCCGTGGCCGCGTCGAGGGCGATCAAGGCGCCCCGGCGGTCCGTGCCGAAGTGGGCGATGACGCGGTCGCCGTCGACGATGGGCGACATGGCCGCGCCCCAGCGCGGATGCGACTTCTTGAAACGGTCGCTCGAGTCGAATTGCCAGAGGCGCTTGCCCGACGCGGCATCCCAGGCGGTGAGGATGCCGGTGACGCTGATCGTGAACAGCCGGCCGCCGGCGAGGGAGGGGCTCGATTTGGGGCCCTTGCCGTGATACTCGGCGCCGCCGCCCTCCTTGAACGGCGTCGGATAACTCTGCCGCCACTTCACCGCGCCGGTCTTCAGGTCCAGGCACCACACCACCTCATCGTCGCCCTGCCGCGCGTGCTGGTAAACACGGCCGTCGGCAACGAGCGGCGAGCCGTAGCCGGTCCCGACCTCCACGCGCCAGACCTGCTTCAGCTCCTTCGGCCATTTCGCCGGCGGCTTGAAGTAGCTCACCCAGCCGTCGCGGTTCGGTCCGAGCCAGCCGGTCCAGCGAACGCCGGCGTCGGGCGGGTCGCCGGCGAAACAGTGCGCTGAAACGACAAGGCTCGCAAGCAACGCGAGTGCAGGAAGGTGAGATTTCATCGCATTTCCAAATGAAGAAGAAGTGTCTCCGGATCACGTCCTCACTTCCCCAGCATCCCGCTCGCCCGCAGCAGCGTCTCCTGCACCGCCACGTCATGCTCGGCGCTGAAATCCGGCCGCTTCTTGCCGGACACCACCGCCGCGAACTCGCGCAGGTCGGCGATCTGCAAGGTCGCCGCCGTCGGCTCCAGGGTTTGCCAGTTCCGCTGGCCCACGCGATAGACCTCGACCGGCTGCACATTCCGGTTCGCCAGGTGGCCGCTCCCCAGGTGCGGGATGACGATGGCGCCCTCGGTGCCGAAGACCTCGATGCGGCGCGAATTCGGGGCGACTTCCAGCGTCGGCACTTCAACCGATGCCCAGGCGTTGGGATAGGTGAACACCGCCACGCCGTTGTCGATGAAGCCGGCCGGGCCTTCGCGGTGGTGATGGGCCAGAAACGGCGTCGTCTGCCGCGGCGTGCCGAGCATGGCGATCATCATGTCGATGACGTGCCCGGCCATCTCGAAGAACATGCCCCCCTTGTACCGCGACAGCTCGTCCACGTAGCGCTTGTACGACGGCAGATCCTTGGGCAGCCGGGCGCGGAAGTGATAGATGCGGCCCAGTTCGCCCTTCTTGACGCGCTCCAGCATCACCTGAACCGCGGACATATAGCGGAACAGGTAGATCATCTGCACGTGCAGGTGCTTGCGCTGGGCCTGGTCGATGAGCCGGCGGAAATCCTCGAGGTTGTCGCCCGCCGGCTTTTCCAGCAGCACCGGCTTGCCGGCCTCCAGCGCCAGCCGCGCCATGCGCACGTTGTCGTGGACGCGGCCCTCGACGGCGACGCCGTCGAGCGGCTGCTGCAAGAGTTGCTCGGGCTTGTCGAAGACCCGCAACGTGCCGCCCAGCCGCGGCCCCCATTGCTTGCGGCGCTGGGCGACGACGTCGGCCTCGCGGTCGTAGCCGCCGACGAACGTGAACTCTTTAGGGTATTCGACGATTTGCCGGAGCAAGCCGTCGGCGTGGGTGTGCCACATTCCCAGCATGCCGAGTCGCAGGGGCATGAGCGGCTCCTGAAAAAGAGGGCGTCCGTAGTGTACTCCATGAGGTGCACAGGTCGAATGGAATCTCGGCCATCACAGCTCACCCAGCGACCGCCGCACCGCCTCGATCACCTCGGCCGCCGCCGTCGTCGCCTCCGCACGCTTGGCCAGGTCCTTGATCTTCCACACGCCCTTGGCGAATTCGTCCGGCCCGGCGATCAGCGCCAGCCGGAAGCCGCGCTTTTCGGCGTACTGAAGCTGGGCGCCGATCTTCTTCGCCTCGGGAAAGACCTCGACGCCGATGCCCGCGGCCCGCAAGTCGCGGGCGGTTTTCTGATAGTCGCCGAGGTGGTCGGCGCTGAACTGGATCAAGAGCACCGGCGCGGGGGTGGACACGGTCTTGAGCAGCTTCAGCTCTTCGAGCGCCGCCAGCAGCCGGTCGAGGCCGAGCGAGGCGCCGACGCCGGGGAGCTTTTGCTTGGTGTACAGGCTGGCGAGATCGTCGTAGCGGCCGCCGGAGCAGACGCTGCCGATGCCGGGGAGGTCGGTGAGAAAGGTTTCGTAGATGGTGCCGGTGTAGTAGTCCAGGCCGCGGCAGATCGACAGATCGATGCGCAGACGATCGTCCGGGATGCCGGAGCGCCCGGCGACGTCGAGCAGTTGCCGCAGCCGCGCGATGCCCTCGGCGACCAGGGCGTGGCCGCCGAATTGCTGTTGCACCTGGTCGAGCATGCCGCGGTTGTCGCCGGGCGTGGCGGCCAGGTCGAGCACCTTGGCGACCTGGTCCGCGGTGCATCCGGTCGCTTCGACCATTTCCGCCTGCGTGGCCTCGCGGCCGATCTTGGGGAGCTTGTCGAGCACCCTCAGGATCGGGGCGGCCTTGTCGGCCATGCCGAACTGCTCCAGGACGCCGTTGAGGAGCATGCGATTGTTGAAGCGAATCTCGAAGCGAGCGAGACCGAGCGCCGCCATCAAATCGTGAATGACCAGCGCGGTTTCAATGTCGGCGGCATTCGAGGTCGTGCCGATCGTGTCGAAATCGCATTGCCAGAACTCCCGGTAGCGCCCCTGGCCGGTGTTCTCCCCGCGCCACACCGGGCCCATGTGGTAGCGCTTGAACGGAGTGCCGAGCTGCCCGATGTACTGCGCGGCGAAGCGCGCGAACGGAACGGTCAGGTCGAACCGCAGGGCGACATCGCGATCGCCGTGGTCCTTGAAGCGGTAGATGAGCTTGTCGGTCTCCGCGCCTCCCTTGCCCAGCAGGATTTCCGTGTACTCCAGCGCCGGCGTATCGATGGGCGCGAAGCCGTAGGAGCGATACACCCTCCGCGCCTGCTCCAGCATCCATTCACGCTGGAGCATCAAGTCCGGCAGGCAATCGCGAAAGCCTTTGAGGGTGCGGGGCTGGATCATGACTATTGACTCCGATCGATCTTCTTCCGCTCCGCCACCCGCTTCATGAAGCGGTGTTCCTCGTCGGTCAGGGCGTCCTTGCCCTGCTGGGCGATCTTTTGCAAGAGCTCGTCCATGCGGCGTTCCTCGGCTTCCTGGCGCTCCAGCTCGCGCTGCTGCTTCAGGTGCCGGCGGCGCTGCAGCCAGCGCTGCAGGAAACCCTGCCGTTTCTTGCGCGGCGGCGGCGGCGCGTCCTTCTCCAGGCTGGTGTAGCCTTGCGAAAAATCGTAGCCAAACAGCGATTCTTCGCCGCCCGTCTCCAGGATGAAATACTCCTGCTTGCAGGCCGTGTAGATGAAGAACGCCAGGAAGATGCACAACACCGCATCCAGAAAGAACGCCGCCAGCAGCACCACGAACATGACGATGAAGCCGGTGAAGATCGCGTAACGCATCGCCTGCCGATAGCCGGCGTGCGGCCACAGCGCGGCCTGGAGCATGCGGCCGCCGTCGAGCGGGAAGCCGACGAGCAGGACGTTGAGCAGCAGCAGGATCCAGCTTACGAAGAAGGTCCGCGCCACCAGGACCGCCGCGACCGGGTGCAATTCATTGACCTGCTGGCCCGACCAGGTGGTGAGCATGGTGCTGCCGTTGGCGTCCTGGCGGTAGGGCATCCACGTCAACGGGTTCCACGGCGGCTGCCACGACTGGTCGAACGCCAACCCCAGGGTCAGCCCGCACCCCAGGCAAATCGCCGCGTTGACCAGCGGCCCGCCCGCCGCCGTCAGGAAATGGGCCGACGGCACGTGCGGCAGCTCGACGTACGCCAGGCCGCCCAGCGGCCACATCAGGACGTCGCGCGCCTCGCCGCCGACCATCCGGGCCACGAAACAGTGGCCGAACTCGTGCAGCAGCACCACGAGGAACAACAGGATCATCAGCACCAGGGCGTCGATCCAGGTGTTGGGGATGACGTCCTTGCGAAAAGCCTCGCGCAACACGAAACCGAGCAGGATGATCGGCATCAGGACGTGGACGCGGACGGTAATGCCGAAAATCTGACCGATCGGAAACGACCAGGTGAGCGGATCGCGCATGTCGGGAACGACCTTCGCCGCTGTGGGATTCAGCCCCAATTCTAGCGAAGCGGGCGGAGGCGTGCAAATGGTTGCGTGGCATTGCCCACCTCCACACCTTGATTCGCCGGTAAGATGGATATAGGGGCAAGGCCGGCGCTCGATGTGAAATCGAACCCGGGGGAGTGCAACCCGATGCGTCGGTCTGGGTTGGTGAGAATGAGGCAAGCAATGAACGATGTCTTTCAAGAAACGGAACCGACGCGAGCCGAGATCGACGCCATGCCCGGCCCCGTCGTGGTCGAGTTCGGCGCCAGCTGGTGCGGCTTCTGCAACGCCCTGCGTCCGCACCTCGCCCGGCTGCTCGCCGACTTCCCGCAAGTCCGCCACGTCCGCGTCGAAGACGGCCCCGGCCAACCGCTGGGCCGCTCCTTCCAGGTCAAGCTCTGGCCCACCCTCGTGTTCCTGCGCGACGGCCACGTGATCGACACGGCCGTGCGCCCGTCGCCCGGGCAGGTGCGCGCGGGGCTCGCCGCGCTGACGCAATGATTTCGTGGGCAGCCGGCACTCCCGCGTGTCTGCGAATCGCCGTTCGACTCGCCAAACTGCCAACCATGCCACGCGTGCCACGGTGGTTTGGAGTATCGGAAGGCGTGGCGGGACGGCTGATCCCTCGCGCAGGTGCGGGCGGGGGTGCGCTGGGCTGACGTAGTGTTTCGTCTATTGGCCAGCTTTTCGCTTCCGCCTTCTCCTCTTCGAATCTGTGGAATCGGCGCAATCTGTGGACGATTTGATGCGTTCCAGCAGCACCGAAGCCGGCTCGTAGTCGCGGCCTTCGCGGCGGGCCAGCTCGCCGGGTTCACCAGCGCCAAGTAATACGAGGTGTCTGCAAAGACCGGCTTCATTCTTGTTTCGGCAGGCCGTAAAGATAGTGGTCATGATTGACGGAAGCGTCCGGCGGCAGATGCTTGGCCCTACCGATCACGTTGCGCAGGCGATCGGCGAGCGAACGCGGGCGAGCTTTCGGCTTGGCCGGCTTCGTCTTCTTTGGCGACGACTTCCGCGCTTTCGCCCGGCGGACCTCTACTTCGGTGCCGTCCGCGAAGGCGCGCGGCTTCTCAAGCAACACCTTGCCGTTCTTCACCGTGCCTCGAATGGTCATGCTAACCTCCTTGTGTCGGCCAGTATTCTATCCGGACTTGCCGTTCTCCAGCAACGCCAGCACCGCGTTCAACTCCTCCACCGCCCCCTCCAGCTCCGCGATCGCGTCCGTCGCCAGCCCTTGCGGCCGGGCGCACCTGGCACGGTTCTTCGTCCAGCGTTCCTGGAGGTCAAGGTTTCAATCCTCGCCCGGCCTTGCGGCCGGGCGCACCATTGGAGCCGGCGTTGCCGGCTTTGCCGCCGAGCAACGGTTTCAATCCTCGCCCGGCCTTGCGGCCGGGCGCACATCTCGCCGCCGCCGTTGTTGGCGGTCATGCTCTGAAGGTTTCAATCCTCGCCCGGCCTTGCGGCCGGGCGCACCCGACATGAACAAGGCGGACATTATCGAAGCCATCGTTTCAATCCTCGCCCGGCCTTGCGGCCGGGCGCAC
>JAKEET010000041.1 GCA_022616435.1 Gemmataceae bacterium
TTACGACCGGTATCAACAAGAACAGAAACCGCCGGATACGTTGAGTACGTCCGGTGGTGTGGGAGGACGGGGGCGGTAACGCCCCCTCCTACCCGATTCACTGGCGAGCGGCGCGGCGTAAGCCCGCCGTGTGGAGGCGAGCGGCGCGGCGCAAACCGTGTGTGGCGAGCGGCGCGGCGTAAGCCCGCCGTGTTCGCGGGGAGCGACACAGCGCCCAACACCCCGTTGCGGAATGGCCGGTCGTCGGCTATATTTTCATCAACCCCCGGCCCCACCTGTTCGCGACGGACCCACCCATGAACCCTGTCCTACCCACTGCCGGTCGCCGCACGTTCTTGCAAACCGCCGGGCTCGGCGCCGTGAGTCTCTTGTGGAACGATTGGCTGCGCGCCGCTGCGAGCAGCGCGTCCGGCCGGGGCGCGAGCGGCGGGGGTCGGGCCAGGTCGGTGATCCTGATCTTCAACGCCGGGGCGCCGAGCCACATCGACTTGTGGGACCCGAAACCCGAGGCCCCGGACGCCGTCCGCGGCGAGTTCTCGCCGATCGCGACCAACGTCCCGGGCATCCACGTGTCGGAGTTATTGCCGCGGATCGCCCGGCGCATGCACCATCTCGTCCTTGTCCGCAGCGTCCATCACACGCACGGCGGCCACAACGCCGGGATGTACTGGTCGATCGTCGGCCGGCCGTACCGCACCGACGGCACGCTCATGAACCCGAGCCGCACCGATCTGCCGAGCGTCGGCACGCTGGTCGGCTGGCTGGCGCGGCGCGACGGCTATTCGGGCGCCATGCCGCCCTACGTGATCACGCCGGCGCCGCATTGCGACAGCACGGTGTACATCACGCCCGGCCAGTTCGGCGGCTGCCTCGGCGCCCAGAACGATCCGCTGGTCTTGAACGCCGATCCCAATGCCGCCAACTTCCGGGTGCCCAACCTGGCGCTCGCGGAGGACACGCCGCCCGCCCGCATCGCCGGCCGGCGCGCGCTCTTGAGCCGGATGTCGGCGGGACCGCGCGGCGCCGAGCCGATCTTCCAGACATTTGACGTCAACCAGGAGAAGGCGTTCTCGCTGGTGACCTCGCGCGAGGTGCAACGCGCCTTCGATCTGTCCCAGGAGCCGGATCGGGTGCGCGAACGCTACGGCCGACACACCTGGGGCCAATCCCACTTGCTGGCGCGGCGGCTGATCGAGGCGGGGGTGCGCTTCGTCACGACCGTGAACGGCCCGAGCATCGTCTGGGACACGCACAACGACAACTTCGGCCGGCTCAAGAATCGCCTGGTGCCGCCGATGGAGACCGCGTTCGCCGCGCTCCTGGACGATCTGGCCGGCCGCGGTTTGCTCGACAGCACGCTGGTCGTGTGGATGGGCGATTTCGGCCGGACGCCGCGGATCAACCAGCAGGTGGGCCGCGATCACTGGCCGCAATGTTACACGATGCTGCTGGCCGGCGGCGGCATTCGCGGCGGACAGGTGTACGGCTCATCCGATAGCCACGGCGCCGTGCCGAAGACATTCCCGATCATGCCCGCCGACATCCACGCCACGATGCTCACGGCCCTGGGCTACGACCCGCACGGGATCAACTACATGTCGCCGGAAGGCAGGCCGTTCCCGTTGTCGGAAGGAACGCCGATCGGGGCGCTGCTTTCGTAGTTGCTCGGCGCCACTTCTTCGTTCATGGTCCCGGTGGATTCAGCAAGCGGCCGAGTTCCCGCAGGGCCCGGAAATGGATCATGCGTGCCGCGTCGGAGGACCGGTCGAGCCGCACTCCGATCTCTTCCCACTTCATCCGGTCAACGTAACGCAGCGTGAGCACCCGCTGATAATCGGCGGCCAACTGGTCCAAGGCCCGGCGCATCGTCTCGGCGCTTTCTTCGATCATGGCCAGCCAGCTCGGGGTCGTGCCATCGGCAGGTTCATCTTGGGGCCGCAGCGCCACCGTCCGCCGCGCGGACCTGGCTGACAGGTTGGCCAGGCGATTGAGGAGGATGCGCCGCAGCCAGGCCAGGAGCTGCGGCTCGTCGTTGCCGTGAAAGCCGCCAAAGCCGGCGATGGCCAGGACGAGGGCGTCCTGGACGAGATCAGCGGCACTCACGTCGGCGCGCTCACGATCGAGGTGGGCGCGGGCCACGAACAGCAGATAACTTCGGCAATTCTCCAGGAGCTGCCCGAGGGCTTCCCTGGAGCCGGCCCGGGCGGCGGTCAAGAGATGCGCGCAGTCCAAAGGGGATTCGGCGATGGACAGGGCGAGGGGCGTCATGGGCGAGTCTCGAAAAGGGTACTGCTGGTGTGCGCGAGCGTAAATCGGCCGAGCCGCTTTGGCAAGCGTTTTTTTCGTTTGATGAAGAATTGGGGAAGCGGCATTTCGCGCGTTCGGTTTTCAGGGGGTGCTTGTCTAGGACAAGCGAACGTGGCTGATTTCACAATGGCAAGCGCTGGCAAGCGCTCGAGGGATGATCAGCTGCGAATTGCTGCCTGCTACTCAAGCAAGAGGAGTTGCCATCATGGTGCAAAAATGGTTGTGGGCGCAGCTCGTCCTTCTGCTGGTCGTGCCGGCAGCGCCCGCCGATGAGTACCGCAGAATCGGGGCATGGAACATCGAGCATCTGGGGAAGAACCCGAAAGCGGGACAGCAGCCGGCGGCTCTTGCAGAGTACATCTTCCTCTCCGGTGTGGACGTGCTGGCCTTGGAAGAGATCTACGACACCGACAAGCAGAAAGGCACCCGCAGCAACTCGGTGTTGGACGACACCTTCAAGCTCCTGAAGAACAAGGATCATGACTGGGACTATCGCATATTCCCCAACAAAAGCGAGAACGACACCAGCCAGCTGTGCGCGGTGGCGTGGAACAAGACGCGCGTGACTCTCCAGGGGCAGCCCCTCAAGTTGCCGATCAAGGCGAAAAGCTCGTTCAACCTATGGGACCGGCATCCGCACGCTGTTCAGTTCTTGGCGGCAGACAAGAAGACGGACTTCGTCGTCATTCCGTTGCACATGAAGGCCAACAAGCTCAAAGCCTCAAAAAAAGAAAAAAAGAAGGTGCTCGACCAAAGGCGCGAGGAGGCCGAGTCGCTGAGGGATGCGCTCGCCGATGTCAAAAAGTCGTTCAAGGACGACGACATTATTCTCCTCGGCGATACCAATTGCCTTGGCGCGGACGAAGCGGCCGTGAAAGTCTTGGTAGCCGGAGGTTTCGTCGACCTGAACGAGAGCGATTTCTCCACGTATGCGCTCTCGAAAACGGCGCCGTTTGACCGCATCTTTGTTCCGGGCAGCCAACCCGAATTCCAAAACTGTCGCCAGTACACGCTGGTCCCGACCGATCAGCGGGATCATGATCGGCGCCTGTCGGATCACTTCATGGTCGTTACCCTCATCAAGATCATGGATGACGACGACTAACACGGAATTCTTGCGATTTCCGCTACTTGGTGCGCTACCGCAGCAACCACCCGACCACCTCGGCCGTCGTCAGCTGTTTCGCCTCGCGGCGCAGGTTCTTCATCTGCCCGGCCGCTCGATAGGCGGCTTCCAGAACGGAACCATTACCCGGCACGTTGTGCACCAGCAACTCGTGCGGCGCCGACAGGCTGGCCAGCGTCAGCAGCCCGCCGTACTTCAGCGCGCCGGGCAGCATCATCTCGTCGTCCATGCTCTTGATGCCGGCGAAATCGAACTGGTGGAGGTCGGCGGCCGTGCGGGCCACGGCGTCGCCGCACAATGGCCGCGCCAGCGCCACCCACGGACCGGCCTTGCCGAAGCCGGCCAGGTGGATTGTCTTCACCTTGCCCTTGTGGTGCTGGGCGAAGGCGACCGCCGTCAGGATGTCGTGCACGCGCTCTGCCAGCAGCGGGCGGTTGTAGCCGAACGTGTACCCCGCATAGCCTTTGTTGACCGGATGGGCTTTCGCCTCCGCCGTGGCCCCGACGCGGAGCGGCTCGACCGCCAGGATCGCGGTTCCCTTCTCCAAGATCTTCTGCACCTCGGGCGTGAACCGGCCGTCCTTCCATGCACTGGCGATGCCGTCGGGATGGACCCAGATGATGCCCTGGCCGTTGCAGTTGGTCGGCAGCATGCCGAGCGCGCGGACTGCCTCGCCGGCGCCCTTGCGGGTCAAGACGAACATCTTCACCTGAACCCCGTCCATCTCCGACCCTTGATCCGTGCCGACGTCCTCGACCTCTTCGGGCCGAGGCAGCCGGTCGGTGATCATGGCTTCCAGCGCGGCGCCGACCACCGCGCGGAACTTGCGTAACGTGCCGGCATTCTTCGGCAAGAGCGCCTGCAGTTGCCGGTCGGATGCCTTGGTCATGGCGCTGCGCAGTCCCGTTGCGTCCGTGGCGTCCGCCGGCAACGGATGCTCGGCATCGTACACCGAGAGTTGCTTCGGAGGCACCGGGACGAACGGCTGCTCGGCAATCGGCTCGCTATGCCCGAGCTTCAGGTGTTTGTTGAACCAGCCGTACATGTACTCGCGGGCCACCTGGTTGTAGTTGTGGCCGAACTGAATCCACGTGCGTGCGGCCACGTTCTGCTCGGCGTCGTAGAGGCGGTAGAGCTCCTTGAGCTGGGGCAGGCCGTCTTTCTCGATGAACCTGGTCCAGTCGTTGGCCCCGGACATGGCGAGCGGCCGGGGGGCGATCAGGGCCGACATCTCGATATTGTTGGTGCCGACGCGGAGGTACGAGCAGTTCTCGCAGATGCAGCCGCCTTGCATGCCGGTCGACACCATCACCGCCGGGAAGGCGACCTTGACGCGGTCGTCGATGGCGGCCAGGACGAACGTCTGCGTGCCGCCGCCCGAGGCGCCGGTCATGCCGATGCGCTCCGGATCGACTCCGGGCAGGCCCAGGAGAAAATCAAGCGAGCGGATGCTGTTCCAGGTTTGCAGGCCCATGAAGCTCTGCAAGCGCAGCTCGGCCTCCACGTCCGTGAAGCCTTGGCGGTGTTTGATCTGCTGGCTGTCCGAGTTGCCGACCATGTCGTACTGGAAGACGATGCAGCCCATGCGCGCCAGCTGCTGGCACAGAGCCTGGAAGATGAACTTGGCGCTCTCCTTGGTCTTCTCGGCGTCGGCCTTCAACTGCGCCTCAACCACCTTGTCGGTGAACTCCGACAGACGGGCGTCTTGCCAGTGGCCGTGGGCGAACAGCACGCCCGGCACCTTGGCGCCTTTGGCCAGCTTCGCCGGCTTGTAGAGATTGCCGGTGACATAATGCCCCGGAGAGCTGGCGAAGAAGACCTTCTCGATCGTGTAGCCGTCGCGCTCGATCTTGCCGTGGATCACCGGCTTGAGCGGCGTCTTCTCGGGCATCGGCCACAAGCCGTTGGCGACCAGCATCTGCGTGCGGACCTGCTCGCGCCGGTTCAGCCATTCCTGCTTGGTCTTCGGCGGCGTCCACGAGAAGGTGCGCGGCGTCTGCTTGGGATCAGCAGGATCGTACCAGCCGTTGTAATCCGCCGGCCGGCCGAGCCGGCGATCCTTGGGCGCATCCTGGGCGGCCGCATCCTGGGCGGCCAGGAACGACGTGGACACGAATGTGACGAGCAGCACGAGAACGCGATTCATGACGAGAGCCTCGGCGCGAGGGATTGATGTCGCAGCGCCAAGGTTATGCGGACGCCTTGGTCCGGTCAAGATGACCAGATCACACACGGCATGGGAGCAGTTGACCGCGGACCGCGAGCGCAGCCACCAGTCCACCATGCGGTACGACCAGGCGCCGCTTTCGAGCGCCTCCTTGCGGCGCAAGGCCAGCTCATACAGCTCCGGCTGGATTTCGAACGGTCCCCACTACTCCGTTTCGGCCGCCTTCAACAGCACGAAGTTGATCCCGCCCTGCGGCGACAGGACCTGCAACAGGACGCCGCGCGACAGGTTGGCGTTGTCCAGGCTTTTCTGGGCCGCGGACACGCTGGCGACCCGTTGCTGATCGATCTTGGTGATGGCCATGCCGCGGCGCAGACCGGCGTCATCGGCAAGGCTGCCCGGCTCGACCTTGGTAATGACCACGCCCTTGGCGCCCGGGCGGAAGCCAAAACTCTCGGCCGTGTCGTCGGTCAGGTCGGCGACTTCGAGCCCCAGCTTGTCGAGCGGCGCCGATTCCGCGTCGGGCGGCGTCCGGCGCGGGATCGGGCCGGTCACCGTGCCGAATTCCTTGGGCTGTTCCTCGATGACCACCTGGACTTCCACCGGCTTGCCGTCGCGGATCACCTTGATGGCCGCCCGCTGCTTGAGCGGCAGGTTGGCGACGATGCCTTGCAGCGTCTTGCCGTCCTTGACGCGCTTGCCGGCGATCGACGTGACGATGTCGCCGGCTTGCAAGCCGCCCTTGGCCGCCGGCGTGTTCTCCTGGACCTCGCCGATGACGACGCCGTGCTCGTCCGGCACGCCGAGGCGCTGCGCGACTTCGGGATCCAGATCGCGGATCGACACGCCCAGATAGCCGCGATGGACGACGCCGTCGGTTTGCAGGGCGCGGGCGACCTGCTTGGCGAGGTTGCTGGCCACCGCCAGGCCGACCCCCTGGAAGCCGCCCGAGCGGCTCTTGATGGCGGCGTTGATGCCGATCACCTTGCCGTCGAGCGTCACCAGCGGCCCGCCGCTGTTGCCCGGATTGATGGCGGCGTCGGTTTGGATGAAGTCTTCGTAAAAGTTCATCTGCAACCCGCTGCGGCCCTTGGCGCTGACGATGCCGTGCGTGACCGAGCCGGTCAGACCGAACGGCGCGCCAACGGCCAGCACGCGGTCGCCGATCTCGGCCTTGTCGCTGTCGCCAAACTCCAGGTGGGCGAAGGTCGTGTTCTTCACGTCCAGCACGACGACCGCGAGGTCGGTCCGCCGATCACCGTGGATGTCGCGGGCGACAAACTTGCGGCCATCATGGAGGGTCACGTGCACGGTGTCGGCGCCGGCAACGACGTGGTAGTTCGTCAAGATCACGCCCTTGGGATCAATGAAGAACCCGGAGCCGAAGCCAACCTGGGGCACGCCGGGAAGCTCGGGAAACCGGCCGAAGTCCTCAAAGAAACGGCGAAACTCCTCGGGGATGCGGGGATCGTCGATTGGAGGTCGGGCTGACTTGGGCTTGACCTTGGCGGCGACGGGTTTGGCCTTCGCCTCGATACTCACCACGGCCGGCAGGACTTTCTTGACGATGTCGCGGTAGGAGATCAAGTCGCGGGCGATGACGGGCGGAGCTTGGTTGGTTTGACCATGCAGCCCGTTGAGGGCGACGTAACTCCCGGCGCCGCCGCCGAGCAGCACGGCGACCACCAGCAATGACCAACGCTTCATGTGGGAAACTCCTTTGCAGCGGCACGGAATAGGTATGGGAAACGGAGGGGAAAAATGGGCCCTCCGGCGCCGCGATGACGTTTGCTGCGGCTGTCACTTATTATCTTAGGCGGCCGGCGGGGTCAAAAATCAAGGCCCATTCAAGACGTTCGTTCAAGAAATTCCGCGCTATTTCAGCCTACGCTCGAACCGAATGCGCAACTCGATCATGTTGGCCGGCGTCAGCCGTTCGATGCGCTGGAACTCGGCGCGGGCGGTCTCTCTGTCTCCGCGCTCCAGCAGGCACACGATCCGGTGGGTGCGTGCTTCGACGCTCAATGGATCCAGGCGAACCCAGGCCTCGGCCTGTTCCTGGGCATCGGCCCAGGCTTCCATCCTGGCCAGGAGCAAGGTCAAGCCGCGGCGATAGTCTGCCGACCACGGGTTGACGGCCACGGCCCTTTGCCAGAAATCCAACGCGGCCTTGAATTGCTCCAGGCGCTCCGCCGTGGCCGCGGCGCCGACCAGCGCGCGCTCGCGCTGGGGCGCCTGCGACAGGATGGCGCTGAATGCGGCCAGCGCCTCGGCTGACCGGCCTTGAAGTCCCAGAGCGTAAGCACGCGCCTCGGCCGCGGGAAGGTCGTCCCCCGCGCGCGCGACGGCGGCGTCCAGCACCGGCAGCGCGTGACGGAGGCTGTGCGGCAGAGCCGGGTCGCCGGCCAACGCCGCTTTCACCAGCGCGATCGACCGAGCGCGCTCGTCCTCGGCAGGGTCCACGCCGTCCCGGCCGCGATAGAGCGACACCAGCGGCAGCTCGAGACTGGCCGGCCGCGAGCCGGGGTGGGCTGCCTTGGCGTGCGCCGCCTTGCCGTGCCGCAGGATGCGATGGTCGGTGGACGCCGTGTGGGGTACGTCGGCGCTGTCGTAGCGGGGCATGTGGCAATCGATGCAGCTATCTAGCTTTTCCCGCCGCCGTACGAGCAACTCGGTGCAGCCCTTGGGCTCGTGGCACGCCAGGCAACGGTTCCGATAGTATGTCAGCCGCTCCGGGCCGCGGACAGCGCGATGCGGATCGTGACATGAGATGCAGCCGAGCGCGCGTTGCGACTTGGCGCTCCGCTCGTGGCACCGGCTCTCGCGCATCTGCTCGACGTGGCTGACCGCCTTGGGAGCTTTCCCCGGCTCGGCGGCCCGCGCCAGCACCGACCAGAAACGCTCGGGCCGAAGGCCGGGACGGAAATCGTACAGGTCCCGTCCGCGCCGGGCAATCATGTCCTCGCCGACCAGGTGGCATTGCTCGCACACGCCCTCCCGAGCCGACGCGTCCAGGCGGCGCGGGTTGACGATCGTGTGGTCCGTCGCTTCCGCAGGGGTTTCCTGGCTTTCGCGAAAGGTCACGTGCAAGGCGCCGGGCCCGTGGCACCGCTGGCAGCCGATCGCGTGGCCGTCGAACAGTGGCTGTGTGTAGCGGCTGACCGAGGTCTCGATGTGCCGCGCCCGGTTGGAGTGGCAGAAGAGACATTCCGGCAGCACCGGTCGGCCGCTGAGCTGGGCCTGGTGAAAGCCGGGGGACAGGTCCCAGCGCTGCTTCTGCGCGTACCAGCTGACGGGGGTTTGAATCACGAAGCCGTCGCGCTCGGCGAGGTACGAAAAGCCGCGCCGGCCCGAGCCGATGGCGAAGTCGACCTCCCACACCTGTTCGGCCGCCGGCTGGCCGTCAGGAGCGAGTCGTTGCCGGCGGTGGCGAACCCGATCGTCGTCGCGCTCCACCAGGAAGCGTGCGCCCAGCGCGTCGAACGGATTGTGGTGTTCCGGATCGAGCGGCAACGGCGGCGCCGCGGCGGCCGGTACCAGCGAGCGCCCCATCGGATGCTGCGCGTAGGTTCGGGCAATGTCCGCATGACAATCGGCGCAGCGTTGGTCGGGAACGTAGGCCGCCGCGGGATCGAGATTGCGGAAAGGCCCGGCATATTCCAATCGAGGATCGGTCGGCGCGTCGATGGCGGGCGGATCGTTCCGCCGCAGCGCGATAGCCAACGCAATGACTGCGCCCAGAACGATCAGGCCGGCCCCGGCCCAGAGCGTCCGCCGGCGCCGCGGCGCGGTCTGCGGCAACGACGAGTTTGGCGACGGGGCCTGTTCCGATTCGTTCATGCCGTCATCTGCTCAACGCGCGGGTCCGGCGGGCGCCGAACCCCTGCCGATTGCCGGCGCTAACCCTTGTTCTTGAGCACCATCACGCGGACGATGGTCACCGCCTCGTCGTCCGGAATATCGAGTTGACTCTGCAGCTTGTCAAGGAACTCTTTTTCATCGTCCTCCACGACGCCGTCGGCGAGCACGATGTCGCAGGCGTTGGCGAAGGCGGTCGCCCTCAACTCCGGCGGCAGCGCTTCGACGGACTTCGTCATCAGCTCATCGACTCCCTTGCGTTTCAGCAGGCCCAGCAACCGGTTGATGAGCGTGCTCCAGTTCTTCTCGGTGTAGCGCTGATACATCTTCATGCGCCCCAGCATCGTGAACAGGCTGTGGACCTCCTCATCGGCAATGTGGCCGTCGCATGCCGATGCGCCCAGCAGGATGCCCGCGAACCCTTCGTGGGGGCCGAACGGTTTGCTCGCCTCGGCGCTGCCAAAGAGGTTGTCGAATAGACCCATGGCTTCTCCAGGTAAGAGGGCTCAGTGGAACCGACGCGATCAGACTTTGAACCAGTGTAGGCGACGCAATCGGGGCCGCAAGCTGTTTTTCGGCGAACCTTCGTCGATGCCGAGAACGTCAAGTTCGTCATGAACCCCATGGTGTCAGGGGTTACACGTCCGCAGCGGCGAACACGTCGCTGACGGCGACTAAAAACCCCGGCACATGCACGCTCGTCGCCCGGTGGCCCGGCTTGAAGTCGCCGTGGCGGCGATATGATTTGCCGCGCAGGGCGAGCACGCGGATCACCTTCTTTTGCGGATCCACGATCCAGTATTCGGGGATGCCGGCCGCGGCATACTCTTTGACTTTGATGACCCAATCGCGTTTGCGGTCGGCGGCGCTGCCGCTGACGACTTCCATCACGAGATCAGCGCCATCCCAGAATTCCACACGGCGGCGTGCGGAGTTGCGAGCGCTCATGTAGACGACATCGGGCTCCCGGAATTGAATCCCACCGCGCAGTTGCAAGCGCACGCGTGTGCCAGACACCAGCGCCACTCCGGGCGCGTGCAGAGCAATGAACGTGTCAAGGCATTTCCAGAGATAGACCATGATCAATTGATGCGGATCGGTCGGCACGGGCAACACCTCCAAGCGACCGTCGACAAACTCGGCGCGGATGTGATCGCCAAAGACGCCCTCAAGCGCCAAGTACTCACCCTCGGTCCATTCGCCCTGATGGGGCAGGTAGCGCACGAGGTCCCAGGTCGGTTCGCGACGATCCACCAGGACGTCGGCGCGTTGCCTTTTTCGCCGGACGGGAGCTGGTGCCGTTGCCATGAAATCTACCCACGAATTGCTTGCTATTTCCGTTGCATTGTAAGCCTGCTTCGGTGAAATTGGAAGCGACGCTCAACGGAGGAACCCCATCATGAACCGCCGCCACTTTCTCGGCGCCGGCGCCGCCGGCTTGACGTTGTCGAACTCCGCCGCCTTCACCCAGGATGCCTTCGCCCAGGACCTCGCCGACCAGAAACCCAAGCGCGTCGGCCTCATCGGCTGCGGCTGGTACGGCAAGATCGATCTTTTCCGGCTCATCCAGGTCGCGCCGGTCGAGGTCGTGTCGCTGTGCGACGTCGATCGCCGCATGCTCAACGAAGCCGCCGACATGGTCGCCGGCCGGCAACGCTCGCGCAACAAGCCGCGCACCTTCGGCGACTGGCGCGAGATGCTGCGGCAAAAGGACCTCGACATCGTCCTGGTCGCCACGCCGGACCACTGGCACGCGCTGCCGATGATCGCCGCGGTCCAGGCCGGGGCCGACGTGTTCGTGCAGAAGCCGATCTCGGTCGATGTCGCCGAGGGGCAGGCGATGGTCGCGGCGGCCCGGCGGCATCGCAAGGTGGTGCAGGTCGGCACCCAGCGCCGCAGCACGCCGCACATCATCGAGGCCAAGGACCGCATCTTGAAGGAGAACCTGCTCGGCCGCATCGCCCACGTCGAGATCTATTGCTACTACCACATGCGGGCCCGCGAGAACCCGCCCGATGCGCAGCCGCCGGAGCACCTCGATTACGAAATGTGGACGGGCCCGGCCCCGCTGCGGCCGTACAACGCGCTGGTCCATCCGCGGCGCTGGCGGGCGTTCATGGAATACGGCAACGGCATCATGGGCGACATGTGCATCCACATGTTCGACATGGTCCGCTGGATGCTCAACCTCGGCTGGCCGCGGCGCATCAGCTCATCGGGCGGCATCCTCGTCCAGCGCAACAGCCGGGCAAACATCACCGACACGCAGACCGCGACCTTCGAGTTCCCCGATCTCAACGTCGTCTGGACGCACCGCACCTGGGGCGCCGCGCCCGATCCGCAGTATCCGTGGGGCGCGACCATCTACGGTGAAAACGGCACGCTCAAGGTCAGCGTCAACAGCTACGACTTCATCCCGCAAGCGAAGAATGGGAAGCCGATCCACCGCGACGTGGTGATGGAGCTGGACAAGTACCCCGAAGACCGCACCGAGCGCGACCTGGAACGCCACGTGTCCCCCGCGGTGCGGCGGCACATGCAGGATTTCTTGCGGGCGATCGCGTCGCGCGGCCGGCCGGTCGCGGATATTGAAGAAGGGCACATTTCGAGCGCGTCGTGCATTCTGGCGAATCTGTCGATGCGGCTGGGGCGGACGCTGACGTGGGATTCAGCGAAGCAGGTGGTGGTCGGGGATGAGGAGGCGAACCGTCTGTTGCGAAGGGAGTATCGGAAGCCGTGGGTGCATCCGTAAGCCGTGGGATAGAACTCCGGTTCTGTCTCGGATTCGGAGGTTGACGTGGCGATTCGACACCTTGCTACAAGCTGGTCCGGTGTGATAGCGGCGCTTGCGGAGTTTGAACACAGGGTACATGTCGTCGATCTGACGACTGGGATACATCTGTCAACCTTCAACACCATCCTCGACTTTGGCGGCCGTCGACTCTCGATTACAAGCGATGGGACGAACGTCGTTGCGGCGGCCTATCACGTGGAAGGAATTGCGGCATATTCGACGGCGGATGGTACAGAGATCTGGCGTCGCAAGGATCTGAAGAAGGCACAACACATTCGTTTCTCATTGGATGACGACAAGATCTTCTGCGGTTTCGAGAGAAAGACGTTTGCGGTGCTCAGGCGCGCCACTGGAAAAACAATCACAACCATGCGTGGTGTGAAGGATATCTGGGAAAGTCCTTTCGAATCGATCCGCTTGCTTGAAAAGCTGACCTTGGTTCTCGAAACCAACGACAGCCGCAAGCTTGCTTCAATTCCGCGGGCGACGTTTGCAGTTCTGTCGGCGGCTTTTGCTCCTGGACTGGTCTGCGTTAGTGAAAGCACTGGACCGGTCAGGTGTTTGGATACTAGTTCGGGACAGGAGCGTTGGCGGCTTGCCATACCAGACCAGCATTTTCTAGAAGTGGCATACAACGAGAATGCTGCGTCCTTTGTCGGGGTATGCTGGCCATACCAACGCGGTGGTCCACACCGGCTTATTCGCTTTGGATCAAACTCAGGTGCGGTTACTGAGTTGGGAGAACTCGGATCACAATCAAACTTGAATCCGACGACAGCTTCTTGCCTTCGTGGTTCGTGCTTTTTGTTATCTGACGGGCGCGTCGTGGATTCGCCATCGGTCGGTGCGTTCGGGAATTGTCAGGGTTGTGATTCAGAACGGCACCTTGAGCTCGTGCTCGCACTTGTCGAAGTTGTCGTCGTAGTCCTTGCGCTTGTTGTTCTTGGACACGTACTCCAGCACCCAGAACGGCCCAGCTTCTTCCACAGGCACATTGAATGATGACTGGGCCCGTACCGGTTTGTCGCTGACGACCACCATGTTGTCCGGGCACACCTGGCCTGGCCGCCGCTGACCCGGTCGCGGGTACTGCACGAGCAGTTCATTGAAGACCTGCACGTCGGAACGGCGAGCGACAAGCAGGTCCAGACTCTCCAAAGTGATCTTTCGCTGGGTCGCTTGGGCCGTCGCTTCCATGAAATGCTCCGGCGGCAGGCTGCGCAGATACTCCTGGGCATAGGCTTCGTAAGAGACTTCGATCAAGGCGCGCGGCTTGGTGCTGGCCATCTTCCGGCTCCAGGGACAATCTTCCGGCTCCAGGGACAACGATACGTTGGAAGTCTAACGGATATGCCGGCGGAGTTGAAGACGAAACAAGACTTCCGAAGTCGCGGCGACTTCGGAAGTCGTGTGTCTCGCGGACAGAATCGGAGTTCTATCCTACGTGAGTTACCGTTGCGACAGGGCCACGTGATCCGTGTTGACCCGCACCCGGTACGAGCCCGTCGAGGAATTATTCCACGGGCTGGGCACGATGTGCACAAACAGCCGGCCTTCGTCGCCCGGCGTGCCGTCGTAGCGCTCGCCGATCAGGAACGACTTGCCGCCGTCGCCGATCCGGCCCACGAGCGCGCCGGCCATGTAGCTCGAGCCCTTGCCGGCCGTGGTGTAGCCCTTGGGCGTGGTCATGTACTGGCCGGGGCCGGACGGCCACAGGTCCACCTGGCCTTCGCACTGGACCACCAGGCGGATGCTGGGGTCGATGTTGACGCCGGTGTCGAGCCACTGGTCGGCGCTGCTGCCGTACTTGCCGGCATCGACAGTGAACTCGGCCACGCCGCCCGCCGCCCGCAGGTGGACGGTGCGCAGGTCCGCCAGCTTCAGCGACAGATTGCCGAAGTGCGTCGAGTGCGCCTTGATCGTCGGCGCCGCCAGCCGGCCGATCACCGGGAACTCGGTGGTGTGGACCACGTCTTCTTGCTTCATGCGCAACATTTCCGGCGGGTGCTTGTCGGCGATGCGTTTCATCAGGCTGGTGACGCGATGGGTCACTTCGAGATCGCTGCTCGCCGACGCCTTCTTCAGGAACGGATACGCCAGATGGCCGGCCTGGATGAGGCCCTTGGTCGCTTCATCGCGCTCCTTGTAGGCGTTGCTCGCCAGCAGGCGGATCGATTGGTCGATCTGCTGGTCCAGGCCTTGCGGCAAGTGCAGCCCCAGGTCGATGCGGCGGATGTCGCCCAGCGGAATGGTCAGCTTGCCGTATTTGGTCATCACGTCGATGTCGTCCTGCAGGATGGTCATGCGGACCAGGCTGCCGTCGTTGAAGCGGACTTCGGCGACGTGCGGTTTGGGAGAGGTCTTGACGGTGTCTTGGGCGAAGGTGACGCCGGCCGTCAATAATGCGCCGGCGAGCGCCCCGTGCAAACGCGAACCCATGGCGCCCTCCTTTGCGGAAATGGGTGAAGCGGCGGTCCGTGACAAGGTGAATGCTGCCCGTCCATGGTCAGCTCGCGATGAAGCCAAGCACGCCTCGGGGGACCGGGGCGTCGCGCCATCGCGGACACTAACCCATATCCGCAACTTGAAACAAGGCCAAACCGAGCATCGGCGGGTGGGGCGGGAGGCTCGGAAAATGGAGAACTCACCCGATGGCGACGTGGGGAGCGTTGGGGATTGCCGCGTCGGGCTGGAAGACTGTACTTACCCAGCTACTCCATTATAGATCACTTTTCCGGCGGTGGCGCATCGACCAGGGAAGTTGAGGAAATGAACAGGGGTGGTGTAGTGGCAGTCCCCCACCCTCGCTGAGTTGGCCAAGTACGGGCCGAGGCGCGTCGTAACCCATTGAAAAAACAAGTGGTATGATGATCGCCCTTGTTGGCCAACTCGATGTTTGAGTTGGCCAACAAGGGCGCATCCTTGGGAACATCGCTTTACTGTCCGCGCGACGCCGTGCCATGCCGCGAGGCGGCGATCGGCGCTCCGAAGGGCAACGGCCGGCCCGCGATTTCCAGGCCGCGCTCGTAGCACGCGTCGCGCAGGCGGCGGAACAGCTCGAAGCTGTCGGGATACACCCAGAACGTGATCACGGTGCTCGCATCGAGCGCGTCCACCAGCCGGCGAAACTGCGAATCCGGCGCCAGGGAGGTCTCCAGGGTTTCGCCGCGCTCGGGCGTCACCCCTTCGACGACCCATTCCGACACCCCGTAGCGGAAGCCGCCGTCCGTGCCCGGCTTGGCGCCGGGACCGAACGCCTCGATGGCATCCGGCTGGCGTTCGACGACATACCGCAGGCGAAACGCGCCCACCGGCCGGGTCGCGTAAGCGACCTTCCAGCTAGTGCGGAGCTCGCCGACCGCGTCCTGGAGCTTGCCCTGGACCTCCTGCAGGAACGCTTGCAAGTCGATGAAAGCCACCCGGCCGCCGCGGCATTCGAAGAACACCTCGTCGGCATGCACCGTGCGGCTGACGGGGGTGCGGAAGCGCAGCTCCTTGTGCGGGGCCGGCTGGGCTTCGAGTTTCTTGATCTCGCCGAGCAACGCCTGCTGACGCCGGCGAAGCTCGTCCATCGACAGCGCCGCCAGGCGCGCGACGCGCTCGCGATCGCCGCCGGCGAGGGCCAGGTCCTGCTGTTGCCGCTCGACGCTGTCGCGTTCGCGATCGAGGCTCGCGAGCTGCGCCTGCACCTGCTGCCGGCGGCGCTGGGCGAGATCGAGGTCGCGCATCTGGGCGAGCAGCCGGGCCCGCGCGGCTTCGATGTCCCGCTGCGACTTCGCGATCTGCTGGCTGAGCGGGTCGTCCTCCGGCCGGGGCGCGGGAAGCGCCGTCGCGTCGGGCGGCGGCGCTTCTTTCCACTGCATCAGCGCGCTGTACGAGCGCCCTCCGACCCAGGCGACCAGGATCAAGCGGATGATGATCCCGATGACGTTGGCCACCACGTCGAGAAACGAGTCAAACCCAAACGCGATCCGGTCGCGCGGTTGCAATCGACGGCGATACATTTCCGACTCCCTCCTCTCCCCTGTACTCGGGGAAGAGGGGTTGGGGGTGAGGGGATCCCGTCACTCCTCCACGTCCTCGCGAACCATGGGCAGGCGCAGCCTCTCCAGCAGCGGATACACGCGGTAATACGTGCGCCGGCCTTGCTCGTGAACCAGGAAGCGCAGCACCGGCCGATACGGCGGCTCGCCCGTCCGCACCGTCGCTTGCCGGCTGGCGACGAGCTGGCTCACCGCGCGCACCAACGTTTCATCCGTCTTCGCCGCTTCGGCCTTGGCCTTCCAGACAAACGTCCGGCCGCCGGGCGTGACGATCGCGCCTTCGAGGTAGCAGGCAATGGTGATCACGAAGTCGCGATTGCCGATGACCCGGCCCAGCGCGGCCGGCCTGGCGGGCGCTTTCTTGTCGGCCGCCAGGAGCGGCGGCGCCAGGCGGCTCAGCGCGTTTCGCTCCTGCGCTGGCGCCTCCTTGGATTCCAGCGGTGATGCCGCGGCGCTGGGCGCGGCTTGCTGTTTCGCGCTCGCGTCGTCCGAAGCTGAACCATCGTTCTTGGTCGCCTGTCCAGGAACCTTCAATGCAGGCGGTGCTTGATCGAGCCGGCCCGGCGCCGGACCCTTGGTCTGCGCCGGCCGGAAGCTCAGTGGCGGGTCGGCCGAAGGCTTCGGGGCCGCCTCAAACCGCAGGACAGGATTCCGCTCCTGTCCGGTTCTGCCGGCGACCGAGTCCGGTCGCGCCGGGGCCTGCAACACCGTGCCGCCGCCCAATCCCGGACCGCCCGGCTTGCCTCCAGTCGAATTGCCGGCCCCGGAGCTTGCGAAAGTCTTCTGCGGATGCGAAACGCCCGAGCGGCCTGCAGGCGCTTCCAAACTCGCCAGCGCGGCAGCCGGATCCGCCGGCGCGTGCAGCGTCCAATCCGCATCGACCAGCTCATAGCCATAATCGATGGCGAAGCCGCGCAGCGCGGCCTGGCCGCGATAGAAACTGCCGATGCCGTTGGGGCGAACCAGAAACAGCACGTAGGGCCGTTCGGCGGCCGGATCGGGCGCGAACGGATCGGTGCGTTTCTTGGCCTTCACGAGCGGGCCGTGGCGTTTCTCGACTTCCGCGCGGAACGGCCCGATGTCGGCGTCGCCGCCGGTGAGCCGCGCGCCGTCGGGCAGGAACATGAGCCCGGCGCTCGTGCATTCCACGTAGATCGGCATGCGGTCGGCGCCGCGCTGGCCGTGATAGGGAACCAGCGAGTAGGTCGGCCGCTGCTGTTGCTTCCAGCGCTTGAAGCTGTCGAGCGTTTGTTCCAGATCGAGCAAGTCGCGTGTCAGCCGGGCCAGCTCGGCCTTGGACGTTTCCGCCAGATGCGCCGATTGCAAGAGTGCCGCCTGGCGCTGGCGCAACGCCTCCTGGGCTTGCGTCAGCCTGGCCTGCTCCGCGGCGAGCAGCGCCTGCAAGCGCCGGTGCTGCTCGGCTTCGCCATGCAGTTGCCGGGAAGATTGCTGCAGCTCGCCGGCGACCGCGTCCAGCCGGCCACGCAAGGACGATTCTTCCGCGGCCAGCGACTCGTGCAACGCGCGGCGCTGCCGTTCCCAATCCTCCTGCCGCGTCCGGTCCGCCTCGGACAAAGCAGCCAGCCGTGCTTCGTGGGCCTCGCGGACCTTGTTGCGGGCGACCAGCTTGGCGCGGCGGTCCATCACGAGCAGCAAGAAAATCAGCGACCCCATCGCCCCCAGCAGCACCGCCAGGAACGGGAACGTCGAGACCTGGAGTTGGCGGCGTCGGCGACGCATGATGAATTCAGCGGTCAGCTTTCAGCGGTCAGCTTTCAGCGGTCAGCTTTCAGTGGCGAGAAATGCGGTCAACGGTCCGGCTCAAGCGGATAGCCGAATGCTGACCGCTGACAACTGATCTCCAGATCGACTACGCCGCCGGCTTGGTCAGCCGCGCCGCCGGCGCCGTCGTCGCCACCCGCGCCGTCAGCAGATGGATTGCGGCGGTCAGACTCTGCACGGCCTGCTCGAAGGCGCCGGTGTTGGCGACCGCGGCCAGGTTCTCGTTCAGCGCTTCGTGCAGCCGCAGCAACTGCGCCTCGTTATCCTGCAACTGCGCCAGCGCGATGGTTTGCAGCCGGAACCGCTCGGCCGTGGCCGTCAATCCGTCCATGACGGTCTGACTGCGGGCCAGGAACTTTTCCTCGGTTTGCCGCAGATGCTGGAGGTAACGGGTCAACGTCTCGTCCAGGGCCCGCGTCAGGGCGCTGTGAATCGTCTCAAACTGTCGAGACGCCGCCTCGTTCCAGCGGTGTTCCATCGCCGCGATCGTGCGGCCCCACAGCGCCGCTTGCCTTTCGACCAGTTGTTCCGCCGTCATCAGCAGGTTCTGACTGTTGTGCCGCAGCGCCTCCACGATCGGGCTGCACTCGGCCCCGGTGCGCTCGAAACGATGGGCCAGCTCGGCGTCCACGTAGGCGTCCACGCGCTGCAACACGTTGTGCTCGAAGCGTTCGCTGACGAAGCTGAAGAACATGAGGATCATCGTCAGGAACAGCGCCAGCGCGGTCGTGTCGAACGCCGTCGCCAGGCCGCTGGTGACGCCGCTGAGCGATTGCTCCAGCGTTTCCGGGGTCACGTTGGCCACAGCCCCGGTGATGCCGACGACCGTGCCGAGGAAGCCCAGGATCGGGATGGCCCAGGTGATGAACCGCAGCAGCGAGTAGCTGCCGTCCTGGGCCAGGGCGTCGTTGTCGGACAGGGTCCGCAGTTGATCGTCCAGCTCGTTGACGCTGCCGCGGCTGTTCACGAAATCGAGGACGCCGGCGACGCGCTGCCCCAGCCAGCTCGAGCGGACGTGCCGCGGCTGGCCGGCAACATGCTGGCGCAGGGTCTGCGCTTCGGTCACGGGAACGGCTTTCCCGTTCCAGCGCGGCAACAGGTCGTACGCGAACGCCCAGCGTTCGCGCAGGCCGCCGAGCAGCTTTCCCGCCAGGGCGGTGAGGGCGCAGCAGAAGAGCAGCACCTCGGCCATTTCCACCGGGTGCTCGACGTAGCGCTTCCATTCGCTGCCTTGCCAGGGGCCGTCGTGCAGCGCCCAGAGCACACCGAGACCGAGCGGCACGCCGATCACGAAGGCGGCCGAGCCGGCAAACCAACCACGGCGCGGGGAGGCGTTCATGCGTATCCACTCCGCTGGCGAGGACTATAGTAACTTCGACCCAATCGGTTGACGGATGATAACGATTCGCCCCGTCCGGTCGAGGTTGCTTCCGCCGTTGCCGGCGAAACGGGGCAAGCTGCACAAACGGCGCGTGCGTTGCCGTTTCGCGCTTGCCGCGTCGAGTCAAGACCGCGAACCTGGAGAATCCCAATGTTCGCCAGCCGCCAGCGCCTGCTCCAAGCGTTCCAGGACCGCGCCTTTGCTTTCGGCAAGTTCACGTTGGCCTCGGGCAAAGAGAGCAGTTACTACATCAACAGCAAGAAGGCGATCTTCCACTCGGAAGTCGTCGCCTTGCTGGGCGACGTCCTGTTCGAGATGACCAAGGACCTGAACATCGACGCGGTCGGCGGCTTGGAGGTCGGCGCCATACCGATGGCCGCCGCGCTGGCGCAGCGCTGCCACCAGGAGGGACGTTCGCTCGAAGGCTTCTTCGTCCGCAAGCAGCCGAAGGGGCACGGCAGCCAGGAGCGCGTCGAAGGCGTGTTGAAGCCGGGAATGCGCGTGGCGGTGCTCGACGACGTGCTCACCACCGGCGGCTCGGTGCTGCAGGCGATCAGCGAAGTCGAGAAGGTCGGGGCGAAAGTGGTCAGCGTCGTGTGCATCGTCGATCGGCTCGAAGGAGCGCGGGAAGCGCTGGCGCAGTACGACTTCCGGCCGATCTTCACGATCCGCGATTTCGGGATCGACCCGCCGCCGCTTGCGGCTTAGCGCCGCTTGCGGCTTAGCGTTTCGCCGACGCTTATCGGCGCGAGAAGAGAATCGCCAGCCATGCGCAACGACGCCCGCGACATCTGGGAAGCGGCCGTGGCGGCGGTGAAGCCGGCGCCGTTGATCGAGCAAGCGCTCGCCGAGCCGACGCTGGCTGAATCACTGCAGGCCGCGCCGCGGATCATCGTCGTCGGCGCCGGCAAGGCGGGCGCCGCCATGAGCGCCGCAGTCGAGGCCGCCCTCGCAGCGCAGCTTGACAAGATCGATGGCTTCGTCAACGTCCCCGCCGGATCTGAAATCCCGCTTCGCAAAATCCACCTGCACGCCGCTCGCCCCGCCGCCAGCAACCACCCGACCGACGCCGGGGTCGCCGGCGCGACGGAAATCCTGCGGCTGATCGGCGCGGCGGGCTCCGACGACGTCGCCCTGTGCCTGCTGTCCGGCGGCGGCTCGGCGCTGTTGCCCGCGCCGACGGCCGGCGTTTCGCTCGCCGACAAGCAGCAGGTCACGAAGCTGCTGCACGCCTGCGGCGCGACCATCAACGAGATGAACGCCGTCCGCAAACACCTCAGCGACATCAAGGGGGGCCGCCTCGCCCAGGCTTTCGCCGGCAAGAGACTCATGAGCCTGATCATCTCCGACGTGATCGGCGATCCGCTCGACGTCATCGCCTCGGGTCCGACCGCCCCCGATCCGACAACATTCGATGACGCCTGGCAGGTGCTCGAACGCCATCGGCTTGTCGAGCAAACCCCGCCCGCGGTGCGCGACCATCTGCAGCGCGGCCGCGGCGGCGCACTTCCGGAAACGCCGAAATCGCTCTCCGCGAACGTGTCCAACGTGGTAATCGGCAACAACGCCAAGGCGCTCGCTGTCGCGGAAACGCGGGCGCGGCAGCTCGGCTATCACGTGCTGAACCTGGGATCGTACATCGAGGGCGAGACGCGACAGGTCGCCGTCGCGCTTGCCGGGATCGTCCGCGGCATCCGCGACCAGGGCGTGCCGCTGCGGCCGCCGGCCTGTGTGCTGTCGGGCGGCGAGACGACGGTCACCCTCACCGCGAACTCCGGCAAGGGGGGCCGCAATCAGGAGTTCGTCCTGGCGGCGCTGCACTATCTCGGCGCCGACGGAATGACGAACGTCGTGCTGCTGAGCGGCGGCACCGACGGCGAGGACGGGCCGACCGACGCCGCGGGTGCGCTTGCCGATTCAAAAACGTTGCAGCGCGCCGGCCAGGCGGGGCTGAACCCGGCGGACTTCCTGGCGCGGAATGATGCGTATCATTTCTTTGAATCGACCGGCGACTTGCTGAAGACCGGGCTGACACAGACGAACGTCATGGACGTGCGCGTGACGCTGATCCGGTGAGCGCCGGGTACGAGCGCGAAAAGGAAACCGTGGCTTGCCGTTTCGCGCTCGCAGAAGAACGTCAGTGTGCCTCGGTCGCCTGCGAAAAAAAAGAAAAAACCCGCGCCGGGTCGGGCGGCGCGGGTTGCGGGGTTGGGGCAGCGGGGGAAGCTGCCCGGTGGCGTTCCGAGCTGGGGGTCGGTCAGCTCGGGGCGGTTTGCCATGCTCTCCCGTTTGGAGAGAGGGGAGGGAGTCTCGCGGCGTGTTCCGGCGCCGCGGTCTTGCGTTGGCAACCGCCGTCTGGGGCCTCTTCTCTGCCAGCCCCGTCGCCTGTCGGCGACGCTCGAAGTGAGAGCAAGGCTTGTGCCAAACCGGCACTCCGGGCGCGGCAGTTTCCTTAACTCATTGAGTTCGCTTGTGATTCGCTTCAACTTTCCTGATCGTGCCTGCCGCGGGACTGGCGCCACGTTCGCAAGTTTTACCACGCGGGTGAGAAAAACATGCAAACACCTTCCCAAACGCCGTCTGCTTGCCTTGCAAACGGAATTGGACGACACGCACGATGATTGAACCTGTACAATGTCAGCAATTCGCGATGCACGCCATCGCCGCGTTCAAAGGATGCCCCCATGCAACGCATCTTCGCGCTCATCCTCTTCGGCGGCTGCTTCGCGGCCCTGTTCGGTTTGCAAGCCACATCCGGCCAGGCGCCGGCGAAACCGACGATCGACAAGCTCACGCATCAGGGCTACCGCGAAACCATCAAGGGCGACGACAAGGGCGAGGCCAAGGGCTTTGCCGCGCAGTTCGACATGGTCCCGATCCCCGGCGGCACGTTCCTGATGGGCAGCCCGGCGAGCGAAGCGGGCCGCAACGCCGACGAAGGTCCGCAGCACCTGGTCGCCGTGCGCCCGTTCTGGATGGCGAAGACCGAAGTCACCTGGGACGAGTACGAGATCTTTCAGAAGGAGATGGGAGTCAACGCGCCGGAGGAGAACGACAAGAAGCTGATGGACAACGTCGACGCCATCACCGGCCCGACGCCGCCGTACGTCGATCAGTATTACGGCCACGGACAGAACAAGCATCCGGCGTTGTGCATGACGCATCACGCCGCGGCGGAGTATTGCCGCTGGCTGTCGAAGCGGACGGGCAAGCATTACCGCCTGCCGACCGAGGCGGAGTGGGAGTACGCCGCCCGGGCGGGCACGACGACCGCCTACTTTTTCGGCGATGATCCGAAGGACCTGGTTCACTATGCCTGGTACCGCAAGAACGCGGCGCCGACCGAGGACGATGAACCGAGGACCCACGAGGTCGGCAAGCGCAAGCCTAACCCGTGGGGTCTTCACGACATGTACGGCAACGTGGTGGAGTGGTGCCTGGACCACTACGACAAGGACTACTACCAGATGATGCCGAAGGACAAACCGGCCCTGATGCCCGTGGTGCTGCCGACCAACCGCCGGTTCTCGCACGTCGCCCGCGGCGGCTCGTGGAGCGACGAGGCGCCGAAGCTCCGCAGCGCCGCCCGGACCGGCTCGGACACGAGCTGGATCAAGTTCGACCCGCAACGGCCGCAGAGCATCTGGTGGCTGACGCAGTGGGATTACGTCGGCTTCCGCGTCGTCCGCGGCATCGGCGATCCGGACAACCTCAAGAACTTCCGCCCGAAGGTGACCCGGCAGAGCCCGAATTGATCAAGCTTCGACCAAACTTCCGAAGTCTGCAACACTTCGGAAGTTTGTTCCTCGGTTTGTTTCTTGACTCGCGGCATGGCGGCGGTAGCATTTCCCTTGTGAGAAGACGGCGCGAAGAGCCAGTCCTCACGGTCGGGGCCGAGCACAGGGATGACGGATGCATCTTGTCCGTGACGTTGCCGGTCGCGCTCGACCCCGTGCGACCGGCGGAGCCTGTACGCATCATGAATCACGCGGCCATCACCGGCTGGGGCTCGTACAGTCCTTCGCGTGTATTGACCAATCAAGACCTGGCCCAGCTCGTCGACACCAACGATGAATGGATTCGCACGCGGACCGGGATCGCCGAGCGCCGCGTGGCCGGGGCGGGGGAATCGACGTCGACGATGGGCGTGATCGCGGCCCGGCGGGCGCTCGAGCAGGCGCAACTGGCGCCCCGCGACGTGGACCTGGTGCTGTGCGCCACGACAACGCCCGATTATCTGTTGCCGGCGACCGCGTGCCTCATTCAGCAGCAGATCGGCTGCACGCGGGCCGGGGCCATGGACATCAACGCCGCTTGCAGCGGCTTCGTGTATGGCATCGCCATCGCCAGCCAGTTCATCCAGGGCGGGGCGGCCCGGCGGGTGCTGCTGGTCACCAGCGAGACCTTGACACGCTTCGTCAACTGGCAAGACCGCAACACGTGCGTGCTGTTCGGCGATGGGGCCGGCGCGGTCGTGGTCGAGGCGACCCCGCAACGGACCGGCGTGCTGAGCGTTGCCCTGGGATGCCGCGGCGACGTCGAACGCATGCTGGTGATCGAGGCCGGGGGTTCGGCCGTCCCCGCGTCGGCCGAAACCGTCGCCAAGAAGGCGCACACCATGCGGATGCGCGGCAACGAGGTCTTCAAGATGGCGGTCCGCAACATGACGGCCACCGCCCAGGAAGCCCTCGCCAAGGCCGGCTTGAAGCTCGACGACATCTGCGCCGTCATTCCTCATCAAGCCAACCTCCGCATCTTGACCGCCACGCAAGAGGCCTTGAACCTTCCGGCCGAGAAGATGTTCGTCAACGTGGATCGCTTCGGCAACACCGGGGCCGCGTCGATTTCTCTGGCCCTGGGGGAATATTTGCAGATGCGGCCGGCCCGCGTCGGCGACCATTTCTTGCTGGTCGCGTTCGGAGGCGGCCTCACCTGGGGCGCCTGCGTGCTTCGCTGGGCCGACGTCGCCGCCATCGTTCAGGAGCGCGCCCAGAAACTCTCGGCATGAACCGCGTTCCATCGTCTCGCACGCATCACGCACGGCCGGGGCCGCGACGGGGCTTCTCGCGCCTCGACCTCGTTGTCGTTGTCCTTCTCGGCGTCACGTTGCTCGGCTTCGTTCTCGTATTCTTGCCGCGCCAGCGCGGCCACGGCCTGCGCGTGCAATGCATGAACAACCTCCGGCAGATCGGCGAAGGGATTCAGGCGTTTCATGGCGAGCGCGAGTTCCTGCCGCCGGCGCGCATCGCCGACGGCTATGCAACCTGGGCGGTGCTGCTGGCGCCGTACGCCGGCCGCGAACACCCGCTGCAGACCTGGGACGCCGCCAAGCGGTTCGTGGATCAGGATGTGAAGGTCCGCCGTGCAGCGATGCTGATCTTCTTTTGCCCGGCGCGCACGCGGCCGGCCGCGGCCGGACCGGACGGCGCCATGGGCGATTTTGCCGGCGTCGCCGGCAACGGCGACCCCAAGCACGATTGGACCGGCCCCAACGCCAATGGAGCGCTCATCCTCGGAGAGGTCCTCGAACGGCACGACGATCGGATCAAGAAATGGCGCGGCCGCGTGACGCTGCAATCCTTGAAGCGCGGCCTGGGCTACACGTTGCTCGTCGGCGAAAAGCACGTCCCCGACGGCCGTTTCGGCGAAGTCGTCCACGGCGACGGCTCGCTCTATGACGGCCGGCATCCCGCGAGCTTCTCCCGCGTCGGCGGCCCCGGGTTCGATCTGGCCAGCTCACCCACGGCGCCTTTCAACAGCAACTTCGGCAGCGCTCACCCCGGCCGGTGCCAGTTCCTTGTCGCCGACGGCAGCGTCCGGACTTTGGCCATCGACACCAGCGCCGACGTCCTCGGCGAACTCACCACGCGCGGCGACTGAGTCCCGCCGCTTGCGGCTTAGCGTGCGCTGCAGCAAGCCAGGATCGTTGCGCCTTTGCGGCGAACGCTAAGCCGCAAGCAGCACTCATGGCAAGCGGCACTCCCCTTTTCGTGCGCTCCCACCTAAGATCGTGAGCATTCCCGCACGGAGACCCCTCGTGAAGCGCTACCGCACCTGGATCCTCACCGACATCGTCAACGACGTCTGGCTCGACAGCTTCGTCACCAGCAGCGACCGCGTGCCGCTGGGCGCCGGGCCCGACTGGTCCATCCGCAAGCGCACCCTGCGCGGCGGCCTGCGCGACGGCATCGACCTCATCGAAGTTCACAACGGCGCCTTGTCGTACGCCGTCCTCCCGACGCGCGGCATGGGGCTCTGGCAGGGACACTACCATGGCCACTTCCTCGGCTGGAAGGCGCCGGTCCACGGCCCCGTGCATCCCAAGTTCGTCAACTCGGCTGACCGCGGCGGCATCGGCTGGCTGACCGGCTTCGACGAATGGCTGTGCCGCTGCGGCCTGGCGTTCAACGGCCCCCCCGGCGAGGACGTCTACACCGATCGCCAGGGCAAGTCGCACAAGGACCTCATCACAGTGCATGGCCGGATCGCCAATCAGCCGGCGTACTACGTCGAGGTGCGCGTCAACCTCGATCCGCCGTTTGAATTGAGCGTCACCGGCCAGGTCGAGGAAGGCGGGCTGTTCTACCCGCATCTCGTCCTGACCGCGACCTACACCACCGTGCCCGGCTCGAACCGGCTGGTAGTCCATGATCGTGTCGAGAACCGCGGCGCCCAGCCGGCCGAGATGATGCTGCTCTACCACTGCAACATCGGCCAGCCGTTTCTCGAAGCGGGCAGCCGGGTGGTCGCGCCGGTGCGGGAGGTGTCGCCGATCAGCCCCCGCGCCGCCGAGGGGATCGACACGCTGGAGACCTACGCCGGCCCGGTCGCCGGCTACGCGGAGCAGGTCTACTGCTACGAGCTTCTGGGCAACGCCGTCGGCCGCACGGTGGCGATGCTCTACAACCACGCGAGCGACAAGGCGATGGTGCTGCGCTTCAACCGGCAAGAGCTGCCGTGCTTCACGGTCTGGAAGAACACCGCGGCGCTGGAAGACGGCTACGTCACCGGCCTGGAGCCGGCGACGAACTTCCCGAACTTCAAGACCTTCGAGCGCAGCCAGGGCCGAGTGCCGGTGTTGCCGCCGGGAGGGCACTGGGAGACGACGTGGAGCATCGAAGTCCACGATTCGGCGGCGGGGGTGAGCGGCGTGCTGAAGGAGATTGTGAGTTTGCAATCGCAAGCGAAGGCGGTGGTGCACCGGCAGCCGCATCCGCGGTTGTCGGCGGCGGGTTGATCTTTAGCGCTTCGACGTGGCCCGGAGATTTCGTTCTCGTACGAGGATCCCGGCATTCAAGTCAGCGTCGAGGGGCAATTGCCGGAGAATGTGGCCCGACAAGTCGTTGACGAGGTGCTTGCCAACATTGAGCGCATTACGGGGCAGCGTGGACGGATCGTGGAGTTGTGAATCCCATGTCGTCCGCCGAGAAGCCGAAGAAACGTGGGCCAAAAGGCGGCATCAAGCATCAGCCGGGGCGCGGGCACGACCGCAAGAGCCAGCGCGGCAAGAAGGAGCGTTGGAAGCGGAAAGCTCGGCAGCAGCACCAGCAAAGGATGGAAGAGGCAAGAAAACAATGGGAACTTTACGATAAACTAACCAAAGAGCAGCGAAGCCTCATGGAATTGCCGGAACCAACGCTGCCGAGGCCCGACGATGTCTAAGACAGTACTGCGGACCAAACGGAAGTTTTCGTCGATCGCCGACGAAATCGAGTACGTTTATCAGAAACTCCTGCACTGGTTTTATCCAGTTCGTGACCCGGCCAAGGCACGCCGTTATGCATCGCGCCTTAAGAGATTGCTTCAGCGCCGCAAGAAGGTTCGGCCCGGTATCTTCACGGAAGAATGCTGGTCCCTGGTGTGCGAGGTCGAGGGAGATTATTTGCAGGCCATACGCCATCGCAAGAATGAAATTCGCCTGATTCGCCGACTGCATTCCATCACATCGAAGGATCAATGGGAACTCGTCAGCCGATTTTATGGCTACGATGACCTGAGCGACCGCTTGGATCTGTTGGCATTGCTGTACGACGGCATCGGCCAGACCGATCGCGCCATCAAGATTCTCCGCGAGTCCAAGGCGCTCTGCGACCGACACGGCATCCCGTTCGACGGCGAAGAAATCCTGCAAGAACTGCTAAGCGATCCCCAAGGAAACGGTACGCGGAATGGACGAGTCAAGTCGCGCAAGCATTGAGAACTTCAAGGAGGAATCAAACGATGGCAAGAACCGTCTCCATTGGCAACCTTGTTTGCGGCCCCGGCAACCCCCTCCTCTGGATCGCCGGCCCGTGCGTCATCGAAACACACGACCTCACCTTGTGGATCGCCGAGCGCCTGGCCGAGATGGCTCAACGGCTCAAAATCCCGCTGGTCTTCAAGGCGTCGTTCGACAAGGCCAATCGAACCTCGGCGAAGTCGTTTCGCGGCCCCGGTTTGCACGAAGGTCTCAAGACGCTCGACACCGTCAAACGCCGCACCGGGTTGCCGGTGACGACTGACATCCACGAATGCAGCCAGGCCGAGCCGGCGGGGCAGGTCATCGATCTCTTGCAGATCCCGGCGTTCCTGGCGCGGCAGACCGATCTGCTGTTCGCCGCCGCGAAGACCGGCCGGGCCGTCAATGTCAAGAAGGGCCAGTTCATGGCGCCGTGGGACATGAAGAACGTCGTCAGTAAGATGGCAGAGGCGGGCAATCACAACTTGTTGCTCACCGAGCGCGGCTCAACCTTCGGCTACGGCCAGCTAGTCAACGACATGCGCAGCATCCCGATGATGCAGGAACTCGGTTGCCCCGTGATCTTCGACGCCACCCACAGCGTACAGAAACCATCGGCCCTGGGGGACCGCACCGGCGGCGAACGCCGCATGATTCCGTATCTTGCCAGAGCGGCGGTCGCCTGCGGGTGCGACGGCGTCTTTCTCGAAACCCATCCCCGGCCAGATGAAGCGCTGAGCGACGGCCCGAACATGATCGCCCTGGACGACCTGCCGGGCTTAATCGAACGCTGTGAACGCCTGCGGGCGGCGCTGGCCGGGTGACGGCTCACGCGTTTCGAAGTCTTGGAACCTCGATGCCCAAATCTCGTGCATACCGCCAGTGTTCGCGCCGGCGCGTCGGCGGCGTTGCTCTGCTCGCGTCGGTGCTCCTGCTCAGCAACGGTTGCAGCCGCGAGCCGGCCAATTCACGTACGCAGCCAGTCCAGGTCGCCGAGCAACGCGATGATTCGCTGGCCCTGGCGCTGGAGCTGTTCCAGCAATCCAGGGAGCCCGGTCAGGTTCGCGCCGCCCTGAACGCGATCAGCGGCCCGCTCGCCAAGCTGGCGCACAAGTCGGCCGCCAGCTACGACGCCGCCGCGCGCGCACACATTCAGAAACAATTCGGCCTGACCGCCGCCGAGATGGACGACCTGGAAGCCCGCACGACGCGCCCCCTGGACGCTCCCTACCTCGACGGCTGTTTCCTGTTCCGCGACGCCGCGCGCGGGCTGGAGATCGGCGGCCTCCCGCGGCCGGATCAGCTGGCCTTGGGGCTGGCCTGGACCACGCGGCACATCCTGTTGCACGAGCAAAGGGACGACGGCCTGCCGCCGCATCTCGTCGTACAGAACGGCTGGGGCAGTGCGCGCGACCGGGCGCTGGTGTTTTGCGAGCTGGCCCGGCAATGGCAGCTCGACAGCGTCCTCTTGACATTTCCGAAGGACGCCGGCGCGCGGCTGCTGGTTGGCGTCCTCGTGCCCAGCAAGGACGGCGATGACCTCTTGCTGTTCGACCCACGGCTGGGGATGCCGGTGGCCGGCCCGAAGGGGATCGCCAGCCTGGCCGAGGTCCGCGCTCAACCGGAGCTGCTCAAGGTAAGTGGAATCACGCCGCAGCAGTGGCGGCAGACGGCGGCGCGCTGGGCAAGTCCGGCGCCAGGCCTGGCGCCGCGCATGAAAGCCCTGGAAGAGCTGCTCGCCAGCCAGGAAAGCGTGCGGCTCTTCCACGACGTCGCCGGCCTGGAGCGCCGTCTGACGGCGCTGAAGCTGGCCGCGTCCGCCTGGCCCGACGACGATCGCGGCGCGCCGCCGGGCCGGCTGCGGCGCTTCTATCCCAAGGGTGAAGGCGGCGTGGACGACGGCCAGCGCCTGATTCAATCGACGCTGCTGAAGGTGATGCCCGCGGGAGTGCTCGCCAAGTATCAGCAGCTGAAGGTGTTGACCGACCTCGGCGATGCCGGGCAGGACATGCTGACGAAGAACATCACCGCGACTCTCGTTCACAAGTATGCCGTGGAGCCGCGCACGGCGCTGTTGCGCGGCCGTTACGAGGACGCGCTCAAGCGGGCCGACCGCATCGGCACGATCCTCGACCACACCGACCTGGCGGCGCCGATCCCCGAGGAGCAGTTCCATCAGCAGATCGCCACGTGGCGCGAGCGCGTCATCCGGGCGCACGTGGAGGGGGATGAAGCCCGCACGAAGCAGCTCTGGGGCGAGGATCAGTTCATCTGGGCATTGCTGCAGGTCGACGACGCGGTCAGCCCGCAGCGGCACGAGCGCAAGGTGCTGAGCCAGATCGTGGTGCGCGCTTGCCGCGACCCGCTGGGCAACCAGGCCGAGGCGATCAAGGCGGCGTGCTGGGAGGAACAAGCGGCCAGGCTGGCGGCGCAGGCCCAGGAACGCCGCCGCGCCGGGACCGACCGTGCGCGGCTGCGGGGCGACGTCGACAGCGCCTGGAAGAACGCCCGCAGCGGTTGGGCCAAGTACCTGTACCGCGGCGACGTCCCCCGCGCCCAAATCGCCCGGCGGCTGGCGGCGGCCGCCGCCTGGTGGCGCGAAGGGCAGGTTGCCCTCGCGATCGGCCTGATGGAGGAGCTCCATCTGGACATGCATCGGGCCCTGGAAGCGCGGCTGCGTCAAGCAGAAGCGAACCGGCGGCTCGGCGCTCGCGAATCGGCGCAGAGCGCGCTCGCCGCGCTGCGCCACGAGGTGACGGCCATCCAGAAACTGGAAGAGCCGCGGAAACTGCTCCAGGGATGCCTCGACGAAGTCCGCGGCAAACCAGCGGCTGCCATCATGGTCCATCGGCTCGACCTGCTGATGCGCACCTGGACGCCGGACGGATCGCTGGCCGTGCTGCACGAGCGGCTGGACCGGCAATTGGATGCCTGGAAACAGTGAGCGGCGTGCGTGTTCAGAAACCCCGGGTTCGGCCTTCGGCCCTACGCACATTCGGTGGGGAGTTGGCAAGTTGGCAAGATGGAGATCCATCCTACCGGCCGGATACCTGGAAAGCCCGCCCCACTTCACGACAATGAGAGCAACGGAGTGTTCTCTCATGGATTACCGCGTCGAGCTCGACAACTTTCGCGGGCCGATGGACCTGTTGCTCTGGCTCGTCAAGCACAACGAAGTCGATATCTACGACATCCCCATCGCGATCATTCTCGAGCAGTTCAACGCTTATCTCGACTTGATCCAGTTCATCGACGTCGAGCTGGCCGGCGAGTTTCTGCTGACAGCGGCCACGCTCATGGAGATCAAGAGCCGGATGCTGTTGCCGCGCGTGCCGGAGGCCGAGGCGGCGGACGAGGATCCGCGGCTGGAGCTGGTCAAGCAGTTGATCGAGTACAAGAAGTACAAGGAAGCGGCGGCGCTCCTGGAACGGCAGGCGGAGAAGCAACTGACGCGGCTGGCGCGGCTGCCGAGCGAGCGGCCGGCGTTCGATCCGGCCCAGCAGCCGTTGCGGAAGGTGGAGCTGTGGGACCTGGTCAGCGCCTTCGGCCGGCTGATGCGCGAGACGATCGCGCTTCAGCCGAAGCAGATCATCATGGACGAGACGCCGATCCAGGTGCACATGGAGCGGATTCTCGACCGGCTGCGGCACGCGGGACGGCTGTCGTTCGCGGACGTGTTCACGCCGCCCCACACGCGCGGGCGGCTCCTGGGGATCTTCCTGGCGATCCTGGAGTTGATCAAGGGCCGCAAGATCCAGGCCGAGCAAGCCGAGCCGTTCGACACGGTCTGGATCGTGCTGGCGCCGCCGGTCATGGCCGACGACACGGCGGCGCCGGTATCGTGATTCGTCGGGGCGGCACGTCACCGTTTCTGTCCTCGGCGGCCCACGCCGAACTGATCGCCGACCAGCACGATCACGCCGTCGATCAGGATGACCTCCACCACCTTTTCGCTGTGGACCTCGCGTCCTTCCTCGTCCATCAACTGGGCGACGATCTTCTTGCTCTTCACGTCGATGACGTCGCCGGTCGAGGGATACGCGTACTGGCCGTCGCGGGTGAACGTCACCCAGCCGGGTTGCTCGCGCAGCTTGATGCTCTGGAGTTGCTTGGGCGGCGTGACGCGGTTGTCGAAGATGTGGACGCGCTGGTTGGCCGCGTCGCAGACCCACACTTCCGTTTCATCCGGCGTCAGGCCGACCCCGTGGCTGGGGCAGCCGTGCCGCTTCACCATCCCCTGCTTGAAACCCTCCACCTCCACCGTGGCGATCTTCTTGCCCGACTTCAAATCGCCGATCTCGAATCCCAGCAGGCCGTTGACGGTGACATAGATCCGCGAGCGATCGGCGTTCACCGTAAGCGGCCGGATGCCGGCGCTGAAGGGACCGACCTTCTGGATGATCTGGTGCGTCGTCGTGTCGGCCACCGGCAGGATCGGCGAGCTGATGCCCGCCAGGTACATGCGGGCGCCGTCGAGGCTGACCACCGTGTTGTGGGCGCGGTTCTTGGTGACGAGCTGCGTGACCACGTCGCCCGTGGACGCATCGACGACGTTCCAGTGGTCCTTCTCCAGCGACGGCACGTAGATCGTCTTGCCGTCGGGAGTGATCGACGGCCGATCGCAGCCGCCGGGCAGGGCCTTCTCCCACAACATCTTTTCGGCGACGAGGTCGAAGCAATAGAGTTTCGTGAGCGTGGTGAAGTAGAGCTTCTTGGTGGCGGCGCAGGCGCACACGCCCTTGATGTTCTCGGGCTTGGCCGCCTGGCTGGCCGGTGTGGCGATGCGCTTGACGAACTTGTGGCCGTGGTCGATGTCGAAGATCAGGATGCCGGCGCCGCCGAACTCCAGATAATTGCGGATGCCGGGGGCGACCACGTAGAGCAGCCGGCGCGGCTTGCCCGACTCGTCCGCCCGAGCCGGCGCCGGCGCCAGGCTGACGACGAGCAAACCCATCACGACAAACATGCGGAACAGGTTGCGGATCATGACGGCGATTCCCCGAATGCTTGAATGATGATGCCTGCGACGTAGTGTAATCTCTCTCGTGGATGGAGGCAACATGCCCACGCTCATCGGCGAACCGGCCCGCATCGAAGCCGCGGGAACCAAGCCCAAGCTCATCGACGAGTACATCGGCCGCGTCAATTCCCGGCATGAGGCGGTCAGCATCGCGCACATGCGGAGCCCGAGCGGCTGGGAAGAGCCCGGCCAGACGCCGGAGTTCGAGGAGTTCAGCGTCGTGCTCAAAGGGATGCTGAAGGTGGAACACCAGGGCGGGGCGTTGGAAGTGCACGCGGGCCAGGCCGTGATCGCGCATGCCGGCGAATGGGTGCGCTACAGCACGCCGGGCCCGGAGGGGGCGGAGTACATCGCCGTGTGCCTGCCGGCGTTCGCGCCGTTCAACGTGCATCGGGACCATTAGTCGAGGCCGAGTGTCGCCTTTCGCTCCGCGAAAGAGCGTGCTTTCGCGGAGCGAAAGCCGACATTCGCCGAGCGCAGCCAGCCACCATGGGTTTCTACCTCGAACACCTGAACTCGCGCCTGGCCGAAGGCGCTGCGCGCTTGCCCGCAGATCTGCGCGAGCGGCACGCAGCCTACGTGCGCGGCAAGCAGCTTGCCGACGGCGGCTTTCCCGGCCGCGATGACGGTTCCGACCTCTATTACACCGGGTTCGCGCTGCGCAGCCTGGCGCTGCTCGACGCGCTCACGCCGGAGGTCTGCGAGCGCACGGCCGGCTTTCTCAAGAGCTGCTTGACCGGGAGGGCCAGCGTCGTCGATTTCTACTCGTTCCTCTATTCGGTCGCGCTGGTGCAGCTTGGCGGCGGGCCGGATGTGCTGCAGGGCAGCCCGGCCGATTGGCCCCAGCGCGTCGCCGCCACGCTGGCGCAGTTCCGCACGCCCGACGGCGGCTACAACAAGAACCCCGGCGCGGCCTCCGGCAGCACCTACCACAGTTTTCTCGTCGGCCTGTGCTACGAGATGCTCGGCCAGGGCCTTCCCGATCCGGAACAGGTCCGCGCCTTCGTCCTGGGTCGGCGCCGCGACGACGGCGGGTTCGTCGAAGTCGGCCCGATGCGCAAGAGCGGCACCAACCCCACCGCGGCGGCCATTGGCATCCTGCAATTGATCCATGGCCCGAATCTCCCGGCCGACGACACGGCGGCGACCGCCGATTTCCTCGCCGGCATGGACTCCATGGAAGGCGGCCTGCGGGCCAACGAGCGCATCCCGCTCGCCGACCTGCTGTCCACGTTCACGGGCTGCTGGACCCTCGACCAGCTCGGCGCGCTCGATCGCGTGAATCCGCGGCACGTGTACTGCTTCGCCGAAGCGCTCCAGGAGGAAACGGGCGGCTTCAAGGGCGGCATCTGGGACGAAGCCGCCGACGTGGAGTACACCTTTTACGGAATCGGAACGATGGCGCTCGTCGCCCCGGCGAGCGTCGAAGCGTAACGCCCCGGCGAGCGTCGAAGCGTAAGCTCGACGTGGCTGAAGGGTCGCCGACACGTCGCGCTGACGCCGCGCCGCTCGCCGAATTTGCTGGGCGCGGCATTCCGGCGCGATACAATCGCCCGTGAATGAATCTCCGCCACGTTCGAGGATCGAGCCGTGGACGCGGGCAACCCCCCACTTCCGCACGCCCCACCGCCTTCGACCCAGCCGTCCAAAGTCCGCACCTGGCCGCACGCCGTTCAGGCGACGCTGGTCGTCATCGCGGTCGCGATAGTCGTTGGCCTGATCACGCATTCGGTGCTGTACGGCAACATCCAGCGTCCGGCGGCGCATCCCGGCGAGCCGCCGCTCACGCGCATCGACCTCAATCACGCCACCCGCGCCGAGCTGCAACTGCTCCCCGGAGTTGGCGAACGGCTCGCCCAGCGCATCGAGGCGTACCGCATGTTGTACGGCCCCTATCAGTGCATCGACGACTTGCGCAAGGTCCCCGGCATCGGCCCGAAGACCATCGAGCGTCTGCGGCCCTGGCTGATCGTGCATCCGTCGGCGGTTGCGCCGCGCGAAGCATCGGCGCCCACGATCACCGTGGAACCGGCTCCAACCAGTCGGAAGGAAGCGGCGCTGCCGACTGAATTGATCGACATCAACACCGCCAGCGCCGCCGAGCTGGACACGCTCCCGGGAATCGGCCCAAAGTTGTCGCAACGCATCGTCGATGCGCGAGCACAGGCCGCATTCACGAGCGTCGATGAGCTGCGCCGCGTACCAGGCATCGGGCCGAAAACGATGGAAAAGGTGCGGCCGTATGTTACGGTCGGCGACGCCGATGTAGCGTCGCGCTAAATCGCGGTCCTCATTTCTTCTCCGCCGCCGCCTTCTTCTCTGCCGCCGTCAGCATCCGCACGCGGATGTCGCGCACCGCGCCGACCGTGTCCCACGTGCAGAAGCCGAACGGCTTGCAATTGTCGCACTCGAAGCGGATCGACACCTTGGTGTCCGTGGTGTCGGCGTCGATGACGTGCTTGCCGTCGATCCAGCAGGCGATGCGGTCCTTGGTGACGCGGATCTTCACCTTGTACCACTGATCCTGCTTGAATTCCTTCGACGTGGTCGTGTCGTTCTCGGAGGCGTCCATGTTGTTGAGGCTCGACAGCCCGATCACCTGCCCGCCCCAGCCGCCCACGACCAGCGAGCAGAAGGCGTCGCCGACCGGGAAGGTCGTCGTGCAGAAGAAGTCGTTGCCGGCCAGCTTCTTGCCTTCCAGCGTGACCTCGTAGTCCATCTTCGGAAAGTCGCCGCGCGCGTACTTGACGCCGGTCATGTATTTGCCTTTCTCCATGACGATGGCGCCGTCCTTCACGGACACCTTGCCGCCGCCGATGTAGCCGGCCGATTTCCAGCCGGTCAGCGATGTGCCGTCGAAGAGGGATTTGCCCTTGGCATCGTCCTTCGCAGCGGGCTCTTTCTTGGCTTGCGCGGATAGCGCATTGGCCGCGAATAACGGGATTCCCAATGCGGCGATGACGATGAACAATCGACTGGCCATGGTTGATCCTCGGTTTCGGGTTGGACGGCCGCCGCTCAACTCACCTGATACACGAAATCGCCCTTGTCCGACACGGACACGTGAGCGCGGGTCAACGTCTGGCCCTCGGCCAGGCGCGACAGCACTTCGCTGGCGAGCTGCGGCAGCAGCGTGCCGGTCAAGATGTGGTCGACGTTGCGGGCGCCGCTCTCCACTTCCTTGCAGCGGCTGGTGATGGTCGCCAGCAGCGCGTCGTCGTAGGTGAACTCGGCGCGGTGGTTCTCCTTGAAGCGGTCGGCGATGCGCTTGAGCTGGAGCTGGGTGATGCTGCGGAGCATGGCGTCGTCGAGCGGGAAGAACGGGATCACCTTGATGCGGCCCAGGAGGGCGGGCTTGAAGGCCTTGAGCAAGTCGGGACGCAGCGTCTCGGCCAGCGACTCGGCATCCGGTTTCTTGTCGGGCTTGGCGCACAGTTTCATGATCGTGTCGGTGCCGACGTTGGAGGTCAGGATGATGATGGTGTTCTTGAAGTTGACCTCGTTCCCCTTGTCGTCCTGGAGCATGCCCTTGTCGAAGACCTGGTAGAAGATCTCCTGGACCGCCACGTTGGCCTTCTCGACTTCGTCGAGCAGGACGATGCTGTAGGGCTTGCGGCGGACCGCCTCGGTCAACACGCCTCCCTCGCCGTAGCCGACGTAGCCCGGGGCCGAGCCGGTGAGGCGCGAGATCTTGTGGTCCTCCTTGTACTCCGACATGTTGATGACCACCATGTTGCGGTCGCCGCCGAACAGGATGTCGGCCAGGACGATCGCGGTTTCGGTCTTGCCGACGCCGGACGGGCCGACGAACATGAAGACGCCCAGCGGCCGGCGCGGGTCGGCGAGGTTGGCGCGCGACGTGCGGATGCGCTGGGCGATGGCGTCCATGGCGTGCGGTTGGCCGATGACGCGCTGCTCCAGTTTCTCCTTCAGCCCCAGCACGGTCTTGATCTCGTCGCGGACCATCTTGCCGATGGGGATGCCGGTCCAGCCGGAGACGACTTCGGCCACCGCCTGGCCGCCGACCACCGGCAGGACCAGGGGTTCTTCGCCTTGCATGGCGATCAGCTCGTTGCCGAGCTTTTCGAGGTCGGCGCGGCAGGCGGCTTCTTGATCAGGGGTGAGCCGGTCCTTGGCGGCGTCGGGTTTTGCCTGACCCGTAGGACGGGACTCCGCTCCTGTCCGCTTTTCTTGGGCAGCAGCGGAGTCTTGCTTGTCACGGACAGGACCGGAGTCCTGTGCGACGTTCTCGGCGGCCAGATGGGCGTCGATCTTGGCGCGCGCGGCCTGCATGTCGGCGGCCAGCTTCTTCTCTTTTTCCCAGCGTTCCTTCAAGTCCGCCAGGCGCTTCTCCAGGCTGGCCTTTCGTTCGCGGAGGTCGGCCATGCGGTGCTCGTGATCGGCGCCCGCGGCCGCCTCGCGGCGCAGGATGCCCAGCTCGACGTCGATGCTCTCGATTTCGCGGGTGCAGTCCTGCAGCGCCGGCGGCTGCGCCGTCTGGCTGAGCGCGACCTTGGCGCACGCGGTGTCGAGCAGGCTGACCGATTTGTCCGGCAATTGCCGGTCGGTGATGTAGCGATGCGACAGCTTGACGGCCTCTTCCACGGCCACGTCCAGCACGCGGACCTTGTGGTGCTTCTCCATGGTTTCGGCCAGGCCGCGCATCATGCGGACGGCGCGCTGGATGTCGGGCTCGTCGACCTTGACGACCTGGAAGCGGCGTTTGAGAGCGGCGTCGGTCTCGAAGTACTTCTTGTATTCCATCCAGGTGGTGGCCGCGATGGTGCGGAGCTCGCCGCGCGCCAGGGCGGGCTTGAGGAGGTTGGCGGCGTCGCCCTGGCCGGCCTGGCCGCCGGCGCCGATGATCGTGTGCGCTTCGTCGATGAACAGGATGATCGGCTTGGGCGACGCTTTGACTTCCTGGATCACCGATTTCAGGCGGTTCTCGAATTCCCCCTTCACGCCGGCGCCGGCCTGCAGCAAGCCGAGGTCCAGCGTGCGGACCGCGACGTTGAGCAAGGGCGGCGGCACGTCCTTCTGCACGATCCTGAGCGCGAAGCCCTCGACGACCGCCGTCTTGCCGACGCCGGCCTCGCCGGTGAGGATCGGGTTGTTCTGCCGGCGCCGCGTCAGGATGTCGATGACCTGGCGGATTTCGAAATCACGGCCGATCACCGGGTCGATCTCGCCCTTGCGGGCGCGTTCGGTCAGGTCCATGGTGAACTGGTCGAGGGCCGGGGTCTTGGAGCCCGCGACCGGCCCAGGGCCGGGGGGGCCTCCCGAGTCGGCGCCGGCGTACTCCAGGGATTCAAACTGGTCCTCGGGGGTGCCCTTGACCAGCACCGGCGCTTCCTTGAAGAGCTTGTCGGCGTCGAGCTTGGCCAGCTCGGCCGAGCTGGCGGCGATCTTGCTGGCCAGGTCGCGATTCAACAGCATCGCCGTCAGCAGGTAGCCGGAGCGGACCTTGTTGGCGAGATAGTCGATGGAGGCCAGCAGCCAGGCTTCGCGCACGACCGTGATGATGTCCAGGGACAGGCCGGGCGCCCGATCGTTGCCGCGTTTCAACTTGTCGAGGGCGGACGTGAGCTGGCGCACGACCGTGGAGTGATTGATGTCGTAATGACGGAGAATGCGCGGCAAGTCGCCGTCGGAAAGCTCCAGGAGCTTGAGCAGCAGGTGCTCGAGTTCGATATGGTAGTTCGTGCGCGACATGCACAATCCGGCGGCCCCTTCGAACAGGGCCTTGAAGCACGTGGGATTGAGCTTGTCGACCAGAGCTCGAACATTCGGCGTTGCCATGATGCAGTTCCTCGAAGGAGTGGACGCAGCGGCTGTCGGGAAGGGCGCCCGACCCTTTTCGGACGGCCCGAGCGACAAATCCGGTGTACCTGGCCGCAAACGGCCCTTATGATAACACAAGCGCGGACGATGTCTCGCAGTTTCCGGGAAGAAACGCGGTTTCGGCGAACGGCGCCCAGGGGCGCGACGGGCGGCCGGACCCCGTGATTCTAGTCCGCGGCGCGGCGAAGGCGTACCTCCAGGGGGCGCCTCGGGAGGAGTTGGAATGACCGCTCATGCCGTCCATTGGGGCGAGGGCGTTTTCTTGAAGCCCCATCATTTCCAGATGGGGCTGCGGTTTCAGGACGACCAGATGCGGCGCCAGCACATGTGGGACTCGCCGTATGGTTGGGGACTGCAGTCGATCGACCTGGATCGGGAAGCACTGGGCGACCACCGCGTCATCGTCCATCGTCTGAGCGCCCGTTTTCCGGACGGGACCGCGCTGGAGGTGGGCCCCGACGAGCCGCTGCCGGAACGCAACCTCTATGAGATTTTCCGCACGCGGCGGCAGGTGGACCTGTTCGTGGGCGTGCCGGAGCTGGTGCTCGGGGCGAGCTGGGCCAACCTGGCGAATGAGGCCGACAGCAGCGCCCGTTTCCGGGCGCGCGAGATGCGCTGCCTGGACGAGAACACCGGCCTCAATCCGCAAACCATCCTGGTGCGGCGTTTGAACGCGCGCTTGCTGTTCGGCGACGAGGACCGAGCCGGCTACCAGGTGCTGCCGATCGCGCGCGTCGTCAAGTCGGGCGGGCCCGACGCGACCCCCGAGCTGGACCGCGAGTTCATTCCGCCCCTGCTGCGCTGCGACATCTGGCCGCCGCTGCAGAGCGACATTCTCTACGCCGTGGTCGAGCGCATCCTGCGCAAGATTGACGACCTGGCGCAGCGCGTGAAGAAGGAAGGCATCGCCTTCGACCGGGTGCAGCGCGACGGCGGCCGGATCCTGCATCAGCTGGCCAAGCTCAACGAGGCGGCCAGCGTCATGCGCGTGCTGCTGCACGTGCAAGGCCTGCATCCGGTGTGGGCGTTCATGGAATTGAGCCGGCTCGTGGGCCAGCTCGCCATTTTCAGCGCCGAGCGGCGCACGCCCCACGGCTTGCCGCGCTACAACCACGACAATCTGTACGACTGCTTCAGCGGACTGAAGGCGTGCCTGGATCTGTTCCTCAACATCGTCGAGGACCCGAAGTATCAGTCGCGCGTGTTCCGGGGCAAGGGGCGGCGCATGCAAGTGGCCCTGGAATCCACCTGGCTGGAGCCGGGCTGGCGGCTGTTCCTGGGCGTCTACAGCGCCCTGGACGAAAAGGCGTGCACCGAGATCCTGACGCGCCCGGGACAGCTCAACATGAAGATCGGCAGCAGCGATCGCGTCGACGAGCTGTTCAGCGAAGGGCATTCGGGGCTGCGCTTCAGCCGCATCCCGCGGGCGCCGCAGGCGCTTCCCGTTGACGCCAGCATGATCTATTTCCAGATTCAGCACGAGGGCCAGGACCAGGAGTGGGCGCACGTGCAACGGTCGCTGCAGCTCGCCATGCGCTTGCGGCAGGAGCTGATCCTCGGCAACATCGACGGCAAGCATCAGCTGTCGATCCGCACCGGCGACAAGACGGCCAGCTTTGAATTCACCCTGTTCGCCGTGCCGCCCAACGTGCCCGATTGATCGTGGCCAGAGTCAGAGGTCGGAAGTCGGAGGTCGGAAGTCAGAGGTCGGAAGTCGGAGGTCGGAAGTTCGGGAAGATTTGAAGGTCGACGCGCATACTTGTTTGAGAGGCCACTTGCGAACGATCGGCTCGGCCGGTACAGTAAGAGTCCGAATGGGGCGCCTCCGGGTCGGGTGCCGCGTTTCACACCGCGGCCAAGTTGCCGCGGCTCTGAGGCTCGTTCCGTCGCGAGAATCGACATGGCAGCTTCATCGGACGCTCAACGATGCGTCGAGCGTTGGCAGGCCGGCGATGAAAAAGCGGCTACCGAGCTCTACTACCGCTACCTGGAACAACTCGTCGGCGTGGCCCAGCAGCGCCTGAGCGCCAAGCTGTCGGCGCGGCTCGATGCCGAGGACATCGTCCAGTCGGTGTTTCGCTCGTTCTTTGTCCGCGCCCAGCAAGGCAAGTTCGTGTTCAAGGACGACGACGACATCTGGAAGCTGCTGGTTCAGATCACGATTCACAAGAGCCTGAAGCAGGTCGCCTATCATCGCCGCGCCAAGCGCGACGCCGGCGCCGAAGAGTCGGCGGGGGCCGGGGACCAGGACCGGATCGTGTCGTACTTGTCCCGCGAGCCCACCCCGGAGGAAGCGGCCATCTTCATGGACGAGCTCGAGTTCTTTCTGCGGGAGCTGCGCCCGGCCGACCGCAGGATCATCGAGATGCGTCTGGAGGGGTACGATCAGGTCGAAATCGCCAAGCGGCTGGGCATCTCGGACCGCACGATCCGCCGGCTCATGGAACGCATCCGCAGCCTGGCGGAGCGCGAACGGCCGCAGTGGCAATAACCCGCAGTGGCAATAACCCCACAACCGTGGTCGGGCGCCGGACGCAACCGCCGTCGGCCAGCGAAGTCGCGGTTTGGGCGTCAACCCACGGCTCCCATCTGAAGCAGGTGTCTCATGGCTCGGCATGACGACGACGATCGGCCTTCCACTTCCGACGATTGGCGGGCGCTGGATGGGGAACGGCCCCAGGCGATCCGCAGCGACGACTGGCAGCGCCTGGACGGCGCGGCCGATGCCGACGAGGGCAAGCGGCCGATGTCGCGGGGCGCGAAGTTGACCATGGTCGGGCTGGCGCTGGCCGCGGTCACGGCCTCGATCCTGTTGTTGATCCAGTGGCTCAGGCCCGCCCGGCAGGCGTGCATCCTGCTCGCCGGCGCCCCCTACGACACCAACTTGCTTCTTCCTCCCAACGCCCTCGGTTGGAAAGGCCTGCAAGCGATCGAGGCATGGGCGCCCGAGGACGCCCTTGGAGCGAAATTTGCGTTTTGGAGGCAATTCAAGCGGATGCGCCGCATCGGCAGCCTGGACCAGCATGAATTGACGAACACCCGTGACTGGGCCAAGTTGAAGGAGAACGTGTCGGAGCTGGGCGGCGCCGGTTTTCAGGAACACACCCTCATCGTGTTCTTGTCCCTCTTCGGCGCCACCGACAAGAACGGCGGCGCCGTGCTGTTCACCGACGACCCAAAGGGCGAGTCCGTCATCCCGGTGAAAACGGTCATCGACGACTTGAAGACCGCTCAGGACGCGGCGGCCGCCGGTCGAAAGTCAAAGCAATGCAACATCGTCCTGATCCTGGATGCGGTGCCGGCGGAGAACCACTGGCCGCTGGGCATCTTCGGCAATCAGTTCGTCGCCGGCCTGCGGCAGCTGGAGAAAGATCTCCCGCCCCACATGTATGTGCTGTGTTCGTGCGCGGAAGGACAGCGGTCCTGGGCGTCCGAAGAGCTGCAGGGCACCGTGTTTGGACACTACGTCCTCCGTGGCCTCCAGGGCGCCGCCGACCAGGATGATCGCCGGGTGACGCTCGCCGAGCTGGCCGACTACGTCGAGACGAAAGTCAGCAGCTGGGTGCTGGGCAACCGGGACGTGGAACAAACGCCGGTGTTCCTGGGCGATCCCGCCGCGGCCAAGGGCGTCGAGCTGGTGCGGGTGGACGAGACGGCGCCGGACGACGTGCCGGCGCCCGACAAGAGCTTCGAACCGTCGCAAAAACTCGTCGACGCCTGGACGGACTGGAAGCGGCTGCACGAAGGGCTGGCCTGGACGTACGAGCCGCACTTGTGGCGGCAGTATCAGGAAGCCCTGCTGCGCTGGGAATACCTGGAGCGCTGTGATTGCAAGGAGCGCCTGAGTTCGCTGCAGGGGCTGGCCGGCAGGCTCAAGAAAACCATCGAGGCGGCGCAGGCGCTGAAGTTCACCGAGCGCTGTCTCGGCAATAGCCTGGCGTTTGCCGACGTCGGCCGCCCGGTCCGACCCGAGACGATCGATGTGGTCAACCGCTTGTGGAACTTGTGGGATGAATACTGGCTGGATGAAACCGGCGTGGACGAAGCCGGCCTGCAGGCCGACAAGAGATGGCAGGCCGCGACGGCCGGCTGGAACGCGGCCTGGAAAAAAGAGACGAGCCAGGCGGCGGCCCACGCGAGCCTGCTGGCGGCGCCGGTGGACGCAATCCTCAAGGCGGACGGTGCGCCCAAGCGCGCGGACTTTGAGCAGGCAGCCGGGTTCATCAAGAAACTCACCGAGCCCGATCTGGTTCGGCCGATCGAGGCGCACTTCCTGGTGATGCTGGATCAGTGCACCTCGAAGAAAGCGCCGCCGGAGCTGCTGGGCGACGCCCTGCGGGTCCGCCGCTTGGCGGAGCAGACCATCCTGGGCGTCAATTCTGCGGACGCCACGAAGCCCGCGACGCCGTCGTACTGCGAGTTCGTGTTTCCGCTGCTCCAAACCAGGATCAATCAGGCCGACAAGAAGCGGCGCGACGGCGAAGACTTCCTGCTGGGCGATGGCCAGGCGCATTGGGACGCAGCGCGCACGCATTTGCAGGCGGCCGCGGAAGAATTCAAGGCGATTCAACGAACCGCCGGAGAGCTGCGGGTCGCCATGGCGGCGCGCGATCGCGGCTGGGCCCAGCTTCCCTACCTGGCGCAATGGCTGTCGCACGACCCCGTGGACGAGGAGGCGGCCAAGAAAGAGCGCGAGATGGGCCTGCTAGACCTGGACATGGCCACGGTCGCGCTCGCCAGATTGACGGAAGCGCTCGAGAAACTCAGCGAGGACGTTGTTCAGGAGCGACTCCCGACGCTGACGAAGCTGGCAATCAAGCTCAACACGAGTCGCGAGAGTCTGGCCAAACGCTTCCAAGCCAGGACCATCGTCGCCGAGACCGAATCCAACCAGTTGCTGTACCATCGCATCGAGTCGGTGTTGCGGATTCCGTGGCTCGACGCCAAGCAGCGCCACGACAAGATTCAGCACAGCCGCAGGATCAGCGCCAAGCTGAATCGGGACACGAGCGAGCACAAGATCGATGCGAAGCGCCGGCGGATCGATTTCGTGGCCGCCGAGGAGCTCGAGAAACAAGGGCGGCAGCTGTACGCTCTGGCCCTTGGCCCCGACGAAGTCAGGCTGTTCGACGCGCTCGCCCGCCTGCCCGCCGACATCAAGAACCAGCGCGACCAGAGCCTGCAGCAGACCGAGCTCGCCGCAGCGCGACGATTGCTGCGGAGACCGGTGGACTTGTGCCGGCTCATCCCGGGCGGTCGCGTCGCCGAGTCGGAGCACGAGGCGACGCCGTTCACGGCCCCGGACGGCTGGCGGCGCCTGCACGCCTACGAGCTGCTGTGGTTCCTGGCGAACCGGACTTATGGGGACCACTGGTACAAGGAAGACGAGGCCACGCCGTACTACAAGGAGCCGGCGGTGGCCTTCGCCAAGGCGGCGCTGAAGCTGGCCGAGGGCAAAGACCCAGGCAACCAGAAGGAAGTGAAGGACAAAGAAGCGCGCCTGAAGCCGGCCGAAGACCTGGCCAAAGCACTGGCGCAACCGGTCGCGCTGACCGTCAAGGCGCTCAGCAACAAGGCGCCCTGGACGACTGAGCGGTCGTTCACGCTGCGCTGGACGATCGGCGCCGACGGCAAGGTGCCGCCGGGCATTCCGATGACGGAGATCATGTTCGGGGACGCGTCCAAGCCGCGCGAGTCGCTGACGACGCTCTTGCCGGAGGGCAAGGACGCGTCCGAGCAGACCGTCCCGTATCTCCTGAAGGAGGAAACCGACAAGCCCGGCGATTATAAGGTCACGACTGCGCGGCTCAACATCCGCTACCGCGGCCAGCGCCGGTCCGACGAGGTGGCCGTGGCCGCGCACCCGCCGAACCTTGTTGTCCAGCGCTTCACGCCGCAGCACGACCCGCGCGTGGCGGTGCGCATGGAAAAGGACCTGAGATACGGCGCCCTGAGCATTGTGCTGGACACGTCGGGGAGCATGGCCCAGATCCACAAGGACAAGAGCGGCAAGGTCGTCAATGAGGAGATCACCGGCGATCCCCCGAACCGGCGCTATGACTACGCCGTGAAGGCGCTGGATGACGCGCTGAGGGAAATGCCGGAGCTGGAGTATTTGAGCCTGATCCTCTTCAAGAAGTCAGAACCGACTTTGGTGCGCGGGCCGCAGGATCGTCCGCCGTGGGACGCGGGCGACGACAAGCTGGGACCGCGGCGAAGGCTCAGAGAACAGCTCGAGGACCTGCCGGGGAAAAAGATGCCCGCCGGATTCTATCAAGGCCTCAACAACAGCTCACCCATCGTTCGCGCCATTGAAGAGAGCATGCGCCAGGGCTTTCCAAAGGTCTATAACGGGCCGAAGGTCGTCCTCGTGCTGACCGACGGCGCCGACAACTGGAGCTTCCCGAACGATAATGGGGCAATCGACCCCGAGACGAAGCGGACCCGTCCCCAGCTGGTCCGGGAGCTCTTGTTCAAAGACCTCCGCGACCGATACCCCGGCATCAGTGTCATAACGGTGTGCTTCCTCCAAAGAGGCTCGGATCTTGACTCCAAGGTCGCCGAGGCCCAGTTCCGGGAAAGGGAAGACGTGAAAGAAGAGCGCAGCGACCGGCGCTTTCGATTCGTTGCCGACGGGGCGGCGTTGGCGAGGGAGCTCAAGGAACTGCTGCGGCCGCGGCTGCAGTTCGCCGCCCAGAATACCGGCGCCAAAACGAACCTCGACATCTACCGGCCCGGCGCCCAATTCAACTGGTCGCCAATGGATCCCGCCCAGTATCGTATTGACATCCTCGGCTCGAACCTTGGATTCGGCTTGTTCAGTTTTGCGGCCGGACAAAACACGCTGCTGACGCTGCGCCGCGTCGAAAAGTTCGTGCTGGGGCACGGCCTCGTGGCCGAGCAGGAGGAGGTCGTGGAGCGACTTGGCCCGCAGCGGATCCAGCGGCGCAAAGATTGGTACGCCACGCTGTACAAGAGCGACCGCTTCAAGGGGGAGCTCGATCAGGTGCTGCTCCTGGAGAAGGCGCCGGACAAGGGCGCGGCCGGCGCCCTGGCTCGGCCCGACATGGTCTGGCTCGATGTGCCGCTGGATGACAAGGAGACGCGGGCCCCGATGCGCTGGCGAGACGATGCGGCGGCGGCCGCGCCCGCCTATCGCCTGGAGGGGCCGTGGGCGGATGACCGCCCCGTTCGCCTGGGCGCCTTCTGGCAAGAGAAGTTCCCGACCGAATCACACATGACGGTGCGCGTGACCGCCAACGCCGCCCGCGCGGTGAAGGTCGGCAAGACGTGGTTCAAGATCGAGAGCATCGGCCCCGAGCCGATGCCGGGGAAGTCGGGCGAATGCCTGGCGCTGCGCGTTGAGCACGACATCGGCAATCCCGTCTGGATCCGGCTCGATCGCTGGGGCGCCGCCAACAAGGACACCTTGCACACCGGGGGCTGGCGTGAGACCCACGAACATCGATACTTTCACCAGGTCGGCAAGTACACGGTCCGTTTCTATCCGTGGCTGGGTCTCGATCACGCCAGGGCCGAGTTCCAGGTGCTGTGCGTCAACAGCTTCAAGAGCGAAGCGCTGCGCGCCGATTTTGCCCCGACCCGGAATTTTCGCCCTCCGGAGGGCGACCTGTTCTATGGTCCTTCTATCCTCAAGCCGTCCGAGCGATGACGGCTCCGGATTGTCGAGCGAAACCTGAATGCCGGATGTTGACCACCCATGCCCGACGACCTTCCACCTGAAGCTGGCGAGCGCGACTGGCACTGGCGCGACCAGGCGGCCGAGGACGAGCCCTTGCTCCCCGAGGCCCAACGGCGGTCGCGGCTGGCGGTGCTGGTGCTGACGGCCGCCGCGCTGGCCGGCGTCATCATTGGCGCCGTCTTCTGGTTGAGGGTGGATCCGGGCGGGCCGGAGCTTGTCCAGTCGCTGATCGTGGCGGAGCACGACGATCCGCTGTACCCCTCCCACGCCGTCGCCCTGGCCGACGAAGAGGCGATCCTGCAGCATTTCCCCAACGGCCAGCACGGCCGGCAAAGCCAGGCCCGCGACAACCTCGAATCGGAGTTTCGCAAGCTGGCCAAGCACAAGAAAGGTCCGGTCGTCGTCCACCTGTCCTGCCAGGCTCGGACGCACGGCGGCGAGGTCTATTTGCTCCCCTCCGATGCCAGTCCCGACCGACCGGCAACCTGGCTCAAGTTGTACGACATGCTTCTCCATCTGACCAAGTGTGAGGTTGAGGAGAAATTGTTGCTGCTCGACATCGCACATCCCTTGGTCGATACCCGGCTCGGGCTGGTGTACGACGACGTGGCCGAAGGCGTGCGCAAGACCCTGGATAAGCTGCCGCCGTCGTCGCTGTTGATCCTGTGCGCCTGCGGACCGGGGCAAACGTCGCTGACGTCCAAGAGCCTGGGTCGATCCGTGTTCGCGCACTTTGTGGATCAGGGTCTACGCGGCGACGCCGATAACTGGGGGCCCGCCGCCCAGGAGGACAAGCGCGTCTACGCCAAGGAGTTGGCCGCCTACGTCCGCCACCAGACCGAGCGGTGGGCCGACATCAACCGCGGCAAGAAGCAAACGCCGTGGTTGTGGGGCCAGGGCCCCGACTTCGAGCTGGTCGATCGCACAGTCGTGAAGCCGCCCCCGGCAAAAGGCGACGACGCGACGAAGGGCGACGACAAGGGCGGCAAGGACGCGAAGCCGGCGGAGAAGAAGGAACCGGCTGACAAGGGGAAGGGCGACGAGGCCAAGGTGGACAAGAAAGATTCGGACAAGAAAGAAACGGCCGAGGGCAAAGGCAAGGGCGAGGAAGCGAAGCCGGCGGAAAAGAAGGAGCCGCCGCCGTTCCCCTATCCCGCCAAGCTCAAGAAAGCGTGGGAGCTGCGCGACAAGGTGGCCAGCCACCCCAAGGCGAAGCTGACGCCGGCGGCGCTATTGCAGTACGATCTGCGGCTGCTCAACGCCGAACACAACTGGGGGGGCCGCGGCGAAAAAGATCTCGGCGCCTGTCTCGCGGAGCTGGCGAAGCGTGACGCGGGGCTCGACGCCGTCGCCCCCCCGAGGCCGTATGACGAGCTGCCGCCGTCGCTCGCCATCGCCGTCGCCCTGGATGAGCGCACGAAGTCACTGGCGCTCGAGCTGCGCGGCGCCCTCCGGACCGTGACCGTCGACGCCCCGAGGAACCTCAAACCGGACGAGCGGAAAGAGCAAGACGGCAAGGAAAAGGCCGAAAAGGCCGGGGTGCAGAAAGAGCTGCAGAAAGCCATCGGCGCGGCGAAAGGCTTGACGGAACTGCAAGGCGCCGCCGCCGTGCTGGAGGCGCTGCGCCAGGAGGTGAATCCCAACCGCCTGCAGACCGTCCTCGTCCACGAGACCATCGCCGCGCTGGTGGCCGGGCGGTCGCCCAGCGAATTCGTCGAAACGGTGTGGCTGAAGCGTGCCCGCGACTTCGACCTGTTCCTGCGGCAGCCAGCCAAGAATCAAACGCAATGGGTTTGGCCGGCGGCCACAGTCGGGCAATCGCTGCGGACGCTGCTGGCGGCCGAAGCGCTGGCGGCGCTGCTCGGCCGGGAGCCGGACCTGTTGCCCTGGCTCGACCCGGTACGCTTGCGCACGGCCGAGGAAGACCGCCGCAAGGGCGACCGCCTGCTTTATTGGGGCAATCCGGATCAATGGAAGGACGCCGCCGACCAGCTGGAGCGGGCCCAGCGCGCCTACGAGGCCCTGCGCGAGGACCTGATCCAGGTGCGTGACGCGCGCATCGCCTACCAGCGCGCGCTGGTGGAGTTGCCCGGCCACTTCCTGTGGCTCACGGCCCGGGCGGAATGGAATGCCGAGAAAGACGACGCCTGGAAGGAGGCCTGGGAGAACACGCAAGGGCTCACGGACCGGCTTGCGGTGGCGGCGCCGCGGAATGTCAAGGACATCAACGGCAAGTTCTTGACTGCCGCCTTGAACACCCTGGCCGCCCGGCGCCGCGAGCGCGTCGCCGAGCTGACCAAGAACGTCCAGGATCAACCGGCCAGCACGCTCGCGGCCCTGCGCGCGCTCCGGGCCGGCGGCGGCTTGACCGCCGCCGACCGCGCGCTGCTCTGGCAGGTCGAGCACGAGCTGGCCGAAGACCGTCTCGGCAAGTTCCAGCCCGACGCGAAACCGACCCGCGTGGCGCCGACGGCGCCGCAGCGCGACGAACTGGAGCGGGGGAAGCAAGTGGATGCCGCCTGGCTCCGGGCCAAGCTGGCGATGGACCTGCTGAGCATGGCCAATGTTCCGGAGGAGACCTTGAAGCAGCTGGCCGCCGACATGGCGCCGCCGCAGGACTGGGAAAAGGTCGGCCTGAGTCTGCGCAAGGTCTGGTTGTGGCTGCGCAGCCCCGAGGCACAGGTCGCGGCCAACGCGCCGGCCGAAGGCTTCAAGTATCTGCTGCCCGTGATCGGCGGCGACCGCCCGGCGCCGGCCGTGGACGTCGACCTGGAGCGCAAGTGGTCCAGCGCCTGCGCCCTGTGGCTGAGCGAGCGCTATCGGGGCGAAGCCGCATTCTTGGATGTCTCGAACCAGTCCGGCACAGGGTTCACCAGCGCCGGCAGCGGCTTTCTCAAGAAGACCGCCGACCGGCTGAAACGCTGATTGTAGCGGACCTCCCGAATGTTCTGAGCGCGACAGCCGGGCGCCTGTCCGCGGTTGACGTTTACGCCGACCAGACGTTGAGATTCCCAAGCATGCGGCCGAATGGCTCAATACGACAAGGGCTCGATGCCAGCGCGGCTCGATACAACAAGTTGACACACCGTTTGCGAGAGGTGATTCACGGGCGGCTGCGGTTTCTGCCGCGCTGTTCTTGCCGAAAGGGGTGGACCATGGACCGTCGCGGAGTATGCGTTGTCGCACTGTTGGTGCTGGGGCTGGGCGTCGCGGCGCCCGCCGTCCAGGCCGGGGGGAAGCAAGCCAAGGTTGAGTTCAGCTACCAGATGGCGCCCGGGCAGCCCGCCAAGAGCTTGGAGACGAGCGACGTCTACCTGCGCGCCGGCGCCGAGCACTCCGTCCAATTATTCGTCAAGAACAAGGAAGACAACAAGTTCGCCGACGCGTTGACGGACGTGGTGGTGTCGCTCGTGAGCGTGGACGACGAGGGCAAGGCCAAGCAAACATGGACCACGGCGAAGCTGGACAAGGCGGACCTGGACGCGGCCGGCAACCTGGCCGCGGGCAAGAGCGCGCGGCTGGTGTTCGCGGCCGACAAGGTCCTGGCCGAGCTCGGCAAGGGGCCGCTCCCCAAGCTTCAGCTGTGGCTGGACGCCAAGGGCAAGATGACCGTCCGGCAAGATCTCAAGGTCAAGCTCTGGCAGCCGGAACGGTACGTGAAAGTGACCAAGGCCCATTATGACCAGACGAGCCGGCGCGTCAGCTTCACCGTGGAGCTGACCGAGGAGTTCGTCGGTCCGCCATGCGTGGTGCGCATGGTCCTCGATCCCGACTACCTTCCGGGGTTGAAGCCCCCAAAGAACAAGACCATGGAGCAACCGCTGACGAAGATCGGCCAACCGCTCGACCTGTTCGCCGACCTCGAGTTCGAGGGTTCGACCGTTGGTCTCAGCGACGCCCGCGTGTTTCTGCACGTGGACGGATTCCAGCGCGCCTTCGAGTTCGCGCCGGATCTCAATGAGCTGAGCGGCGACATGCCTCCCGCCGTCGACTACAGCAGAGACGTGGCCGTGCGCTTCCGGCCCAGGCCTTACGTCTTTCCGGACAAGAAAAACCCGCTGCTGGTCAGGCTGGAGATTGACGCGCGCACCATCGATCAGCCGGCTCGGGTCGAGCTCGGTTTCAACCGGTCCGACGCCGACAAGGACGTCAAGAACTTCGCCAAGAGATTCACCACCATACCTCCGGAAGGGCTGCCGGGGCTGCGAAGCATCAAGCTGGCCATCGACGCCGGCAAGAAGGGCGACCTCGTGTGCATGCTGACCGCGACCGACTGGGAAGTGCCCGTGACCACGGCCGACTTGCTGGGCCGGCGCTTTCTGCGGTTGCGGGTGGTGGATACGGACGGCACCAAGCTAAAGGTGTCCGGCCAGGCGCTCAAGCCCCTCGAAGCTCAGCGCCCGGGCCTGGCGCCCTTGTCGGTGGACAAGGATGAGGTCTTGGCCGCCGTCACCATCGATGACTCCGCGGCCGAAGTGGTCCGGTTCAGCGGTGTGAGCGAGGACTGGCGGCCCGGCGCCAAAGTGGAGGTCAAAGTCGAGACGGCGCCGCGCGACAAGGCCCGGTACGCGCCCATCGAGAAGGCGATTTTCTACTTCGGCAAGCCATCTGCGGGCAAGATCGAAGCCAAGGAACAGTTCGAAGGCAAGGAGCTGGAGCCCGACGTCTGGAGCGCGATCGTGCGGACGCCCGACAAGGACGGCCGGTATGAATTGGCCGTGACCTTTCAGACGGGCACGGGCATGCGCTCGGCCGCATCGGAGCTCGTGTCGGTCAAGACGGCTGCGCCCGGGGAGTTCGTGACGACCCTCAAGGGCAAGGTGCTGGATAGCGCCGAACGACCGAAGGCGGGGGCCAAGGTGCTGCTCATGGACGCCAAGGGCAAGCCCAAAGGCCTGCAAGAAGCCGGCGCGAAGGGTGAGTTTGTCTTCGAAAAGGTGCCGCCGGGCGATTACTTTCTGGAAGCAAGCACCGCCATTCCGCGGAATAAAGGAATCGTCGCCGTGAAGGTCCCCCCCGGCAAGGAACTGGTGGAAAAGGACGTGGTCGTGAAAATGAAGTAGCGGATCGTCGGCTCGCGCTTGCGGCGGAAGACGACGTCGGCAAAAAAAACCGGTGTGAGGTTGCAATTCGTGCCCCTGGAACTTAAAGTGAAAGGTTCCGACGCGGACTGCGCCCCTTGATGCGATGTCACGGTAGCATCATCATGCCTCATCCGGACGATTTCAGCCAACTCTCCCCGCAGGATTGGGAAGATTTCCAAACCTGCGTGGGGAATTTTGAGCGGGCCTGGAGCGAGAACCCCGAGTCGATCAAGATCGCCGATTATCTTCCCGCCTTCAACTCCTCGTTCCGCCACACGGTCCTGTACGAGCTGGTCAAGATCGACCTCGGCCATCGCTGGGAGTCCGACAAGGCGCTGCCGCTGGACTGGTACCTGGAGCACTACACGGAGCTTGGTTCGCGCGAGACCGTGTCGGCGGAGCTGGTGTTCGAGGAAGTCCGCAACAAGCACAAGCACGGCATGCCGATCAAGCTGGAGACGTACCAGAAGAACTACCCGCATCAGTTCCCCAAGCTCAAGCAACTGATCGACCAGCACCTCGGGGGCCTGGCCGCTCTGTCCGGGGCGCCCGGCAGCGGCGGACAGCACTTCGGCGGCTCGCCTGGCGTCGGCGCCACGCCGAGCCGCGGCAGCGGGCGCAGCAGCAACGCCGTCATTCCCGAGGTCGGCGTGTTCGCCCGCGAATACGAGCTGCTCCGCAAGATCGGCGAGGGCAGTTTCGCGGAGGTCTGGCTCGCCCGGCATTCCGACAGCGGCAAGGAAGTCGCCGTCAAATACCTGCATCGCCCCTTGTCGGCGGAGGAATCGCAGCGCGAGCTCAAGTCGCTGCAGATGATCAAGTCGCTCGAGCACCCGCACCTCTTGGACTATCACATTTTCTGGGAAGAGCACAAGCGGCTCTGGGTCGTCATGGGCTTTGCCCGCTACGGCACCATGAAGAACCGCCTGAAGGAGTGCAAACGTCTGGGGCTGCTCGCGGTCCCGCTCGACGAGTTGCTGGTCTACATGCAGCAGATCGCCGACGCCATCGATTACCTGCACGATCAGGGGATTCAGCATCGCGACATCAAACCGGAGAACATCCTGCTGTTCGGGCCGCGCTACGCCAAGCTCGCCGACTTCGGCCTCGCCAAGCAGCTGACGCCGGAGAAAGATCAGACCCGCACGGTCGGCGGCACGGGCACGCCCCTGTACATGGCCCCCGAAATGTGGGACGGGGTGGTGGTGAACCGGTTCTCGGATCAATATTGCTTCGCGTTCACGTACTCCGAGCTGCGCATGGGGAAGTCCCCCTTTGAAGGGCGCAAGATGCACCAGCTGGAGCACGCGCACAAGAAGGAACGGCCCGAGTTCACGCTGCCGCCGCTGGAACAGGACGTGTTGATGCGGGCCCTCGCCAAGGAACCGACGGCGCGCTTCCCCACCTGCGCGGAATTCGTGCGCCGCCTGACCGACGCCATCGCGGACAGCCGCAGGCTCGGCCTGCTGCCCCCCGTGTCCGAAACCGCGGCCATGGAATCGCGGCTGGCGCCCGGCAAGGCCAAGGTCGGCTCGGGCGTCGGCTCGGGGCCCGGTTCGGCGCCCGGCTCGGGGCCGGCAGCTGCGCCGGCGGCCGGGTCGGCTCAGCTCCTCAAGTCGCCGTCAACCGCCGGGGGCGATTCCAGTTCCGATTCCGACGCGCAGAGCCGGACCTCGACCCTGCCGATTCCGCCGGGGGCCGGGCCGGGCAAGACGCCTTCCCAGACCCCCGCGCCCGACCGCACGCCCGCGCAACCACCGGGAGCGACACCCGTCAAACCTGCCCGCCAGGCCGGTCCCTCAGCCACGCCGGTCCGGCCTCCCGCCGCCGAGTCGCACAAGGCCCCCACGGAACCGCGCCAGGCCGATCAAGCGTCCGAACCCACGCCAGCTAGACCTGCCACGCCCGGACCCGCCACGACTGGGCCTGCCGCGCCCGGACCCGCCACGACCAGGCCCGCCGCGACTGGGCCCGCCATCACTGGGCCTGTCGGGGAAGACCCATCTTCGCGCAGCGCGGCAACGCCAACCTACCCGGGCTCGCCGGCGTCCCCAGCGGACACCGGTGAGCGTGCCGACGACGTCACCGGCACGATTCGCCTCGGTCCCCGCGGCGCCCACAGACCGCCGACACAAGCCGAATTCCAGTTGCCCGACGTCGCGGCGGCCGAGTTCCCCAGACCCCAACAACCGCCCACGACCGCCAAGCCGCAACCGGGTAAATCGCAACCACCCGTCAAGCCGCAGCCGCCGGCCAAGCCCGTGGCGCCCGCGAAACCCACGGCGCCCGGCCGGGCGAGCCTCGAAATCGAGGATTTCGTCGTCGGCGAGGTCATCGGCCGCGGCGAGTTCGGCGAGGTTCGCAAGGCGCGTCACAAACACACGAACCACGAATACGCCCTCAAGCGGCTGTTCCGCTCGGCCGGCGACGATACGACGCGGAAGGAGCTGGAGTCGCTCAAGTCGCTGAAGGAATTGAGCCACCCCGGCATCGTGCAGGTCCACGATTTTCTGATCGACTCGAACGATCAAGTATGGATCGTCATGGAGCTGGCCGAGGGCGGCAGCCTGAGGGAACGGCTGCAAGCGTGCCGCAGGGGCATTCCGGTCGCCGAGCTGCTGCCGTACATCAAGCAGATCGCGGCGGGGCTCGACTACCTGAACGATCACGGCTGCGTGCATCGGGACGTCAAGCCGGCCAACATCCTGCTTTCCGGCCGCGACGCCAAGCTGACCGACTTCGGCCTGGCGCGGTTGAGCGCCCGCGACGAGGTCATCCGCACGCTGGGGGGCACGCCGCTGTACAAGGCCCCCGAGATGTACGACGGCAAGAACATCCCGCACGCGTCCGACCTGTACTGCCTGGCGATCACCTATGCCGAGCTGCGCCGCGGCGAGCATCCCTACGCCGCCTACGCCGACGGCCCGCGCAAACGGCTGGGCATCGAACACGCCGTTCGCTTCGAGCCGCCCAACCTGAGCGGTCTTCCCGAGGCCGAGCAAGCAGTCCTTCAGCAAGCCCTGGCGAAGGCCTACCAGGACCGGTTCCGGACGTGCGGGGAGTTTGTCGCCGCGCTGGAGGCGGCCGTCGCGAAGTCAGGCGCCCCGACCGGGGCCGCGAAAGCTGAGAAGAAAGCTGGGAAGAAACCTGAGGAACAAGGCGAGGACCAGGCCGAGTTCAACTACCAGGAGCCCGAACCGAAGCGGTTCGGATGGCTGGTGGCGGCCGTGCTGCTGGCGGCGGTGCTTGGCGGCGGGTTCCTGGGTTACCGGTTCCTCTTCCCCAACCCCGCCGCGACGCGCGACGCGTTGATCCAGAGCATGAGTGCGTCGATCGACACCGATACGCCCGATATCGACAAGGCGTATGGCGAGGTCGAAAAGGCACAAAAACTAGGCCCACCCTTTAGCGACGAGGTTGCGAACGCCTTCAACGAGGCCAGCCAGAAGAAGATCGACGAACTCGCCAAGAAGAACGATTTGAAAACAGCATGTGCGCTGGCCAAGTCGGTGGCCAAGCACGTACCCGGGCATCCGTCGCTCAACCAAGTGAAGCAACAGTGGCTCACGTCGATCTCGGCACAGATTCAGGCCGGCGACGTCAAGGCCTTTGGCGAGCTGGCGGAGTTCACAAGCACATTGCCCGCAGAGACCCTGAAGGACCCGCACCGTGCCGTGTGGGATTGCGATAAAACCATCGCGAGCGCCCGGAGCGACAAATCCTGGACCGACGCCCTCGCGCGCGTCGACGGGCTGGCCGCTGACGCGCCCAAGTTGCAGCGGCCGCTGTACAAGAAACTGTTCGACGCGTGTATCGAGCGCGGCAATCGCGACAACCTTCAGGCCCTGGGCGTGATCTACGACAAGCATCTTTCGCCGGCGGAGAAAGTCGCGGTCACGAAGGGACTGCAGACGGCGTATGGCAAGCAGATGAAGGCGTTGCTCGGCGACGTGAAGACCGCGTACGGCACAGATGGATTCAGCGCCAAGCTGAAGGCTACCGACGGGCTGCGTGATGAGTTTTTCAAACGGTACGATCAAAAGCTGGTCACCGAGCATGACGGTGTTCGCCAATTCTGGGGACGCCTCGACGAGCTGGACAAGAGCTTGGATGCGAAGAGCCCGGACCACTCGCCGAAAGAGGCGCTGCGGCGGTACGTCGCGGTCTTGAACTTGAAAGCGACCCAGCCGTTTCCTGTCAACCTGCACGAGCACACGAACCAAATCCTGGATCTCGTCGAGAAATACCCCGACGACATCAAGGACGGTTTCCTGGAGCACAAGAAGGCCGTTCTTGCCCTGGGGCTGCCCGACGCGACGCGCGCCCGGGTCGTGAAGCTCAGCACCGGTGCTCCATCCGATGCCATCGCGGCAGCGATCGCCAAAGCCTTGACCCGGCATAACGACCGCCAACCCGCGGAGTGCCTGAAGGAGCTGGAAAAGGTCGACCTTCAGAAAGTCTCACCGAAGCTCAAGGGAATGTACCGGGCCCTCAATTCGCTGTCCAAATACCATGTCGCCGCGGCGAAAGACAAGGAAAAAGCCCTGGACGACGTGCTCAATGTTCTGGGGGACAAGCACAAGGACGGGGAACTCCCGAAGACCCTGCAGCTGGACTTGTGGGACGTCGCCAGCGCGGAACAGCCAATGCTGCCGAGCGCGCCGCAGATCCACGAGTTTGCGACGGCCGCGAACAAGGACGTGTTCGCGCGCGTGCTGGACCGATTCATCGAGAAGGAGATTGCAGGAGCTTTCCCGAGCCAGTCAACGGACTGGGAGAATCGCCTCAAGCTATGCCGCCTCGCCGACGCGAAGGACAAGGGCTTCTGGACGCGGACGTGCGAGGTCGAGTGTCTCGTCGAAACCAAACACCCGCTGACCGATCGGGAGAAGCTGCTCTCGGGAACGGTCCCGGCGAAGAACGCGGCCAGCGCCTACCACGCGTTTGTCCAGGCGCTTGCTCTCAAGTCCGAGAACAAGCAGAACGAGGCGATAGCCGCGTTGTTGGCTGCTAAGGAGCATCTGGCGAGCCTGCCGCACGGCGATCGGAAACTGCGCGTCGCCAAGATGTTGCTCGACTCGATCGCCTCGATGAAGGACTTCGAACGCGGCGGTCTCGGGCGGTTCACCGACCCCAAGCAGGCGCAACGGGCCAGGGATCGGCTCACCGTGGCCAGAGAGCTGAACGGCGAGTCCATCCCGATCAAGGTCAATCTGGTCCTGGCGCTGGCGTCGCTCGAGCCGAAGAATGATGCCGAGCGCGCCGCGCTCCAGAAACTCGTTCACGAGGTGGAACCGAAGCTCAAGAAGGACGGCAAGCCGGACAAGGACTGGTATCCCGTCAAGGCCGCCTACGCGGCGGCCGCCGCCAACACGGTTGATCGGCTGCGCGGCTACGGCGAGCTGGTCAAGGAAGTGAAGAAGCACCCCGGCGCCGTGGACGATGTCTCGTTGAATGAAGCGGTCCTCGCGCCTGTGATCAAGGATTACAAGGCGTCCGACCCGCCCGCCGGGGCCAAGGCCGACGTGGCCGAGATGTTCGCGCTGCAAGCCGACCTCATCAAACAGGGCAGGGTCAAGTGGGATCCTGCCGGCCGCAACCAAGAGGTCTTCGACCTTTACCATCGCGCGTCGGACTTGGAACCCAAGAACGTGGATTACATTTTCGGCAAGGCCAAGAGCCGGGTGGAGACGCGGGATTTCGACTTCATGCAGAAGAAGGACTGGAAGGAGATCGAGGGCTGGGTCGCGGACGCCCGCGCTGTGGCGGAGGCAACGAAGCGAGACGAGGCGTTGATGACGAGTCAGTGGCTGGCGGGCTGGACCGCGCTGCAGATGGCCAGGCTGGAAACGGAGGACAAGGCGAAACTGACCGCGCTCAAGGTGAGCATCGGCGCCCTGGATGCCGCGGTCGCGGCCCTTCGCGGCTCGGAAGGTCCGTCGGCAGCGCTGCTCCTGATCGATCGCAGCCAGGCGGCGCTGGAGCTCGGCCATTGCTACTCTTACTTGCCGAAAGGGTACCAGAAAGAATTCAATGGCGCACAGAACGCGGCCAAGAGCTTTGGCGACGCGGCCGATTTCGCGAAGCGCGCCCTCAAAGCCCACGAAGTGGCTCCGGACGCTGGCGCGCACGGCGTCGCCGCTCGCGACCGCGCCATCCTCATCCAGCACAGCATCGGCAACGCTCACGAAGATCTGGCATTGTACGCCGGACAGAATCCTCCCCAGAACTACGGGGACGCCGAAGCGGCGTTCACCAAAGCCATTGACGTCTTGAAAAGCGAACGGCCGGCGACACGGACCGGTCGAGGAAGGGTGCGTTACAATTGGGCGAAGTTGGAAGCGGAAAACAATGTCGTCCGGATGCAGAAGCTCTTTGACAGCGCGAGCGAGGATTGCATTGAAGCCATTCGACTTGCGGGGGATTCCTGGGAAGCGGTGGAGCCGACGTGCTTTCTCGGAATGATCCACAGCAACGTTGCATACTATCGGAATGCGATCAAGCGCTACGAGAAACTGCGCGGGACGCGGGCGCCGTCGAACCTCGCGCACAGCGCTGCGCTTGGCTACATCAAGGGGGCCATTACCTACGTGGCCGTTCGGGAAAAGGAGAACCTCGAGCGGTACGCACGCCTGATGTTGGAAGTCGATCCGTCGCGGGCCGCGGACCTTTACTTGCGCAAGGCGCTGTTCTACGTGCAGGACAAGCAGGGGGATCCAATTAAGGGTTTCGACGAACTCCTCGGCAAGCAGCCCGGCGCGCTGGAGTCGGCGGCGCTGCTGGTTCGATGCCGGTTCCAGATCAGTAAGTACAAAGGCGCGGACAACACGATTGTCATCCCGGAGAAAGAGAGAGAGATCATCTTGTCGCAACTTCGCAACAACTGCGACGTTGCACCCGACAAGTATCTCAAAGTGTTGTCCAGATACTTGACCGCGAGCATCCTGCATTTCTCCAAGGCCGAAAAAGAGCTCGAAGAGGCATTGCAACATTATCGAGCAGGAAAAGCGCTGGCGGATGAATTGCTTCAAATGCACGGCGATTGGCAGAATATCGAGGCCTATCGAAAGAACACCGGAATCCAGTGGAAGTCGGTGGACCAGTGGAATGCGTTGTATGCCCTGTACGAGGACGGCGCCACGTTCTTACTGGGCCGCGCCAAGAACGACGAGGCCAACAAAGCGAAGTATCTGGCAGAGGCGGCTTCGTTCATCCAAGAAGCCATCCGCTTGGCGCCGGTGGCCGTGCGCGAACGCCTGTATACCATCGAGCGGCAGATTAAGGACGAGAAGGGTGGGAAATGAAGCCGACCCGTTCGTCGTGACGGGACTGAGCAAGTCGGGTAATCTCTGCAGACTGCGCATTGCGTGAACTTTGCAGCGGCCTCACATCGCGGAAAACGCTCAATCTAGTGAAAAACCGAACCGGTTCGGCAACTCGCTGTGCCGACTATTGACCATGCCGAACCCTGTTCGCGCACTACGGCTGATCTGGTGACATTGCGTATTCCAGCCAAGGAGGGCGGTCGCAATGAAGGGCAACCTCGTTCGAAAGTACTGCAGACTCGCAATCCTTCCAGGCTTGTTCGCGGCGGTTGCTTGGCCGTTGACGATCCTCGGGCAACCGGCCGACGACGCGGCGGGCGAGGACCCGACCGGTCAGGTCCTGCAGGCGCAAGCGGGCCAGCCGCCCCAAAAACAACCAGACCTCGTTCCACCGGAGCTTGAAGAGCCGACCCTCGTGGTTCCGACGGTTGGCGGCGCCGGCAAGCCCCTCCCCGGCGCCATCGCCGGCGGCTCCGGAGCCAAATCGGAGATCACCGTCGACAAGGCCAGCCCGTCCGCCTCCGTCGACCAGGCCCTCCGCGACGCCCCCAGCGCCACCGGCGTCGGCAGCCAACGCCGGTCGGCCGTGTCGTTCGACCCGCGCGTCCGCGGCTACCACATCGGCCAATTGGTCAGCTACGCCAATGGCGGCTTCTGGGCCCCCGCACGCATCGACCTCGACACCGCCCTGGGCAAGATCAATCCCGACTGGGTCCAGGAGATCAACGTCATCAAGGGTCCGTACAGCGTTCGCTACGGCCCTGGCTTCGCGTTCATCGACGTCGTGTCGTTGCCGCCGGAGCGCTACAAGAACGGCGAATTCGAGGCCTACGGCAGCACCGCCCTGACCTACCGCACCAACGGCAACGGCTGGACCGGCCGGCAGTACGTCTGGGGCGGCCACTGCGACTGGGGCTTCCGGCTGGGCTACAACCTCCTGGCCGGCAACGACTACGAGATGGGCAACGGCGACCGGCTGCCGTCGAGCTACAACTCGCACGACGCCGATTTCGCGGTCGGCTTCGACCTGTCGGATCACAGCGCCCTGGAGGTGAAGTACCTGCGCGTCCAGCAATACGACGTGGAATACCCGGGCCTGCTGACCGACATCAACAACCAGGCGACCGACGGCATGTCGGTGCGCTACACCGCCAAGGACGGGCGCTGGTTCGACCGCTTGACCGTGGACGGCTGGTACAACATGACCAGCTTCAACGGCGACAGCTCGCGGCCCGGCAAGCGTTTCCAGATTCCGGAGCTGAACGCGATCCTCGATCCGACCGTGGGCGACAACCCAAGGTTCTTGCGTGCGGCGAACCAGGTACGCTTGGACCTGGACACCGAGGCGGACCTGTACACGTGGGGCCTTCGCGAGGCAATGACCTGGGGCGAAGACAAGTGCGTGCAGCTCACGATCGGGGCCGACATCAGCTTCATTCGCCAGCAGTATAACGAGTTCGATTCGTTCAATCTGTCGCCTCCCGTCAACAACGGCATTCCCAAGACGCGGATGATCGACCCCGGTATCTTCATCGACGGCGCTCTCCCCTGGGGCGAGACCATCATGTTCCGGGCGGGCACGCGGGTCGATTTCGTGTCCACGGAGCTGATCCAGCTCGGCCCCGGCATGAATCCCAACGAATACCTGGTCGATCAGGCCCTCGCGGCCGAGGCGTTCAACACCCAGGAATACTTCCTGTGGTCGGCGTTCGCCACGGTCGAGTGCAAGCCCAACGATGTGGTGACCTACACCGCCGGCTATGGCTACTCCCAGCGGCCGCCGTCGTTGACCGAGCTGTACACCAACGGCGCCTTCTTTGGGCTGATCCAGGACGGTTTCAACGCCATCTACGGCAATCCCACGCTCGACCAGGAAACCATCCATCAGTTCGACGTCGGCATGAGCCTGGGCAACCGCCACACCCGCCTCCGCGGCGGGGCTCACGCGTTCTGCGCCTGGGTGCCGGATTACATCACCTATCAGCGCCTGCTCGTGAATGGCCTCGAGCGGGTCAGTATCGAGAATGTCCCGGTGGATGTGGATGGAGACGGTCGGATCGATCCCCAGACCGAGGTGCTTGACCTGCAGACCCGGCTTCGTCAACTGCGCTTCGTCAACACCAGCATGGCGCGGCTGCTCGGCGGCGAGGTCTACGCCGAATACGACCTGCTGCCGTGGCTGGCGCCGTTCGGCACCCTGTCGTACGTGGACGGGCGGGACCTGGGCCGGCACGAGGCGTTGCCCGGCATCGTGCCGCTGGAAGGCCGTGTGGGACTTCGCTTCCACGACCCGAACAAGGACAATCCGCGCTGGGGCGTGGAGTTCATGTCGCGGATCGTCAACGTGCAGAACCAGGCGGCGGAGTCGCTGGGGGAACGGGTCACGCCCGGCTTCACCGTGTTCGACCTGCGCGGCTTCTGGCAGCCGCGAGAGAAGCTGCTGTTGACCGCCGGCGTCGAGAACATGCTGGACCGGTTCTACCAGGAGCACCTGGACCTGCGCACCGGCCGCGGCGTGTTCCAGCCCGGCGTCAATTTTTACGTGGGCATGCGCGTGAGCTATTGACAGGCTGTCCGAAAAGGTGTCTGGATCCGGGTCCAGAGACGAGACTTTCTCACGGGCGATTCTCGTGATTGACAGTGGGTGTGTCAGCGTTTTGCACACAAACTGCACACACCCGCAAGGTCCTCTCCGGGAACTATAAACTTGTGTTCACTATTTTGCTCATTATGCCGTGAGAAGTCCCGGTCCAGACATTTTTTCGGACCACGTATGTCCATATTTCCGATGATGTTGCGTCCTACTGGCGAATCTGAGCGAAGTCAAGATTAGGTTGTTTCCCGTAGCATGCACGTCGGTATGATCGACGCGAAGGAAACCGGCGAAGAACACGGACAGTCGGCCCTACAGACCATTTTTTTGGCAAATTCCGATTTTTTTGCTTGTCTTTCCAGGTTCCATCGTGCAGGATGGATGCCTTGCCAAATTATCGGCCCTACCCAGCAAGCCGTGATTGAAGGCTGATAGTCCATCCTGTTGTCGGCGTGCGGGGAAGTGCGAGTGGCCGGTTGCCATTTTTACGGAACAGTCCGGTAGCATCTCCCGCCGCCTCAGAGTATGAGGTACGCCCGTCATGACCGCCTGCTGGCGCAACTGGTTCGTCCGTCGTCCGCAACAACCGATCAAGAAGGCACCCAAGAAGCGGGCCAGGCTCGCCGTGGAGCCATTGGAAGGCCGGCTCACGCCGGCGACCACGCCAACTTTCTTCAACGACAACTGGAATCTGCTGGCGGACAACGGCGACCTGGTGCTGTCCGTCGGCGACACGCTCGACAATGCCAACGACACGAACAATCCCGGGGGGATAACGGTCACGTACGGCGTGGACGGATTCGGCACCGTGACCACCAGCTCGGTGGGCGGCGTCGGCGGGATCCCCGGCAGCGTCGCGGGCTTCGCCACGCTCCAGGACGCCATCGACGGCACCACGGCCAGCGGCATCCTGAATGTTTTGGAAGGGACCTACGACATCACGGGCTCGGCATCCGCGGCGTCGGGTATCGACATCACTAACCCCATTACACTCCAAGGCGACGGCAGCGCCACCACGATCCTGCGCGGCGTGGATCCCGGCGGCTCCAGCTTCATCGACATCCGCATCAATTCGCCCGACGTGATCATTCAGGGCTTCACCCTCGATTTCAACGGCCTCGCCAACACCCGCCAGATCGGCGGCATCGAAGCCAACGGCAATCCGAATCTGCAGAACATCCATATTCTCGGCAACGTCATCGAGCTGACCGACTCCGACAACAACACCTTCGGCTCCACGTCGTACGGCTTCCGCACCGGCGGCTCCAACGACATCGACGGCCTGCAGATCAACAACAACCAGTTCCTGGCGAACGGCCCGACCGGCGGTCTGGTGGTGTTCATCAACCCCGTGACGGTGCAGCCGACGACCGGCATCCAGTTCAACGACAACACGGTCAGCGGCCGGGTCATTCGCGGCTTCGCCGCCGACGGCATCGACAACGTCGCCATCAGCGGCAACACGCTGGACACGTCGCTGGCCGCGAGCAACGACAGCGCCCTGATCCGCATCATGCCGTTCAGCTCCGGCACGCGCACGGGCTTCACGATCACCAACAACCTGATCGGCACGATGTCCACCGGCGGCGTGCGGGCGATCAGCATCGGCAACGCCGGCGGATCGGCCGCGAACGTGGCCTTGACCGGCAACACGGTCCAGAACACGTCGAGCGTCGGCGTCCGGGTCAACGGCGCCGCGACGACGCTCAGCAGCTTCGCGAACAATTTCATCCGCAACAACGCGGCCGACGGCATCCAGCTGCTGGGCGGCGTCATCACCGCGGCGACGAACAACGACCTGTCGGGCAACACCGGCCTGGCGTTCAACAACACCAGCGGCACGCTCCGCGACGCCTCCGGCAACTGGTGGGGCTCGAACGTCCCGGCGACGGTGGCGGCCGAGGTGTCGGCGAACGTCGATTTCACGCCCTGGCTCGACTCGGGAACCGACACCGACCTGGGGACCGTCGGTTTCCAGGGAGACTTTTCCAGCCTGCACGTGGACGACCTCAGTCCCCAAAGCGGCCCGAGCGGACGAATCACGGAAGGCATCGCCAGGTTGACCGGCGCTCCGCTGACGCTCTTCGTCCATTCGGGCAGCTACACGGAAAACGTCGACGTCAACAAGGCGCTGACCTTCAATCCGGGCGACAGCCCCGGCATCGTCAGTGTCGATGGCAACCTGGTGTTCTCGGTCGTCGGCTCCACCCTGGCGCTCGAAGTCAACGGCACGACGCCCGGGCCGACGGGACACGACCAGATCAACGTCACCGGCGCCGTGGACCTCAACGGCGCCGACAACGTCGACAACAAGGCGGCGCTCACCGTTTCCAGCACGGCGGCGAGCAACGTGGCCGACCTGTACGACATCATCACCAGCGGCGCGGGACCGGTCGAAGGCCTGTTCACCAACGCGGGCAACACCGTCGTCAGCACCGGCACGGTCAACACGTTCTTCATCTCCTACAACCCGGGCGTCGATGGCGTTCGCCTGGTTTCCGCCAGCGGCGCGCCGGCGACCACGGTCTATGTTGACGACGACTTCGCCGGCTTCGCCAACGGCCGGTTCATCGCCGACGCCGACCCCGTGCAGGCCGGCGACCAGAACGCCTACTTCAACGTCAATGCCTTTGACACCATCCAGGCCGCGATCGACGCCGTGGCGGTTGGCGGCACGGTCATCGTCAACTCCCATGGTCCGCAGGGAGCGCCGGCCGGCGCCTATGCGGAAAGCCTGAGCATCGCCAAGGAGCTGACGCTCGACGGCAACGGCGGCGCCGCCGGCATGACCGCCACGGCCGTGGTCATCGATCCCGCGGCGGGCAACGGCATCACCGTGTCCGGGGCGGACGCCGACAACGTCACGATCCGCGACCTCCGCGTGACGGGAGGCGCGGACGGCATCAACGCCAGCGGCGTGGACAACCTCACCATCACGAACGTGCAGGCCGATGCCAACAGCGACGACGGCATCGAGCTGTTCACCATCACCGGCCTGGGCACGCTCAGCGCGATTGTTGCGAGCAACAACGGCGACGACGGCCTGGTCGGAGTCTCGATCAACACGGCAGGCACGGTCGCCATTGAGAACAGCAGCTTCAACGACAATAGCACGGTGACCGGGACCGGCGACGGCATTTCGCTGACGACGGTCGGCGCCGTCACGTTCGACGGCGTCACGGCCACCGGCAATGATCCGGGTGTTGTCATCGACACAGCGGATTCGTGGACCGATACCGACGGCAACTACAGCAACAACGCCGGCCACGGCGTCAGCCTGATCGACATCACGGGGGCAGTAAGCCTGACCGGCACCACCGCCAACGATAACGGCGCCGACGGCATCAACGTCGCCTCACTCGGGACGACGTTGACGGTCAGCGGCATCACGGCCAGCGGCAACGCCGGCGACGGCCTCGACATCGGCGACGGCGGCACGACGGCGTCCATCAACGGCGACTTCTCGAACAACACGGCCGGCAGCGGCCTCAACCTGAACAGCGGCGGCGGCAGTTTCTCGGACGGCGTCACGCTGACCAACGTCACTGCCAGCGGCAA
>JAKEET010000042.1 GCA_022616435.1 Gemmataceae bacterium
AGCATCGTCGCCGGCTTCCGCGTGGTGTTCGGGCCGTTCTGCCTGGCACCGAAGAAATGACCGACTTCCCAAGGGTTCGCACCTATAAACGGAAGAGCCGGAAACTTGCAGCGTGCTGCGGGCGCGGTGACAATCCCGTTCTTCGCGAAATTCGAACATTCGTCATTCCACGACAACTTGCACTTCTCGATCAATCGCGCTGCTGAAGATGCTCGATGGATATGACGCCTTCAGCATCAATGCCGGAAATGTCTCGTCCCCGTGAACAGCATCGCCATCTTGTGCTCATTCGCGGCGTCGATCGATTCTTGATCGCGGACCGAGCCGCCGGGCTGCACGATGGCCGTCGCGCCGGCCTGGGCCGCCATGTCGACGTTGTCGCGGAACGGAAAGAACGCGTCCGACGCCAGCACGCTTCCCCGGACGCGGTCGCCCGCCTTCCGCGCCGCCAGGTGCGTCGAATCGATCCGGCTCATCTGCCCGGCCCCGACGCCCACCACCATGCCCCCCTTCGCCAGCACGATGGCGTTGCTCTTGACGTGCTTGGCCACCGTCCACGCCAACGCCAGATCGGCTCGCTCAGCGTCGGTCGGCGGTCGCTGCGACACCACCTTGGCGCTCGTCACCTCATCGCCCAGCACGTCGGCTGTCTGGACCAGCAGGCCGCCGTCCACGCGCCGATAGTCGATCTTGCGGCCGGAGGGCGTGTCCAGCGGTCCCGTCTTCAGCAGCCGCACGCTCTTCTTCCACGTTGGCCGCGTGGTGATGATCTCGAACGCCTTGGGCGCGTATCCCGGCGCGATGATGCACTCGATGAACCGGTTCGGCTCGGTGATTTGCAGGGCGGTGGCCTCGTCCAGGTCGCGATTGAAGCCAAGGATGCCGCCGAAGGCGCTGACCGGGTCGCCGGCATAGGCCCCGGTGAACGCCTCGACCAGCGTCGCGCCGATGGCGGCCCCGCACGGATTGTTGTGCTTGATGACCACCGCAGCGGGCTGGGCGAAATCGCGGACCAGGTTCAGCGCGCTGTCGAGGTCGAGGATGTTGTTGTACGACAGCTCCTTGCCGTGCAGGATCTCCGCGGTCGCGACACAGGCGTGAGGGACGCCGGGCTCGCTGTAGAACGCCGCTTGCTGGTGCGGGTTCTCGCCGTAGCGCAAACTCTGCTTCGTCTGAAACGACAAGTCGAGGCGCTCCGGCCAATCCGGCGGCTGGCCGGCGCGTCCCGCGAAATAGCCGGCGATGGCGTGATCGTACGCCGCCGTGTGGGCAAAGGCCTCGGCGGCGAGGTTCTCGCGCGTCGCCAGGCCCAGGGCGCCTCGCTTGGCCTTCAACTCCTCCATGATGGCTGGGTACTGTGCCGGCGCCGTGACGATGGCGACGTCGCGGTAGTTCTTCGCCGCCGCCCGCACCATCGACGGCCCGCCGATGTCGATGTTCTCGACGATGTCGTCGTGAGTGCTCGCCGGTTTAGCCAGGGTCGCCTCGAACGGGTACAGGTTGCACACGACCAGGTCGATCGGCTCGATCTGGTGCTCGCGCAGCTTGGCCAGGTGCTCGGGGTTGTCGCGCATCGCCAGGATGCCGCCGTGGATGCGCGGGTGCAGCGTCTTGACCCGGCCGTCGAGCATCTCCGGGAAGCCGGTGACCTCGGCGACGTCCAGCACCTTGAGCCCGGCCTCCGCCAGCGCCTTGCGGGTGCCGCCGGTGGAGATCAGCTCGACGCCGAGATCGGCGAGGGCCTTCGCGAACTCGACCAGGCCTGTCTTGTCGCTGACGCTCACGAGCGCCCGGCGAATCGTGCGTGTATCCATCGTGCGTGCATCCATGAAAGCTGCTCCCGGCCAGGTGTCACCGTCGGAATGGCATTTTATGCGGCCGGAGCGCGGTCGCCATCATGAGCCGGCGTTGACAGGCGGCGCGAGCGTATGCTAAGCAACCGTCGAGGGAATAGCCTCGGATTTGATGTGCTCTCTGCGGCCTCTGCGGTTCCAGCTCGAAGCCGCACAGGCCGCAGAAATCGCAGAAATCGCAGAAACCGCAGAGGACGCAGAGGACGCAGAGAGAGAATCAGGAATTCGTGATTCGAATGCCACCAAGGACCGTGGAACTCATTGGAGGAGACGGCGGCATGGCGAAGCTTGGCGAAATCAACTTTCTGCGCAACCTGAGCGACGCCGCCCGGCGTCACGCCCTGAACAAGCCGTTCTCCGACGCGAACTGTTCGAAATACCTGGTCGAGCTGGGCGCCATGTTCACCTTGCTGCCGCCGCCGCCGCTGCGGCTGCTCGACATCGGCTGCGGCACCGGCTGGACCAGCCGGTTCTTCGCGCGGCGCGGCTACGACACCCTGGGCATCGACATCTGTCCCGACATGATCGACGCCGCCCGGGAGCTGAGCGAGCGCGACGGCCTGGAGCGCGTGCGCTTCGAGGTCGCCGACTACGAGACCATGGAAACCCGCGGCGACTTCGACATCGCCGTGTTCTACGATTCGCTCCATCACGCCGTCGATGAGGAGGCCGCCTTGCGCATGGCCTGCGAGGCGCTCAAGCCCGGCGGGCTCTGCATCACTTCCGAGCCGGGCCGGGGCCACGCGCAGAGCGCGAAATCGCAATCGGCGATCGATCGCTTCGGCGTCACCGAAAAGGACATGCCGCCGGAGAAGATCATGGCGCTGGGCCGCCAGGTCGGCTTCCGCACGTTTCAAGTCTTCCCTCACGCCTTCGACATGAACCAGGCCACCTACGTTCCGGCCGGCCGGCTGCTCAGGCTCATCCCGCGCTGGCTGGGGCCGATTCGCAAGCTGGCGGCGTGGTGCATGCTCAACCGGGTCTACCTCCTGGCGCCGCGCCGCAGCGGCATTGTCGTCCTGAAAAAGTAGTGCGCCCGCCCCAATTCAATTCGATCGCTGCCAACGAACCGTGGATATCGCTTCCACCGAATGCACCAACCCGACGCGTCAGCGAGGGACGTCCCTCGCTGACGCGTCGGGTTGGTGCAGCGGAATCGCACGCTCATATTGGTTGCGGTCCAGCTCTGCCGCGAGTACGATACGGGCATCACGCTGGTTCCTCAGGAGTGCCACGTCATGCGCGCTATCGTTATCCTGGTGTTGCTCGGCCACGGGCTCACCCTCGCCGCCCAGGCGCCCAAGTCCGGCAAGAAGCCGAAAGTCAACGACGCGATCAAGGAGGTCGCCGGCAGCGCCGAGTTCTTGCGGAACGTGCCGAAGAAATTCGCCACGCTCAACGCGATTGATCTCGCCACGCATGGCGTGACCATGCTGATCGACGGCGACAAGGAAGCCACGACCTGGACCATCACGCCGGACGCGGAGCTCAAGGTGGGCGGCTGGTGGGGCCGGCTCGAGCAATTCAAGCCGGGCCAGCGCGTGTGGGCGTGGTTCAGCGTCGGCCGCACCAAGAAGCCGCGGGCGATCTTCATGCTGTCGGATGAAACCAGCGAGCACGAAATCCACGACCTGGCGAAGTTCAATCCGAAGAAAGCCAAGGGCATCGACCTGGACAAGTTCGATGCGCCGCGCAAGGCCCAGCAAGAATGGCTGCGGCAGCGCTGGCTCGACGAGGGCTTGCCCGGCACGCTCGGCTTCCTGCACGTCTACAGCGGCGAGACCGACGTGATCCTCGACCATGAGACCATGCGCTGGGCGCGGTCGCTGGCGCCGGGCGACAAGGTCGAGTTGGCCGCCAAGCCGCCCATCAAGGCCGTGGTCAAGACGGTGACCGCGCAGCGCGAGAAGACGCAGGTGCGCGTGGTGATCCACAGCCTGGACCTGGCGGATTTGCGCATCGGCCAGCGCGTTCACCTGAAGATGAAAGCGCCGGCTGCGGACGTCGAAGCGGCCCAGATGCCGCCCGACATCGACCGCCCCAAGGAACGGCATGAGCGCATCGAGTGGTTCCTGGCCAACATCTACTGCACCTGCGGCGTCGGCGGCGATCGCTGCACCGGCCACTTCTACACCCTGGCCAGCTGCAACCCCAACAGCTGCGGCGCCCCCAACGGCACCCGCGCCCAGATCAGCGCCCTCATCGAGCAAGGAATGTCCAACCGCGAGATCTTCGAGGAGCTGCTCCGCGACCGCGGCCCGGCGATGCTGCGGCCGCATTTGCTGCGGTAAGTGGATGAGGTTGTGCCTCCCGGCTCCTTGCGGGTGATACAATGATCCTCGGCATCGATCCCAAGGTCGATTACGCTTTCAAGCATCTTCTCGGCCGCGAGGCAACGTGGCCCATTCTCGCCGATCTCATCGAGAAGGTCCTTGATCCAGCGCCCGGCCACAAGATCCAGAGCATCGAGCTGCTGAATCCCTTCAATCCCAAGGAGGCGTTGGACGACAAGCTGTCCGTCCTCGACATCAAGGCCCGTGACAACTCCGGCCGGCAATTCAATGTCGAGATGCAGATGCTCGCTTTTCGCTACTACGAAAAGCGGATTCTGTACTACTGGAGCCGGCTGCACCAGCAGCAGC
>JAKEET010000212.1 GCA_022616435.1 Gemmataceae bacterium
TAGCCGCTCTCGCTCAAGTCGAATCCCAGGTACTGCTTGGTCTGCCGGCCGAGCCCGTCGTAGACCGGCTTCGTGAAGAGTTTCGCTCCCGAGGGCTGTGACTTGATCACGTTGCCCACCGCGTCGAACCAGGTGTTGTCGGTGAGCGCGTTGCCCACTGTCCCTGTTGACGGATCAACCGCGTAGCGGATCGTCTGGTACACCCGGCCGCGGTCGTCGTACTTGGTTTCCCCGCGGGCGATCAGGTTGCCGCCCGAAGTCGTGTTGTGCCGGTCGGTCTTCGTGACGCGATCCAGGTTGTCGAAGAAGTCGATCTGGTAGAAATCGACTTCCCCGTCCATGTCGGTCCGGCGATTGCGCCAATCGAACAGGAACTGCGTCTCGCGCGTGTTCGAGCCATCGACGTGCTGGGTCACCTTGGTGAGGTTGTTGTCGCCACCGTCGGCGCCGCCGTCGTACTCGTTCTGAGTGACGATCACCATGTTGTTGCCGGAGGCGCCGCCGCCGGTCGGGTCGCTGTCGGTGGCGTCGGTGTCGTTTGTGCCGACATAGATCTTCTGCGGATTATCGCGCATGTCGAACACCGTCCGCGCGATGGTGCCGCCCGGCGTCGCGGACTTGTTTTGCCGCAGCATCGCATCATAGTCAAAGTCCGTCTGGTCGTAATTCGTGCCGCTGGATCCCGAGCCGCTTGAGGGGATGGTGTGGTAGACGCGCTGGCTGGACAGCAGGCTGTGGCTGCCGTATTGCATCGTCGTCCAGCGGACGTAGGACGACTGCGCGAAGCTGTCACTTGGGCTCAGGTTGCCGCTCGTCGAGGCACGCGTCGCCTTGATGATGTCCGTCGTTCGGCCATCCGCATCGGTCTTCGTGATCGAGACCGGGTTGATCAGCGTGTAGGTGTAGTCGGGAGACGAGCCGGTCGCGTATCCCTGGGCGCTCCAGACTTCATGGGTTGAGTCGTTGTACACCATCCACCTTGCCTGCCGAATCGTAGTCGCCGTTCCGTCAATATCGATCGTGTGCGTCGGTCCCAGGGACTGCGTCATGCGGCCTTCATCGTCATGCTCGAAATCGGTAATCAAGTGCAAGCCGCCACCCGTGGGCGTTTCCCAGCCCGCCGGCGCATCGCTGACTTGCGACGTGTCCATGTCGTCGATGCGCTCCGTCATCGCCTTCGTGGCGATGTCGTACTTGAGGCGAGTGATGAAGCCGCGCTCGTCCATCTTCCAGGTGTTGTTGGCGTACTCGTCGAAGTAGTCGCGCCGCGTCGCGGCAATGCCCGAGCCGTTCTGGTCCGTCGGTACGACTGGGAGCGTGGTCACGCGTTCCTTCACCGCGCATGTCCCGGAGTAGAACGAGTAGGTCCAGTCGGTGATGATCTTCTTCGTCTGGTCCGTGTCGGAGGGGTACACGGTTTCGCGCGTCCAAAAGTAGATGGAATCTTCCCCACCGCTACTGCTGCTGCTGGACGATGAACTCGAAGAGCTGGACGATGAGGCGCCGCCATCGCACGGGGTGTACTCCAGCTCCCGAAGCTTGATCGCGGCGCCGAACTGGCCTTTCTTGATGCTTTCCGACGCCAAGTAGCCAGTCGCGCTGTGATACGTGTACGTCCGAACGACGCCGTCGTTGTCGCGCATGAACTCGTAGTCGCCCACGACCTCGTGCAAGAGATCGGCGTACTGCTCGTCGTAGCCCGTGATCGCCGACGGATTCGCCTGCAGCGTCGCAAGCGGGATCTCCGATGGGAGGCCGTATTTTGCAAACCAGCACCACTGGTCCGATCCCGACTTGAGCACGCGCAGCATCGTCTGCCCGGCAAAATTGGAGTAGGTGATGACCTCGCTGCCGTCGGGGCGCGTTTCCGTCATCTTCGTCTTCCAGTTGTTGTAGCCGTCGAGGTGCGCGCTCTGGGAAAACGAAAACTGGTACGTCAAGGAACCGCCGTCAACGGCCTCACTGGTCACACGGCGGTTGGCGTCGTAGCCGAAGGCGTGATCGGCGTACAGCGCAAGGACGTTGTCTGCTGCCGTGAGCGGATCGTGACCTGCGGTGACCATGCGATCATAGCTTGCAGGCTTGACGACGAAGCGCAGCAAATGGGCGGCGCTGTCGCCGGAAGATGAGCTGGAAGATGAAGACGATGAAGAACTCGACGACGAGCTGGACGACAGCTCGCGGTAGTAGCGATAGTACGTCGTGCCCGTGTCGGCCCAGGCCGATCCGTCCCAAGTCTGGGTCGTCACGGTCTCCTTGGCGGTGAAGTCGTACTTGCCACCGGCGACGATGATCCAGAACCGATCGTGCACGCCGGCTGCGACCGCGGGCGGCGGCAGCGCCTTTTCGTCCGCGGACAGAAAGATGTCCCCTTGAAACTTCGTAACGGGAATCCGGACACCGAGCCGCTGCTCGAGGTACTGCACGTAGCCGTGGATGAAGTGGTACGGGCGCTGGTTGCTCTGGTGGACCAGCGGATAGTGCATTTCGATCGTTTCGACGCCGGCTTCAAGCTCTTGAAGACGCGTGACGTGCGGATTGTTCAACCAGATGGCGTCCGCCGAGGTGCGAACATCCGTTTGGAATTGCCCCGGAAAAGCACCGTGCAAATCCCGCACTGCCGCGGTCAGCATCAACACGTCGCCTGGGCTCTTTCTTGCCGCAGCCGCCGGGACGACGGGAGTCCTTGCCGACCATGAGCCCAAGTGCGGCATCCGGGAAACGTGAATTGGCAGCGCTGGCAGTGTTGCCAGCTTTGCCGCCGCTCTCTTGACCGAAGGTCGCCAATCACGCCAGAATGGTGAAAGTCTTTCGTCGCCTCGGAGGGCCTCCGTCCCGCAGTGACGGGGTCGAAGACCGCGCCGAGCCCAGGAGTGATCAGATGCCGATTCACAAGGACATCCAGGCCTACAACGCGGCACAATCGGCCGGCGACCAGCGCATATGCGACGCCCTCGCCAAGGCCATCGATCGACACGTAAAGGGCGCAGAGTGCAAGATCTGGCACCGGCACCCGGTGTGGTTCTTGGACGGCAATCCGATCGTCGGCTACCACAAGCTCAAAGACTGCGTCCGCCTGCTGTTCTGGAGCGGCCAATCCTTCGATGAGCCCGGTCTCGAGGTCGAAGGCACTTTCAAGGCCGCCGAGGCACGGTACACCTCTGACGACCAGATCCCGGCCCGGGACCTCAAGAGGTGGCTCAAGAAGGCGATCGAGATCCAGTGGGACTACAAGAACATCGCCAAACGCAAGGGCAAACTCGAGAGGCTGAAGTAGGCCATGGACGGCGGTGGTGGGCAGCGGGAATCAGGGTGACGCATTGCCCTGGGACAAGGCACGACCATCGTGGCGCATCACTCCACGTCATCGTCGGCATCGGCCATCGATCCAATCTGCGGGATGACCGTCGATCCCGCGACCGCGCTGGCTTTCGACCACGAGGGCAAGACCTGGCGCTTCTGCTGCCGCCATTGCCTCGAGAAATTCAAGGCCGATCCGCACCAATACGTCGGCGCGGCGCCGGCGCCCGCGCCGCCGGCCGAGCCAATGCCTGTTGAGCCAGGCCCTGCCGGTGCTGCCGCGACGTACACCTGTCCCATGCACCCGGAAGTGGTCCGCGACCAGCCGGGCGCCTGCCCCAAGTGCGGCATGGCCCTCGAACCGGCCACCGTGTCCGCCGAGGAAGCCCCGAATCCCGAGCTCGTGGACATGAGCCGGCGCTTCTGGATCGGCCTGGCGCTCGGCCTGCCGATCATGCTCCTCGCCATGGCCGACCTGTTGCCGGGCGGGCTGTCGGCCTTGATCGACGTCCGCATCGCCAACTGGGTGCAGCTCGCCCTGGCCACGCCGGTGGTGCTGTGGTGCGGCTGGCCTTTCTTCGAGCGCGCCTGGGCGTCGGTGGTTCAGCGCAGCCCGAACATGTTCACGTTGATCGCGCTGGGCGTCGGCGCCGCGTATCTGTATAGCCTGGCCGCGACGCTGGTCCCCGACATCTTTCCGCACGGGTTCCACGTGCACGGCGGCGTTCCCGCCTACTTCGACACCGCCGCCGTCGTCACCGTGCTCGTCCTGCTCGGACAGGTCCTCGAGATCCGCGCTCGCGGTCAGACGAGCAGCGCGATTCGCAAGCTGCTCGGACTCGCCCCCAAGACCGCCCGCCTCGTTCATCCCGACGGCCGCGAGGAGGACATTCCCATTGCCCACGTCAAGCCCGGCGACCTGCTGCGGGTGCGGCCCGGCGAAAAGATTCCCGTCGATGGAACGGTTCGCGAAGGTCGCAGCGCCGTGGATGAATCCATGATCTCCGGCGAGCCGATGCCCGTGCCAAAACAGCCCGGCGACAACGGACAGCCCGGCGACAACGTCATCGGCGGCACGGTCAACGGCACCGGCGGTCTCCTGATCCGGGCCGACCGCGTCGGCGACGACACGCTCCTGGCGCAGATCGTGCGCATGGTGACCGACGCGCAGCGCAGCCGGGCGCCCATCGAGCGCCTGGTCAACAAGATCTCCGGGTACTTCGTGCCGGCGGTGCTGCTGGTCAGCGCGGCCACGTTCATCGCCTGGAGCATGTCCAGCGTCGAGGCGCCGCTCGCCCATGCGTTCCTCAACGCGGTCGCCGTGCTGATCATCGCCTGCCCGTGCGCCCTGGGATTGGCCACGCCCATGTCGATCGTGGTCGCCACCGGCCAAGGCGCGGAACACGGCGTCCTCGTCAAGAGCGCCGAGGCGCTCGAAATCCTGGCGCGGGCCGACACCCTGGTCGTGGACAAGACCGGCACCTTGACCGAAGGCAAGCCGCGCTTGACCGTCGTCGAACCGCTGCCGGGATTCTCAGCCGATGAGCTGCTCCGCCTGGCCGCCAGCCTGGAACGCGGCAGCGAGCATCCGCTGGCGGCCGCCATCGTGCGCGGCGCCGAAGCCAGGACACTCGAGCTTGCGGAAGCGCAGGACTTCCAATCGTTCACCGGAAAGGGAGTGTCGGGCGCCGTCGATGGCCATCGGGTCACGCTCGGCAACCTCGCTCTCATGAAGGATCACCACATCGATGCGGACAGGCTCCGCGAGCGGCTCGACGCCCTTCGCGCCGACGGCGAAACGGTCATGCTGGCGGCCGTGGACGGCCGGCTGGCTGGCCTGATCGGCGTGGCCGACACGCTGCGGGAAACGACGCCGGCGGCGATTCGCCGGCTGCACGACGACGGCCTGCGGATCATCATGCTCACCGGCGACAACCGCACGACCGCGGAAGCAGTCGCCCGGCGGCTGGGCATCGACCGCGTCATCGCGGAAGTCTTGCCGGACCAGAAGATCGAGGTGGTCAAGCGCCTCCAGGCCGAAGGGCATGGCGTGGTCATGGCCGGCGACGGGATCAACGATGCGCCGGCGCTGGCGCAGGCGAACATCGGCATCGCCATGGGCGCCGGGACCGACATCGCCATCGAAAGCGCCGACATCACCCTGGTGCACAGCGACCTGCGCGGCATCGTCCGGGCGCGGCAGCTCAGCCGGGCCACGATGCGGAACATTCGCCAGAACCTGTTCCTGGCCTTCGTCTACAACGCGCTGAGCGTGCCGGTCGCGGCCGGCGTTCTCTATCCCTTCCTGGGCATCCTGATCAACCCGATGTGGGCCAGCGCGGCCATGAGCCTGAGCTCGCTGTCGGTGGTCGGCAACGCGTTGCGGCTGGCGGCGGTGAGGGAGCGCGGAAATCTTCACCGAGCACTTTCCGGTCACTAACGTGGACGATCGCGACTCGGGGGTTCGATACATCTGGAAAGCTGGCAAAGTTGTTCCCGGCCCTTCGACTCCCGTCGTTTGACGGGGTCGAGCAAGGTGGAGCGCGCGTCGGCGATTTCGTTGAGCAGCCGCGTACAGGCGGCGTGCGGCCCGATCTGATTGGTGCGGACATGGGTGGTCTGCCGGATCGCCGCCTCTTCGATCACATCGCGATCGGTTTCATTCGCGTTGATGCCCAGCAGCCGATAGTGGGTCGGCGGCTGCTCTTCCTTGGCAATGCCGAGCCATTTGTGATACGGATCGAACATGCAGCACCTGGAGCCGCGGAGATCGCGAGATCGCGAGATCGCGGAATCATCCTTTCAATATGACGTAACGACGTTCGCCAACGCGCTCAAGTTTGGTTTGAACTCGTGAGAGTTCAGACGTCCGAAGTCTCACGACGTCGGCTACCCGTAGATCTCCCGAATCGGCGTCCCATCGCAGATCGTGTACGGCCGGTTCTCGCTGTCGCGGTAATGACCGCCCGGGTCAATTCCAAGAGCGTCGAACATTGTCGCGGTCACGTCCCAGGGGCCGAGCGGACGCGTGCGCGGATAGGCGGCGAAGCGGTCGGAGGCGCCGATCAGGCCGCCCGCCGTCACGCCGGCGCCCGCCATGACGATGGAATACCCGGCGGCCCAGTGCTTGCGGCCAGGACTCGCGCCGGCGAAGCGCGGCTCCAGCGCGACCAGCGGCGCGCGGCCGAATTCGCCCATGCACACCACCAGCGTTTGGCCCAGCAAGCCGCGCTCGGCGAGGTCGGTCAGGAGCGCGGCGAAGGACTGATCGAAGCGCGGCAACAGATGGTGCTCGAGGGCTTCGAAGATGTCGTTGTGCGTGTCCCAGCCGTAGAGTTCGGTGTCGAGCGGGTCGCGATCCTGGCCGCGGATCAGGTGATTGAAGAACACGTTGATGTAGGGGACGCCCGCCTCGACGAGTCGCCGGGCGAGAAGACATGCTTGCCCCGTGCGATACATGCCGTAGCGCTCGCGGACCGCGGTTGGCTCGTGACTCAGATCGAAGGCGCGCCGTCCCGCCGCCGAGCCGAGGAACGCATACGCGGCCCGGTAGCTCTCGCTCATGTCGAGAAGGGCGCGATTGCCGGCCGCGTCGGCGCGGAAGCCGTCGATCGCGTCGAGCAGCGAACGGCGGCGCGCTAGCCGCACCGTAGGCAGCTCCGGCAACGGCTCCAGCCCGGGAACGAGCGGCCGCTCGTCGGCGACGTCGCCCAAAAGCAGCGGCTCGCACGATCGGCCGAGCAAGCCGGCGAACTGTCCCGGCGCCGGCACTTCGGGCGAAAGGAGCGGACCGTTGACGTGAACCGCCGAGCAGGGCAAGCCCCGCGCCGGCCGCACGCGATGGACGATGGCCCCGGTCGTCGGCAGATCGCTCGGGCGCGGCAACGGATTGGACGACTTGCGCGCGTGGTAATGTCCGGTCATGGTCAGGTAGGTCGCGGAGCCGTGGTCGGTGTCCTCGTGCGACATGCTGCGGACGACGGCGAAGCGATCGGCGACGCGGGCCACGCGCGGCAGATGCTCGCCGAAGATCGTGCCCGGGACGGAAGTACGGATGGCGCGAAAGGCGCCACGGATTTCCTCAGGCGCGTCGGGCTTGGGGTCCCAGGTTTCAAGCTGACTCATGCCGCCGGAGGTGTAGATCACGAGGACCGAGCGCGCCCGGCCGTGGCCGGGCGTCGCCGTTGTTGCCGGGCGCGTGGCCGCGTTCGCCCGGCCGGCGAGCAGATGCAGCCCCGCCAGTCCGCCGAGGCGCAGCACGTCACGACGGGAGAGACGGCCGTTGGCCGAGCGGGATTCGGTAGTGAAACGCAGCACAAGGTCACTCCGCAGCGATATGAACGAGCTTAGCGGGCAGGGGAGGAGGTGGTCAAGGGTTAAGACCCTGCCTCGGCGACGCGCCTGGCTGAAAACAAAGTGGACGCGGATCATTGTTTTGGTCAAGTCTTCCGGGTCGAGGAATAACCAAGACCGCTCCGTACCGCCGACGTGCGTTTGCTGGCGAGTTGGCAATGTTGGCAATCTGGCAGGCGGCAGCGTGATTTGCGAGAAAATGTCTTCCTTTTCTAGGCCGGTTCGTTATTATGGCGGCATCCCGTCATCACTGCTGCACGTCTTTCCAGGAGGGTCAGTCATGGACCGCAATTCACGGGGCCGCGCGGCGCTTGCCGCGCGCCGGCAGGTGGCCGCACGCCGCTATCGTCCCACGCTTCAGGTCCTGGAAGATCGCCTCGCCCCGGCGGTTGTCGAGGTCCCGCTCGATCCGAACCTGGACGCGTTCGGCAATCAGTTCGAGGTCGTGCAAATCTACCGCAACGACGACGGCCTCGGCGACCGCGTCACGTTCGGCATCTTCGACACTGGGGCGTCGCCGGTCACCTTCGGCTTCGTCGACCAGTTGATCTTCGATCTGTTCGGCCAGGCGATCCCCGTGCTGCCCGGTGTGGAAGTGACGGCCGAGGGGATCGGCGGCACGTTGACGGGCCTGGTGACGGAGCCGGGGACCATCCTGGCGGACGGCCTGCACGCGGTGGACCTCGACGCCTTCCTGGACGGCGGCGGCATCGACATATCCGGGGCCACCTCGGTCGACAATGTGCAGGCGATGCTCGGGACCGAAACCGGCAGCCCGCAGCTTCCCTCGATCGTCGGCACGCCGATCCTCAACGGCCGGCTTCCCGGCGCGACGACCGACGGCGTGGCGGTGCTCATCGACCAGCAGGGCTACTTCATCGATTTCGGCGAGCTGTTTCCGGAGTTTCCCGAGTTTGAGGGCCTGATCTTGCCGCTGCCCGATCTGGCGTTCGTGCCGCCGGGCACCCAGTTGATCCAGGAAGCCGACACGACCGCGCCGGTGCGCGTGCCGGTCGATTTCATCGGCATCGACAATCACCTGGACCCGGGCAACATGCTCACCGAGTCGTTCAATCCGGTGGTCAGCGACGTCGATCTCATGAACACGGTCGGCGGCAACCCGTTCGAGGTCAACGATCAGGTCTTCCTGTTCGACACCGGCGCTCAGCTCAGCATCATCTCGACCGCGATCGCCGAGTCGCTCGGGCTGGACGTGGACAACCCCGAATTCACCATCGACGTCGGCGGCGCCGGCGGCATCGTCAACGTCGGCGGCTTCACGATCGACCAGTTGACGCTGCCGCTCGACGACGACAACGACGGCGTCGTCGACGGCACGCTGGTGTTCACGGAAGCGCCGGTCTTCGTCCTCGACCTCGGCGGTTTCGACGGCATCCTCGGCATGAACCTGTTCAACACCGCCGCGAAGATGCTGTACGATCCGCATGACCCCGACGGCGCCGGCCCGGGCGAGGCGTCGCTGCGGTTCACGTTCTCCACGCTGCCGCGCGAGGAATTCGAACCGGACGAGGCGGCCCTGGACGCGTTGAATGATTTTCTGCCGCTATTCGGCGGCACGTTGCGCGGCCAATCACTGCCGAACTTCAACCTCAACGTCACGGCGGACCAGCCGGCCGTCACGGTCGCGGAAGGCCAGACGGCGAGCAACACCGGGACCTTTGCCAACAGCGACACCGTCCAGCTCAGTGCCAGTCTCGGCACGGTCACGCAGACCGGGCCGACCACCTGGAGCTGGTCGTTCGCAACGACTGACGGTCCCGCCGGCCCCACCAACGTCACGATCACCGCCGACGACGGCCAGGGGGGCGTGCGGACCGCGACCTTCACGCTCACCATCGATGACGTTCCGCCCACCATCGCCCTGTCCGGCGATGCCACGGTCAACGAAGGCGCGCTCTACACGCTCAGCCTGGGCGACGTCATTGATCCAGGGGCCGACACGATCAGCAACTACAGCATCAACTGGGGCGACGACACGTTCACCGATGGGACGGGCGATCCCGTCAACGCCACCGCCACGCACACCTACGCCGACGGCGCCGCGGGCTACATCATCACCGTCGATCTGACCGACGAAGACGGCACCCATGTCGCCGCCGGTACTCTGGATGTCACCATCGACAACGTCAAGCCTACCATCGTCCTCTTTGGCGACACCACCGTCAACGAAGGCGCACTGTACACGCTGACCTTGGGCGAGGTCACCGATCCAGGGGCCGACACGATCACCAACTACAGCATCAACTGGGGCGACGGGACGCCTGCCGATGTGGGTAGCAATCCCATCAACGCCACGGCCACCCACACCTACGCCGACGGCGCCGCGGGCTACATCATCACCGTCGATCTGAAGGACGAGGACGACGACTATCTCGCCGCCGGCAGCCTGGCCGTCACCGTCAACAACGTCAAGCCCACGATCGCCCTGTCCGGCGATGCCACGGTCAACGAAGGCGCACTCTACACGCTCAGCCTGGGCGACGTGATTGATCCGGGGACCGACACGATCACCAACTACCTCATCAACTGGGGTGACGGGACTTTCACCGATGAGACGGGCAATCCCGCCAACACCACGGCCACGCACACGTACCAGGGCGCCGGCAGCTACACCATCACCGTCGAACTGACCGACGAGGACGGTCCCCATCAGGCGGCCGGCAGCTTTGACATCACGATCGTGAAGCCCACGATCGAAGTCTCCGGCGACGCCACGGTCAACGAAGGCGCGCTCTACACGCTCACCCTGGGCGAGGTCACCAATGCAACCGGCGCCATTACTGGCTACGCCATCAACTGGGGCGACGGCGGCGAACCCACCGATGTGACCGGCGATCCCGTCAACGCCACGGCCACGCACATCTACGCCAATGGCCCCGCCGGCTACACGATCACCGTCGATCTGACCGACGACAACGGCCTTCATACCGCCGCCGGCACTCTGGGTGTCACCATCGACGACGTGAAGCCTAGCATCGCCCTCTCCGGCGACCCCACCGTCAACGAAGGCGCGCTTTACACGCTCAGCCTGGGCGACGTCACCGATCCGGGGACCGACACCATTCTCACCTACAGCATCAACTGGGGCGACGGCGACGTCACCCATGTGACGGGCAATCCAGCCAACGCCACGGCCTCGCACACCTACATCGACGGTCCCGCCGGCTACACGATCACCGTCGAACTGACCGACGAGGACGGCGTGCATACGGACGCCGGCAGCTTGGCCGTCAGCATCGACGACGTTCCGCCTACCATCGCCCTGGTCGGCAATGTGGACGTCAACGAGCTGGCGGTCTACACGCTGCAGCTCGGCAACGTCGTGGACCCCGGCAGCGACACGATCACCGGCTACCAGATCAACTGGGGCGACGGCGCCACCAGTGGCCTGAATCCGGGGTCGCCAAACGGCATCAGCGCGCAGCACCAGTATGCCGTGCCCGGCAATCCCACGATCACCATCGACCTTTACGATCAAAACGGCGCCCAGCACGCGGCAGCCGGTTCGCAGTCGATCCTGGTGCGTGATGTCGCGCCGAACCTGATGGTCATCCAGAGCGCGCCCGCCAGAGTAGCGCGCGGCGCCCTTGCCAGGCTGACGCTCACGATTGTCAATGCCGGCAACACGATCGCGAACGGCGTCTTCGTGACTCAGAAGCTTCCGCCCCGCCTATCCTTCGTCCGGGCCGGCAGCACCCTGGGCTGGCAGCTCATTGCCCCGCGCACGTATCGCCTCGCCTTGGGCTCCTTGCAGCCCGGCCAGGTCATCAGGGTGATCTTCAAGGCCCGCATCGCCAAGACCGCCCGTCCCGGCATCAAGCTGAACATGATCGCGTCGGTCGGCGACGACGGCGCCAGCGGCGTGGACGCGAATCTCGCGGACAATTGGTTCAAGCGGGTGGTGAGGGTGAGGTAGCTGGTGACTCGTCGCTCTCCTCTTTCTCATTGGACAAGTCCATGGCCATCGGATACCCTTGTGATGAATAGCCTCCCTCGCCGCCTCGACCAGTTTGACGGTCGAGCGCCGTAAGATCACTTTCCCCTTCGCAGAGGAAACGACGATGAGCCAATCGCACAGCCCCGCGCGGCACGATTCCACCCGCATCACGCGCCGCAAGCTTCTTCAGGCCGGCGGCATCGGCGCCCTGACCATGGGGCTGCCGGGAACCGTCGCGGCCGGCGTCGATGCCAGCCGCGGACTGCGCGGCATCGCGGCCGAGAAGTCGTGCATCTTTGTCCTCCTGTGCGGCGGGCCCAGCCACATCGACACCTGGGACCTGAAGCCCGACGCGCCCGACGACATCCGCGGTCCGTACCGGCCGATCGCCACCGCCGTTCCCGGCATGCGCATCAGCGAGCTGAACACGCGCCTGTCCACCCTGACACGGCATTTCACGCTGATCCGCTCGATGACGCACGTCGGCAACATCAGCAACCACTTCGACGCCATGCACCACCTGCTCAGCGGCCAGGCCGGGGCGCCGGCGGATTCGCCGTACCTGGGGTCGATCATGGCGCGGGTGCGGCCCAGCGAACGCAACATCGCCAACTACGTGTGGCTGATCCGCTGCGTCGGCGATCCGGTGTTTTGCGCCCCCAACATCGGCTCCGGCGGCCACCTGGGCGCTCAGTACATGCCGCTGTTCGTCGGCAACGCCAACAACCATCCGGCCATGCCGACGTTCCGCGCCCCCGAGGAGCTGCAACCGGCGGTCGAGCCGGAACGATTGCAGCGGCGCCGCAACCTGCTGGCCAGCCTCGACCCGGAAGTCAGCGCCGGCGATGGCAATCGAGTGTCGCGCGATTGGCAAGACATTCACCGACGCGCGTTTGAGCTGGCGAACGGCCGCGGCGGCCGCGAGGTCTTTGAAGTGAACCGCGAGCCGGCGACGGTGCGCGAGCGCTACGGCATGCATCCGCTCGGGCAAAACCTGCTGCTGGCGCGGCGGCTCGTGGAAGCGGGCGTCGGCTTCGTCACGGTCAACGGCTGGACCGGCTCCGCGCCGGGCCAGACCGGCGGCGGGCCGCCGGCGTCGAGCTGGGACATGCACGGCAGCGAGATGGGCATGGGCAACGCCTTCGGCACCGGCTCGTACGGCATGGGCTGGTGCCTGCCGTGCCTGGACCAGGGGCTGTCGGCGTTGTTCGTCGATCTCATCGAGCGCGGCCTTCTGGAGCGCACGCTGGTCGTGGTGATGGGCGAGTTTGGCCGGACGCCGCGGATCAATCAGCCCGACCGCATGCCCGGCCGGCAGCACTGGCCGAACTGCTGGTCCGCCATCCTCGCGGGCGCCGGCATCCGCGGCGGCGCGGTGTACGGCGAGACCGACCGCATCGGCGCGTACGTGAAGGACCGGCCGGTGCGCGTGCAGGATCTTGGCGCGACGATCTGCCACGCCCTGGACGTGGCGCCGGAGACTCGCCTGGGCCGCGACGGCTTCACGAGGCCGATCACGACGGGGACGCCGCTGGTGGAGTTGTTTGGATGACGAGGGACACGTTAACCGCCGGCATGTCTCTCCGACCGCGGCGCCGGCTCCAAGATCAGCCGTGACCCGCGCTGCCGCGTGAAGTACGTCCAGCCCCACTGGGTCATCGTGCGGAGGCGGTTCATGAACGCGGCCAGGTTGGCGATGTGGACGAACACCCACAACAGCCACGCGGGCCAGCCGCCCAGCCGCAGCCGGCCGTGATGGAAGATCGCGTAGCCGCGGCCCACGACGGCGAGGTTGCCGTGATCGCGATAGCGAAACACCGGCGGCGGCGTGCCGGCCAATTCACTCTGGATCAACCGCGCCACGAACGCGCCTTGCTGCATGGCCACCGGCGCCACGCCGGGCAACGGCTTGCCTTCGTGCTGCCAGTGGGCCGTATCGCCAATGACAAAGACCTCCCGATGCCCCGGCACGCGGCCGTCGGCCTCGACGATCACGCGCCCGGCACGGTCGGTGGGCGCCCCGAGCCAGCTGGCCGCGGGCGACGCCGCCACGCCGGCGGTCCAGATCACCGTGCGGCTCGCCAGCCGCTGTCCGCCGACGGTCACGCCGCCCGCATCGATCTTCTCCACCGCGTTGCCGGTCAGCACTTCGACGCCCAGCCGTTCGAGCCGCCGCCGCGCCTTCTCGGCAAGGGGCTCGGGGAAGTGGCCCAGGATGCGCGGCGCCGCTTCGATCAAGACAATCCGGGCCGACAGCGGATCGATCCGGCGAAAATCGGCCCGCAGCGTGTAGCGCCGCAGCTCGGCGATCGCCCCGGCCATCTCGACCCCCGTCGGCCCGCCGCCGACCAGCACGAACGTCAGCAGCTCCCGCGCCCGTTCCGGGTCGCCCAGCGATTCGGCTTCCTCGAAGGCGGCCTGGAGCAGCGGCTGAAACAGGTGATGATTGGTCCGGTCGATGAGGGTGACGCGCACGGGGGCCTTGCGCAACCCGCGCGCCGCCGCCAACCCGCCGAACCCGCCGCCGACAATCACGATATGGGGGGCGTCCATCCCGTTTAGGATATGCGGGTCATGTCAATCGGCGTGCTTGAGCCGGTATCGAGCGCGCGATTCAAGCCAGGAATCTTTGCCATCGCGATGCTCGTCTGTTACGATGGAACGATCTTCCCACCCCGCCACCCGCGTATTGCAGGTACGCTTCCGATGCCGCGCAATCCTTGGTGCTTTGCCGCACTCGTTCTCGTTTCGCTGGCCGCCCCCGCCGCTGCCGAGCAGGTTCGCCTCGGCCGCACGCCGGACATCGCGCCGGACGGCCGCACCATCGCGTTCAGCTACCTCGGCGACATCTGGCTCGTCGATGCCGCCGGCGGCACGGCCCGGCACCTGACGATGCACGAACGGCACGAGATCAACCCGATCTTCAGCCCGGACGGCAAACAGATCGCCTTCTCGTCGAACCGGCACGGCAGTTACGACGTGTTCGTCATCCCCGTGGAAGGCGGCCGGCCCACGCGTCTGACCCACGACTCCGCCGACGACCATCCCACCGACTGGTCCCCCGACGGCCAGCGCATCCTGTTCGCCTCCAGCCGCAGCGCCGACTTCCCCTCGCGCATCGAGATGTACACGGTGCCGGTCGGCGGCGGCATGGCCGAGCGCGTCAGCGCCTATGAGGGCCGTGAAGGAAGTTATTCCCCGAAGGGCGACCTGATCGCCTATGTGCGCGGGCCGGGGACATGGTATCGCAAGGGCTATCGCGGCTCGGCGAACGACGACATCTGGCTGTGCAACGCCGACGGCTCGAACAACCGGCTCATCACGCGCTTCAACGGCCAGGACAACGCCCCGCTGTGGTCGCCGGACGGCCGCTTCCTGTACTACGTCAGCGAGCAGTTCGCGACGCCGGCCAACGTGGTCCGGCAGGAGTTTCTCGCTGACTACTCGGGCCCGGCGGCCGGCGCGCCCGAACAGGTCACGTTGCACAAGGAGGACGGCGTCCGCAGGGCGCGCCTGAGCCGCAACGGGCAGTGGCTGGTCTACGAATGCGGCGCCGAGTTGTGGCTGCATTCGGTGAAGGACGGCAAAGGACGGAAGCTGAACATCGAGGTCCACGCCGACGACAAGACCAACCTCGACAAAGTCACGACATTCACCGCCAAGGCGACGGAATACGCGCTGTCGTTCGACGAAAAGAACATCGCCATCGTCGTGCACGGCGAAATCTTCCTGATGCCGCGCACCGGCGGCAAGGCCAAGCGCCTCACCGATCATCCGGCGTTCGATCACGGCGTGGCCTGGTCGCCCGATTCCAGGAAGATGCTGTTCCTGTCCGACCGCGGCGGCCACGACAACGTCTGGCTGCTGGAAGCGGACGATCCGGACCATCCCGACTTCGTGCAAGCACATCGGTTCAAGACCAGGCAGCTGACCAAATCGATGCAGAGCGAGATGGGCCTGAGTTTCGCGCCCAACGGCAAACGCGTCACCTTCCTCCGCGCCGGCCGGCTGATCTCGATGAACCCCGACGGCAGCGACGAAAGGGCCGTGACCACGGAGGGCCAGGTGTTCGACTACGATTGGTCGCCGGACAGCCAGTGGATTTGTGTTGCCAAGAGCGACGCCTCGTTCGCCAGCGAGCTGTACATCATCCCGGCGACCGGGGCGACGAGGGCGAACCCGGCCCGGAACATCACGCGCTTCGCCACTTACAACGGCGGCGTCACCTGGAGCAGGACCAACAACCGCCTCGGCTTCATCAGCCAGCGGCGGCGGAACCTCAACAGCGCCTTTGTGCTGTCCCTGCAAAAGCCGGCGGCGGCCAACGTCCCCGCCGGCAAGGACATCGACTGGGACGACATCCACCTGCGCGTCCGCCAGCCGTCGCCGATGACCATCGGCGAATGCGCCATCTCCAACGACGGCACGCGGATCGCCTTTCGCGCCAACCAGGACGGCGACGATCTCTGGGTCGCCAACGTGGACGGCCGGCAGGTGACGCGCATCACCACCGGCAGCGCCAAGCCGACGCAGATCCAGTGGTCGCGCTTCTTCGGCAGCCAGGTCTACTTCCGCGACGGCGCCGGCAACATCAAGACCGCCAACGTCAGCGGCACGCCGGGCGCGAATGTCGCCGCCATTCCGTTTCAAGCGCGCATGGTTATCGAGCAACACGAGGTGTTCCAGGAAATGTTCGAGCAGAGCTGGCGGGCGCTCAGCGACAACTTCTACGACCCCGGCTTCCACGGCGCCGACTGGAACAAGGTCCGCGCCAAGTACCGGCCGCTCGTCCAGCACTGCGCGTTGAAGGAAGACCTGTACAGCCTCATCTACTTGATGCTCGGCGAGCTGAACGCCTCGCACCTGGGCATCTCCGGCAACCTGGGCGGGCCGGAACAGACGACCGCCGAGCTTGGCTTGCTGTTCGACCGGTCGTACCAGGGGCCGGGTCTGCGGATCGCCGAGATCTTGAAAGGCGGCCCGGCCGATCGGCGCGGGCTCAACATCAAGGCGGGCGACATCGTGGTGGCCATCGACGGCACGGAAATCACTCCCAGGATCGACACCGCCCAGCTGCTCAACGACCGCGTCGGCGAGATGGTCGCGGTCCATGTGACCGCGAACCCGCTCGATGCCCGTGCCAAGCGGCGCGTGGAGATCCAGGGTGATGCGCGGCAGAGCAGCACGGGCGCCGGGATCGCGCCGCTCATGTACGAGCGCTGGGCGGCGGCCAACGCGCGCCGCGTCAGCGAGCTCAGCAAGGGGAGGCTCGGCTACATCCACATTCCCAACATGCAGCAGCCGGGGCTGGACCGCTTCCTCCGCCAGCTCTACTCCGACAACTTCGACAAGGACGGCCTCGTTCTCGACGTCCGCTACAACGGCGGCGGCTTCACGCACGAATCGATCCTCAACTACCTGCTGGGCAAGGAGCACACCACGTTCTCCCAGCGCAACGGGGCCCAGGGCTTCGTGCTCAACTTCGGCGATCGCAAGTGGACTCGGCCGCTGGTGTGCCTGGTCAACAACCGCTCCTACAGCGACGCCGAGATCTTCCCGCACGCCTTCCGCGTCCACCGCCTGGGCAAGCTCGTCGGCCAGGCCACCGGCGGCCACGTCATCGGCACGCGCAACTTCACGCTGATCGACGGCTCCCAGTTCCGCATGCCCCGCATCGGCGTCCGCACCAACAAGGGGGTCAACATGGAGAAGGAAGGCGTGGTCCCCGACGTCGTCGTGGACGTCCACCCGGATGCCCTGGCCCGCGGCGACGACGCTCAGCTGGACAAGGCCGTGGAAGTCCTGGCGCTCGATGTGGAAATCTGGCGGAAAACGCGCGGCAACCTCGCCGGGCAACGGCGGCCGGGCGCCCAGGACTCATCGACCGTGGGGCCGGCGCCGCCGATGCTCCCGCCCGAAGATTGATTGGCTTTTCACGACCGCGGCGGCGTCGCCACCGGCGGCGGCCCGCCGTCGCCGGCGATCGCGCCGGTCCGTCAGCGCGCGATCGCCGCGCCGGTCGTTCCTGCACATCTGCCTGCGCCGGGTTGCAGACGAACTCCCTTTTCCTACAACACGCAAGGGGCGAAGGAGCGCCATGACGCTCTCCAGGCCAGTTTTGTCGAGGTAGCACCGTGCGTTTGCCCCTGATCGTCGATTTCTATCATCTCTTGCCCGAACAGACTCCCGATGCCGACCCGCGCCGCTGGGCGCAGGCGTTTCGCAAGGCGCTGGCCCGGTTCAAGAAGTCGGTCGCGGCCCGGTACGGCCAGTCGACCTTGGAACGACTGCTGCACGCGCCGGTCGCCGAGGTGCGGCAGGCCGCCGTGCTGGCGCTGGGGCTCATCGGCACGATCCGGGTGAACGAGGCCCTCGCCGCCCGGCTGCACGATGAGGATCCCGTGGTCGCCGAGATGGCCGCCGACGCCTTGTGGTCGCTGTGGTTTCGCGCCGACCTGACCAGCAATAACGAAGAGCTGCAACGGCTCATGCAGATGGAGCTGACCGACGCCGATTCGGCCGTCATCCTGGCGGGGTTCGACGCCCTGGTCCGGCGGGCGCCGCGTTTCGCGGAAGCGTACAACCAGCGGGCCATCGTCTATTTCCGCATGGGCGAGCTCGCGAAATCGATCGCCGACTGCGAGCGGGTGCTGCGTCTGAATCCCTGCCATTTCGGCGCCGCCAGCGGCATGGCCCAGTGCTTCGTGAAGCTCAAGAAGCTGCGGGCCGCCCTGCGGAGCTATCGCCGCGCCAATCGAATCAACCCCCGCCTCGACGGGGTGCGCGACGCGATCGCCTCGCTTGAGAAGATCTTGGGGGAAGAAGGAAGACGGTGACGTTCGCCACGCCGGCCCGTCCACATCTCACGAACGCGACATGGCGGAGGCGGCTTGCCGTTTAGCGTCCGCGCGACCCGCTCTGAACGCTAAACGGCAGCCCCGAACTGGCTACTTCGACGGCGCCGGCGGTCCATCACTGGTCTTGCTGCTTTCGAGCAGGCGGCGGAACACGTCCTTCGCAATCCCCTTCCGCTCGGGATCGAGCTTGTCATACGCCGCGGCCAGCTTCCGCCGCGCTTGCGCTTTCTCCTTGGCGTAGTCGGCCATCTTGAGGAACTCGGCCTTCGTCAGCTTGCCGTCCATATCTTTGTCGAGCTTCTTGAAGAACGTCTCGAAATCGCCTTTTCGCTTCTTGCCGTCGCCGCCGGCGCCGGCAACGACAGCCAGGGACAACACCACGATCATACAACCAAGCGCCCAACAGGCCTTCATGCCATGATCTCCAAGGAGGAACGGGACGATTCTGCCAAAATTGCCTGCGGAGAGCCAGAGCACTCCGCGCCGTGGGGGGTTGGACTATTCTAGCATCACCAGGGCCCCAACAGACCGGCGCGGCAGGTTTTTCGAGGACGCGGACAGTATCGCCCTACTTCATCCCACCGCACCGCTTTGCGCTTGCCGGATCGCGGATCGCGACGCTAGGATAGATGGATCATCCCCGCCACCGTAACGCGTGCCCCCCTCGGCTCATTCCGTCCCGGAGCAACCCATGAAATCGTTCGTCGGTCTTGGCATCGCCGTGCTGGCCTGGCCCGCGGCGGCGGCCGCTCAGCCCCCCGCCCTGGATCAGGCCCAGTTCACGAAACTCCTCGCCGTCATCAAACCGGATCAGCAAACCGAAAAATGGCAGCAGATCCCCTGGAGCTCCAGCCTGTGGGAGGCGCGCCGGCAAGCGGCCCGCGAGGGCAAGCCGATCCTCCTGTGGGAAATGGACGGCCACCCGCTCGGCTGCGTCTGAAACAACGGCGTCGTGGGCCGTGCGCTCACCTGGGCCGATCCGCGGATCATCAAGATGGCGCAAACCAACTTCGTTGCCGTGGCGGCCGACGACTGGTACCAGCGGCGCCGGCAGGACGACGAGGGCGAATTTTTCCGCAAGGTCGCCGATCAGGGGCCGCGCAAGGGCCAGGGAGGCAGCACCCGGCAGGGCATCTACGTGTTCTCGGCCGGCGGCATTCTCCTGGGCTACCGGAACCATCACGATCCGGACGTCATGCGGCAATTCCTGCTCGACTCGCTCAAGAACTGGCAGAAACTGCCGGCCCGCGAGCGCATCCCCCGGGCCGTGCAGGTGGGCGACGTCGGCAAGGTCGATCGCCAGTACCACCGCGAGCTGCCCAAGGGGGGCGCCATCGTCAACGTCTACGCGCGCATTCTCGACCGCACCGCCGACGGAGAGTTTTGCCCCGGCACGTGCCCGTTCCCCGGCGGCGACCGGTCGTCTCACGATCATCTGTGGCTCTTGCCGGAAGACATCAATGCCCTGGTCCCCGCCGGCCCGAAAGTCGGCGATCGTGTCAACGTGCCGGAGCGGTTGGCGGTGCGCATCGGCCGCTTCCATCTCGTGGACAACACGCGCGGCGAACCGCCGGCCTGGTCGCGCGGCCAAATGCGCGAGGGGAAGCTGCACGCCGTCGTGGACAGCGTGAAGGGCGATCTCGTCACGCTCAAGCTCGACGGCGCGTACTTGCTGACGACACAAGCGGGACCGCAGTCCGATCGCGGTTTTGAGGCGCGGTTTTTGGGCTGCATTGCCGTCAACACCGCGACCAGGAGCCTGGAGCGTTTCGATGCGGTCGCCGTCGGCGATCACTGGGGCCAGGGGCCGTTCACCCGCGGCGCTCGGCCGGGGCGGACGCCCTTGGGCGTGGCGTTCGCGCTGAGCCGCGGCGACGCCGCGGCGGACCGGGTGCCGCCGCAGGCGGCACGCGAATGGCAGGCGTACGTGCAGGCGGAGCGGTAGGATCGCCGGCTGGCGTGAGCGCAGCGGGCAGCAACACCTTGGAATTGCCAGTGTTCAGTTCGACTGGCGATGACGCCTTTGCCGCCGCAGTCAAAAGAGCGAGAGAAGAATGTCTCACCGACGCAAAGGTCCGTGCACGCTGGCGAAGGGATCTCGAACGCGGGCCGGACTCCCCATTCGCTGCGGTCGCTGGACGACTTCGACCAACTGTCGCCGCAAACCACTGTAGACGAGTTTCGCGCGTTTCTCGATCGGGTTGGGTTGTCGAAGAACGTGAAGTGCTACCAACGCGGCGACGAGATGCTGGATCTCATCATCCCGCCCCCCGGCGCGCGGATTACATTCCACGATCAGAAACTGTGGAGCGTCCATTTCACTGATCGTACGCCGCCGAAGAGGCAAATCTCGCTTTCGGTCTCCGAAGATACATGGAATCGATTGAAGAACCTGGCCACGAAAACCAAGAAGTCGGTCTCCGCGCTTTGCGCCGAGTGGATCACACAACGAGCCGGGGAGCTGGAACGTGTTCCTGAGGAGGTTGGCAGCCCCGAGTGACGCGGCGTCTCTTTCCGTCACCGAAACAATGCAAGACGCCAAACCCACTCCGTTCTATCAGTTGGTTGCCACCAAGTACGACGCCGCGCGCGAACAAGAGGCGATTGACGGCAGGCGTCCGAGAAGCGATGTCAATACCGGCTGCGATCGGTTCCGGGAGGGCGTTCCATGAAACACTCGCTGTTCGCAATTCCTCTCCTCCTGGCCGCCCCGCAGCTCCACGCCCAGGACCCGCCCATCCACGGCAAACACAGAATCCCCGTCATCGACATAAACCGATGGAAACTGAAGGTTCGGCAGGAATGCGGGAGCGCCGGCGCCTGGTTCGATGCAGATGACCAAGAACTGGTCCTCATCGTACTTCTCGAGACAATACCGGTAGAGATCATCAGGGTTCTTGCTGATGGGACCGACGCGCTCGCCGCCGTGATAGGCAGCCCATTGGCCACGGCACGCCGGCAGCAACGTCGGCAGCTCGCTGAGAAACGTCTGCCAAGCTTGCTCGATCATCGGAGCATTCACGCATGAGGCCATAGCTTTCCTTTATCATGCTCACCCCGCCGCGTCTATTCTAGCTTGTCGCGACCGTTGTGACAGCAGAATCCGTTGTTCTATGTTGCAAACGCGAGCGGCATCGAGACGATCAGGCCGCATGGATATAATCCCGTTGCCCACGAACGCCATCGGAGCACGCCGTGACCACCATCCGCCTTCCGATCCTGACTCGAGTCGCGGCAAATCTTGCTTCCGCCTTCGGGGCGAGCGCGCTGTTTGCCGCCGTGTTCTGCTGCTATGTCACATTTGCGACCAACGATTATCACCCGATCGTTTCAACCGGTCTGGGACTTTGGCTGCTGGCGTCGTGCTGCTTACCATCCCTTGCTGGCGGCGGTGGCAACCGTGGATCGTGTTCTTCATCATCGTCCCGGTTCCCACTCTGCTCATCCTTCTGGATTTGGCGAGGCGCTGGCCGTTGGTCGTTGAGTATCTCTTTGGAACGAATTGAAGCACCCGACGCCCTTTGCATACAATCGCTTTGCCCCACCAGGAGCATGCCTGTGACCGCCATCCGCCTTCCCCTCCTAACCGCCATCGCCTTCCTCATCGCCGGCAACCTCGCCGCCCAGCCCAAGGTCGCCTCGCATCCGCCGATGCGGCCGCTGCCCGAGCCGTTCGTGCAGCCGCTGGCCAAAGGGCCGACGTTGTTCGTGGACGCCGCCAAAGGCGACGACAAGAACGACGGCTCGGAAGCCAAACCCTGGAAAACCATCCGGCACGGCGCCCGCCGGCTCAAACCGGGGGACACGCTGTACCTGCGGGCGGGGACCTATTACGAAAAGGTCGCTCTGACCCGGTCCGGCACGGCGGAAGCGCCGATCACCATTGCGTCGTATCCGGGGGAAATGGCGATCATCGACGGCGGGCTGCGTGAGTTTTACGAATCACCAGAAACGAGCTGGGAACCGCTCCAGGGCGGCGCGGAGGGCGAGTTTGTCTCAACCAAGTCCTACCACCATCTCGACGAGCGCCGCACGCCGCGGCAGTTCTTGCCGGGCGCGTGGGAGCCGATGTGGGGCATCGAGGACGAGCGGCCGCTGGCCCTGGGGCACTTCGCCGATTCGATGGTCCCCTTGCACGGCTACCGCACCGTGGCCGATCTGCGCGCGACCAGCGAGTTCGCGCCGCCCAATCGCAAGGAGGGCCGGACAGGCGTCTACTGCGGCCCCGGCCTGTGGTTCAACCGCGAGACCGGCCGCATCCACATCCGCCTTGCCCATCACAAGATGCCGGGCCTGGGCGACCGCGGCTATCACGGCGCAACCGATCCGCGCAAGCTCAAGCTGGTGATCGCGGCCGGCTTCGGCGACTCGGTGTTTCGCGCGAATGGCGTCCGCCACGTCAAGGTCCAGGGGATCGTGTTCCGCGGCGCCACCGGCAGCCCGATGATCGAGATCTACGGCTCCGACAACGTCCACCTCGATCACCTCACGGTCTTCGGCGGCTTTCCCGGCCTGCTTGTGGACGCCTCGAAGGACATCAAGGTGACCAACTGTGTGTTCCGCGGGCTGGCGGCGCCGTGGTCGGGCCGTTCGCACATGAAGTATTTCGGCACGGCGTCGTACCAGATCGTCTTTCAGAACAGCCAGCCGGTCAACGAGAACATCGAGCTGGGCTGGTGCGAGTTCACCGACGATCACGACTGCGCGTTCCTGCGCTACGTGAAGAACTTGCAATTCCATCACAACTTCGTGGACAACTTCAACGACGACGGCCTGGAATGCGGGCCCAAGCTGCGCTGGCACAGCATGTTCATCTACCAGAACCGCATCGGCGCCTGCCTGGGCGTGCTCCAGCAGCACGAGATCGACAAGGACGAGTCGCCCGCCGGTCACGACCCGAAGTCGGGCATGTACGTCTTCCGCAACGTGTTCGATCAACGGGCCGGCGTGTACTATCACTTGCCGGCCAAGGCCGATCCGACCGGGGCATTCCTGCACTCGGAGGGCCACTTGCTGAGCGACCACGGCAGTCCGACCTATCCGGTCATGCGCGTCTATCACAACACGTTCGTGCGCAACACGCCGGTGTATCGCAATTACTTCCTGTCCGGCCTGGGCGCGACGGGCCTGCGCAACACGGAGCGCGACGTGTTCAACAACATCTTCGCGCAGGCCGAGGGAATGCCGGGCGCGGTCATCCTCGGCAAAGAGGCGGAGACCATGCGCGAAGGCGGCAACCTTGTCTGGGGACTGAAGGATGGGCCGGCCAGCAAGCTCGACCCGTTCACCAAGCTCAAGAAGTCGCCGCTGTTCGAGTCGAGCAAGAGGCACTACCCGGCCGGCTGGTCCACGCACGACAAGGCGGCCGACCCGCGTTTCGTGAGGCCGCCGGCGCCGGGGTCCTTGGACGCCGACCTGCGTTTGCAAGCCGGCAGCCCGGCCATCAACGCTGGATTATCGTTGCCGGCCGACTGGCCCGATCCGCTGCGCGAGGCGGACAAGGGGTCTCCCGATATCGGCGCGTTGCCGCACTTGGTTCCCACATGGGGTGTGGGCGTGGAGGGGCGGATAGGCCTGTTTGACGGGAATGTGGAGGCCAAGAATCGGAGGTGAGAGAATGGTTCACCGTCTCTATGGTGCAGCAATCCTCTCTTGATTCGTCTCCGGCAGCCGCGGAAGATGGAGGCATGGAGAACAGCAAGCACTATCCGGTTTCGCCAGAAGCTCAGAGGGATGCCCAACTTGTCGCGGAGTGTGTCGCCAGCGGGAAACAGATTCCTCCTGACGTTGCTCGACGCGTGCAGGAGCGTGCCGAGCATGCGCGCCGACAGGTCTTGGCCGCGCACGGTGTTCAGGCGAGCGGTGTTCAGATCATCCGTGAAATCCGAGGTGAACTACCTGAATGAAGTACGTGCTGGACTCCAACGTTGCCTTCAAGTGGGGAGTGCCCGAGCCGGACTCAGACAAGGCGAACCGCCTCCGCGACGCTTTCCGTAACTCACTCCACGAGTTCCTTGCCCCTGACTTCTTCCCCATCGAGCTCGGTCATGCTCTCACAAGGGCCGAGCGGCAGAACCGCATCCTTGCTGACAAACTCGTCAAGAAACTCCAGGCCCACTACCCGTTTGTGCGCCTTTTGAGCAGCGTTCCGTGAACGCGTCCGTTACGGGAGAAGACCCCATCATCCGGGAGCATCCCTCATGCAGCACAAACTCGCAGGCAACGTCGCCGTCGTCACCGGCGCCTCCAAAGGCATCGGCGCTGGAATCGCGCAGCATCTGGCCGCCGAAGGCGCCGCCGTGGTCGTCAACTACGCCGCCAGCAAGGACGGAGCGGAGCGGGTCGTCGCCGGCATCGTCCGCGCGGGGGGCAAGGCCGTCGCCGTGCAAGCCAACGTCGGCAACCAGGCGGACATCCAGCGGCTCTTCGCCGAGACGAGCAAGGCGTTCGGCAAGCTCGACATCCTCGTCAACAACGCCGGCGTCTACGAGTTTGCCCGGCTGGAACAAGTGACCGCCGAGCACTTCCACAAGATGTTCAATGTCAACGTGCTCGGCCTGATCCTGACGTCGCAGGAGGCGGTCAAGCATTTCGGACCGGACGGCGGCAGCATCATCAACATCAGCTCCGTGGCGGCCACGATGACCCTGCCCACGATGTCGGTGTACAGCGCCACCAAGGCGGCCGTGGACGCCGTCACCAGGTCGCTCGCCAAGGAGCTGGCCTCGCGCAACATCCGCGTCAACTCGATCAACCCCGGCCTGGTCGAAACCGAAGGCGTCCATGCCGCCGGCCTCGGCGAGGGCGACTTCATCAAGAAGACCGTGGCACAAACGCCGCTGCGCCGCATCGGCCAGCCGCACGACATCGCCCGGGTGGCGGTGTTCCTGGCGTCGGCCGATTCGGGCTGGATCACCGGGGAAACCCTGGCCGTGTCGGGCGGACTTCGGTGACCGGCTGCGAATCCGGGAGCTTCCATCCGCCGTTGTCAAACGGTGTGATCGGCGCGGTTTGAGCGTCTGTCAGGTATAACTTTCGTGCAGGCCGGGACGAAACGCGGTGTCCGGTGTCACATCATCGTCCGACTCGCTTTCAAAGGGCGCTCATGCAGCGGCACATCACCGAATTCCTGGGCCCCATCTTCGCCAAAGAGATCATCGAGATCGCCCGCCGCTGGCGCTACTACATGTGCCGCGGGCTGTACGGCGCCATCCTGGTGTTCCTCCTGTACGTCGCCTGGGAACAATCGTCGGCGCTCTCGATGGCCATGGGCACGCGAAACACCCTGGCCCGCCTCGCCGGCGAGATCTTCATCGCCACCAGCTACCTGCAGCTCTGGTCGGTCTACTTGCTGGTCCCGGCCTTCCTGTGCGGCGTGATCGCCGGCGAGCGCGAGGAGCAGACCCTGGACCTGCTGTTCATTACCCCGCTCACCGACCGTGAAATCGTCCTCGGCAAGCTGTTCAGCCGCGTGGCCGCCATGATCTGCCTGATCCTGTGCGGGGTGCCGGTCGTGAGCCTGCTGATGATGTTTGGCGGCATCAGCCCGGAATCGATCTGGCGCGTGCTGGCGGCCACTCTGCTCGCGATCTTGTTCACCGGCAGCCACGCGATCTACTTTTCCGCCATCGCCCGGGGACCGATGGAGGCGCTGGCGCGAACCTACATTGCCTTCTTCATGTGGCTGGCGGGATTGGCGATCCTCGCCTGGGGCTTCCAGGAGATGCTTCAAGCCGTGGGCAATGAGATGACGGCGGAGCTGGCGCAGCGGCTGGCGCCGGCATATCTCATCTACCCGCTGGTCTCGTTCTGGGGGGCCGTCAACGAAAGCTATCACACGACCTTGGGCTTCCTGTATGGCAGCTGGGGATGGCCGGCGAGCTTCGCGTTCCCCGCCCTGTGGTCGGTGTTCCTGCTGTGGCGGGCAGCGCGGCGACTGCGGCAAACGCCGGCGCCGGGCGGTTCGTGGATGCGATCATTGTCCTGGCTCGGCCGCCGCCGAAACGCTTTGCCCAATCCGAAGCGAGCCGATGCGCGCCGCGCCCGCGCCGGCCGGCTCTGGTTCGGTCACGTCGTCGCCAATCCGCTGTGGCTGCGGTCCCGGCTGACCCATGTGTACGACCGGGTCGGCAGCCTCAAGCGCCTGCAATGGCTGGGCTGGATCATCGTCGTCTTTGCCATCGTGATGCTGGCGGCCTTCAATCCCAGCGGCCTGAGCCACGAGGGCTACAGCATCGCGTTTCAATTGCCGACCTGGGGAACCATCGGGCTGGTGACGGCCCTGGTGTGCGGCCACAGCCTGATCGGCGACCGCCGTCGCGGGTTCCTGGAGCAGGTGATTGTCACGCCGCTGTCAAGCCGCGAGATCGTCGACGGCGCCGCCCTGGCCTTGTGGGAGCACCTGCGGAACCTGCTGTGGCTCCCGTGGGCGCTGGGCGCCTTCTTCTGGTTCACCGGAGCGTCGTCGCCCGCCGGCTTGCTCCTGTCGTTGATCACGGCCACGTTGTTTGGCGCCGTGCTGGCCTGGCAAGGCCTGGCATGTTCGCTCGCCGCGCGAACGACCGCCGGCGCGGTGGTGTCGAGCTTCGTCCTGCCGGCGACGGCCATTTTCCTCATGCCAATGACGATGGTCAGCTTTCGTCAGAATAACGGGGTGGCGCTATGGATCATCATCGGGATCTGGTTCGCGGTGACCTGGTGCTGGAGCCGGACAAGGCTCAATGCCGCTTCCACGGGCTGCTACCTGACGGCACTGCATCTGGCGCTGGTCGCCCTCGCCGAGTGCTGGACCTACGGCGGTCGCGACAACCAATACCCGATGGCGGCCATGCACCCCGGATTCCTCATCGCAAGGCCGCTGATCGACCCAATGGTGCCACGTAGTTATGACGACGTGTGGTCCCACCATCCCTGGGGAATCTCGCTGTGCTACTGGGCGGCGCTGGCGCTCAACATGGCCCTCATCCGCTGGTGGCTGGTGCGGCACTTCGACCGGCTGGTGGACCGGGCCGAGTCCACTGGGCGGCGCACGGGAAGCTGGCAACGCGATGGCGCCCATCAATCGGCGAGCCTGAGGACACTTGACCATGTGCCTTAGAATGAATCAGGCTGCCCGGAGGCATCAGCATGTCCACCGCTCGGTCCGAATATATCAGCGACGATTCGCCATCATCACCGCCATCCGCTCCGCTCGACCCGCTGCCCGGCGAGCGCGAGGCCCTGGACGCCTATTCGCGCGTCGTCGTCGACGTGGCCGAGGCGCTGCGTCCCGCCGTCGTCAACCTGCGCGGCCAAAGCCGCCGCGATGGTTCCGGCTCGGGCGTGTTGTTCACGCCCGACGGCTTCTTGCTGACGAATCATCACGTGGTTCACGGACACGTCGTTCACGGCAATGAATCGGTCCGCGTGCGGCTCACCGACGGGCGCGAGCTGGATGGCCAGGTGGTGGGCGCCGACCCGTGGACCGATCTCGCCGTCGTCCATGCCAACGGCGTCGGCCTGCCGCACGCGGCGTTTGGCGATTCGGCAGCGCTCCGCGTCGGCCAGCTCGTCGTGGCCATCGGCAGCCCGTTCGGTTTTGACTCGACGGTGACCGCCGGCGTCATCAGCGCCCTGGGGCGGACGCTGCGCAGCATCACCGGCCACCTCGTGGACAACGTGATCCAGACGGACGCCGCCCTCAACCCGGGCAACAGCGGCGGCCCGCTCGTGGACAGCCGCGGCCGGGTCATCGGCGTCAACACCGCCGTCATCGCGCCGGCCCAGGGCATTTGCTTCGCGATCCCCATCAACGCCGCCAAGCACATCCTGCCGCAGCTCATGCAGCACGGCCGCGTGGTCCGCGGCTATCTCGGACTGCACGGCCGCGCGGTTCCCGTGCGGCGCTCGCTGATCCGGCAATTCGGACTCAGCCAGGAATATGCCGTCGAGGTGCAAGCCGTCGAGCCCGGCGCGCCCGCCGATGAAGCCGGGATTCAGCCGGGCGATCTCATCGTGGAGCTGGGGGAAAAGCAAGTCAGCAGCGTGGACGCCATGCACCGGCTGCTGTCCGAGCTGCCGGTCGGCATTCCCGCGTCGATCGTGCTGCTCCGCGAGCTCCGGCGGCTGCAACGCTTCGTCGTGCCGGCGGAGTATCCAGTCTAGTGTTGATCCATGGAGCAAGAGTTGTCTGAACCTGTTGTCTATCTCAATGGCGCCATCGTGCCGGCAGCGCAGGCGCACCTCCCGATCTTCGACGCCGGCATCGTTCAGGGCGCCACGGTCGCCGAAATGACCCGGACCTTCCGCCACCGCCTGTGGCGCTTGCACGATCATCTCGACCGGCTGTTCGGCGCGCTGCGGCACACGCGCATGGACATCGGCATGTCTCAGGAAGAACTGGCTAGAATCTCCGAAGAGGTAGCCGCCCGCAACGCGCAGCTCATCGACCAGGACGACGAACTGGGCCTGATCCAGTTCGTCACGGCCGGCGAAAACCCGATGTACGCCGGCCGGGCCGTGCGGACGACGCCGACCGTGTGCGTCCACACCTTCCCGCTCCCCTTCGAGCGCTGGGCCAAGAAGATGGAGACGGGGGCGCACGTCGTGACGCCGTCGATCCGGCACGTGCCGCCGCAATGCTACGACCCGCGGATGAAGTGTCGCAGCCGGATGCATTTCTTCCTGGCCGATCAGGAGGCGCGGCTGGTCGATCCGGACGCCATTTCCTTGCTGCTGGACTTGCAGGGCAACATCGCCGAGACCAGCGCCGCGAACTTCCTGATGGTTGACCGGGGAACCATCATCTCACCGACCACGGTCAACACGCTGCCGGGAATCAGCCGCGCCATGGTGATCGAACTGGCAGCCAAGCTCGGCATCCCCTTCGTCGAGCGCGACATCCAAGTCGACGACGTGATGAACGCCGGCGAGGCTCTTCTGACGTCAACGCCTTACTGTGTGATGCCCGTGACGAAGATGAACGGCGCGGCCATCGGCGGCGGCCGGCCCGGGCCGATGTTTCGACGGCTGCTGACGGCGTGGAGCGAAGTGGTGGGGGTGGATATTGGGCGGCAGATAGAGGAGGGGGCGCGGCGGCAGGGGCATTGAGCAGCTCGCTGCAATGATGTCATTCGAAGAACACATTGACAAACTTGCCGCGTCCTTTGTACCGGTAGATCGCGAAGTCCCGGTCCACGCTGGCCACATGGTGAGTTCCGAGCCGCTCGCACAGGGCAACCACGACGGCGTCGGTAAAGTCCATCGGCAGGTCGGCGTACTTCTCCATCAATTGGATGACGCGCTCCAGGTCGCCGGCGCCCGGCTCGACCAGGGTGAGTCCGCCCGCCAGCATCCAAGAAAGCAAGTTCCTCTGGGCCGGCAGACTTTCGTCGAGCACATACATGGCCTCGGTCACCACCGCCATGGTGGAAAGCAGCGGCGCGCGCACTCGACGGACGAAATCCAGGGCGCGACGGTGATGGGCGTCGCCGGCGTCAAACAAGGCGATGATGGGCCCGCTGTCAACGACGATTCTTCTGGGCGCGTTGGGCATGAATGCGTTCCCTGGCGATGTCCTTGGCGCGCGCCGACAGATCGCCGCGGCCGCTGTCGAAGCAGCCAAACAGGTCCTTGCCCAGCTCCCACGCGGTCGGTCCCTGTTCGCCAGCGTCAAGATAGGCGTCCAGGCATTGGCGGATCAGCTCGGACTTCGAAACCCGCTTGGCTTTCGCCGCCAGGGCGAGCTTGCGTTGCGTTTCCTTGTCCAGCCGCAACGAAATGGCCATGCCGCGCTCCTGTAATACAGAGTGTAATACCAATTCTAGCACGGTCTCCAGACCCCGTCCAGCCAAGGTGATGCCGGTGAGCGATCCGAGGCGACGGCCGAATCGCGAAGGAGGCTCGGGCCGAGCCGCAAAAAAAAGCCAAAAATCCGTGAACCGATTCGCGCAACCGCGCGTCTATCACTCGTTAAGCAGGCGACGGAGAACTGAGATGTTCCTGGATGGATGGCTTTTACCGAGTTGGCGTAATGCGGAACCGAGCCGGCGGCACGCCGAACCATCGGCCCGTACGAACTCCATCTATCCGTTGCGATGGTGACACCCGGACTCTTTCTCTGAAGAAGGCCAGGTGTCCCCGCACCTGGCCTTTTTTGTTGGACTTTTGCGTTGGCCTTGAGGGCCGTGGCGTAACGGCAGCGTATCCGCCTTTTAAGCGGTAAGGTGGGGGTTCAAGTCCCTCCGGCCCTAGTGTGCAGGAGGCAGGAGTCAGGGGTCCGAAAGTCGGAGGTCATTGTCAAGCCCCAGGATGAGCGTAGCGAATCCTGGGGGTCCGCCAGTCAGAAGTCAGAAGTCGGAGGTCGGAACGGCACGGGATTCAGGTGTTAGCGGCAGCATTCCTCCCTCTTAAGGAGCGAGGTCAGGGTTCGAGCCCCTGGAGTCCCACTGTGCACGGGTCCGGCGAGCCGAGCCGGACCGCCTTGGAAAATGGCGTCGCCCAGTCACGCTCACGCCCCGCTCGGCTCGCGGGGCATATCTGGATGTGGGAGAGCTTGGTTCAATCCGCCGGCTTCGGGAGCCGGAGACCGCTGGTTCGAATCCAGCCATCCAGACTGAGGGGTCAGAAGTCAGAGGTCAGA
>JAKEET010000213.1 GCA_022616435.1 Gemmataceae bacterium
CTCGACGAGAACGGCAAGGCCACGTTCACCCAGCCGATCAGCGGCCGCGTCAACAAGGATATTCCCGAAGCGCTGAAGATCCTGCCCCTGCAGTACGGCGTGACGCTCAACCGCGCCGGCCGGTTCACGGTGCAGTTGCGGGCGAGCTGCGAATTGTGCGGCAAGAGCACGACGGTGTCGCTGCCCGTCCGCATTCTGCCGATGGAATGAACGGACTTCATTCCAGCACGGTGATCAACAGCCAGACCGAGACGCCGCGCCGCGTGCATGCGGCCCAGCCCGCCGCGCGGCTCGCGCGGTCCTGCGACGCAGTCGGCCCGTTCGAACCATTCACCTACATCTCGCAGTGCCCGGCTAGTACGCCATCGGAATCTCACCAGTGCTTGTCAGGGTGATCGAGCCGACCACGAACAGCACGCCGCGCCGCTGACGCCGCGCCCTTCGCCAGGTTCGACCTTCGACGTGGCTCGACGCTCGCGATGCGAAGTCATAACGTTGCAGCAAACTCTATGGGGGGGAATCCATGTCGCCAGTCGTCGCCTCGTTGTTGACCGCGCTGACGTTGACGGCCGGAGGCGATGCCCCGGTTGAATCGTGGTCTCAATTCCGCGGACCGGGCGGCCGGGCAGTCGCGGTCGGCGGCCAGGGACTGCCGGCGGAAATCGGGCCGGATCAGTATGTGATCTGGAAGACGCCGTTGCCGGCGGGCCATTCGTCGCCCGTCGTCCATGGCGACCGCATCTTCTTGACGGGCGTGAAGGGCAAGCAACTGTTCGTGCTGGCCCTCGACCGCGCGACCGGCAAAGAGGTCTGGCGAAACGAAGTCGCGCCGCAGAACCGGGAGACGATCCACAAGATCGGCAGCCACGCCCAGGCGACGGCCGCGACCGACGGCCGGCACGTCGTCGTTTCCTTCGGGTCGGTGGGGCTGCTGTGCTACGACCGGGACGGCAAGGAACTCTGGCGCGTGCCGCTGGGGCCGTTCAAGACCGAGTTCGGCGCCGCCGCGTCGCCGCTGCTGGTCGACGGCCGGGTCATCCTGAACCAGGACTACGACAGCGATTCATTCCTGGCGGCCTACGACGTCCAGAGCGGCAAGCAACGGTGGAAGACGGACCGCTCGGAGTTTCCCGTCGGCTACGCGTCGCCCGTGATCTGGACAGTCGCCGGCAAGAAGCAGATCGTGCAGGCGGGGACCTTGCGTGTGGTGGGCTACGACTTCGACACGGGCAAGGAGATCTGGACAGTCCGCGGCCTGGCGCGGATCTGCAACATGACGCCGAGCATCGGGCCGGACAACACGCTCTACCTGGCAGGCTGGGGGGCGGGGGCCGATCCCGGCGACATCATCGTGGTGGAGCCGTTCGCCCAGACGCTGGCCAAGCACGACGCCAACAAGAACAGCGTGATTGAGGAAACGGAAGTGCCGGACGGCCCCGTCAAGGCTCGCTTTCCGCAGTTCGACCGCAACCGCGACGGCCACGTCGACCGCGCCGAATGGGAAGGCATGCGCGGCATCTTCGCCGCCGCCAAGAACCGCATGGTCGCCGTGAGGCCGGGCGGCGCCGGCGACGTCACCACGACGCACGTTCTTTGGGAACAGACGAAGCAGCTTCCCTACGTGCCGTCGCCGCTCGTGTACAACAAGCTGATTTTCCTGGTGAAGAACGGCGGCCTGGTCTCGACCCTCGATCCGAGGACCGGCAAGTCGCTGAAGGCCGATCGGCTGCCGGCCCGCGGCAACTACTACAGCTCCCCGGTCGGCGGCGACGGCAAGGTGTTCGTCGTCAGTCAGGAAGGCGAGCTCACGGTCATCAGCGCCGAGGCCGACTGGCAAGTGCTGCACTCGGTCGATTTGAGGGAAGATGTGTTCGCCACGCCGGCCCTCGTCGATGGCCGGATCTACCTGCGCACCGCCGGGCATTTGTATTGCTTCGGTCAGCAATAGCCGTGAGGGCTTAAAACGAAAAAGACCTCCACCGCCGGCACAAGTCCGAGTCGCCCAATCACCGGAAAGCACCGGACGGCGGAAGGTCAAGAAAGATTGGACGGCATTTCCCACCCGGATGCAACTAGAACTTACCCTGGGTTTGGGGATATTGCGACAATTCTCGCCTTGCGCCAGCGTGCCGGCGCGATCGCAATCGGCCCGTGGGCCCCGGCCAGGCTGCAAGAAATGACGTGAAATCTCACCGCCATGCGGGCACTTCTTTCATGTCACGACGTTGCCGGGACATCCCGCCGTCAGCTACCTTACACGGGACATGGCAAATCCTGAAAACAATACGGATCTTCCGGAGACGCCGCCGGCGTGGTCGTTGGTGATCGCGCCGACGTTGCTGGCCATGGTTCTGTGGGCGACCTTCGTCCTCAAGCTTCAGAACCTGGACCACACGGCGCTGACGCGGTGGGACGAAGCGTTTCACGCGGTGGTCGCTCAGAATGTCTTCAAGCATCCGCTCAAGCCGACCCTCGTGGACGCGCCGTTCTTGCCGTACGACGGCGCCGATTGGAATGAATCTCACGTCTGGCTGCACAAGCCGATCCTCCCGTTCTGGCAGGTCGCGCTGTCGTTCGCCCTGCTGGGCGTCAACACCATGGCCTTGCGCCTGCCGGCGGTGATCCTCAGCACGGCGGCGGCCTGGCTGACCTATCTCATCGGCAAGGAACTGCTCGACCGCCGCGCCGCCCTCATCGCCGCGGCGCTGCAAGCGGCGAACCCGTTTCTCATGAAGCTTGTCCACGGCTACCAGTTCGCCGACACCGTGGACATCAGTTTGCTGTTCTGGGTGGAAGCCGGGGTCTATTTCCTGACGCGGGCGGTGCGGACCGGCCACTGGCGCGACGTGCTCCTGGCGGGCGTGGCCCAGGGGTTCGCGTTCCTATCGAAGAGTTATCTCGCCGGCATCATCCTCGGCATCGCACTCACGGCGTGGCTGCTGCCGGTGTTCCATCTGGCCAAGCGCGACGACTGCCGCATCGGCCCGGTGCGGATTCTCGGCCTGCTCGGCGCCACGCTGGCGACGGTCGCTCCGTGGGCGGCCTACTGCATGGTGAACTTCCCCGACGAGTTCTGGCACGAGCACGCCCTGGTCTGGCGGCATCTGCACGCCAACGTCGAGGGCTGGGCGGCGCCGTGGGACCGCCTCATCTTCGATTACCTGATCGGCATGTACGGTTTCTTCTACACGCCGGTCCTGGTCGCGGTCGTCGCGCTCATCGGCAAAGCGGTCGTCGAGCGGCATCGGGGACTATGGCTCGTCTACGCCTGGGGATTGGGCGTCGTGCTGGTCCACCTGGTCGCGACCACCAAGACGCCGTCGGGCGCCGTCATCGCCATGCCGGCGTTGTTGCTGCTCGTCGGCTGTCTCATCTCGGAAGCCCTGCGCGGCGACCCCTGGTCCAGCGCGGCCCTCACGGGAGTCCTGGCGATGAGCCTCTACATGCCGGCGGTCATCCGGAATCCTGGCTATGGTTACCCGAGCTCGCGCGGCTTCGGCGTGATCATGTTCGGATCGACGTGGGTGTTGTATCACGTCGGTTGCGCTTTGAGCATCGCCGCCGTCACCTGGCTGATCAATTGTCTGCGAACGCTGCAGGGCTGGGGGATCGCGGGCCGCGTCGTCCGCGTGCTGGCGCTCGTGTTCTGC
>JAKEET010000214.1 GCA_022616435.1 Gemmataceae bacterium
AGGTAAGCCTGGGGTGGCATGCTTTCGCCGTGATGGTTCAGTCGGTTCGCGTATGGCGAGAGATCGGCGAAAGCATGGCACCCTGCTCAATGTCAAGGTAAACCTGGGTGGCATGCTTTCGCCGCTCCCTCGCCGCATGTGAAGGGCTGGGGACCATCACGGCGAAAGCATGAGGTGGTCGCCGGGGACAGCATGCCATGCCGCCAGCGCCGGCAGGGCGAAGCCAAACACCTGCGCGCAGCCGTGAAACCGCAACATGAACGGGATATCGAGCCACTCGACGCCGGCGAATTGCCCGAGGGCATAGATGACCGCCAGCAACATCGCCCCCGCCAGGGACAAGCTCGACAGCATCAACAGCCAGCGTGCGCCGTTCCGGCGGCGCCGCCACGCGAACGCCCCCTGTTGCCAGGCCGCGATCCAGCACGCCGATGCCAGCATGATCGTGGCCGCCAATTCGAGCGCATGGATCCGCCAGACCGTCAACGTGATCCCGGCCGCGACCAGCGGCACGCCCAGCAGAATGCCCCAAAACGCGGCCTTCGTCGCGCCACGGTTGTCCGCTCTGGCGAGACAACCAACGACGACCGGCAACGCGAACCCGGCGTAATGAAAATGCACCGCCGTCGCTTGCACGATGACGTCGTCAAAGCCCAGCGGCCGCGCTCCCAGCCGGGCCAGCGACAGCCAGCCGGCGCCGACCGCGAGATAACCTGCGATGAGGACGCGGGCCGGCTCGCGCTCGTGTCGCCAGCGGACACATTCGACGGCAGCCAATCCAGCGCACATCACCAGCCACGGCGCCGTGAACGATGCCGCGATGACGCCCCGGTTCACGATGAACGCCGGAATCAAGAACCCCGCGCCGGCCGCGAACGCGAACAACGCTCGCGACGGCAACCCGAGCGGCAACCCCAAGAGCGGCAAGGCCAGCGGCAGCGCGACCAGCGGGGCCAGCAGGAACAAACCTCCAGCCCAGCCCGGCGGCTGAACGATCATGAGCCCGGACCACAGCGCCGCGCCGGCCAGCGCGACCCGGCCGCCCAGATGCAGTGCCTTGCTGTCCGCGGAATGCATAAGATTTCCGAGAAGGATCCGTTGCGCAGGGCAGACATTCTATGCTGTCGGCCAGCGCAGTTGTCGGCACGATTGCAACCGTGATGCCCAGCATGGGTTAACAGGACAATCCACCATGGCCGCCGCGGACGAGCTCGTGGACGTGATCGACGACGCCGGCCAAACCATCGCCGTCGTCACGCGTGGCCACATGCGCGGCCGGCGGCTGCCGCATCGCTGCACCTACGTGCTGGTCTTCAATGCCCGGGGCGAGCTGTTCATCCACTTGCGGACGCCGGTCAAGGACGTGTATCCATCGCACTGGGACACGTGCATCGGCGGCGTGCTGGCCGCCGGCGAGACCTACGCCCAGGGCGTGGTCCGCGAAGTGCGCGAGGAGCTGGGCATCGACGCGGCCCCGATCGAGTTGTTTCCGTTCCGCCATGCCGACGAGCGCTCCGTCGTCCAGGCCATGGTCTATCGCCTGGATCACGAAGGGCCATTCCGGTTGCAGCCCGAGGAAATCGTTCGCGGCGAGTTCGTCACCGTCGACGAGGCGCTACAACGCGCCCAGCGCGAGCCGTTCTGCCCCGACGGTCTGGAAGTCGTGCGTCACTACCTGCGGGGCGATCGGCAGTAGTTCAGTTTGCCAAGACTTTGCGGACAATCACGAAAGCACGAATGGACGAAAACACGAAACATGAAAACACGCAACAGAACGGCGAAAAGAACTGCAGATGGGACGCCAATTCGTCCTTTCGTGCTTTCGTGATTGTTTGTTTGCGTTCCATGGAATTTTTCACGTGATGGAAGGCGGCGCCGAGCGTCATTTCATCAAGCTGCGGCCCGGCGTCAGCGTCGGGGCCTGCCGGGCAAAGGAGATTCGTATGACCAAGCGCATGTCGATTCGCGGCGTCGTGACGCTCTGTCTCGCGACGCTCGGCCTCTTGCTCGTGCTCGCCGAGGCCGGGGCCGGCGGTCGCCCCGCCGTGAAGGTGACCGTGCAGGACGAGAAGCCGGTCGTCACCGAGGTCGCGTTGCCGGTCGATCCGACGCCGCGGATTCGCTACAACGTGGCCGGCATGACCCCGCAGATTCGCACCGAGCAGAACCAGCAGCTTCACCTCAGCCATTTTCCCATGTTCAACATCGATGGCCGGATTATGCAGGCCGGCCAGGCCGGAGGCCGCTTCGAGAAGAACAACGCGCCGTTGCCGAGGACGCCCGGCGGCAAGCTCCGGCAAGGCTACATGTCGGTGTTCGTCATCGACGACCTCCGCATCACCATGATGGCGGAGCTCGTGCCGACCAAGTCCACGGACAACAAGAAACGCGAGATGGGGACCGTGCTCGTCCGCTACACCGTGGAAAACACCGGCAAGCAGGCCCGCAAGTTCGGGCTCAAGACCTACTTCGACATGTACGTCGTCACCAACGACGGCGCCATGTTCGCCGCCCCCAACATGCCGGGCAAGATTCTCGACGGCATCGAGCTCAAGGAGAAGACGCTGCCGGACTTTGTCCAGTGCCTGGAGCGCCCCAACCTGAAGAACCCCGGCTACGTCGCCCATCTCACCGTCAACCTCGGCTCGAGCATCGAGAAGGCCAGCCGCGTGGTGCTGACGCGCCACGGCGCCGGCGGCTTCAACGGCTGGGACATGCCGGCGATCGCGTCGATGGGCGACTCGGCCATGGGCGTGTTCTTCGATCCCAAGGAAATCAGGCCGGGCGGCCGCCGCGAGTTCGGCTACGCCTACGGCAAGGGGGTGGCGATCGCGCCGGAGAGCGAAGGTAACGTCGAGGTGCGCCTGACCGGTTCGTTCGAGCCCGGCAAGCTCTTCACGGTGACCGCCCTGATCAACGACCCGGTGCTCGGCCAAGCGTTGACGCTCGACCTTCCCAAGGGCATGGCGCTCGTGGAAGGGAGAGAAATCCAGCCCGTGCCGCAGCCGACCACCGATCCGCCACAGAGCTTCGTGGTCTGGCGGTGCCGGGTCCTGGAACTGGGCCAGCACCCGTTGCGGCTGCGGTCGAGCACGGGCGTGACGCAGACGAAGTTGATCACGATCAGCCGCGCCGACTAGGGCATTGTGGCCGGGGCTGAGTCTTCGAAGCCCCGGCCACAATGAAAAAATGGGGACTGGCACCGGCCATCCCTCGAAAACCCTGCGATTGTGGAGACAAGGCCGGTGCCTGTCCCCATTTTTTCTTCTGATGTCACAGCCGAGGACGCCGTCCTCGTGGCGGAGATCTGCGAAGCTGAACCGGAGCGCCCGAGCACCTGGCTCGCACGGCACGGCGAATCATGCTGGTTCTGGCTGCTGACGCTTGCTCACCTCGTTCCGATCTGGTCGTTTACCTATGTGCCGACGCAAGACGGGCCTGCCCATCTGAGCGGCGCCACCATCCTGAAAGACTACGGCGCGCCCGGCACGCGCTATCACGAGTTCTTCGAAGTGCGGCTCGAGCCGACGCCCAACTGGTCCGCGCACCTCTTGCTGGCGGGGCTGATGTTCGTCTTGCCGCCGCTGATCGCGGAGAAGGCGCTCGTCAGCGGCTACGTGTTCGCGCTGGCCGGCGCCCTGCGCTATTTCTGCGGCGCGTTCGGCCCGCGGACCAGACCGCTGGCCCTGGTCGGTTTGCTGTTCGCGTACAACCGCTGTCTCTGGCTCGGTTTCTACAACTTCAACCTCAGTCTGGCGCTGTGCTTGTTCATCCTCGGCTACTGGCTGCGGCGCCGCGCGCACACCGACGCCCTCACGGCGGCGGCGCTCACGTTGCTGCTGGTGGTCACGTTCTTCACCCACCTGGTCGGGTTTCTCGTCGCGGCCGTGGCGCTGTTGTGGTTGGCGATGACGATGGGGCCGCGCCGCCTGCGTAACCTGGCCTGGGTGGCGCTCGCCTGTGTGCCGGCGAGTCTGCTGGCGGTGGATTACTTCGACCGCACCGGCTTCTTCGGCGTCGGCGGCTCGCAACGGCTGCGCGACCATGCGTGGCTATGGCTGCAGGGACGCGGTTCGTGGGCTCGTCTCGGCGACGAGCTGATCGCGATCGACAACGAAACCTTTGCTCACCACAGCATCGGCGACGCTCCCCTCGGTTTCATGGTGGCGGTGCTGTACCTGGTGCTGCTGTCGGCGACGATCCTTGCGGTCATGTTCTCCGAGGGCGAAGCATCACGAGGGCCGCCGCGCTGGCCGGTCGCGCTCCTGGCCTTGGCCCTGGCCGCGACGTACGTGCTGGCGCCTCAGCACTTGAGCATGGAGCACGGCGGCTTCTTGAAGTCGCGGCTGGCCTTGTTCCCGCCGCTGTTGCTGCTGGCCTGTTTTCGGGAGCCGCCATGGCTGGAGGCGCGCTGGGGGCTGCGCGGACTGATCGTCGCGGCGCTGGCCGTCAACCTGGTGTTCGTCACGCGGCAATTCGCGCTCCACAATCACGACCTTGCCGAATACACCGCCGCCCGAGAGCTGGCCGACCCGGGGATCGGGCCGGGGCGGATCATGTTCGTGGTTCAGGAGCAAGCCGGCAGGGGCGGCCGCGAGCTGGCCGACCCGCTCCTCCATGCGTCGCAGCACTACGCCCTGGGCACGAACACCGTCAACCTCGACAACTATCAAGCGACCACGCGCCATTTTCCGCTCCGCCTCAAGGCCGGCGTCGCGCGCGGCCGCGGCATCTTCGCGTTCTACGACCGCCAGGACGTGGTTGACGTCATCCTGACCTGGGACGCAGGCCGCAACCCGGGCGTTCCGCATGGTTTCCAATCGATCTTTCGGGAGGGGCGGTTGCAGGTGTTTTCGAAGAAGTGAGTCGCCACTCCTGAATATAGCCTCTCCGCGGGAGCGCGGTGGATGATTGCAGCCCAAAGAACGGACCGTCCACGCTAGCTGCTACTGGTTGCGAGGACTCCGTAGTTCAAGCCGTTGAAGCGCCGCCTGTGCCTCTTGAGTCAGCATCGATCCCGCTGCGCCCTGTGCAAGCGTTTGCAGAGTTTCAGTACTGAAACCCCGTAGCGGAGGCACCAGCACAGATTCTAGCACGTCTTGATGCTATCAATTTTCCGCAGGACAAACAGATTGGCAAGCGTGGCAACTGTTGGCAGATTGGCATTCTCGCCGGCGTCAGAGGTCAGAAGTCAGAGGTCAGAAGTCAGAGGTCAGAAGTCAGAGGTCAGAAGTCAGAGGTCAGAAGTCAGAGGTCGGAAGTCAGAAGTCAGAGGTCGGAGGTCGGAAGTCAGAGGTCGGAAGTCAGAGGTCAGAAGACCGAGTTGGCACGCTTGGCAGGTTGGCAGATTGGCATTCTCGCGGGCGTTCAGGCAGCCGACTGCCCCCGCCAGCAACAAGCCATTTTTGTGGCAGCACGTTGGCAACTGACCCCCACAATCCATGTAATATGTCCATGCCGAACGACGATCGAGCCCTGGCCATCTTCATCGACTTCGAGAACCTCGCCCTCGGCTTTCACGGCCGCCGCGACCGCTTCGACATCGACCGCGTCCTCGAGCGGCTGGTCGAGAAAGGCAAGATCGTCGCCAAGAAGGCCTATGCCGACTGGAGCCGGTTCAAGGAATACACCGGGCCGTTGCACGAGGCGGCCATCGAGCTGGTCGAGATCCCCAAGCGTTCGCAGACCGGCAAGAACTCGGCCGACATCCGGCTGTGCGTGGACGCCATGGACCTGGCGTTTTCCAAGGAGCACATCGACACCTTCGTGATCGTGTCGGGCGACTCGGATTTTTCGCCGCTGGTCTCCAAGCTCAAGGAGAACGGCAAGCACGTCATCGGGCTGGGGATGCAGGATTCCACGTCGGAGCTGCTGCGTGACAATTGCGACGAGTTCATTTATTACGAGGACCTCGGCAAGGCGGCGGCCACGCCGTCGCCGTTGCCGGCCAGCCTGTCCGAGACCAAGCGCAAGGGCTTCGAGCTGCTGATGGAATCGCTCATGGCCCTGCGCCGCGAGAACAAGGAAAGCTTGTGGTCGTCGATGGTCAAGGACACCATGAAGCGCAAGAAGCCGTCGTTCAACGAGGCTTACCACGGCTACCGCACGTTCAGCGAGCTCTTGCTCGACGCCCAGAAAGAAGGGCTGCTGGAGCTGGCCACCGACCCGCGGAGCGGCACCTACGTGGTGACGCGTTTCGGCAGCGAGCTGGCCTCGCCCGCCCCGCCCCCCCGGCAAACCCTGAAGCGCCGCCGCCCGCGGTCGCGCTCGCGCGGCGGCCGCATGCTGGTGGTCAACAAGCCGGACGCTTCGTCGCCCGAGGCCAGAGATCAGGAGTCCGAGGCCGGAAGTCAGAGGTCAGAAGGCAGGGGTCAGAGGTCAGAAGGCAGAGGTCAGAGATCAGAGGCCAGAAGCCAGCGGTCAGAGGAGCGTGGTGAGCGGCGCGAGGACAGCGATCAGGATGAGAATGGACCAGACTTCTGACACCCCGGGTCTTGATCCCATGCCTGAACCAGCCACTCCCTTCGACGACGGCGTGCTCTTCGACCTTGGGATGGACGCGTATGACCATGATGTCGAGTTCTACCTGGGGCTGGCCCGGGCGGCCAACGGTCCGATCCTCGACCTGGCGTGCGGCACCGGCCGGATGATGCTGCGCTGCCTGGAGGCGGGGCTCGACGTCGAGGGCGTCGATCTGTCGCCGGCGCTGCTGGCGCGCTTGCAGCAGAAAGCGGCGACGCGCGGACTCAAGGCCAGGGTGGCCGTGGCGAACATGACCGCCTTCGCGCTGCCGCGGCGTTTCGCGCTCATCATGATTTGCTGCAACACGTTCGTCCACAACCTCACGACCGAGGATCAGCTCGCCACGCTGCGCCGCTGCCGCGCCCATCTGGCCCCCGGCGGAGTTCTGGCCTTCGACACCTTCTTCCCGGACCCCAAGCTCATCATGACCCCGGACAACACGCGCGTGCTGGAGGGGGAAGTCAAGCATCCGGACACCGGGCTGCCGGTGCGCTGTTACGATACACGGTCGTTCGATCGCGTCCGTCAATGGTTTCATTCGAAGAACGAGATCGAGTTTCTCGATGCGGCCGGGAACATCGCCGTCACGCATCGCTCCGAGACCACGGCCCGCTGGATCTACAAGGGCGAAATGGAACTGTTGCTGCGGCTGGCGGGATTCGAGCGGCATCAGATCTTCGGCGCGTTCGATCGCCGGCCGCTGGAGCGCGAGACAGACGCGCTGATCGTGCTGGCCGAGGCGTAACTTGGGATCGAAGGGACAGCGACGACATGCACATCCTGATGGTGGCCGCGGAAAACGACGCGCTCCCCGGCGGCAAGGTGGGCGGCGAAGGGGACGTGGTTCGCGACATCCCCGTGGCCCTGGCCGAACAAGGCTGCCGGGTGACCGTGGTCGTGCCCTCGTACGGTTTTCTCCAGCAGTTGCCGAACTCGGCGGCGCCGGTCGAAACGCCCTTCGAGTTCGCGGGCCGGCCCGATCGCGCCGCGCTGCATGAAGTGACGGGACGCACGGCCCATCCCCGCGTCCGGCAGCTCGTGGTTCACCACGAACGATTCCTGCTGATCGATCCGAAGACCGGCAAGCCGCGCATCTTCTGGGATGACCCAGCCGACGCGCCGTTCGCCACCGACGCCACGAAGTTCGCGCGGTTCTGCGCGGCCGTGGCGGCCTTCCTGGAAAGCGGTGCGCTCGGCGACGTCGAGCGCTTGCACGTTCACGATTGGCATGCCACGCCGCTCTTGATCCTCCTGCGCTATGACCCGCGCTATCAACGGCTGGCGGCGCTCCGCACGGTGTTCACCATCCACAACCTCGCCTTCCAGGGCATCCGGCCGTTTCATGGGCACGAGTCGTCGCTGGAGTCGTGGTTCCCCGGCCTGGTCTACGATCGCAAGCAGCTCGTCGATCCGCGCTACGCCGACTGCGTGAACCTGATGGCTGCCGGCATCCGTTTCGCCGGCAAGGTCCACGTCGTGTCGCAGCCGTATGCCGACGAGATCGTCAAACCCGCGACGATCGACAATCCCTACCTGGGCGGCATGGGTCTGGACGCCGACCTGCAAAAGGCGCGTGCGAAACTGGTCGGCATCTTGAATGGCTGCGCGTATCCGGCGCCGGCCGACCTCGAGTTTCAAAAACTGCTGGAAGCGCTGCGTGCCACGGCGGCCGGCTGGCTGGAGAAGGAGCGCGGCTCGGAATACCACCAGATCGCCACGGAACGGCTGGTCCGCTTGCAGGCCAACGCCCGCAGGCCGCGCATGGTGCTCACCTGCGTCACGCGCGTCACCGTGCAGAAGGTCCTGCTGATGGTGACGCGCGGCCGGCACTCGCAGGAGCTGCCGCTGGCGCGCATTCTCGCGGAGCTGGGCGACGACGGCGTCCTGCTGCTGCTCGGCAGCGGCGATCCGATCCTCGAACAACCGTTGCTCGAGCTGGCGCGGCAGTTTGCCAACTTCGTGTTTCTCAAGGGCTACTCGGACCTGGCGGCGCTGTTGCTCTACGGCGCCGGCGATCTGTTCCTGATGCCCAGCACCTTCGAGCCGTGCGGCATCAGCCAGATGCTGGCCATGCGCGAGGGCCAGCCGTGCGTCGTCAATGAAGTGGGCGGCCTGAAGGAGACGGTCCAGGACGGCGTCAACGGTTTCAGCTTCACCGGCACCGCGCCGGCGGAGCTGGCCGACAACTTCGCCGCCAAGACCCTGGAAGCGCTGGAGCTGATGAAGTCGAATCCGTCCCGCTACCGGCAGATCAGGGAAGCGGCCCGGAGCGCCCGCTTCTCGTGGGGCGACTCGGCCAAGAAATACATCGAGACGCTGTACACGTGACAGTGCCATGTCACAGCCGCGGCAGCTCCCACGGCCGCCGATACTCTTTCGTCAGCAGCGCGTTCGCTTCCTTGTCGCGCAAGATCGTCTCGGTCTTCGGGTCGAAGTGGAGCACGCGTTCCGTGCGGTAGGCGATCTCGCCGAGATGAACCAGGGCGCATGAAAGATGCGCGGTGCGGGCATCCGCATTGGCGCGGCGGCCGAGGCGGATGGCGTCGAGAAAGTTCTGCACGTGGCGGTCCTGCCCGGTGTCGCCCTTCATGCCGGGCCCTTTGGTGCCCTTGCGATCGAAGTAGACCTGGAACGAGCCGCGCCGCGAGAACAGCATGTAGCCTTTCGTGCCGTAGAACTCGTTGCCGCTGTCGAAGCCCTGCATGCCGTAGTGCGTCCAGCCGCGGTCCTCGTAAATCAGCACCTTGTTGTTGTCGAACTGGTAGGTGACCATCATGTTGTCGGGGTACTCGCGCTCGCCGGTGAGATCGATGCGGCTGCCGTGGCCGGTGACGCGGATGGGCAGGCGGTCCACGTCCAACCCCATGCAGGCCATGTCGATGTCATGGACGCCGTCGTTGCCGATGTCGCCGTTGCCGTAGTCGCGGTACCAGCCCCAGTTGCCGTGGAAACGATTGGCGTTGAACCGCCGGCTCGGCGCCGGCCCGAGCCAGAGATCGTAGTTGACGCCCGCCGGCGCGTTGGCATCGGCGACCGGCCCGCGGTGGCTGTGGCGCTGGATGTTCCAGGCCTTCGCCATCTTCACGTCGCCGATGATGCCCTTGCGGAGCAGGTCGCGGGCCCGCTCGGTGACCTCGCTGGAGCGCATCTGTGTGCCGTGCTGCACGACGCGCTTGTACCGGTTGGCGAACTCGATCAGGAGCTGGCCTTCGCGGTAGACGTGCGACGCCGGCTTCTCGACGTACACGTGCTTGCCGGCTTGCAAGGCCCGCAGCGCGATGGGGGCGTGCCAGTGGTGCGGCGTGGTGATGAACACCGCGTCGATGTCCTTGTCGTCGAGCACCCGGCGAAAGTCCTCCGTGGTCCGCGGCGTCCGGCCTTGGGCCTTTTCCACGGCGCCCGCGACTTCGCGCAAGACGTTTGCGTCCACGTCGCAGAGGGCGCCGACCGTCGTGTCGCGCCGCGCGGCCAGCGGGCCATAGAACGACCGGCCCCGGCCGCGCACGCCGATGACGGCACAGACCAGGCGATCATTGGCGCGATCAGCGGCGAAGCTGGTTGAAGCGAGCGCTAGGCCTGCAGCGGATGCTCCGACAAACGTTCGGCGGGTAGACGGACTTGACATGACAAGGTCTCCAAGAGCTGAATCGCCAAGGTTGAACCTATCAACTTGTCGCGCCAGCGGATAGAATTCACAATGGAGGAAGTCCTGCGATGCCGTTACGCGATCACTTTCGCGCACCCTTGGACGACCGTCGTTCCTGGGACGAGGTCCACGGCCAGTGGCCCGCGATGATCGTCTTGCAGCTTTTCCCTTTGCTTCCGCCAGGGTACGAGGCATCGCCCCGAGTTCACCTGGGCTCGTACTTCGAGATCGATATTGCCGCCTTTGAGCATGATGAATCAGGTTCACCCGATCTGGCGCGTAACGGCGGCGCCGCCACGGCGCTCGAAGCTCCGCCCAAGCCCTCGCTTACCGTTGAGACGGATTTGCTGGCGCAGGACGAATACGAAGTGCGGGTCTACGATGCCAGGCGCGGCCGGCGCCTCGTGGCGGCCATCGAAATCGTCAGCCCCGCGAACAAGGATCGTCCGGAACATCGTGCCGCGTTTGCCGCGAAATGCTTGGCGCTGCTGCAGCAGCATGTCAGCGTCTCCATCGTTGATCCCGTCACCATTCGGGATTTCAACTTCTATCGAGAGCTGTTGAACCAGATGGGCCGCGATGATCCGGCGCTCAGCGACCCACCGCCGTCGCTTTATGCAGTCACTTGCCGAATTCGCGCGGCGAAAAACGCTGGGCTCCTTGACACCTGGACATTTCCACTCGCGATCGGCCAGCCGCTTCCCAAATTGCCGATCTGCCTGTCCGAGGAAACGAGCATCCCGCTCGATCTCGAATCGAGCTACGAAGAAACCTGTCGCGTGCTGCGGATTACGTGAAGGCGGAAGCGCTGAGGCGGCGACCAGCGCCTCTTCCTGCTCACGAAGCTTGCACCGGAGTCGAGCATGGCCAACGCACCCGACTCACGCGGCCCGGACGACCCGCACGACCTGGGCCGCTTCCTGCGCGCCCAGGAAGACGACTACGCGCAAGCGCTCGCGGAGATCAGGAGCGGCCGGAAGCGCAGCCATTGGATGTGGTACATCTTCCCGCAAATCGACGGTCTGGCGTTCAGCGCGACGTCGAAGCACTTCTCGATCAAGAGCGTCGAGGAAGCCAGGGCGTACCTCGATCACCCGGTCCTCGGGCCGCGGCTGCTGGAATGCGCGGAGGCGGTTGTCGGCGTGGACGTCCGCTCCGCGACCGAGATCTTCGGTTCCCCCGATGACCTGAAGCTGCGGTCGTGCGCGACCCTGTTCGCGTGCGTGTCGCCCCCGGGCTCGGTGTTCGACCGGCTGCTCGCCAAGTATTATGGGGGCGAGCGCGACGCCAAGACGCTCCAGCTGCTGCGCATCAACCCGGGGTAGAACATGAATCTCTACGTCGGCACCAGCGGCTATTCTTTCAAGGAGTGGAAGGGGACGTTCTATCCCCAGGGCCTGCCGGACAAGCAGATGCTGCGCTACTACGGCGAGCAGTTTCGCACGGTCGAGATCAACAACACGTTCTATCGCATGCCCAAGACGTCGGTGCTGGAGGCGTGGGCGGCCGAGGTTCCCGCCGACTTCAAGTTCGTGCTCAAGGCGTCGCAGCGGATCACGCACATGCAAAGGCTCAAGGACGCGGACGAATCGGTGTCGTACCTGCTCAACGCCGCCGCGACGCTGAAGGAGCGCCTGGGGCCGCTCTTGTTTCAGTTGCCGCCGAACATGAAGAAGGACGCGCCGCGGCTGCGCGAGTTCCTCACCCTGTTGCCGTCGCACCGCCGGGCGGCGCTGGAGTTCCGCCACCAATCGTGGTTCGACGACGAGGTCTTCGGGCTGCTGCGCGACAACCAGGCGGCGCTGTGCATCGCCGAAGCCGAGGACGATCTGGAAATCCCGTTCGTGGCGACCGCCGATTGGGGCTATCTGCGGCTGCGGCTGCCCGACTACGGCAAGGCGGAGTTGACGGCGTGGCTGAACCAGGTGCGGCAACAGGACTGGCGGGACGCGTTCGTGTTCTTCAAGCACGAGGATGACGGCAAGGGGCCGAAGATGGCCAAGAGGTTTCTGGAGCTGGCCGGGCAGTGAACCCTATCGCTCGATCTGGAGGATTGTCTCATGGGGTTTCGAGTTCTGCTCATCGCGGTGACCGGCAAATCGCCCGACGCCGTCCACAACGACTACGGCGTGACGCCAACCGGCCGGTACGAAGAGATTCCCGAATCTCCGGTAACCGGCGCCACCCTGCCGAGCGGCGCGTACCTGTTGTACATCAACGACCAGATCGAGCCGGACGATCACGTGTTCGCCCGGCTCTCGAAGGATGCCTCGCTGATTGCCTGCTACGCCAACGAGACGGTGATGAACAGCGTCGCCGGCTCATGGGTCGACGGCGTCGAACAATGGTCGGTGTCTCATGACGCTCAACAGGGCATCGAGCACCTTGAATCGACCGGCCCTGTTCCGCATCAACTGGAGCCAATCCGGAAGTCGGCGTTCGCCAAGCAAGACGACGACGCAGGCGCCGACCACATTTTCGATATTCCCATCGAGTTGTTCGCGGCCCTTGGCGGCATTCGCTACGATCAAGACATCGAGGGCGCCGGTCCGGAACCGTGGGAGATCCTGACGCGACGCTGAACGTTTTCCTGACTCCTGACCCCTCGCTCCTGACTTTTGACCCCTGACCTGACCCCTGACCCCTGACTCCTACTCCGCCCACCGGGCTCCCAGCGTCGCCAAATCCAGCCAGCGATCGACCGGCTGCCGGGCCGACCAGGCGATGCCGCGCAGGATCAGGGCGCGGAACAGCGGATCATCGAACGTCCAGGTGTAGTGCCCCAGGATGCTGACGAACACGCGGCCCTTCTCGTGCTCCCTTGTCCAGAACAGCGGTTGGGCGGCGCCTTCCTCGACGCCGGTCGCCAGCACGTGGATCTTCTTGGGATCGCCGGCGAGCCGCCAGTAGCTTTCGTCGACGAAGCGGACCTTGTCGAAGCCGCGCGTGATCGGGTGCTTGGGATCGAGGAAGGTCAACTCGAGCGGGCCGTGGCGGAACCGCGATTGGCCGCCGCGCCAGGCCAGGCCGATCCGCTCGGCGAGCACGTCGGCGGCCCGATGGCCTTCCACGGCGAAGTGCAGATACACGAGACCGCCGCCGCGCGCCAGGAAAGCGTCCAGGTCCTTGGCCTTGTCGGCCGACCAGCCGGCGTGATGCGAGTAGAACACGATCACGTCGGCCGTGTCCCACTGCTTGGGCGACGGCCAACCCATGGCCGTGCTGACGGTCACCTTGTCGGCCATGCCGAACAGGTTGAGCCAGCGCCGCTGCCAGAGCGGATAGTCGTGTTCGCCCGGGCCGTGGTCCTTTGGACCCGCCGCCAGCACGATGTGAACCTTGTCGAGCGGCCCGGTGAGCGGGACTCGCGTCTTCAGGATCGCCTCGACCTCCTGGCGTGAGCGCGGCGGCGGAGCGCCGTCGCGCTCCAGCGGCGCCGGCTTGAGCGGCTCGGTCAAGAGGAACGTCAGCAGGTCGCGCAACTCGGCTGCGCTCAGTTTCTTGTCGAGCCCTTCCGGCATCGTCGAGATCGGCGACGGCAGCGCCGATTCCACCTCGTCCTTGGCGAATCGATGTTCCTTGCCTTCGTTCGTCCCCACGATCACCTGCTGGCCATCGGTGCGCAGCGTCCCCAGCAGCGTGCGGCCGTCGAGCGCGGTGACCGTGTAGCTCAGATGATCGGGGTTGAGCGTCGCATTGGGAAAGCGGATGTCGCGCACCACCGAGTCGTAATCGCGATGGACGAGGTTGGTCAGGTCCGGGCCGATCCTGGCGCCCTGGCCGCGATGGACGTGGCAGCGCGCGCACTGGGCGGCGTCGCCGAAAAACACGGCGCGACCCTTCACCCAACTGCCGCCTTCGAGGTCCGGGTGCAGGCGCTCGGCAACGACTGCATCGGCCTTTCTCTGCGCCCAGGGCGCCAAGATTCTGTGGAGGGCCAATGTTCGAGGTCGCTCATCTTCCTTCGTACGCCATGACACCTGCAGGGCGCCCTTCGCTGACGCGATGTTCACGGTCGCGTTGACTGGAAACGTCTTGTCCGGCTGGGGCTTGAAGACGAGAACGTTCGCCGGCATCCCCTTGTCAGACAATCGAGGAAGGATGACGTGGCTGGCTTCCGGTTCGATCGCCACGAGTTCATCGGGCGCCGAGTACAAGACCGACACGCTTTCCTCGGGCAATGAGTAGTCGATTGTCGTCCCAGGCTGCAAGGCCGGCCGCAGCATCTGCCACAGGTCAAGCTGCCCGCGCATGTTCAAACGACCATCCGAACCTTTTTGCGCGAGACGGCTCCATAGTCGATCATGGTCGCTGCTCCCCGCTGTCAGTGCCTTTGAAGTCTCGATATCGAAGTGCGGCAGGCACCCCGACCAGCGCTCGCCGCCTTTCGCCAACCACTCCGCCTGCACGCCCGACAAGTCATAACCGAGTTCCGTCGCGGCGAGCTGCGGCAGCTCGCCCGGACCCGGTTTCGTCGGCCGGCCCAACCCAGGCAAGGTGAGTGCATAGTGCGCGGCCTGGCGATTTGGCGCCGTCTGCACGATCAGCGTCCGCCGGTCCGGCGTGACGGAGACCCCGAGCACGGGAAGATGGAAACGCGGCGCCTGGTCTTGCTGCTGGACGATGGCGTACGGCGGCTTCAGCGTCTCGAAGCGGTCGCCGGGCCGGACGAACGGACCGTATTCGATCGTCGCGTGCTTGGCGAGGTCTTTGAGCAGCGCCGGATCGAGCGGCTGATGGAAGGCGACGCGCACTTCACGCGGGCCCGCTGGATAGGCGAAGAGCGGGACCGGCGTCTGCCGATCGTGCGCGATCTTGTAGAGCTTCCCCTTGCCTGCCGGTCCGGTTCCCCAGTCGGGCGGGCCGCTGTGCGCGGCGACCACGAGTTGCCCGCCCGGCGAAACGCAGGCATCCACGGTCAGCATGTTGAGGCAGGCGATGATTTGCGTCTGCGCGACGTAGCCGCTGGGCCCCTTCACCAGCTTGGTGCGATAGATCTTGCCGCGCGAGTAGCCGCACACGATGGCGTCGTTGGCCCACTCCTTGGGACCGAACACGTAGGGTGGGTGGAGTCTTCGGAACCCACCCTCGCGCCCTGGGCCGGGATGGGTGGACTTCGACGACTCCACCCACCCTACAGGAGGTCCGTTGAAGTTCAGCCCGCACGTCGATTGATGCTGCGGGCCGTAGTCGAACGCGCTCGGCTCGTCGATGACGCCGGGCAAGTGCACGGGATGCCGCGGCGGGAAGCCGTAGTGCCGGCCTGGTTGAATATGCAGCAGCTCGTCGAACGGGTTGCCGTTCGGCAGCCAGGTGGCGCCTTCCTGATCGGTCGCAAAGAGGTCGCCGAGATGGTTGAACCGCAGCGCCACCGGGAAGCGGATGCCGGTGGCGACGATCGCGCGCGACTTGAAGTCCGGCGCCACCTTCATGATCGTGCCGCGCTCGTCCTTCAGGTCGTACCGCGCCTTGCCCTTGTCGAGCTGGTAGGCGTTGGTGTAGTTGGTCGTGCCGAGGCCGAAGTAGACGGCGCCGTCCTTGCCGACCGCGACGCCCAGGGCATCGACGCCGTGCGGCAGCGGCCGCCAACCGGTGGCGACGACGATTTCCTTGTCGGCCCGGTCGTCGGCGTTCGTGTCCACGATCAGCGAAACCTTCCCCTTGCTGGCGACGAACACGCCCTGGCCGTGCGCGTAACCCGGCGGCGTCAGGTCCATGCCGATGGTCGATTGCAAGCGGCCCTGGTTGTCCCAGAACAGCTCGGCGCGATCTTCGAGGCCGTCGCCGTTCGTGTCCGACAAGAGATAGATGTTGCCGTTGTAGCCCAGGGCGACCAGCTTGCCGTCGGCGCGGTACTTCACGTTATTGATGTTCGGCAGGTCGAGCGGCAGTTGTCGCACGGTGAAGCCGGGCAGCAGCATCTGCACCGGCGGCGGCTTGGCGACGCGCTCGAGCCGGTGGCCCGCCGTCGCGGCGGCGGCCGCCAGACGCCGGTCGAGGCCGGCGTGCTTCTTCTGCAGGAATTGCGTGATCGCCTTGCTTTCCGCGGCAGTCAGCACGCGGTCGAACAGCAGGACCTCGGCGATGTCGCCGTCGAGAAAACCCTGGATGAACGGCGGGTCGGGTGAATTGCTGTAGCAGCGGGCGCCCAGCGTGAGCTGCTGCAGGCTCAGCGTGCCGCCGGTGCGGGCACGCTTGCCTTGCGGTTGGCCGTCGAGCAAGAGCTCGACGCCGTTCGGCCCAACCTGGCTGCGGACTTCGAGCAAGTGAAAGCCGCCGAAGTCGTGCGCGGTTTTCAGGAGGTTGACGGCGCCGCCGAAGCCGGCCCCTTCGACGTTGACGCGATCCAGCCGCGCGGAGCCGAAACCGGTCAGATCGACACACAATCCGGACGTGTAGTCGTTCTTGCCGATCGCGTTGGCGGCGAAGAAGCCGCGAAAGAAGCCCGGGTTCGACCGCGGCGCCGCGATCAGGAACAACGTGCACGACTCCAGTTGCCGCTTGAGGGCGGCCAGCCCGAGGAAATCGTCCTTGCCGTCGAAGCGCACGACCGCGTGCGGGCCGGCCGCGATGAACCGCGGCTGCGATGCCTGCACGCGCTGCACCAGATCGACCATGTTCCCGGAGCCGTCGTACCAAACATCCAACCGTGCGCCGGCGGACAACGTGCGGCCATGCGCCTGCCAGGCGGCCTGCTGCCGGGCGGCGTCGAGCCAGAGGACCAGGCCCGGCGGGAGTTTCGGCGCCGGATCGGCCCATTTCTCGGCGGCAATGGCCGGCGTCGCCGCGATCAGCACAAGGGCGCATGCGACATGCGTTCGGATCATGGCCATAGTATACGCCGCCAGGTCGGGCGCCGCCAGCGCTTCGATCAATGCGAACTCCACCATGCTGAAAGCCGTCTTGCAGTTCCCGACAGCCGCTGGCGGCTGAAAAGTCAGACAACGGCATTAGAATGTCTGACAAGGAGCGGCCATGGAGAACGATCGCCTTACCGTGCGGATTGATGCGCGCTTGCGGCGCCGCCTGAGAATCCTGTCCCGGCGGTTGCGGAAGAAGGAATCCGAATTGGTGCGCGCTGCGCTCGAAACGTGTCATCCCGCCGGCAAACCGAAATCGGATCGACCTGTTAGTTGTTTCGATTTAGCCTCGCGTACTGGTTCATCGGCTCCGCAGCGCATGCGCCCTTGGATCTGAGCTCAAATCCGGAGCACATGGACGGATTCGGCGAATCATGATCACGCCCGTTGATACGTCCCCATCCACTGCGCCTCACCGCGCACGTGTCCCTTCATCGCCTGTTCCACCTGGGCCTTGGTCGCGCCTTCCGCCAGCGGCAACGGGGCAGCGAGGGCGTACAGCTTGAAGTAGTAGCGGTGCGGCTTGCCGCGCGGCGGCGCGGGGCCGCCGTAGCCGAACTTGCCGAAGTCGTTGGTCCCGTGCTTGGCGCCGTCGGGCAGGGTCTTGGACGCGGGCACGCCTTCGGGCAGCGACGTCGCGGCGGCGGGGAGATTGTACAGCACCCAGTGGACCCACGTGCCGCGCGGCGCGTCCGGATCGTCGCAGATCAGCGCGAACGCCTGCGTGCCGGCCGGCACGTCCGACCACGTCAACTCCGGCGACACGTCCGGCCCGTCCGCGGTGTATTTCTTCGGAATGGGCGAACCGTCGGCGAAGGCGGATGACGTGAGTTTCATGGTGCCCCTCCTTTACCGCATCACCGCGATGTTGCCCAGCTCGTTGATGTAAATCGTCCCCGCCACGTTGTCGTCGCGGAACACTTCGATGCCGAAGGTCCGCGTCTTGTCCGAGAATTCCTTTTCGCCCACGGCGCGGCACTTCACGTTGAGGCCGTGCGTCCATTGCGGCTCGGACACTTTCGGCGTCGGCGCCTTCAGGGCGGGGTTGCCGGGGGTGACGGCCAGGCAGCCCGTCTCGGTGATGAAGATCAGGTTGCCGTTGTTCTCGTCGCGGAAGATCTCGATGCCGAACTTGCGGGTGTCCTTGGTGAAGTTGGGCTCGTTGTGCTTGCGGCAGGCGAGGTCGAGACCGTGGAGCCATTCGGGGGCCTTGCCGTCGGCGCCCTTGCCGTCGGCCCCCTTGCCATCGGCCTTGGTTGCGGCGGCCTCGGCAATCACGGCGACCTGGCCGGTCTGGCAGATGTAGACGAGGTTGCCGGTGTTGCCGTCGCGATACACCTCGATGCCGAACTTGAGGGCGCCCTTCCATTCGCGGGCGCCCCCCTTGCGGACCAGCAAATCGACGCTGTGGACCCACTTGGGCGCCTTGTTGCCGCCGGCCGCCCCGCCCTTGGCCGCGGTGACGCCCAGGTTGCCCTTCTCGGTGATGTACAGCCAGTTGCCCACGTTCGGATCGCGGAAGATCTCCATGGCGTGGACCTTGGTGTCTTTCTTGAATTCCTTGACGCCGGCCTCGCGCGCCGGCAAATCCAGGCCCGTGATCCACTCGGGGCCCTTGCTCGTCAGCGGCAGCTTCAGGCTTTCAAAGCCGCGGCCGACGGCCATCGAGCCGGCTTGCGCGATGTACAGGCCCAGGTTGTTGTTGGTGTCGCGGAACGCCTCGATGCCGAACTTCGGCGTGTCCTTGTCGAACTCCGCCTTGCCGTAAGGCCGGCAACTGAGGTCGAAGGCGTGGGTCCACTGCAAGTCCTTGGGCTTCTGCTGGGCCGGGAGGCGGGGGGCCCAGAGTCCGATGAGCAAGGCGACACAACCGGCGATCTTCAGCAAACGCATGGGAGTCCTCGAGGTTCGTTTGGTCTGGAGACGACTCAACCGCCACAGCTTAACCCGTAGGCCGCGGGCTGTCGAGAAAATCCGCAGGCTGGCGAAACCGCACCGACCGCGGATCGAGGAAATCGCCGCGCGGCGCCGGCGTTCCCAGGTAAATTCTCTTGACGCGTGCTGGCAGTGCCGTTATATCCCCGCCGCTTAACTGTCCCAACCTTGAGGCATAGTTTTCGACTCAGGTACGTCGCGGCCTGGCGTCTTTGGGGAAAGGCGCGGGCGGCGGCGGCTTCGTCCTTCCTGGACGAGGACAGCGCGCGCACTGCCCGGGGGCCGGTTCGCCGGCGCGGCAGGCCGCTGGCGGGGGCGCCGGAACAAAAGGAGGCCAGGGGTGGCTAGGAACTTTGCCAAGACAGGCTCTGCCGAGACGAGTTCTGCCCAGACCAACGTTGCCCAGACCAACGTCTCCCAGACGAGCTCTGCCCGGACCAACTCTCCCAAGACACGCTCCAAGACATCGATCCGCGTCGCCTGGGCGGCTGTCCTGTTGAGCGTCGGTCTGGGCGTGACCCTGTGGTCGGCGCAGTCCGGAGCGCAGTTTTCCAGCCAGCCGACGCTGTCGCCGCGCAAGGCGTTGCAGCAAGCCCACGACCTCTACAAGCGCGGCGACTACGAGAACGCCGACCGCCTCTACCAGCACGCCCACGCCGGCCAGGGGGACTTGACGTCCACCGAGCGCCAGGACCTGGCCAAGCTCATCAAGCAGAACAGCATCGCCCTGACCGGCCGCCACGACGCCGCCCAGCTGGTCCGCAAGGCCCAGGAAGCGCTTGGGCGCGGCAACCCGCAGGACGCGGCCAACTACCTGAAGGCGGCGAGCGCCAACCAGTGGATTTCGCCGACCGACCGCATGACGGCGACCGCCCTCCATGAGCAGGTGCGGATGGCGTCGGCTTCGCCGGCCGGCATTGCCGGCGCTGGCCGCGGGAGCAAGATCGTCGACAGCGGCATCGTCTTGAAGGACAACGATCCCAAGTCGTATCTGGCGGCGGCCCGGCAAGCGCTCGACAAGGGCGAGATCGACTTCGCGGAAACGCTCGTCAAGGATGCCGAACAGCGGAGCTCGACGTTCACGTGGCTGACCTGGGGCGACACGCCGGCCAAGGTGCGCCGCGACATTCAGGCGGCCCGCGCCAGGCAGATGCAGCCGCCGGTGGCCCAGGCGCCCGTCGAGAAGCAAGAGTCGCCGTCGGTCATGAAGAAGATGCAGAAGTTGATCACGCCGCCGTGGTGGCGCGACAAGGGCGATGACAGGCCCGCGGCCCCGGACGTGGCGGTGAAGCCGCCGGAATTCCCGGTTGGTCCGCGAGGCACGGCGCGGGACACGGCGCCCGGCCATTCGATCACCGGCAGGAAAACGCCGGCGGGGTTGGCGCAGGATCTGGGCCCGGCCGCGACCGCGAAGGCGCCGGCGCCGCCGCCTCCCGCGGCGCCGCGGCTGCCCCCCGCGGAAGCCCGCGCCAAGGCGCGCCGTTACATCGACGACGGCTACAAGGCGCTGGCGGCCAACGATCTCGCCACCGCCCGCCGCTGCGCCGAATACGCCAAGGCGCTGCGGCCCGACTTCAACTGGAACGAACGCAACCCGGACCACTTGCTGGCCGACATCCAGCGCGCCAACGCCTCGGGCGCCAGGACGGCGTCGGCCCCGACGCAGGTCGGCACGCCCGCCGACGCCAAGGCCTGGGTCAAGCAGGCGCGCACCGCGATGCAGCACGACAAGCTGGACGACGCCGAGAAGCTGACCGCCAAGGCGGCCTCGGTTCCCGGCACGCGCTGGGGCCTGTTCGAGGACTCGCCGGAGCGGCTGCGCAACGATCTTCAGGAAGCGCGGACCCGCCACAACCGCGACCGCGCCAACAAGCTGATGGTCGAGGCCCGCAAGGCCTACGCCGCCGGCCAGCTCAAGGAAGCCAAGGACATGGCCTTCCAGGCCAAGGAACTGCACGGCCCGTACAGCGTCTGGGACTTCGGCGATCGGCCGCACAAGCTGCTCGACGAAATCGCCCGGGCCGAGGCCGGCAACCGCAAGGCCCCGATCCTGCCCAGCGAGAGTCCACTGGCCCAGAACCAAGGCCAGAACCCGGTCCGGAACCCGGCTCAGCTCGCCAACCTGCCGCCGCCGCTGCCCACCGGCCCGACGGCGCAGCGGCCGCCGGCCACGCAATTGACGTCGGCCACCGCCACCACCCAGGCGGCCGCCAAGCAGAAAGCCAAATTGCTGCTCGCCGAAGCGCGGGCGCTGGAGAGCCGCGGCTTCCTGGTCGAGGCTCGTCAGAAGGCCACCGACGCGGTCGCGCTGGGCGTGACCTTCGGCCCCGACGAAGACAGCCCGAAGAACGTGATGCTGAGCCTGGCGTCCAAGAGCGACCTGCGCATCCGGCAACTCTTGCAGCAGGCCGGCGCGATCGTCCACGACAACCCCAACGATCCGACGCGCTTCCAGCAGGCCGACGCCAGCATCGTCCAGGCGCGGAAGCTGGCCCAGGCGTTCGGCCTCGATCAGAACCTGATCAACGAGCGCGCCCTGTGGCTGCAGCGGACCGCGGCCGCCGCCGGCGCGGTCAGTCCGATCCACGCCCCGAACGCGCAACTGCCCGGCGTGGCGACGGCCGAATACCGGCTGCCGCCCGATCCCGAGTCGATCCGCAATCGCCAGCTCGGTCTGGAAAAGCTGGATAAGGCCCGGGCCGAGATCAAGGCCGGCAACTACACGATCGCGCGCAGCCTGGCCGAGGACGCCTTCAACCCGACGTATGGCGTGGCCAAGGAAGCCCAGGACGTGCTGCGCACCATCGACGCCGAGGAACACTACCAGCAGATGACGGTGGCCCTGCGCAACTTCCAGGCGGGTCTGGAGGCCTTCCATCGCAAGGACTTCCGCCGGACCGCGCAGCTCTGGGAAGCGGTCGACGTCCGGCTGCTGCCGCTGGACAAGCAGCGCCAGTTCGCCGAGCTGATGCAGGACATGCGCAGCGGCATCATCCTCGTGAACAACAAGGAAGCCGCCCCCGGGGCGCCCGGTGCGGCCACTGCCACCGATCAGCAGCAAACCGCCCTGCAGAAGTGGACCGCGATGGAAGAGATTCATGCCCAGCGGCTCCGCGAGCGCAGCCTCAACGCCATGAACGAAGCGATGAAGCTGGCCCAGGAGAAGAAGCTGGCCGAGGCCAGCGATTGCCTCAAGGGCTTCCTCGACGATCTCAAGAACGTGCCGATCAACCCGGACCGCGTCGCCGGCATCCGCCGCCAGGTGGAGAACAAGCTGCACCAGTACAACACGCTGGTCGCGCAAGAGGCGATGTTCGCGCAGCAGCGCCAGGCGCACATGAACCCGGAGACGGCCCGCAATGTGCGGCTCGCGAAGATTCAGGAAGAAGTCACGGAGCTGATGAACGACGCCCGCGCCAAGTTCAAGGAAGGCCGCTATCAGCAAGCCGTCGTCCAGGCCAAGCTCGCCAAGGAGCTGGCGCCTGACAATGTCGCCGCGGATGCGCTGATCCACATGGCCACGATCGCAGACAATCAGAAAGAATGGGATAAGGCGAAGGAGCTGAATGAACGAATCAATCAGCGCGAGCTGAGCAACAACATCTTCCGTCACGACGTGTCGATCGACAACCCGGTGGCGTTCGACCAGGCGGCGACGCGCCGCGCCCAGGCCCGCAAGATCGATCCGATCTTCACGCAGACCAAGGATCCCGTCGAGCGGGCGATCGAGCGCCGGCTGGAGATGCCGGACAGCTTCCACTGGAAGGACACGTCGCTGCGGCAGATCATCGAGGACCTGCGCGCCCAGCTCAACATCAACGTCGTGCCCGACCTCAAGGCCCTGCAAAAGAGCAACGTCACCCTCGACAGCCCGATGTCGTTGTCGGTCGAGAACGTGAAGGCCAAGTCGGCGCTCAACCTGCTCCTGAGCCAGGCCAAGCTCACCTACGTGATCAAGGAACAGGTCTTGCAGATCACCACGGAGGACGAGGCCAAGGGCAAGCTCAAGCAGGTGATCCATCCGGTCGCCGACCTGATCGTGCCCGTCGAGAACCATCAGACGCCCGAGGTGCAGAACCTCAACAGCGCCCTGATGCGGCACATCAACCGCAACGTGAACATCAACTACGGCGCCAGCAACACGCCCTACACGCCGCCCGGCGCCCTCCCCTTCAACACCGGCTTGCCCGCCGGCCATTACGGCAACAGCCTGTCCAGCCCGGCGACGGTCTCGCCGGACGCCGCCTCGGGCTTCATGCCGAACCCGAACACCAAGCTCCTGAAGGGGCAGACGATGGAACACCTGCTCATGGACCTGATCAAGAACACCGTCGCCCAGAATTCGTGGAGCGACGTCGGCGGGCAGGCCGCCATCCAGTACTACCCGCTCGGCATGGCCCTGATCGTCAACCAGACGCTGGAAGTGCAGGAAGAAGTCGCCGCCCTCTTGCAGGCGCTCCGCCGCCTCCAGGACCTGGAAGTCGCCGTCGAAATGCGGCTCGTCTCGGTGTCGGAATCCTTCTTCGAGCGCATGGGCCTGGACTTCGACATCAACATCAAGACGCCGCACTCGCGCCACGAATCGCAACTCTTGAGCGGCCAGTTCGCGCCCTTCGGCTCCATCAACCGCAACCTGGGCGTCCGCGACGTCGTCTCCGGCTTGACGCCGGCCGGCACCCTGACGCCCGACCTCAACATCCCGCTCAAGAGCAGCAGCTACAACTTCTCGATCCCGCCCTTCGGCGGCTACCCGGGGACCATCGGCGACGCCGGCGGCCTGTCGCTGGGCCTGGCGTTCCTCAACGACATCCAGGTCTTCATGTTCCTGGAAGCCGCCCAGGGCGACCGCCGCACCAACGTCATGCAGGCGCCCAAGATCACGCTGTTCAACGGCCAGGTCTCGACCATGACCATCTCCGACAACCAGTTCTTCCTGCTCGACGTGCAGCTCGCGGTGCCGGCGACCGGCAACCAGTTGTTCTTCATCCCCAACCAGCAGCCGTTCCCGCTGGGCGTGACCTTGACGGTGTCGGCCGTGGTGTCGGCGGACCGCCGCTTCGTCCGCGTCAACCTGATCCCGACGCTGACCAACCTAGCCTCCACGACGGTGCCGCTGTTCCCGGTGTCGATCATCGTGCCGCAGTTCTTCGACGGCCCCGGCAACAACAGCAGCACCAACACCCAGCCCCAGGTGTTCCAGATGTTCTTCCAGCAGCCGGCGTTCACCACGATCACCATGTCCACGACGGTGAACATCCCCGACGGCGGCACCGTGCTCCTGGGCGGCCTCAAGACCATGTCCGAGGCCCGCAACGAGTTCGGACCGCCGATCCTCAGCAAGATCCCGTACCTGAACCGGCTGTTCCGCAATGTCGCCTACGGGCGCGAATCGCAGAGCCTCATGATCATGGTGACGCCGCGCATCATCATCAATGAGGAAGAAGAACAGGTGCTGTTCGGGCAGATTCAGATCCCCAGGCCGTAGTCCGCGACTGGCCGTAGTCCGCGACTGGCCGTAGTCCGCGACTGGCCGTAGTCCGCGACTGGTGTAGTCCACGGCTCGCAGCGGGGGTGACGAGCCAGCGGGGCGCCGGGATCAATCTCGGCGCCCCGTTTTTTTTTGACGGCCGCGGGACAACCCGCGCCGCTCGGCTGTTGTGGGCCGGAATCCCGGCGGTATAATCCCATGGGAAGCCGCATACTCCCACGCCGGAGGTTTTCACGCATGAGCACGGTTGCCGACAAGACCGACTACACCATCGAGGACTTGCTGGCCATGCCGGACCACAAGAACTTCGAGCTCGTGGATGGTCAGCTCGTGGAGGTCAACGTGAGCAATCTTTCCTCGTTCGTGGCCACGAAGATTTGCACTCGGCTTGACCTCCACTGCACCGCGCACCAGCTCGGCGCCGTCTTCGGCGCCGACGCTTACTACGAGTGTTTTCCCGCCCGTCCCCGGCATGCCCGCAAACCGGACGCCTCGTTCATTCGCAAGGAACGGCTGCCAGTGGATTGGCTCGAACAAGGTTATTTTCGGATCGCGCCGGACCTCGCCGTGGAGGTCGTCTCGCCCGGCGACCTGGCCTACGAAGTGGACAAGAGGATCGCCGAGTATCTCGAAGCCGATGTGCAACTGGTCTGGCAGATCAATCCCGAGGAACGGCTTGTCTTCGTCCATCGCGGCGACCGGCCCATCTTGAAGCTGAAAGAGAACGATTCCCTGGACGGTGAAGACGTGGTTCCGGGCTTCTCGTGCCGCATCGGCGACCTGTTCCCGCCGCGGGCCGCTGCCCCTGGTTAGTCATACCGGCCGCTCGCTTCGATGGGCCACACCGCTTCGACCTTGCCGTTCCGAATCGCCGCCGCTTGCCGGTGCAGGTTCATGGTCGCGCAGCAGTGGGCCGGCAGCACTTCGCGGCGGTCGCCGATCTTCACCGGCGGCGGCTCGCATTCGACCTTGGTGTGCTCCTCGGACAGACGCGTCACTTTCTCATCGCCAAACCCCTTGACCTCCGGCATCCCGAAATCCTTGGAAATCGCCTTGCTGCCGGCGTCGAGCGTGTACCACCTGGGCCGGACGCTGATCACGGTGCACAGGATCGACAACGCGCAGCCGAACTCCGGCCGGTGCTGGCGATAGACGCAGTCCATGAGAACGAACGAGCCGGGCTGGATTTCGGTGACGCCCGGAAAGCCGGCCGTGTACTCCCACGTGCCGGTGCCGGCGCCGGTGACGATGGGGACGGGAATGCCGGCCTTGTCGATCAACCGGCGCGTGGCCACAAGCTGTTCGAGCCCGCCGACCGACTTCGCGCGCTGTTCGGCCTTGTCGGGGAGCATTTGCAGATGGCCGTCGTAGCCTTGCAGACCGTCGAAGCGGAGGCCGGGGCTGCGCTGGATGCGCTGGGCCAGTGCGAGGGCCGGGTCGCCGGGTTCGACGCCGCAGCGGGCCATGCCGAGATCGACTTCGACGAGGACGCCGAGCGTCGCGCCCGCGCCGGACATGGCGCGGCTGAGCTGGTCGATGTTGTCCGGGTGATCGACACAGACCCGCAACTGGACGCGCCTGGCGAGGTCGGCGAGCCGGCCCATCTTGTGGGGGCCGACGACCTGGTTGGCGATGAGGATGTCGGCGACGCCGGCGCCGGCCAGCACTTCCGCTTCGTTGAGCTTGGCGCATAAAAACGTGGGCAAGCCCCTGGACGCGATGTAGCGCGCCAGGCCGCCGCACTTGAGCGACTTGAAATGCACGCGCACGTTGACGCCGCGGTCCGCGCCGGCTTGCCGCAGCCGTTTGAGGTTGGCGTCGATCACGTCAAGGTCGAGCAAGAGCGCGGGCGTATCCAGCGCGTCCAACGGTTGGCCGATCAGCGAATGCATCGAGTGCTCCCAAGATACAGAATACGGCTTGCCGTTTAGCGTTCGCAATATCCCTCGCCTGCACAGCGTCCCCGAACGCGAAGCGGCAAGCCGCAAATCACGTTCGCGCGATGCGGTTCAAGATCTCGATCCCCTTGTCCAGCGTCTCATCGCTCGCCGCGTAGCTGAGCCGGAAATGGCTGTCGCGGCGGCTGAAGACGTTGCCGGGGATGATCAGGAGGTTGTTGCGGATCGCCTCGGCGACGAACTCCTGGCCCGTGCCCCAGGGCGCCTTGGCGAACAGATAGAAGGCCCCGCCGGGGACGACCAATTCGAAGCGGTCCTTCAAGCCGGCGACGAGGCGGTCGCGCTTGCGCCGGTAGTCGGCGACGATCTCAGAAACATCGACATCGAGCGCCGCCACGCCCGCCCATTGCACGATGCTCGGCGCGCACACGTAAGTGAACTGCTGCAGCTTGATCATCTCCTCGATCAAGCGCCGCGGACCGTGGCAATAGCCCAGCCGCCAGCCGGTCATGCCGTACGCCTTGCTGAAGCCGTCGAACACCACCGTGTCCGGGTTCCATTCGAGCGGGCTGACCAACGGAGCGTCGTAGCAGAAGGAACGGTACACTTCGTCGCTCAAGAGCAACACGCCGCGTTCCCGGGCGAGGATCGCCAGGTCGCGCAAGGTTTCGCGGGGCAGCACGCTGCCGCTCGGGTTGCCCGGGCTGTTGACGATGATCGCCTTGGTCTTCGGCGTGATGGCGGCGGCAACGTTCTTCACGTCGATCTGGAAGTCGGGATAGGTGTCGATCACGACGCTCGTGCCGCCGGCGACGCCGATGAAATGCGGATACATGACGAAGTACGGATCGAAGAAGATGACCTCGTCGCCGGGATTGATGGCCGACAGCAGGGCCAGGACCAGGCCGCCGCTGGTGCCACTGGTGATGAACAGCTCGCGGTCATGCCGGCCCGGGAAGCGGCGATCGACGTCGGCCCTGAGCTTGGCGCGCAGCTCGGCAATGCCCTGGGTGACCGTGTAGCCGTTCTTGTCGGCGTCGATGGCGGCGTGGGCGGCCTGCTTGATCGCCGCCGGCACCGGAAAGTGCGGCTGGCCGATCGACAGGTTGACCGGGTTCTTCAGGTTGGCGGCCAGGTCGAAGACCTTGCGAATGCCGGAGACCTCGATGCCGCGCATCCGGTCGGCGATCCACGATTCGTGCATGATTAGGATAGGATATGAATTGTTCTTGTCGGCTGACCGAATCGACGGGTCACGTCGCCATCCGCAGCGCCGACAGGGTCGGCAGGCCGATCCGCTTGGTTTCGGACTGCATTTCCTGGAGGATGCGCTGCTTCATCTTGATGAAGACGGCGGCGAGGTCGGGGTCGAACTGGAAGCCGCGCATCTTCTCGACTTCGGCGAAGGCGATTTCGGGGGGCATGCCGGCGCGGTAGGGACGGTCGGAGGTCATGGCGTCGAAGGCGTCGGCGATGGCGACGATGCGGGCCAGCCGCGGCGTCGCTTCGCCCTTGAGCCCGTCGGGATAGCCCTTGCCGTCCCAGCGCTCGTGATGCGAGCGGACGATGGGCACGATCGGGGCGAGATCGGCGATCTGCTCGACGATCTTGGCGCCCTTGGTGGTGTGGGTCTTCATCTCCTCGAACTCTTCGGCGGTGAGCTTGCCGGGTTTGTTGAGGATCTTGTCCTTGATGCCGATCTTGCCGATGTCGTGCAAGGGCGTGCCGAGGCGCAGCCATTGCAGGTCTTCGGTGGTCAGGTCGAGCTGCTGGCCCAGCAGGCAGGCGTAGTCGGTGACGCGGGCGGTGTGGTTGCCGGTCCAGTCGTCGCGCATTTCGACCGCCTGGGCCAGCATGGTGATGGTGGCGTAGAACAGGTCGCGCTGCTTGCGCAGCAGCTGGGCGCTCTCGATGCCGGCCGAGACGTGGGCGGCCATCGCGTCGGCCAGGTGGAGGTCGTCCTTGGTGAACGGTTTTTGCAGCGGGCCGCGGTCGAGGTGGAGCACGCCGAGCCGTTTGCGCGGCGTGCGCAGCAAGATGCACAGCACCGACGCCATGGCGCCGTCGGCAATGCTGCGGGCGCCGGCCAGCTCCGGGTCTTCCTCGACGCTGGTGCACAGGATCGATTCGCCGCTCAGGAACGAGCGCTGGGCCAGGTTCTGGCTGAAGCCGGGCCGGCTGGCGACCTGGCTGTGGCCGCTGGCCAGGGCGCGCAGGCGCAGCGGGCTGGTGGGCGAATCGGCGAGGACGATGGCGCCGCGCTGGGCGTCGAGGGTGCTGACGGCGTCGTTGAGGATCGAATGCAGCAGGTCTTCCTCGTTTTCGATGTTGACGAGGTGATGGCCGGCCCGCAACAGGGCCAGGAGCTGCTCGCCCGGACGCGGGCTGCGGTTGTGGTCGAACGCCAGGCCGCCGATGGCGTCTTCCCAGGTATTGTGGGCGACCGCTTCGACCAGCAGATTGTCGGTATTGTGGAGGTTGTCGCCGGATTCCTTGCCGTCGCGGAGCAGGTCCACGACCAGGGTGACGTTGCCGCAGCGGAGAATATCGTGAACGCGGACGGGCCACTCGCCCGGACCCAGGCGAGTGCCGTTCAGGAAGGTGCCGTTGGTGCTGCCCAGGTCCCGGACTCGCCAGCCGTTGGCGGAGCCGCGAACTTCGGCATGGCGGCGGCTGACACTCGTGTCGTCGAGGACCACTTCCAGCGTGTTCAGTCGCCCAGTTCGCAGCAGATTGTCCGATTCCCAGATCTTGCCTTCGACATCGCCGTTGATGCCGCGGAGGCGGATGCGACGTTTCACCTGTTCATGTCTCCGTTCACCCCCGGAAACGCAGTCCTGGCGCCTGAGGGATAGCCAGCCCAACTATAGCTTACAAGTGGGCCACGTGCGTCCTTGCTGGATTGGATAAATTTCACACGGGATTTGTTCCCGTTTTTCCTTGGACCAGGCCGCAAGCGCCCGTTATCATGATCTGCGCCTACCAATATTAGGGTCCGGTCGCTCGGCCGGCCACGCCAATCATTGACGCGGGTGAACTATTGCGCTTGCGAAAACAACATGCCGTCTCCCCGTCTATGACGGCCAACGGATTCGTTTCGTTTTCGGAAAACTGAAAGAAAGGCGCGTTGCAGCGATGTCGTTGAACCGAGGAACATGCGATCCACGAGGTTGTTTCATGGGAATGTCCAAGTCGATCCGGAACCTGCGGAACTCGGCCAGTTCGATCGCGTCAGGGGCGATTGCGTCCGCGTCACTGGCGGCAGTGCTCGCCGGTCTGCTGGCTCCAGCGATCAGCCAGGGGCAGCAGAAGCCGCCGCCGCCCAATCCGAACGCCCCGACGCTCGCCATGCCCTATCCGATGGGAATGCAGCGCGGCGCCACGCTGGAGATTCTTCTGACCGGCGGCAACCTGGCCAATCCTACCGGTTTCTGGGCGAGTTTCCCGGGCAAGGTCGCCATCCCCACCGAGGACAAGAACGGCGCCGACAACGCCAAGCTGAAAGTGCGGCTGGAAGTCCCCGCCGACGCGCCGCTCGGCGTCTACGCGATCCGGCTGGCCAACAAGCAGGGCGTTTCGAACCTGCGGCTGTTCTGCGTGGACGATCTGCCGACCATCGCCGAAGTCGATGCCAGCCGCAACAAGGCCGCGGCGCAGCTTGTCTCCGTGCCGTGCGTGGTCGCCGGCAAGGCCGACGCCGAGGTCAGCGATTGGTTCAAGATCGCGGCGAAGGCCGGGCAGCGGCTCAGCTTCGACGTCCTGGGCCGCCGCATCGGCAGCCCGATCGATCCGCAGATTTCGCTCTATCACGGCAAGACGCTGCGCGAGCTGGCGCACGACAACGATTCGCCGGGCAGCCAGTCCGACGCCCGGCTGTCGTATCTGTTCAAGGAGTCAGGCGAGTACCTGATCGAAATCAAGGACGTGCTGAATCGCGGCGGCGCCGATTACGTCTACCGGCTGCGCATCGGCGAGCTGCCGCTGGCCACCGCGACCGTGCCCATGGCGGCGAAGCGCGGCAGCAAGGTGCAGGTGCAGTTCGCGGGCCCGCAGGTCGAAGGCGTGGCGCCCGTCGAGGTGGCCGTCCCCGCCGACCCCGCCCAGACCGTGGTGTGGGTGAGCCCGAAAGGCCCGAGCGGGCACTATGGTTGGCCGGCGCCCCTTTCCCTCAGCGGCATGGAAGAGAAGGTGGAGCAGGAGCCGAACCACGAGCCGGCGAAGGCGAACCGCCTGCCGGTGCCGGGAGGCGTGACCGGCCGATTTCAGATGAGCGACGACACCGACCTCTACGTTTTCGGCGCCAAGAAGGGCCAGAAGCTGACGGTGGAAGCGCAGACGCTGGAGCTGGGCTCGTCCACCCTGGTCTACATGATCTTGAAGAACGCCAAGACCGGCGCCGAGCTGGCCAAGTCGAACCCGCAAGCGGCGCCCCCCGCCGACCAGAAGATCGACTTCACCGCGCCCGACGACGGCGATTACCTGCTCGAAGTGCAGCATCTGAATTTCCTGGGCGGCCCGAGCGAGGTGTATCACATCACGATTGAGCCGGCGCGCAGCGAGTTCGAAGTTGCCTTGCTCGCCGATCGCGCCGACCTGGCCGCGCTGTCGGTGGCGGCGTTCCCATTCCAGGTGACCCGCCGCGGCTACGCCGGCCCGATCGACGTATCCGTCGTCGCGCCCGCCAACCTGACCGGCTCGACCACCGTGAAGGCCGGCCAGGCCGCCGGCACGTTGCTGGTGCGCAGCAAAGGGGACGTGCCGCTGGGCCCGGTCCCGGTCGTGATTCATGCCAAGGCGACCGTGAATGGCCAGGCCGTGACCGTGCCGGTCAGCACTCGCGCGCCCATCAGCGCCGCTCTCGCCAACCTGCCGTATCCCCCCTTGCACCTGCACGCGCACGCAGCGATCGGCATCAAGGAGAAGGCGCCGTTCGCGCTGGCCGTGAAAACGGAAGCCGCGGAGGCGGCGCCCGGCCTGGCCGCCAATGTCACGATCACGGCGATGCGCGGGCCGGGGTTTGCCGAGGACATCGTGCTCAATCCGCCGCAAGGCCTGCCGCCGAACGTGCCGGCCCCGAAGCTCGGCACGATCGCCAAGGACAAGACCGAGTTCAAGTTCCCGCTGCCCATGAACGCCAAGACGCCGCTCGGCGATTACGTGCTGATCTTCAGCGGCAAGGCGAAGGTGGGGAAGAACGACGTCAACGGCGACCCGTCGCCCTTGCTCTTGACCGTGACCCTGCCGTTCGAGCTGAAGGTCGGGCCGGCGCCGGTGAACCTGAAGCCGGGCGACAAGGCCAAGGTGAAGATCATGGCGACGCGCAAGGCGGGCTACAAGGGGCCGATCGCGGTCGAGCTGCGGAACCTGCCGGCCAAGGTGACGGCGGCCAAGAGCGCGATTCCCCAGGACAAGACGGAAGTCGAGGTCGAGCTGGCGGCCGCGCCCGACGCCGCGGCGGCGGAAGCGAAGAACGTGGACGCGTTGGGAACCGCGACGGCGCTCAACAACCTGCAGAGCGCGTCGCCGCCGATCGCCGTGCGGGTGCAGAAGAAGTGATGTGGAGTGCGATGAATCTCTTCCCGAAATTCGCCCAGGGCCTGTCGTACCAGGATTTCCTCGGCCGCTACGCCAGCGACGCGCAGCAGGCGCGCTGGCGGCAGGTGTACGACCAGGTAATGTTGACGCCGGCGCAGCACGAGCTGCTGCGGTCGTTCCAGCGCACCATGAAAGTCGCGTGCCTGGCCGGCGCCTGGTGCGGCGATTGCAGCGGCCAGTGCCCGATCTTCGCCCACTTCGCGGCCGAAGCGCCGGTGATCGACCTGCGTTTCCTCGACCGCGACGACCACGCCGACGCCCAGCTCGAGCTGCGGATCAACGGCGGCGATCGCGTCCCGGTGCTCGTCTTCTTCAGCGAGGACGGCCACGAGGTGGCCCGCTACGGCGAACGGACCCTGGGCAAGTATCGCGAGCTGGCGCGCGGCCTGGGCGGCGCCGGCTGCCCCACGGGCATCGCCGTCCCCGGCGAGCCGCTGCTGGCGCAGGTCACGCAGGACTGGCTGAACGAGTTCGAGCGCGTGCAGTGGATCCTGCGGCTGTCGCCGCGGCTGCGCAAGCTGCACAATGATTGAACGCACGTGACGGACACAGAGAAGGAGCGAGACCTTGCGGTACGCCGCCCCGGCACTTCTGCTCTTGGCGTTCCTGATTCCGAGCCTGCGGGCCGGTGAGCCGCGCAACGGCGCGCCATTCGTCTACCCGCCGCCCGATCAGGTGCGCGCGGCATTCCTGAAACTGCTCGATCGGCCGAAGGTCCCGGCCGATCCCAGAATCGTCGATACGAAACCGCATGCGCCCGGCTGGGTCGTCGAGCAGCTCAGCATCGCTTCGGAGAAGAAGGCGGACGGCGCCGTCGAACGCGTCCCCATGTTGATCGTGCGTCCCGAGGCGCCGTTGAAGAGGCTGCCGGCCGTCATCGTCCTGCACGGCACCGGCGGCGCCATGCGGTCGCAGCTCGGCTTCATGAAGGAGCTGGCGGCGCGGAACCTCATCGGCGTGGCCATCGACGCGCGCTATCACGGCGCGCGGGCCCACGGCGCCAAGGGGGCGTCGGCCTACCAGGAAGCCATCGTCCGCGCCTGGAAAGCCAGGCCGGACGAGGCGCTGGAACGTCCCTTCTACTACGACACCTGCTGGGACCTGTGGCGCGTCGCCGATTACCTCGAGTCGCGCCCCGACGTTGACGGCCGGCGGCTGGGCATGATCGGCTTCAGCATGGGCGGCATCCAGACCTGGCTGGCGGCCTCCGTGGACGAGCGCATCCGCGTCGCCGTTCCGGCCATCGCGGTGCAGAGTTTTCGCTGGAGCCTGGACAACGAGCAATGGCACGGCCGCGCCCGCACCATCAAGGCGGCTCACGACCAGGCCGCGAAGGACCTGGGCGAGCAAGGGATCAACGCGAAAGTCTGCCGGGCGCTGTGGGACAAGATCGTGCCCGGGATCGTCGACCAGTTCGACTGCCCGAGCATGCTCCGGCTGTTCGCGGGGCGGGCGCTGTTGATCCTCAACGGCACCAAGGACGCCAACTGTCCATACGACGGCGCCAGGCTGGCGATCGCCGCGGCCGAACGGGCGTTCGAGGACGCCAACGCCAGGGACAAGCTCAAGGTGATGATCGCCGACGTCGGCCATCAAGTGACCGCCGAGCAACGCGCCGCGGCGCTGGAGTGGCTCGAACGCTGGCTGGTGAAAGAATAACGAACCCGCACCGTCAGCCCCGGAATCCCGCGCTGGCGCTTCGGGCAAAAAAGGGGGACGGGCGCGGCGGGTGGCATGCTTTCGCCGATCCCTCGCGGCGCATCCAGGCCCTGAACCACCACGGCGAAAGCATGGGCAGCCAGCGACCAAATCCCCTCATGTCGACACCGTGGCAACGCTGGGGATGGCCGCTCGTCAAGCTCGTGCTCGCGGCCATGCTGCTGGCCGCGGTCGGCTGGCAATTCACCAGGGACCTGCGGAAGCTCAACCTCGATGACCTCGCCTGGCGGCCGCACTGGCTGGCGTTGTCGGCGTTGCTGTACCTGGTGTTCCTCGGCTCGTCGTGCTGGTACTGGCGCCGGCTGTTGCGGCATTTCGGCGCCGACGCGCCGGCCCACGCGGTCACGCGCGCGTATTTTGTCAGCCAGCTCGGCAAGTACGTTCCAGGAAAGGCGTGGGCGCTCTTGCTCCGCGGCGGCATGGTCCGCGGACCGCGGTTGCGCTTCGGCCTGGCGATCCTCACCTCCTTCTACGAAGTCATGACCACGATGGCGGCGGGCGCCCTGGTCGCGGCCATCGCCTTTGCGATCGAGCCGCCGGTGGTCCGCGGCTGGGAAATCGCGCCGGTGCTCCTGGGCGTGATCTTGCTCGGCGTGTGCGGCGTGCCGCTCCTACCGACCGTCTTCAACCGCGTGGCGGCCCGCCTGGCGACGAAGGTGTCGATGGCCGAGGCCGGGCCGCTGCCGACCATCGACTTCGTCACGCTGCTGCAAGGCCTGGCGATCTCGGCCTGCGGCTGGTGCGTGCTGGGCGTGAGTGTGTGGTCGGGCCTGGCGGCCGTGCTGTCCGAGCCGCCGCCGTTGGACGTGTCCGTGGGTTTGCGGTGCCTGGGCGCCATCGGCCTGGCGTACGTCGGCGGTTTTCTGGCGGTGTTCATGCCCGCCGGCGTCGCCGCCCGCGAGATCGTGCTGCTGGAGCTCCTGGCCTTCGCCGGCCCCGAAGCCGGCCCCGAAGCGCCCATCGCCGCCGCCGTGCTGCTCATGCGGCTGGCCTGGACGGGCGCGGAAATCCTGCTGGCCGGCGCGCTGTATCCGTGGCGTGCGGCCGTGGCGCAGGAAACATGAAAAGCGTTCGGATGCACGAATGTGGCGGCAAGTTTCCAACTTGCCGCGGCGTGGACCCGGTAGAATTCCACCATGCCCGATCTCTCCCAGGTCCTGGTGGTCGGCGTCTCCTCGCGGGCGTTGTTCGATCTCGAGGAGGCGAACGCCGTCTACGAAACCCAGGGGCTCGACGCCTACATCCGCTACCAGGTGGAACGCGCCGACGACGTCCTCAAGCCGGGCGCCGGGTTTCCGTTGATCCGGGCCATCCTCGATCTCAACAAGCACACCGGCGGCCGGCGGGTCGCGGAGGTGGTCATCACCTCGCGCAACAGCCCGCAGACCAGCTTGCGGATGTTCAACTCGATCAGCCACCACGGCCTCGACATCCAGCATGCGGCCCTTTCGGGCGGCGCGTCGATCGCGCCCTACCTGCACGCCTTCAACGTCGATCTGTTCCTGTCGGCGTCGGAGGCCGACGTGCAGGCGGCCAACCGTGCCGGCGTCGCCGCCGGGCTGATCTTCGCGAAGCCGGCCAGCCTGGGCGAGCACGTCGACCCGATCCGCATCGGCTTCGACGCCGATGCGGTGATTTTCTCCGGCGAGTCGGAGCGCATCTATCGCGAGCAAGGGCTGGCGGCGTTCCTCGCCCATGAGAAGGAGAACGCCCGCAAGCCGTTGCCCGAAGGTCCGTTCGCCAAGCTGCTCCGCACCCTGTCCACGCTGCAATCCGACCCCAGCTTCGCGAAGCCGCCGATCCGCCTGGCCCTCATCACGGCGCGGAACATGCCGGCCCACGAGCGCGTCATCCGCACGCTCCTGGCGTGGGACGTGCGCATCGACGAGGCGTTCTTCATGGGCAGCGTTCCCAAGACGCAAATCCTGGCCGCGTTCGGGCCGCACATCTACTTCGACGACCAGGACCGGCACTGCCAGCCGGCGGCGCAGCTCGTGCCGACGGCGCGGGTGAGCCTCGCGGAGGCCGCGGCTGGGAATCATGCGCCGCGCCGTGGGAAACGCTCGAGAACGTCGCGGTGACGGCGTGACGGGGTGACAGGTGATCCCGCGGATCACACGTCACCCCGGCGGCGCAAGGTCCGGCGGCGCAGGCCCGTCGCGCGTCCGCTCGGCGATGCTGTACGGCAACTGGTCGCCGCTCTGATAGGCAATGATCAATTCCGCGAGAAAGCCGATCGACATCAGCTGCGCGCCCAGGACCACCGCCGCCAACGCGAACATCGGCAAGGCGCGGCGATGGATCGGCTCGAACGCGTCCGGATGCCACAGCCGCACGATCCACGTCGCGAGCAAGTACAGGAAGCCCAGGTTGCCGAGCACGAAGCTGACCAGGCCGATCGTACCGAGCAAGTGCTGCGGCCGCTGGCCGAAGCCGGTGAGGAACTTGACCGTCAACAGATCGAGAAAGCCTTTGATGAAACGGCGGAAGCCGTACTTGGATTGGCCGAAGCGGCGCGGGCGATGGTTGATGGCGATCTCGCCGACCTTGAAGCCGCGGGCCGCCGCCAGCACCGGGATGAAGCGGTGCAGCTCGCCGTACAGGCGGATTTCGCGAAAGATGGACGTGCGATAACACTTCATGCCGCAGTTGTGATCGTGCAGCTTGACGCCGGTGAGCCAGCTGACCATGAAGTTGAACAGCCGGCTCGGCCACACCTTGTGCCAGGGATCGAGACGCACTTTCTTCCAGCCGCTGACGACGTCCTGTCCCTGTCCGAGCGCCGCCAGGAAGTTGGGAATCTCAGCCGGGTCGTCTTGAAGGTCGGCGTCGAGCGTCAGGATCGTGTCGCCGCGCGCCGCCGCGAAGCCGGCGGCCAGGGCCGCGGCCTTGCCGAAATTCCGGCGGAAGCGCACGCCTTCGACGTGGGCGTTGTCCTTGGCGAGCCGGGCGATCGTTTCCCACGAGCCGTCGCTGCTGCCGTCGTCGATGAAGATCACCTGGCATTCGAGCCCGGCGCGGCCGGCGCTCTGGACGATCTCCTCGTGAAGCAAGCTCAAGCTGTCCCGTTCGTTGAACACCGGGATGACGATGGAGATCATGAGCACGCGCGAACCGGGGAGGGAGCGAGATTTCCCCTTGTTCTAGGTGCCAGGCCTGATTCGGACAGCGGCGCTACGTTGCCGCCGGCACGCTGGCCGCCGGCACGCTGGCCGCCGGCACGATTTCCGCGGCCTTCTTGATGTCCTCCAGGTCCTGGTCGAAGCACTTTCGCATCATGCCTTTCATGACAAACATCAGCGGCGTGCGATGTCGTTCGCCATGGATGTTGACAACGCCAAGATTGTGCCGCGCCGAAACCCGCCCTATCAAGAGGCCGGCTGTTCGAGCCGTCGCGTGGGCTTTAAGATGGAACAACACCCGCCAAACCGTGACAATGGATGAAGAACGTCTCGCCCCGGATGCGCGTTGTTGAGGATGCCATGCGAATGCCGCGACTGATCGTGCTGATTGGACTCGGGCTGCTGTCCGACCCCTCTCCCCCTCAGGGGCGAGGGGAGAATGTGGTTGACTTCAACAAGGACATTCGCCCGATCCTGTCCGACAACTGCTTTCAATGTCACGGGCCCGACGAGGAAGTGCGCAAGGCGAAGCTGCGGCTCGACACGCGGCAAGGCGCCGTGGCGCCCTTGCGCCGGGGCGGGTTCGCCGTGGCCGCGGGCAAGCCGGACGCGAGCAAGCTGCTCGAGCGCGTCCTGGCCGCCGATCCCGGCGAGCGCATGCCGCCGCCGCGGACCAACAAGAAGCTGACGCCGCAACAGATCGAGCTGCTGCGCCGCTGGATCGCCGAGGGGGCGTCGTACGCCGACCACTGGGCGTTCGTGGCGCCCAGGCGCCCGCCGCTGCCCGCGGTGAGCCTCAAGGACTGGCCGCGCAACGGCCTCGATCACTTCATCCTGGCGCGCTTGGAGAAGGAGGGCTTGAAGCCGTCGCCGCCGGCCGATCCGGTGACGTTGATTCGCCGCCTGACGCTGGACCTGACCGGGCTGCCGCCGACGCCGGCCGAGGTGGATGAGTTTGTCGCCGCCTGGGATGCGGGGCGCGCCAAGCGGCAAGCCGTTGTTGCCGACGCTGTGGAAAGGTTGTTGTCGTCGCCGCATTACGGCGAACGCATGGCGGTCGATTGGCTGGACGCCGCCCGGTTCGCCGACACGCACGGCTACCACATCGATTCGGGGCGAGACATGACCCGGTGGCGCGAGTGGGTCATCGACGCGTTCAACGCCAACATGCCGTTCGATCGCTTCACCATCGAGCAACTGGCGGGCGATTTGCTGCCGGACGCGAGCGTCGCCCAGAAGGTCGCCAGCGGCTTCAATCGCAACCACATGATCAACTTCGAAGGCGGCGCGATCCCGGAAGAATATCTCAACGCCTACATCGTCGATCGCGTCAACACGACCTCCACCGTCTGGCTGGGACTGACGATCACGTGCGCCCAATGCCACGACCACAAGTACGACCCGATCTCGCAACGCGAGTTCTACCAGCTGTATGCGTTCTTCAACAACGTGCCGGAAAAGGGGCTCGACGGCTCGAAAGGCAACGCGGCACCCGTGGTGCCGGCCCCGACCAAGGAGCAGCAGCGCCGGCTGAGCGAGTTCGAGGGTGCGCTGAAGAAGCTCCAGAGCAAGCAACCCGGCGATGACAAGACCAAGGCCGAGATCGCGGCGCTCCGCCAGGCGAAGGCGGCCTTTGAAAAGTCGTTGGCCACCGCCATGGTCATGCAAGAGATGCCGGCGCCGCGCGACACCTTCGTGCGCATCCGCGGCGAGTACAACAAGAAGGGCGACAAGGTCACGGCCGGCACGCCCGCGTTCCTGCCGCCGCTGGCGAAGGGCGCGGCCGCCAATCGCCTCACGTTCGCGAAATGGCTGGTGGCGCCGGAACAGCCGTTGACCAGCCGCGTGATCGTCAACCGTTACTGGCAAATGATCTTCGGGACCGGCATCGTGAAGTCGGTGGAGGACTTCGGCTCGCAGAGCGACGCGCCGAGTCATCCCGAGCTGCTCGATTGGCTCGCGGTGGAATTCCAGCAGCCCACACCAGCGGGCAGCGGCGCCGGGCAGCCGTGGAGCGTCAAGGACTTCATTCGCATGCTGGTCACGTCGGCGGCCTACCAGCAATCCTCCGTCGTCACGAAAGAGCTGCTCGCCAAGGACCCGGACAACCGCCTGTACGCGCGCGGCCCGCGTTTCCGCTTGCAGGCCGAGTTCATCCGCGACCAGGCGCTCGCCGTGAGCGGCCTGCTGAATCGCGAGATCGGCGGCCACAGCGTCAGTCCGTACCAGCCGGCCGGTCTCTGGAAGGAATTGAGCGAGCGCAGCGACAGCAAGAACTGGACGGCCCAGTTCTTCGTGCTGAGCAAGGGCAAGGACCTGTACCGGCGGACGATGTACACGTTCTGGAAGCGGACGTCGCCGCCGCCGCAGCTGGTGACGTTCGACGCCCCCGACCGCGAGACCTGCACGGTGCGCCGCAGCCGCACCAACACGCCGCTGCAAGCCCTGATCCTGATGAACGACCCGACCTACGTGGAGGCGTCGCGCAAGCTGGCCGAGCGTTTGCTGCGCGAGGCCAGGAGCACGGAAGAACGGATCACGCTGGCCTTTCGCCTGACGACGGCCCGGACCCCGAGCGAGCGCGAGCTGGCGGTGCTGCGCGGTGTGTTCGACAAGCAGCTCGCGCGTTACCGCGCCGACCCGCAAGCGGCGGCCAAGCTGCTGGCGGTGGGCCAGGCGCCGCGCGACGAGCGGCTCGACGCGGCGGAAACGGCGGCGTGGACGATCGTGGCGAATGTGGTGTTGAATCTGGATGAGACGGTGACGAAGAATTGAACAATCCGCGCCAACATGAGGAGACGAGGCATGAGTGTGTCCGTGCGAAGCAGAACGTCCAAGCGCAAACCTTCGAACGACTCACGGCGTAAGAAAACGCGGAAGGCCGAAGAGGAGACCATCCGAGCGGCTTTGGCCCTGCCTCTGGACGACAGAATTCAGCTGCTGGAAGCGATCGTGACTCAGCATGAAAAGGAAGAAGGGATGACCGCTTGGGTTCGAAAAGCAAAAGCCACGCTGGCTTCGATCCGAGCTATCCACCCAGCCCGCAAAACTCGGAAAGGGAGGTGAGCCATGTCGGTAACAGAAGCCGTATTGGAGATTGCTAAGAGTCTTCCTGACAAATGCACATGGGACGAGGTGATGTACCGGATCTACGCCCGAAAACAGATCGAAGCGGGGCTAAAGGACGAGGCGGAAGGCCGGCTGGTCCCGCACGAGAAGGTTTTCGCGAGGCATGGGAAGAAACTAAGAGCGAGGTGATTCATGTCAAACAAATCCGTTGTCGCCGCAGCACTCAAGCTCCCACCTCAGGAGAAGCTGCGCTTGCTGAAGAAGCTTCAACGCAGCGTCGCTGATGACGACGCCTCGATGTTTACCGATGCGATCAAGCTGCCGGTGAGCGCGAAGCTTCGGCTCATCAAGAAGCTGGTCAAGGAAATTGAATCGGAGAGCCTTGACGATGTGGACGCGGCCTGGAAGGCCGAAATCAAACGCCGCGTCAAAGCGTTTGAGAGCGGCGAGGTGGTTCTTCATTCGGGGGATGAAGTGCTGCGAGCCTTGAAGAAGAAGTACGCCTCGTGAAGTATTTCCTCACAACACCGGCGACGCAGGATCTCATCGAGGCCACCGAGTACTATGAGTCCGTATCTCCGGGCGGCGGGGCGCGGTTCCTGAAGCGCTATGAAAAGGCAGTGCGGCGAGTTTTGACGTGGCCACGGTCCTTGCCGAAGTACTACTGGCGCACCAGAATCTGCCAGATCGCGCGGTCTGACTACGGCATCGTCTTCCGCGTGGTCCGTACGAATGTATATGTCCTGGGAGTTATCTGCCTGATTCGTCACCCCAGCTATTGGAAGTCTCGTGCGCGGGACTTCGACCCCGAGGACCTTGATGATGTTGAATGATCGTTTCACCATGACCCGCCGCCACTTCTTCGGCCGCTCCGCCAACGCCGTCGGCATCGCCGCCCTCGCGTCGCTCCTGGAGCAAGACGGCTTCGGGCAAGCTCCCGACGCCGCCCGGCCCGGCATCCTCCGCCTCTTGCACCACGCGCCCAGGGCCAAGCGCGTCATCTATCTGTTCATGTCGGGCGGGCCGTCGCACATTGACCTGCTCGATTACAAGCCGCGCCTGCGCCAGCTGCACGGCACGGAGCTGCCCGCAACCGTGCGCATGGGGCAGCGCGTCACCGGCATGACGGCCGGGCAGCGCTCGTTCCCGTGCGTGGCGCCGATGAACGGCTTCCGGCGCTCCGGCCAGGCCGGGACCTGGATCAGCGACCTGTTGCCGCACACTGGCACGATTGCGGATGACATCTGCGTCATCAAATCGATGCACACCGAGGCGATCAATCACGATCCGGCGACGACGTACCTGCAGACCGGCAGCCAGCAACCCGGCCGGCCCAGCTTCGGCGCCTGGCTCAGCTACGGACTCGGTTGCGTCAGCCAGGAGCTGCCGGCGTTCATCGTGATGATCTCGCAGGGCTCGGGCAACAAGACCGATCAGCCGCTGTTTTCGCGCCTGTGGGGGAGCGGCTTCTTGCCCAGCGAGCACCAGGGGGTCCGCTTCCGCGCCGGCAATGATCCGGTCCTGTATCTCTCGAATCCGCCCGGCATCGACGCCGCCACG
>JAKEET010000215.1 GCA_022616435.1 Gemmataceae bacterium
CTCGCGACGGACACCCTTGCCTAGCCTTGCGGTTCGGGCCATCACCGCCCGCGGAGGACTTGCACCTCCTGACGCAAAACATACCTGGCACACAAAAAAACGAGGATCGGTCGGGTGCCGATCCTCGATTAACCTTGCGACGCCGGGGTTCGTACCGTCGTTCGCGCCGATCACTTGCTGAAGCCCTTCTGCCCGTTCTCATCGTAACCGAACCCGCGTCCCGACGAAGGGGTTTGGGCCCCGTTGCCCAGGTAGCGTCGCTGCCAATCGCGGACGTCTGCTTCATAGCGCTCCACGTCGCGCCGGAAGGCGCGCGCGTCAGAGTTGAGTCGGTCCATGATGGGCCTGAGCCTCTGGACGTTGACGTTGACGAGGCGCTCCAACCGATCCGCCTGCTGGACTTTGAACCGCGATTCGGCCTCCAGGTCGGCACGGCGGCGCAGGAAATCCCTTTTCAAGTCCGTGTGCGTGCAGTCGCCCCAACTGTGGCCATTCGGACAACGAAACCGGACGGCGTTGGCCAGCAATTGGTACTTGATCGCAGCGATTCGCGCGGCTCTTTCCAGGTCTCGCGCCTTCTTGAGCTCGGCGGCGACCTGGTTCCACTGAGCTTTGTAGTGCTTCATTCGTTCGGATTCTGCTTCGAGGCGAGCCTTCTCGCGCAACAGGCGATCTCGTTCCGCGGCGGCGCCGGTGGTCGGTCCTTGCGCCGGCGCCAAGTATCGGCCGCCGGGAGACTTCTCCGAGCCCGACGACTGCGCCTTCGCTTCCTCGATACCGGCGGTGATCAGGGCCGCGCCGCAGACAATTCCGCTGATCAGGCTGGCAATTCTCGACATGACTGCACTCCTTCGCCCGGCTGCGACCGTCACGCGAGACAGTACGTCCGCCCCGCCGCCGGCCGTCTGCCGAACACACCACGTACCGGAACAACGCTCCGTTGTTCCGGCTCTCTACGAAAAAAACCGAGGATCAGCTGTTTGCCGATCCTCGTTCCCTGGCTACAAGCGGTTAGTACGCCTTGCCCGGCGGCGGAGTGGCGTACTCCTGGCCTTGCGCCGGATCCCGCTCCGGCAACTGGACGCTCCAGTTCCAGGTGACCCGGCCGTTGGTGGCGCGGCCGGCGAGGCGATTGCCCTGGACGGCGCCGCGGTACTCAACCGTGTTGCCGTAGAAGGACAAGACCAGTTCATCCTCCACGATGCGCCACGTGCCCGTGGTGGTGCCGTCCTTGTCGGTCATGTCCACGCGGCTGCCGTCGAAAAAGCGGAAGCTCAGCGGGCCGTAGCCGGGCAGGTCTTCGCTGCCCACGCAGACAATCGACTTTTGCGGCGGGCTCTGGGCGGAGGCCGGGGCGGCGGCCAGGCTGCAGACGATGCCAGCCGCCAGGATGCTCAACAGGCTCTTGCGGATCATGACGTTCTCCCGTGAAAAAGGTTTGTGGACCAACACTGGCGACACGTACCGGCGGCGACGGAGGCTGTTCCGGTTCGTTGAGCGATTTCTTGCACGGGACTTGCGAGCCTGCGTGGCTCGTATTAGGATTGACGGGCGTCCATCCGCCTGCCGCGCCCTCGGAGGGAACAGCCTTGGCCTCCGTCTCCCTCGATGACCGACTCAGCCAGATGACCACGTGGTGGCACGTGGTGGCGCAGGCGGGCGGCGGCTCGACCAAGAAATGCGAACAGGCGCGGGCCTGGATCGTGGAGCGCTATGCAGGCGCGGTGCGGCGGTACCTGAGCAAGGCGGTGGGGCTTGAGGCGGCCGCGGACCTGGTCCAGGATTTCGCCCAGCGCGTCATGGAAGGGCGCTACCACAACGCGGGCAAGTCGCCTGGTCGCTTTCGCGATTACCTCAAGACCTGCATGTTCGCGCTGGTGGCGGACTACCGTGCGAAGCAGGCGCGCGCGAAGATGCAGCCCCTGCCCGAGAAGTGGGAACCTGCCGATCACCGCGTCGCCAGCGACGAAGAGGATTGGCGCCGGTCGTGGCGGCAAGACCTGATCGACCGCACGCTCGACTTGCTGCAGAGAGAGGATCGCCGCCAAGACCGCTTCCGTTTCGCGGTGCTTCGTCTTCGCATGGACCAGCCTGAGCTTTCTTCCCAAAAGGCGGCCGCCCTCTTGTCCGAACGGATTGGGAAGCCGGTGAGCGATGGCTGGGTGCGCAGGAGATTGATGGAGGCACGGGAGCGCTTCGGGGAGCTCTTGCTGGAGTCCGTCGCGGAATCGGTAAATCCGCCGACCCCCGAGAACATTGCCGACGAATTGGCCAAACTCGACCTTTTGGACTACACCAGCTCGTTCGTGAAGCGGTTGCGTCGGCGTTAGTTCACCGTCTCTTCATGCACGCCGCTGCTGCCTCAGGTCAACCGCTTCCGCATCTTCGCCGACGCGGTAAACGGCTGTCCGAAAGGGTCGGGTCCCTTTTCGGACAGCCTCCGGCAACTCCCACAAGGGACTCACTCTTGCTTGAGCTCGAAGCTGCCGGTTCCCCAGGTCACTTCCCATTCGATGGTACTCTCCGTGCCGCGCCGGCGCTCCTCTTCCGCGGTGACCGAGCCGCCGATCTCGACGACTTCAATGTTGATGCCCACCGTCCCCTCGGCGCCCACCTTGCTCGCCGCTTCTTCCTTGGTGGTGGCCGTGATCTTCGCGGATTGTTTCCCCTGGACGGCGCTGAACGTCATCACCCCGCCCGTCGGCAACTTGTAGGGAATCGTCCGCGACGGGGCTACGCGCGGCTCGCCCCGACTGAGCGCCATGAAGCGCAGCGTGCCTTCAGGCATCAGCGACAGGTTGGGGAAGCTCAGCGCGCCTCCCTGGATCTCGCCGCCGACCGTGACCACCTGGGCGCCGGGAGCCTTGAATTCGGCGATGCCCTCGAAGCCGAGCATCGGTTCTCCCTTGAAGTTGGCCACCGTGACCTGGACGCTGATGGTCCGCGCGCCGGCGCCGGGGGCGGCGACCGTGACCTTGGTCGAGCCCGTGACGCCGCTGCTCTTGTCTTTCGCCGTGATGGTCGCGGCGCCGGGGCCGTGCAGCGTGGCCCGGCCGCCGGTGTCGATGGTGGCGACGCTGGCCGGCGACGCTGTCCATTCGACCTGCCTGCTCGTCAGCTCCGGGTTGGAGCCGTCGGAATACTTGCCCTTGGCGCTGAACACCTGGCTGCCGCCGCCCACGATCGTCGGATTGGCGGGAATGATCGTGATCGATTGCAGCTGCGGCGCCTCCACGTCGACTTGGGTGAAGCCGCTCATCCCGGTGGCCGGGTCGGTGGCGGTGATGGTCGCCGTCCCCGACACGGGCTGGGCGGTCGCCATCCCGCCGGCGTTGATCGACACCACGCCGGGCGCCGACGAACTCCAGGTCACGGCCCCGGTCAAGTCCTGGGTGGACCCGCCGTCAAAATGGCCAATAGCCCGGTATTGCCGCGTCTTGCCGGCGAAGATCGTGGGTGCCTCCGGACTGACCTGAATGAACTGCAAGACCAGCTCGCACACCCCCGGCTCGTTCGGCGTTTGCGCCGGCGGCTCTTCGGGCGCTTCGCAAACTCCGGGCTCCTCCGGCGTGTAGGCCGGCTCCTCGCAGACTTCTCCAGACGCTTGCGGCGCCGCCGTGGCCGGATCGCCCTGGGCCACGGTCGAGCCCCCCGCCTTCGGGGTGACGATCTTGTAGAACTCGCGCATCTTACTCATGGTCGTTCTCCTTTCGGCAGCTACGAGGTCCGATTATATCATGCCCGTCCCTGATTCGGAGCGGCCTTGGGCTTTGCAACGAAAAAAGGGGCAGGGCGTTCTCGTGCAAAGCCGAGACGTGGATCGCCTCGCGGTTTTTTGGTTGCACGACGACCCGCGCACGAGAGAATAGGGGGTGCATGAACGACGTGACCGGAATCCTGGCGGCCATTGAAAGCGGCGAGGCCAATGCCGCCGAGCGGCTGTTCGTACTGGTCTACGACGAGTTGCGGCGCCTGGCGGCGCGGCAGCTGGCGCACGAGAAGGCCGGCCAGACTCTCGAGGCGACGGCGCTGGTGCACGAAGCCTACCTGCGGCTGGTGGACGTCGACAAGGCGCAGCGCTGGAACAGCCGCGGACATTTCTTTGCCGCCGCCGCCGCGGCCATGCGGCGGATCCTGGTTGAGAACGCGCGTCGCAAGCGCGCTCAGAAGCGCGGCGGCAAGCTGGCCCGGCACGACGCCCACGTCCTGGACGTCGCCGCCGCCGAAATCCGCGAAGATATGCCGGCGCTGGACGAGGCGCTCACCAAGCTGGCAACCCAGGAGCCGGTGGCCGCTCAGGTCGTGCAGCTCCGTTTCTTCGCCGGGCTGCCGCTCTCCGAAGTGGCCGAGCTGCTGGGCATTTCCAAGCGCACCGCGGATCGGCATTGGGCCTACGCCCGTGCCTGGCTCCACCAGGAAATGCAGGGCCAGCAAGCCGATTGAGGGGCCATCCGACAAGGGCATCGGCTGCCATAATGGCAGTCTCGCGGGGCATCCGTACACTCCCTGAATTGGCGAAGTACGGGCCGATGCGCGCCCGCAACCCATTGAAAATAACAAGAAGTGTGATGATCGCCCTTGTTGGCCAACTGGATTGTTGAGTTGGCAACAAGGCGACCTGACCCGCCTTGACAAGCGCCGCCCCTCCGGCACATCATGCCCCGCTGAGGAGGGGCCCGTGCCATGGATGGCGACCATTCCCCCGTCTGCTTCCTTTCGCTGGTCATCCCGGCGTACAACGAAGCCGCCGGCATCGCCCAGGCCATCGACGAAGCCGACGCCGCGCTGGCGTCCCTGGGCCATCGCTACGAAATCATTGTCGTGGACGACGGCAGCGGCGACGCCACGGCCGCCATCGTTGCCGGAATCGCTCTGCGGCGATCCACGGTGCGGCTGGTCCGCCATGCCGTGAACCAGGGCTACGGGGCCGCGTTGCGGACCGGCTTCACCGCGGCGCGCGGCGCCCGCATCGCCTTCACCGACGCCGATTGCCAGTTCTTCCTCGCCGACCTCGCTTCGCTGATTCAGCTTACCGACCAGCACCCGATCGCCGTCGGCTATCGGGTCGATCGCCAGGATTCCCGGCTGCGCCGGTTCTACTCGCGCGGCTACAACCTGCTGGCCCGGACGCTGCTCGGCACGACGGTGCGCGACCTCGACTGCGCCTTGAAGGTGTTTCGCCGCGAGGCGCTGGCCAAGATCCTGCCGGCCAGCCGCGGGTTCTTCGTCAACACCGAGATGCTGACCCGCGCCCGCCAGGAGCGCCTGAGCGTGGCGGAAATTGGCGTGCGGCATCGGCCACGGCTGCGCGGCCACAGCAAGGTCTCGCTCCTGGATGTTCCGCGCACGCTGAACGCGCTGGTTCCCTTCTGGTGGTCGCGAGTGTTGTTTCCCCAGCACGAGCGCCCTCGCCAACCGGCTGCCGGTTGGGCGCTGGATGTCTTGATTCTCGGCGTGATGGCGGGGTTGCTGTTCTTCGCGCGGCTGGGCGCGCCGTTGCTCGAGCCGGAGGAAGCTCGCTACGCGGAGATTCCGCGGCAGATGCTGGCGGAGGGGCGCGTGGTCACGCCGGTGCTGCACGGCGAGCCCTACTATCACAAGCCGCCGCTGTTGTACTGGCTGGTCATGGGTTGTTACGCGCTCGTTGGCGTGCAGGATTGGGCGGCGCGGCTCGTCCCCGCCGTGGCCGGCGTCCTGACCGTGCTGATCACCTACGCGTGGGCCAGCCGTGCCGTGAGCCGCTGGGCCGGGTTTGCCGGCGCGGCCATCTTGTGCCTGTCGGCGAAGTTTCTTTATCAAGCCGGGATGCTGACCTTCGACAGTCCGCTGTGTTTATTTGTCCTCGCCGCGCTGGCGTGCGCCCATCGAGCCCTGGATGGTCCCGCGCTGCGGTTCGGTTGGTGGCTGCTGGGAGCGGCGGCGTGCGGTCTGGGCGTGCTGACCAAGGGGCCGGTCGCCGTCGCCCTGGTTGTGCCGCCGGTGCTCGCGTGGCAGTTCATGGAGCGCCGGCGGGCGCCCGCCGGCTGGCAGGCGTGGTTCGGCTGGCTGGCGGTGACCGGCCTCGTGGCCGCGCCGTGGTTTGTCGCGATCGCCTGGCACGATCCCGCCGCGCTCGGCGAGTTTTTCTGGATCCACAACCTGTTACGTTATGTCGCGCCGCTGGACCACGCCGAACCGGTCTGGTACTTCATCCCCGCGCTCGTCCTCGGCATGCTTCCCTGGTCGCTGCTGCTGATCCCGTTCGTGGGCTATTTGATCAAGCGCTCGGCGTCGGCGGGGCGGCGGCGGCCGGCGGCGCTGGGGTTCTTCCTGCTCTCGTTCCTGTGGATCGTCGCGTTCTTCTCGCTTTCCGGGTGCAAGCGCACGGGCTACATCCTGCCGGCCTTCCCGTTTCTGGCCCTGGCGCTCGGCACGTTCGCGGCGAGCACGATGGGCCGGCGGCGCTGGGCGGCGTTGCTGCCGGCGCGCAGCCACCCCGCCTGGCCGCGCTGGGCGCACCGGGTCACGCTGGGGGCGTTCATCGTGGCGATGCTCGTGACGGGCGCCGCCGCGGTGCGGGAGTTGATCGACTGGCGCAGCGCGCTGGCCGCCGACCTCGGACTGCTGGCGATCTTCGCGATCCTCTGGCAGCGCGGACCGAGCCGGGTCGCCTGGCGCGGGTGGGCGACGTGCGGGGCTTCGGTGTTTGTGCTGCTGCTGATGGGCATGCACCAGCTCTTGCCCGACTACCACCGCGCCTTCGCGCTGCGCGGCCAGGTGCGCCGCCATTTCGAGCTGGTTCGCGACCCGGACGTTCCGGTCGCCAGCTACCCGAAACGCTGGGACTCGGTCAGCTTCTACCTGCAGCGCGACAACGTCGAGGTGTATTCACCGGCACGACGAGCCGAGCTGATTCGTGACTTGCGGCAACAGGGGGAGACGATGCTGTTCGTCAAGCAGGGCGAGGCGCTTCAAGATCTGCTGCAAGCGTTGCCCGACGACCTGGAATTCGTGCCGCGCGGCCGGCCCGGCCGCACCGTCATCGGCGGCGTGGTTCAACGCCGCGGCCGTTGAGCATTCAGCGTTCAGCGTTCAGCTTCAGCGGGCAGTCAGCAAGCATACTGAGAGCCGATGGCTGAGGCTGAAAGCGGAGCGCTCAATTCTTGCTGAAGAACAGCTTGTGCTGCTGTTCCTTGCCGAGCGGATCCCGCAGGAAGCGCCGGTGGCACTCGCAGCACAGGTCGTAGCGAAGGTGCTGCGAGACTTCCGGCAGCTCCACGTCGGCGTCCGCGTCCTCGAGTTCTTGAAGCAACGCGCTGACCGCCTCCATGTGGTCGTCGTCGAGGTCCGACTCGACCAGCTGGTTGGGGTCCTGCGCTGAGAATGCTTCGATCTTGACGACATAGTGTTCGTCTTCACCCGGGTGCAGTTCCTTGCCGCACAGATCGCACGTGAAATGCATCATACTGGGCTATCCTTATTCAAGGGCAACCGCGCATTCGACCGAAAGTAGCGGACATGCTGTATATATCCATCAGTCGCAGGTTTCCGCCCGTCTGTCAAGCACTTTGTTGCTGAAAATGCCGAGATTGTCGTTCTGCCCGATTTTTCTGTGGACAACGTGCTGCTGTCCATGACCACGTCAGGGGTCCGCTTCAGGGACCGCCGGCCGCGCTCGCGGCCGCCTGGGCGCGCTCATGACGCCGGGCCAGGCGGCGATGATTGAGGGCCAGCGGCACGCCGGCGAAGAACGCGACCGCGCCGTAGAAGAGGACCACGAACAGCACGCCGTCGGCGAGCGGGCCTTCGGCGCCAAACAGCGACGACTTGAGCAGCAGCGCCAGGTTCATGTTGCGCATGGTCGCTTCAATGCCGACGGCCATCCGGTCCGCGCGCGGCAACCGCAAGAGGTAGAACGGCGCCATGTTCAACTGCTGGCCGATCACGCAGAAGAGCACGATCGCCACGGGGGTCAGCAAGCCGTACTCCGCCGGGTGGATGCGGCCGGCGGCGATCGACCCGATCACGATCAGCAAGAGGGGAATGAAGCCCAGCCGCACCGCCCAGCGGCCGATCGTGCGTTGCCGCTGGGGCCAGGTGCGGCCGACGATCATGCCGGCCGCCAGCGGAACGAGCAAGTACAGGACGACGTCCAGCACGATCTTGCCGACTGGCATCTCGAAATCGGAGGGGACGTATTCCGTGGCCAACAGCCGCAAGGTGACCGGCACGGTGACCACGGTGGCGAGGGTCGAGACGGCGGTCAGCGTGATCGACAGGGGCGCGTTGCCGCGGCCTAGATAGGCGAACACCTTGGAGACGCTGCCGCCAGGCATCGCCGAGACCAGGATCAAGCCCAGCGCGATCGGGCCGTCCAGCTTGAAGAGGCGGCTGATGGCCAGCGCCATCAACGGAATGACGCAGATCTGACCGATCAGACCGAGGCACAGGGAGCGCGGCTGCTGGGCGACCTTGACGAAGTCGGCCACCGCCAGCGTGACCCCCATGCCCACCATGAAGCAGACGAGCTGAAGGCGCGCCAGCCACTCTTCGTATTCGGGATACGCTTCGATCATGCGAAGGGTTTAGGGTATGGCCGGCGGTCGGATTGGGAAGAGCGTATGCGACCCATGGGGTCGTATGGGACCCATGGGTCCCATGATTCCTCAGGCGCAGCAAAAAACCCACGGGTTCCGGCCCGTGGGTTCACCTCTTCTCGGGGCTCGTCAACGCTGGCTGGCGCCGACGATCCTGGCCATGGGCATGGCCGCGACGGGCTGGGTGTCCGCCGTTGCCGCCCTGGCCGTCGAACCGGCCCCGGTGCTGGCGCCGAGCGTCAGCTCGACCACCAGCGACTTCCCTTCACGTTCCACCGACAACTCCACCGTGTCGCCCGGCTTGGTGTGCCACAGCGACCGTTCCACGTCGAAGGCGTTGACCACTGGCCGCGCGCCGACCGCGCGGATCGTGTCCCCCGCCTTGAGCTGGTCCCCCTTCACGTCCCCCTGGAACGACGCCAGCACCACGCGCTGCCGGTCGCCGGTCTCGGCCACGATCTTCTCGCGGCATTCGAGGCCGTGGTTGACGCCCGCCAGCCGCCTGGCCCCGAGGACGTTCTTGAGGACGCTGTTGACGGTGTTGGCGCTGATGGCGAAGGCGATGTTCTGGGCCTCTTCGCGCAACGCACAGTTGATGCCGATCAGCTCGCCGTTGATGTTCAAGAGCGGCCCGCCCGAATTGCCGGGATTGATGGCGGCGTCGATCTGGATCAGACCGGCGAGCACGTCGCCGTTCATGTTGATCTCGCGGTTGAGGGCGCTGATGATGCCGGTCGAGACGGTGTTCGAGTAGCCGAACGGATGGCCGATCGCGATCACGCTCTCGCCGACCATCAGGTCCGACGAGCTGCACAGCGGCAGCTCCCGCAGCGTCTTCTTGGTGGTGACGCGCACCGCCGCCAGGTCCCAGCGGGCCTCGGCGAAGATGACCGTGCCGGCCAGCAGCGTGCCGTCGGCGAGCTGGACCTTCGGGCTCTTGCAGGCGCCGACGACGTGGTTATTGGTGACGATGATGCCGCCGCCGTCGACGATGACGCCGGTGCCGATCATGTCCTTGCCGCCGTTGGGGCGCGGGACCTTGATCGTGACGATGGAGTCCTTGGTGGTGCGAACGGCTTCGGTGACGGGATTGCGCCGCGAAAACGGGGTCTTGTCTTGAGCGACGCCGGCGCTGACGACGAACAGAAGGGCCGCCCACGCGGCCACGAACCGTGACGGGAACCTCATGACCATGTTCCTTTCGGCAGCCTGGCGATCTCTCGCGTCCTGCTTAGAGACCCATGGCTTTCCGCCCCCGCCTCACGACGGGTTTAGCTTTGTCGAGGAAACGTTTGTTCCGGGGAGTGAGCACTCGTTGCTCAACCGAACTTTAGCTCACGTTCGGCCGAGGGTAGGGAAAAAACCGATTTTTTCGAGGATGCCGAATGTGCGGGATGACGTCAGCGGCCACGCATAAGATGCTTGGGGACAAGCTGTTGCGAAGCCCGTTCCCCCGGTGAACGCGTCGAAGACCATCGACCAGCATCGAGCCGGGGTCGTGTGCGGAGCGAACCATGGCAATCTGTCGGGGGTCTCGTCACCATTCGCAACACCGATGACTTCGAATGACTAATGACCAATGACTAATGACCAGTGACCAAGGACCAAGGACGACTCCAATGCCCAAAGAAAACTACACCGGCCCGCTCGAACAGGTCGACGCCTGCTGCTGGCGCATCCCGAAATCATACAAGCAGGGCATGCGCGTGGACGGCTTGATCTTCGCCAACGAGGCGCTGCTGGACCAGCTTCGCAAAGACCAGGCGCCGGAGCAGGTCGCCAACGTCGCGTTTCTGCCCGGCATCCAGATGGCCAGCCTCGCCATGCCGGACATCCACTGGGGCTACGGCTTCTGCATCGGCGGCGTCTGCGCCACCGACCCGGATGAAGGCGGCGTCATTTCGCCGGGCGGTGTGGGCTACGATATCAACTGCCTTACCGGCGATACGCCGGTGCTTCACAAGTATGGTTACTTTCGGCGCATTGGCGAGTTCGCAGAGTGCTGGAAGCGAGAATCGCTAGTGTGTTTCGATCTCGCCTTGGCCGAACCCCAGACCGCGACGATCGACCGTTGGTTTGGCCAGAAGCCTCGCGCTCGAGTATTGCGAATGGTGACTGAATCGGGTGATGATATCCGCGCCACGGCGGATCATCCGTTTTGGACCCCTGACGGCATGACGCCGCTGGGGCGACTGCAACCCGGCGCCACGGTCGGCATGTTTCCGTTTGAAGGCGTCCCGTTTGCGGCGCCCACGGATGACGTGCTCGTGTCCGAAAGCGAGTTTGCCGCGCGCTGGAGAGCCCTCGGCAAGTCCGACGAGGGATTGGCACAGGCCCATTCGTTCTTGACCAAACGCAAGCTGCTGCCGCTACTGCGCTCGTCGCCGGCCGTGCCGATCCTCTGCAAGATTCTCGGCTTCGTTTTTGGCGACGGTTCGATCCATTTCGAGTCGAAGTCCGGCAAGGGCATCACCAGCTTTCATGGCGAGCCGATCGACCTCGACGACATTCGTCAAGACCTCCTGGCGCTCGGCATTCAGCCCTCGCAGGTGCATTCGCGCGATCGACATCACAAGATCCGCACCCAGTACGCAGAGTATTCCTTCGCACGGTCGGAACATTGGTTCAAGGTGATGGGATCCGGCTTTGCCGTCCTGTTGACCTGTCTTGGCGCGCCGGCGGGGCGAAAAGCCCGGCAATCGTATGAGCTGCCTGGTTGGCTGAATGGTTCCCCGTTGTGGCACCGTCGGTTGTTTCTCGCGGCCCTTTTCGGCGCCGAGCTGTCGACGCCCGCGACCATCTCCGGACACGGAACTGTGTTCGGCGCGCCGACTCTGAGTCTGAACAAACGCCCGGCCCACGAGGCGAGCGGTCGGCGTATGCTGGACAAGATCGCGGTGTGGCTGCGGGAAGTCGGCGTCAGGACTCAGGCGATCCACCGCGACGAAGCACAAACGAACGCTGACGGGCAAAAGTCGATTCGGCTGCGCTTGGTGCTGTCGCCGATCGCCGTGGACCTGCGACATCTTTGGGGTCGCATTGGCTATGAGTACAATCGCAAGCGCCGCGGCCTGGCGGCCTTGGCCGTGCAATACTTGAAACACAAGGACGAGGTCTTGGCGCTGCGCGAGCGCGCCATGCAGGCGGCGCAGAAACTCGCGGCCCAGGGTGTTGCGCCACAGGAAATCTATGAGCGCTTGACGAAACCACACGTGAACCGCCGCTTCCTGGAGCGGTCGCTGTATGAACAGCGTCGCACCCCGCCGCGTGTCGGCAGCCAGTTTCCGAGTTTTCAGACGTACTGCGCATCAGCCGCCGAAGGCCGCCATCAGAGCGGCATGGTTTGGGAGCGCGTTGCGCGCATCGAGGAGATTCCCGGCTACGACGGCGAGGTCTATGACTTCACCGTCGCCCACGACGATCACAACTTCATCGCTGGCGGGTTCGTCGTGTCCAACTGCGGCGTCCGCCTCATGCGCTCCAACCTCTTCTACCGCGACGTCAAGGGCCACCTCCGCCAGCTTGTCGATTCCCTGTTTCGCAATATCCCGACCGGCGTCGGCCGTTCGGGACGGTATTCGTTCACGGGCAAGGAGTTGAACCGGCTGCTCGGCGAAGGGGCCCAGTACCTGCAAACGCGCGACCTGGCCACGCAGGGCGACATCGATTTCACCGAGGCGCACGGCCGGCTCGACGGGGCCGATCCCGATCAGGTCAGCGACCACGCCAAGCGGCGCGGCGCGGAGCAGTGCGGCACGCTCGGCTCGGGGAACCACTTCCTGGAAGTGCAGGTCGTCGATGTGATCTACGATGAGGACGCCGCCACGGTCCTGGGCCTGGAAAAGGACATGGTGTGCGTGATGATCCACTCCGGCTCGCGCGGCCTGGGATATCAGGTCTGCGACGACGCCCTGGCCATGCTCCGCAAGGCGCCGGAAAAGTACGGCATCGCCCTGCCGGACCGCCAGCTCGCCTGCGCCCCGGTCAACAGCCCCGAAGGCCAGAAGTACATCGCCGCCATGCGCGCCGCCGCCAACTTCGCCTGGTGCAACCGCCAGCTGTTGATGTGGCAAGCCCGCGAGGTGTTCGCCGACGTGTTCGGCCGGCCGTGGCAGGCGATGCACATGAATCTCGTCTACGACGTGTGCCACAACATCGCCAAGTTCGAGGAGCACCTGATCACGCCCTCCCTTGCGAAGGGGGGGAGCGGGGGGGTCAAGAAGAAGGTCTGGGTGCATCGCAAGGGGGCCACGCGCGCCTTTCCGCCGCAGCATCCGGAGGTTCCCGGCCTCTATCGCAAGATCGGCCAGCCGGTGATCATCCCCGGCGACATGGGCCGGGCGAGCTGGGTGCTGGTCGGCCGGCAGGGCAGCATGGAGCGTTCGTTCGGCACCACGTGCCACGGCGCCGGGCGGGCGATGAGCCGGACCGCGGCGGTCAAGAACGCCGCCGGCCGCCGCATCGACAAGGAGCTGGAGGCGCGCGGGATCATCGCCCGCGCCCAGAGCCGCAAGGGCCTCGCGGAAGAGCAGCCCAGCGCCTACAAGAACGTGGACGACGTGGTCGAAGTCGTGCACCAGGCCGGACTGTCGCACAAGGTGGCCAGGATGCGGCCGATCGGGGTGATCAAAGGGTAGGTTGCTGCCGACGTAGGGGTTCGCGCCGTTGTTCCGCGACACGAGGATGCGGTTGCCGCCCTGCGCGCCGCCCGCCTTGATGCCACCGTCGCGGAGCCGCCGTTGTTGCGGAAGTTGCCCGCAATCAGGTCAACGTAGTTGAAGATGATCGCGCCCGGCGCCGTCCCCGTGTTCAGCTCCAGGATTGCCTGGAACGTGACCGCCGACGGCGAGGTTGTGGCGCCTTTCACGTTGTTCCACTCGACGATCAGCCGGTCGAGGACGCCGTCGGCGTTCACGGCGAGCGGCGCGGCGTAAGCCCGCCGTGAAAAGAGTTGAAAAAAATCGGGTAGGAGGGGGCGTTACCGCCCCCGTCCTCCCACACCACCGGACGTACTCAACGTATCCGGCGGTTTCTGTTCTTGTTGATACCGGTCGTAAAG
>JAKEET010000216.1 GCA_022616435.1 Gemmataceae bacterium
CTTTACGACCGGTATCAACAAGAACAGAAACCGCCGGATACGTTGAGTACGTCCGGTGGTGTGGGAGGACGGGGGCGGTAACGCCCCCTCCTACCCGATTCTGGTTTGTGAATCGGGAGCGGCGCCGCAGAAAAACCAAAGCGGCGGTAAAGCGCCGCACTCCAAAAAAGGCCCCGACCGCCAATTTTTGCCGATGCGAAGCGATCGCATGACGAAAGTTGGCGGTTTTTTTTTCGTAGGTTAGGCTTCCAGCCTGACCTGGATTGGCAGCGGTCCGATTACGAGACCTAGTCAGGTTGAAAACCTAACCTATAGGGAACTCATGCAATCCATCGCAGCGCTCGTCAAGGACCTGGGCATTTCGACGGAAACCGGGCTCAGCGCCGCTCAGGTTGCCGAAAGTCAAAAGCGCTTCGGCGTCAATCAACTCACGCCGCTGCCGCGCGAACCCATCTGGAAGAAGTTCCTCGAGAAGTTCGACGAGCCGATCATCAAGATCCTGCTCGCCGCGGCGCTGTTGTCGATGGTGGTCGATCTCTTCAAGGAGAGCAACCTGCTCGGCGGACTGTCGCTCGGCGGCTTCGTCCTCGCGGCCATCGCGCTGTTGGTCATCCGCAAGACCGAATGGCTGCCCACGCTGATGTTCGTGTCGGCCATCATCATGTTCTTCATCGGCCTGGCCGGCACGGGACACGTGCTGGTCGAAGGGCTGGCGGTCATGATCGCGGTCATGCTGGCCACCAGCGTCGCCTTCTACAGCGAGTACAAGAGCGATCGCGAGTTTGAGCTGTTGAACGCCCGCAAGGAATCGATGCAGGCCAAGGTGATCCGCGACGGCGTCATCCGCAGCCTGGCCCTGGAGGAAGTCGTGGGCGGCGACGTCATCGAGCTGGAAATGGGCGACGAGATCCCCGCCGACGGCCGGCTCCTCAAGGCCACCGAGCTGTACGTCGATCAATCGCTCATGACCGGCGAGTCCGAACCGGTCCGCAAGACCGCCCGCCCCGCCGACGACACGGCCGACGGGCCCGATCAGCCCGGCTGTGTGTACCGCGGCACCCAGGTGGTGGACGGCGTCGGCCTCATGATGGTGACCGAAGTCGGCGACAAGACCTATCTCGGGCAGATCGCGCGGCGGCTGTCCGCCGACGCCGACGAGGAGGCCGAGGAAGAGGCCGCGGCGGCGGAAACCCAGGAAAACCGCGTCAAGCGCAAGCTGACGATCTCCAAGGAGCTGACGCCGCTTCAGCACAAGCTAACCAACCTCGCCGACCTGATCAGCAAGGTCGGCTACATCGCCGCCGTGCTCATCTTCGTGGCCCAGTTCGGCCGCGGCATCTGGAACGGCGAGGTCTACTGGCCGCAAACCGGCGACGAGTTCCTCGCCGTCCTCAGCGCCCTGCTCGGCTACTTCGTGCTGATGGTCATCATCATCGTCGTCGCCGTCCCCGAAGGCTTGCCGATGAGCGTCACGGTGTCGCTGGCCCTGGCGATGCGCAAGATGACCCGCGCCAACTCCCTGGTCCGGCAGCTCGTGGCCTGCGAAACCATCGGCTCGGCCACCGTCATCTGTTCCGACAAGACCGGCACGCTCACGCAGAACAAGATGCGGGTCGATCGCATCTCCTGGGACGACGTCGTCGCCCAGCGCGGCGATCCCCAGTGGGTGCTGCCCAAGCCGCGCGATCCGTTCGCGCACGACGGCACGCCGCTCGACTGGGTCGCGCTGAACAGCGCCGTCAACTCGACGGCCGATCTGGAGGAAAAGAACGGCAAGATCATGACGCTGGGCAACTCGACCGAGGGGGCCTTGCTGCAATGGCTGCGCGAGGCCGGGCTCGACTACATCCGCTTGCGCCATCAGCACCCCGTGCTCTACCAGGTTCACTTTTCCTCGGAACGCAAGCGCATGACCACCGTGATCGCCCACGGCGACGGTCTGGCGGTCTTGGTCAAGGGCGCTCCCGAATGGGTGGGGGAGAGCTGCACGTCCTACCTGACCGCCGCGGGGCAGGTGCAGCCGCTCACGCCGGAAGTGCGGGACGGCATTCGCCAGCGGCTGCGCGACGCCGCCAGCCTGGCCATGCGGACCCTGGCCTTCGCGTTCGCGCCCCTGCCCCCCGGCACGCCGACCGATGAAGACAGCTTGCACGACTTGCGCGATTCGCTGGACAGGAACCTGGTGTTCGCCGGCTTCGTCGCCATCCGCGATCCGCTGCGCGACGACGTCAAGGACGCGGTCGCCGAGTGCCGCGACGCCGGCATCGAAGTCAAGATGGTCACCGGCGACAATCAAGACACCGCCCGCGCCATCGGCTTCGAGATCGGCCTGGTGGCCGCCAAGGACGCGCCGATCGACGAGCCCGGCGCCTCGATCGTCACCAGCAAGCGCTTCAACGAGCTGACCGACGATGAACTGAAGCAGCAGTTGCCGGCCATCCGCATCGTGGCCCGCGCCCGGCCGCTGGACAAGTTCCGCATCGTGAGGCTGTTGCAGGAAATGGGCGAAGTCGTGGCGGTGACCGGCGACGGCACCAACGACGCCCCGGCCCTCAAGAAAGCCGACGTCGGCCTGGCCATGGGCATCGCCGGCACCGAAGTCTCCAAGGAGGCGAGCAAGATCGTCCTGCTCGACGACGCGTTCTCCACCATCGTCAAGGCTGTTCACTGGGGCCGGTCGCTGTACGAGAACATCCAGCGGTTCATCCAGTTCCAGCTCACGATCAACGTCAGCGCCCTGGCGATCACGTTCCTGGGCATCTTGATCTTCAACGTCAAGGCCCCGTTCACGGTGCTGCAACTCTTGTGGATCAACGTGATCATGGACACGTTCGCGTCGATGGCCCTGTGCTCGGAGCCGCCGCGGCCCGGCGTCATGAAACAGAAGCCCAAGCGCCGCGACGAGAACATCCTCACGCCGGCGATGAACCGGACGATCTTCATCACCGCCGGCTTCTTCATCGTGGTGATGCTCGCCCTGCTGGTGCTGATGCGCGGCACGCCGGACAAGCCCGGCCTCTTTGCCGGCGCCGGTCTCTGGTCGGTCGAGGCCGTCGGCACGCGCGTCGCCCTTCCCGCCGATCAGCTGGAGCAAACCGCCGGCAAGTGGCGGATCAAGGACGATGTGCCGAACCAGGCTTTACGCGGCCAGGACGCCCTGGTGAACTTCACGGTTCTCCAGGTGAGCCTGTTCTTCTCGATCTACGTGTTCTTCCAGGTCTGGAACCAGATCAACTGCCGATCGCTGACCCCCGACATGAGCGGCTTCGACCGCATCCTGGAAAACCCAACGTTCCTGCTCATCGCCGGCGCGGTGGCGGTCGGCCAGCTGGCGATCGTCACGTTCGGCGGCGACATCTTCAAAGTGGAGCCGCTGAGCCTGGTGCAATGGTTGGGCGTGATCGGGTTCACGGCGACGGTGCTGATCTTCGCCGAGATCTCGCGGCGCGTCCGCCTGAGCGCCTCGTAGACGAAGCGGCCCGCTTCGTCGGGCCTGGCGTGGCGAGCCGCCTCCGCTCACATCGCGAAGCGCCGCTTCGCGTACGAAACGCCTTTGCAAGTGTGCCGCCCTGCGCCTATAATTTCGGAGTTCGCCGTCCCCGTAGCTCAATTGGATAGAGCGTCGGCCTCCGGAGCCGAAGGTTACAGGTTCGACTCCTGTCGGGGATAGTTGATTGCTCCACGGAATCAAGGTTGGCAACGTGACCGCAACGTGACGCCGAAGTGGCGGAATGGCAGACGCGCTGGACTCAAAATCCAGTTCCCTCACGGGAGTGTGGGTTCAAGTCCCACCTTCGGCAGTAACCGTCAGGCCCAATCTCTTACTCTTCCACCACCTCTTCCGCCTTGCCGCCGATCAAGCCCAGGTAACTCACGTAGCGGCGTTCGCTGATTTGCCGTTTGGCGACCGCGTCCTTGATGGCGCAGTCTTCTTCGTGCGTGTGCGTGCAGTCGGGGAAGCCGCACAGCGGCACGTAGGGATGGAACTCAGGGAAGAAGCCTTCCACTTCTTCGGGAATGATGTCCCACAACTCGAATTGCCGGATGCCGGGAGTGTCCACGACCCAGCCGCCGAAATCGAGCTTGAGGAGCTGGGCGGTCGTGGTGGTGTGCCTGCCCTTGTCGGTCGCTTCGCTGACGCTGCGAACCGCCAGCCCCAGGCCCGGCTGCAGGGCGTTCAAGAGCGATGATTTGCCGACGCCGCTCTGGCCGGAGATCACACTCTGCCGGTCTTTTAGCAAGCGCCGCAGCTCGTCCAGGCCGCGGCCGCTGGTCGCGCTCGTCAACAGCGCCGGAATGCCGAGCTGGCCGTAGCAGCCGACCAGCGGTTGATATTCGGCCGGGTCGACGAGGTCCACCTTGTTGAGGCACAGGATCGGACGGATGCCGCCCTGAGCGGCGCTGGCGAGATAGCGGTCGATCAGGTGCGGCTTGAGTTCCGGCTCCACCAGGGCGATCACGATGACGACTTGATCGACGTTGGCGACCAGCACGTGCTCCCGGCCGCGGACGGCGCGCTTGAGCGTTCCATGGCGCGGCTCGACGCGTTCGATGAAGCCTTCGTCGCCCTGGGCCGGCCGCACCCAGACGCGGTCGCCGGTGGCGACGACGTTGCGCTCGTCGGTGGCAAGGCTTTTGAGCAGCCGCCGCACGGCGCAGCGCAGGGTGCGGCCGTCGTCAGTCTCGACGACGCTCGCCAGGCCGTGAACGCGCAACACCCGGCCGAGCACGTGGACGCCGGGATCGGCGGCGGGCATCGCCACGGCGCCCGGGTCTGCCGCGGCGCCGGCGCCATCTTCCTGCATGATGGTGCGCTTGCGCGACAGGTCGCCCTTGGCCCGGACGCGCTCGCCGCCGCTGGTGGCCTGCTCGGCAAAGCCGTGCTCCTGGAAGCCGCGCGTCCAATCGTTGGCGCGCGGCGGCTTCGTGCGGTTCTTGCGCAACTCGACGCGGATTTTCTTTTTCTTGGCCATGATCATTGTTTACCGTTTCGCGCTCGCGGTGAAGCGGCAACGATTCCGATTCTTTCGGGCGAACGCGAAACGGCAAGCCACAGTGCTCTATTTGGCGCCGTTCTTGTATCCCCGCGCCAGCGGCGCCGGATCGATCACGTCCGGGAAGCCGTCGCCGTCGGAGTCGCGCAGGAATTCCAGGTCGAGCCCGTGGCTCTGGCGGATGTTGGTCAGGGCGAAGCAATCGATCTTGTCCCCCTTCAGATTGCGAATCGGGCCTTCGATCTTGGCCGGGACATTGAACAGCCACTCCGGATTGAAACGTTCGACGCCGGTGTCCATTCCTTGCACCATGAAATGCTCGTCGATCTTGCCGTCGCCGCTCACGTCGCACGGCAGTTGATCGGTCTGATACAGGATCAGGCTTTGCAAGAAGCACACGACCTGCAGGCGCTCGGTGTCGGAAAGGGCGGTGTACCTGGTGCGCGATGCCAGCGCCTCGCCGCCGTGCCGGCGGATGACGCTGTCCAGATCGAGATTGGCGCCGTCGTGGCCGTACGGCGCCGTGTGGCCGACGCCCCACAAGGGCGTCGTGCGCCACTGGCGGACGATGCTGCCGTCGAACTGAATCTGGTAGAAGTCCGGGCCGACGTCATGATACTTGAAGTCGCTGTAGACGCCGCGCACGGTGTAGGCGCCGCGCCTGGGAAGGCGGCGGACGCCGCGCTGCCCTGTCGAGTCGCGGCGAACCAGCGAAACGATCGTTCCCTCCAAGCGATCGGTCTTCTCATTCCATGCGACCTGCAAGTCGAAGAACCGGCGGTCGCCGTCGAAACGGTCGTAGTCCTTGGCGTCGGGATCGTGAGCGCGCAGGCGCCAATCGGGGACGTGGCAGGCGACGCAGCCGATCTCGTGAAAGAGCTTCTCGCCGGCCCTGACATCGTTGGTGGGCCGGCCGCGCGCGGGGCTGGGATGGTTGAGCAGGTACCACTCGGTGACGTCCAGATCGCCCTGGGAAATCTCCTCGCAGTAGCCGTCGCGGTCCGGATCGTCGAGGCTGATGCCGGGCAGACCCCTCTTGTTCCCCCCTTGCGCCGGGGGGAGTTGGGGGTTTTTAGCGCGGACGCTGCCGCGGTCCTTGCCGGCCGCGCTGATGAACTGCTGCGCCCCGGCGTTGGACACCAGGGCCAGGCCGTCGCGCTTCGGACTGGTGTACGTGGTCGGATCGTGTCCCTGCATGCCGGAATGGATGTCGAACGGCGTCAACGAGAAGGCCCGCAGCGTCGTCGAGATCGCCGGCCGGAACGGCATGTACGGCGTGCCGAAGCCGAAGACCTGGACCTCGAAGTGGTAACCGGCCACGTCCGGCGAGTTGAGGCTCCGCGCCGTCGGGATGCGCCGACCGTTCTTGTCGACGAAGATCGGCCAGAAGACCTGGTTGAGATCGGGGTAGCCGTCGCCGTCCTCGTCCGCGAAGGCGCCGAAGTCAACGAGCACCCGCTCGCTCGAGGCTTCCGAAGGCGTCGAGACTTCGGACGCCTGGGGCAGATTGTAGATGAGGCAACGCTTGCCGTTCGCCTCGTCCTTGCTGATCCAGCCGTCGTGGTTGGCGTCGGCGATGGCGAGGGCTTGCTGGCGCATTTGCAGGCCGATCATTTCCAGCAGCCCGCCGCCGAACATGTGCGGCGTGTTGCGGCCGGTGGCGCCGTTCTTGGAGATCGTCATGCCGGCGCCGGCGTCGCGGTAGGGGACGTTGTGGCAGGCGCCGCACGAGTTCACGTGCGAGCGGTCCATCATGCGGGTGATGCCGTCGGGGAGCAGGATGCCGTCGAGCTTGCCGGCGTCGCCGTAGACGCCGTCGCGATCGCGGAAGTTGCGTTGCGTCAGGCTGCGGCCCCATTGATAGCCGAGCCAGGGATCGACCTGCTGCAGATACATCGATCCGCCTTCCAGCCACGGATCGGTGGTGTGCACCACGCGGATGCGGGGGATCTTGATCGACAGCCCGGCGAGATCGCGCGGCGCGTCGAGCGGGTGATCGACCGAGCATCCGGGCCGCTCGGTCTGCTGGGCGTGCAGGACGATCTGGTGAGAGATCAGGAGGGTGGCGGCGACTCCAACGACGAAGCCGCCGGCGATCCAGAGAATGGTACGGCGCATCGGAGAATCCTCTCGTGTTGACCGTATGACCGCCTGTCTGGGATTTCCAACCTCCTGTCGATTGATAGAATGGACGCTTCAGAACCAGAAGCGCACCACATTGCTATTGTAGCTCATGGGGGTGCTCCGGGCGCTGCCGCGAAAACTCAAGCATCGAGCGAGGAATTGCATCCATGGTCGAACGCAAGATCGAGCTGCGCCGGCGACGGTCGCGAGCGCACAAGATGTCCAAGCTCAAGGCCAAGCTGGTCAAGGCGAAGGACAAGGACCGCGATGCCATCCTCGGCAAGATTCACCGCATCAGCCCGTGGTGGAAAGAGCCGGCGAAGTAGACGACTCATGTCTGGGCCGACGCTTTCGCCGGCTCGGACGAGGGCAGGGACGCCGGTGTCGTCCCCGCCAAGGCAGTGTCATTCGCGTTGGCGGCCGACGCTGGCTCGACGGACCGCGACTCGACCGAACGTAACTCGACTGAATCCGTGTCGACTGAATCCGATCCGACCGCGTTTGGCTCAACCGCGTCTGGCGCGGCGATCTTGGCGGCGGCCAGCTCCCGCTCCAGTTGACGTTCCAGGTCCGCGATTTCCTCGTTCAGATCGCTCAACTCTTCGAGCTTCGCCTGCCGCAGGTCCCTGAGCTGAAGCAGGCGCCTCATCTTGCGGTTGCCGGTCAAGCGGTTCAAGATGTCCAGGAGCAGGGTCGCCCGCCACAGTTTGAGCAGCAACCCGCGCATGCGATAGAGCCGGCCGAGGCGGGTGAGCTGCTTCAGCTCCAGAAGGCGGGTCAGCCGCAACAGCCGCAACAGCGGCATGAAATCGACGAGCGGCAAGGCCACGATGGCGGCGTCCATCCAGTTCTGCACGCAGTAGCGCCACTTCCGGCTGGCGATGGAAACCATCAGGATGAATTCGAGCGCGAACGCCATCCAGATGATGCTCGAGGCGATGTCGAGGAACAGCGACAGACCGAAATGGGCGCGGACCGCCTCGGCCCAGAAATACTCCATGGCCAGCACCGGCAGCACCAGGAAGGCGATGACCATCATCGGCACGCTGAAGAAGCGCTCCAGCCGCTTGCGCAGGCGCCGATCGACGGTGCACCAGCCCAGCCCGGGCAGCCACATCTTGCCCACGTCGGCATAGCTGCGGCCGCCGATGCGCAGGGGAGGCGCCAGCACGATCAGGAGCAAGTATCCGACGCGCCAGGCCAAGTGCTCCTGGCGAACGCACGTCACGAGGCGCAGCACTCCCTCGGCCACGAAGACGGGCCAGAGAAGGACCAGCGCCCAGGCAATCACTTCGAATTCGAAATAGGTGCTGAAACCCTCGCCGACGCGATGCAGGACGCCGGCGGCGAGGGTCAGAAAACCCAGGGCCAGCCAAAACATCGGTCCGCCCAGCCAGCGATCGCAGCGCTGGGCAAGGGTCGGGATGGGATCGGGGGTTTTGGGTTGGACTACAGAATCCATTACTGCGTGCGTTCCGAAGGCGCCCGGAATGTCCCTCCATCCATTCTATCAGCGCCGGCGGCAGCGGCGGGATGGGGAGCCATTCAGCATCAGCTGGAACTGCAGCTGCGAGGCTCATTTTTCTTTTCATCCTCAACATCCACTCTTTCAAGAAGTTATGGCCCAAGAAAAATCCGCTGCGGAATGGACATTCCACGCGATAAGTGTTCTATTGTACACTTAAGAAGCGGGGATCGCCGATGAATGCCGCACGCTCCGAACTGATCCGCGATTTGAAAGAACAGCTCCGCCGCTGGGAGGGAGTCGAACGCGGCGGCGACGCGCTGGTTCTGTCCACCGGGCTGCCGGTCCTGGATCAGTGGTTGCCGCGCGGCGGCCTGGCGCCGCGCAGCCTGTACGAGTGGCTGGCGGCAAGTGAAGGCGCGGGGGCGGCGACCTTGACGCTCGTCCTGGCGGCGCGCCTGCAAGCGCACGTCGGCGCCTTGGTCGTGATTGATGCAGAGCGCGAGTTTTATCCTCCCGCCGCCGCTCATCTGGGAATCGACCTGGACCGCACCGTCGTCGTGCAGCCGGCAAATGCGCGCGACGCCTTGTGGGCCTGGGAACAAGCGCTGCGCTCGCCGGCCGGATGCCTGGTGTGGGGTTGGCTCCAGCGCGTGGATGACGGGGCGTCGCGCCGGCTGCAGCTCGCCGCGGAAACGGGGGGCAGCCTGGGCTTCCTGTTGCGGCCCGCCCAATGTCGCCGCCAAGCCTCGTGGGGCGAGGCGCGGTTCTTGATTTCGCCGTCTTCGGGAATGGGTAAACTCGTCGGGCGCGGATCTCCCGACCCACACCCTTCCGCGGACGATTCCGCAGCGCCCGGACGGCGGTTGCATCTTGAGCTGCTTCATTGCCGGGGAGGATTCGGCGGTGGGGCCATCCTCCTGGAATTGCACCATGAAGCGGGTCATGTGCATCTGGCTGCCCAACTGGCCGATCCAACGGCTGCGCGCAGCGCGGCCCGAGCTTAACGGGCAGCCTTTCGTGTTGTCCGCAACGGCGCCGCGCGGCAAGAAAGTCGTGGCCTTCCGCTCGCAGGAAGCCGCCGAGCAAGGCGTCGCCCCCGGCATGCCGCTCGCCGAAGCCAAGGCGCTGGCAGGCCCCGCGCCTACTTTCTTCGAGTTGTACGATCCCCGCGCCGACCGCGCCGCCCTGCGGCAGCTGGCGCTCGACTGCCAGCGGTTCGGCCCCTATGCCGCCCTCGAAGAAGCCGAGCCGCCCGAATGCGTGGTCGTGGACATCACCGGCTGCGCCCCGATCTTCCACGGCGAAACGGCGCTGGCCGAAGAGGCGAGCCGGATGCTGCGCGAGCGCGGCTTCACGGCCCGCATCGCCATCGCCGACACCATCGGCGCCGCCTGGGCGCTGGCGGCGAGCGGCGCGGCGTCAGCCCGCCGTGACGAAACCGGCGTGGGATGCGGAC
>JAKEET010000043.1 GCA_022616435.1 Gemmataceae bacterium
CGTCGTTCTTCGACGAGCAGACGATGGCGCTGCGAGCGGGTCGGCCGGTGAAGCTGTTCGCCGACGAATGGCGGACGCCCTTGGCCCTGGCGACGGCAGCGCGGGCGCTCGTGACGGTGGCGTTTTCGGACGTTACGGGGCTGCTGCACCTGGGCGGACCAGAGCGTCTGACCCGGCTGGAGATGGGGCTGCGCTTGGCGGCGCGGCTCGGCGCCGACCCGCGACTGGTCGTGGCCGTGCGACGCGACGACATCCCCTCGCCGGAACCCCGGCCGCGCGACACGTCGCTGGATTCCTCGCGGTGGCGATCACTATTCCCACGCGAGCCGTGGCCGAGTTGGGACGAGTCGCAGGCCGAGATGGGGGACTCTCGATCGCGGGCACCCGTCTGACCGGGAACGGAGGCGGAAGCCACAGCCGCACACCCCTCTGTGCGGCTTCGTCACGACACCCTCGCCGAGCACAGGGTGCCCGGTCGTTCGTCCTGCATTCCTGTCTCAACGGAACTCGTTTCGGAATGGATCGTACGGGCAACCGTGAGCCCTTTCTGGCGGATTTCTCGCCTGCTGGTATCGGACCTGCTCTGGGCATCCCACTCCGTACAACCAATTCGCCCTCACCCTCTCTCCGGAAGGTCACCATGATCCGCCTGTCTGCGTACCTGGTCGGGTTCTGGGCATCAACGAGGCCGCAACGCCGGGCCAATCGGCACCGGCTCGCCGTCGAACCGCTGGAAGACCGCACGGTCCCCTCGACCTACTGGGTCAACACGACTGCCGACACGATCGACTCCAACCCGCACGTCACCAGCGTGCGGGAAGCCATTCAGGCTGCCAACTCCAGCACGGGCGCGGACACGATCCGCTTCACCGCGCAGGCGTGGGGCACGATCACGCTGGACCCGACGCGGGGCCAGTTGGAGATTGCGGCTGACCTGAAGATCCTCGGGCCGGGCGCCAACAAGCTGGCCGTCAGCGGCGGCGATGCCGTCCGCGTCTTCTACATCAACCCCGACATCGAGGCGACCATCTCGCGGCTAACGATCACCAACGGGCGGGCCGAGACGCGCGAAACCGTACTCCGCAGCCACGGCGGCGGCATCCTGAACGACGGCGACCTGACGCTGACCGACGTCGTCGTGTCCCACAACAAGGCGGTCGGCATCATCGACGTCGCCGACGAGCCGCGCCACCTCGGCGGCGGTGCCGGCGGCGGCGTCGGCAACCGGGGCGAGTTGACCGTCGCCGGCTGCACGTTCATCGACAACCAGGCCCTGGGGGTCAACGGCCAGGCCGGCGTGTTCGCGATCAGAGATGGCCTGCCCCTGAGTGTCGTCAAGTTCCCCGGCCTCGGGATCGGCGGCGGCCTCTGGAACTGGAAAACGGGTACCGCGACCGTCACGGACAGCCGCTTCATCGACAACCTGGCCCAGGGGGGCAGCAACGGCACCGGCACGTTCGCCGGCTTCGGCCAGGGCGGCGCGATCTACAACGATAACGACATGACCGTCACGGGCTCCCTGTTCAGCGGCAACCAGGCCGTCGGCGGCGACAACACCGTCAGCGACGCCTATAGCGGGCCCGCCGTCGCCGGCGCCATCTCCAGCGGGACGAACGAGCGCCTCATCGGCGACCCCGAAAGCTCCGTACTCACGGTCAGCCACTCCACCTTCAGCCACAACCAGGCGATCGGCGGGAACAACAACGTCGCAGGACCGCAGGGCGTGGTGCCCGGCGCCGGCACCGCGTTCGCTGGCGGGATCCTCGTCTTCCAGGGCGAGGCGACGATCAGCCGGAGTTCGTTCGACAACAACCGAGCGGTCGGCGGCACGGGTGCGGCCGGCAAGGTCGGCGGCATCGCCGTCGGCGGCGGCATCCTCTTTTTCAACTTCCTCGACGGGGTGACGGGCACCGTCGAGAGCAGTGTGCTGCTGGACAACGAAGCGATCGGCGGGACGGGCGGGGCCGGGGGCCGGGGCGGCAACGGTCAGGGCGGCGGCATCGCGGCCGGGGCTCTTGGCACGTCTGCCTTCTCCGGGAACGTCACGGTCCGCACCACCCTGGTGGCCGACAACCTCGCCCGTGGCGGCGTAGGCGGCGCGAACGCCAACGGCGGCAGCGGGCAGGGCGGCGGCGTGTTCAACGATGCAAGCTCGACGATGTCCGTGACCACCAGTTGGATCACCGGCAACCAGGCGATCGGCGGCAACGGCTCGGGCAACGGCAACGGCGGCGCTGGCGCTGGCGGCGGCATCAACAACGCCAGCGATCCGACCGGCGCCGCGGCCCTCACCGTCAGCTACACCGCCTTCACGGGGAACCAGGCCGTCGGCGGCACCGGCGTCGCGGGTGGCACCGGGAGCGGTGGGGGGATCAACAGCGCCGGGGTCGTCGGCAAGGTCGCCACCGTCGCCATCGACCACAGCGTCTTCGTTGGTAACCAGGCCCTTGGCGGCAACGAGGGCGGCAGCGCCAACGGAGGAGCCGTGAACAACTCCTCGTCGTCGCAGGTCGCCGTGAGCGACAGCGTGTTCGTCGGCAACCAGGCCTGGGGCGGTAATGGGGGTGTCGGGGGGAGTGGAGTCAGCAGCGTCGGGGTAGCCACCGGCGGCGCGATCCGGACTGGCGGCAACGGCGCGGTCGCCAACATTACCAGCAGCCTTTTCACAAACAACCAGGCAATTGGTGGCGACGGCGGCACCGGCGGCAGTGGCAATATCACTCTCGTCGGCACCGCCTTCGGCGGGGCTATCGCGGAGTTTGCCGGCCACCTGACGGTTTCCAACAGCGTCCTTACCGGCAACGAGGCCGTGGGCGGCTCCGACAACCGTGGCGGCACCGCCAACCGCCACAGCGTTGGCGATGCCATCGGCGGGGCCATTTTCGTCGCCAACGCCCCGGGGAATCAAATTGGATTCGGCACGATCGACAACTGCAGGCTCACCCACAACAAGGCTGTGGGCGGTGCCGGCAATCTCCCTGGCACTGGCCCCGGCCCCGGCAACTCAGTCGGCGGGGGCGCGGGCGGAGCGATTGCGACCATCGATGGGGGAAAGTTGACCGTAACCAACAGCACGCTCACCCGCAACCAGGCCATCGGCGGGGCCGGTGCCTCCGGCCGCGACGGCGGCGGCGGCTTCGGAGGCGGCATCGCGAGTGCTTTCGCCACGGCAGGTCAGTTTTTCGGTAGCCTGTCCATGACCAACAACACGCTGGCCCACAACCAGGTCATCGGCGGGGCTGGCGGCGCCGGTGGCAACGGCGGCGTTGCCCAAGGCGGCGGCCTGTACAACACCGCCATCGGGGCCACGATCACGGGCAACCGCATCCTCCACAACCAGGCCGTCGGCGGTCGCGGCGGGTCGGGCGGCGATGGGGGCACCGGCCAGGGTGGTGGCCTGTACAACAACGTCAACGCAACCGGGGTCACGATCTCCGACAACTTCATCGGCCACAACAAGGCCGTTGGCGGGGCCGGCGGCAACGGCGGCAACGGCGGCGACGGTCAGGGCGGCGGCCTCTTCAATGCCGGGTCCGCGACCCTGATCGACAGCACCATCACCGCCAACAAGGCCGCGGGTGGCGCCGCGGGCTCGGGCGGCGTTGCCGGCCGCGGTGTGGGCGGCGGCGTCTACAATAACGTCGATCTGGGAGCAGTCATCTTGATCGACGCGCTGACGGACATCTTCGACAACGAGGCGGACGAGTTCGAGGATTGCTTCGGTTGCCCGCCATGAGAGCGTCACGAACGGCGGCCGCCCTCGGGGTAAATCCAGGACCGAGGGTGGTCGCACGGCTCCGCCGGCCCGCTTGTCCTGCGTCGGGTCGCCC
>JAKEET010000044.1 GCA_022616435.1 Gemmataceae bacterium
GCAGTGCTGCCCGGTGCGCTTCGGCGATGATCGGCCGCGCGTTGCCCTTGATGAGCTTGACCGAGCGATCGGAATTCAACCCCACGACGAGGAAGTCGCCGAGCGTCCGGGCTTGTTCGAGGCAATGGAGGTGGCCGGCGTGCAACAAGTCAAAACAACCATTGGTGAACACCACGGTCCGGCCTCGCAGCTGCAACTCGCGGACGCGGCGGCTCGCCTCGACCGGGGTCACGATCTTGAGGGACTGTCCCGTCCAGCCCAACGCCAGCTCGTCCAGGGTGACGACGTGGACGCCGCGCCGGCTCACGGCGAGCCCCGCGGCAACCCCCGCCAGACCGCACGCCAGCGCCAGCGGCCAACCCGCCGCGCAGCAGCAGGCGATGACCGCGACCACCGTGTCCCCGGCGCCGGTGACGTCGGCCACTTCCCGCACCTGGGCGGGGAAGTGCCTGGTTCCAGCTGCCTCGGCCAGCGTCATGCCGTGCGGCCCCTGCGTGATCAGCGCCGCTTCGAAATCCCAGCCTTGCCGGAGTTGACGGGCGCCCTGCGCGACGTCTTCTTGCACCGGCAGCGCTCTGCACAGTGCGCGCTCCGCCTCGTGAAGGTTCGGGGCGACGATGCTGGCCCCCGCGTAGGCCGTGAAGTCGGCTTTCTTCGGATCGACGACGCACGGGATGCCGCGGCGCCGGCATTCCGCGATGAGCGCACGCATGCCAGCTGCGGGCAACGAGCCTTTCTCGTAATCGGCCAGGCATACTGCCTGAAACTCGCCAAGCCGCGGCCGCAACGTCTCCAGCAACTCTTCTCCCGCCTTCGACCGCGCGGCCGCCGAACCATCGACGTCCAGCCGCATCAGCTGCTGGCGATTGGACGCCATCAGGCGGGTCTTGGTGATGGTCGGCAGCTGCGCACGCTCGACGAGACACAATTCGGCGACGCCGCAATCGTGCAACCGCGAGCGTAACGCGGCAGCGTCGGCGTCGGCGCCCACGACGCCGGCGCAACACACCGCGCCGCCCAGCGCCGCCACCGACGCCGCCACGTTCGCGGCCCCGCCCGGCGACTCCCAGGTTTCTTGCAATTCGATGATCGGCGCCGGCGCTTCCGGCGAGAGCCGCCGCACATCGCCCACCCAGTAGCGGTCGAGCATCACGTCCCCGACGACCAGGATGCGTTGGCCGGTGAATCTCAACTCCGGCAGACTGTTGGATTGGTTGGGGCTCTTGGTCATGGCAGAATCCATCATGGCGAAATCGTCCGGGCAACCGCTCCGCGCGACACGGGCGCGAAGCTCAATTCATCGTAGTCGGGGCGGACATCGATGTGCAGAGTCGAGGCGGGGTCAAATGAGTTGATCATCGGTATCGCCGGGAGTGTTAGTCCGCACCAGGAATGTGAAGAAAGCTTAACTCAATCTTCATTCGTCAAGCATTTGTCGGCTTGATAAACTTACATCCTTTATCGCTACCCTGCCCTCGCCCCCTGAGAGTCGCGGGCTCCATTTTGGAGGAATTCTCATGAAGAGAGCCGCTTTCACTCTGATCGAGCTGCTCGTTGTCATTGCCATCATCGCCATCCTGATCGCCCTGCTCGTACCGGCCGTGCAAAAGGTCCGGGCGGCCGCGGCGCGCGTGCAATGCGGCAACAACCTCAAGCAGATCGCCATGGCCGCTCACCTGTACCACAACAGCAACAAGACTTTTCCCCCAGGGTTGACGACGTACAAGGACAAGCCATTCTGGGGCTGGCACGGAAACACGGTCTTCTCGTACTTGTTGCCGTATATCGAACAGACGGCGATCAGCAGCAAGTGGGACTACAGCCACGCGTCGATCAAGAGCGCGATCAAGAATTGCCGCGATCCGAACAACTTCACGGAATCGAAAGACGCGTTGAGCGCCCAGGCGATTCCGATCTACATCTGCCCTGCCGATTCGGTCCCACAAAACCCCACGCGCCTGGACTGGAGCGATTGGGGATATTCCACCGGCTGGTTCGGCATCACCAGCTACGTCGGCAACGGCGGGACCTATTCCACGTATTTCCGCGACCCCGGCATGCAAGCCAACGGCATGTTCTTCATGACCGGCCCCGATTCGAAGCCCGAGTCGTTCCAGGTGTTCTTGCAGCCAAACATGACGCCGGCGAACATCACGGCGGTTACCGACGGCACCAGCAACACCTTGCTGTTCGGCGAACGCTTTCACGAGGACCCGGTGTTCGATCAGCTGCTGCATTTCCAGGCCGCGACCAAGTACAGCCGGTACCCGATCGCGAAATGGGGCGCCTGGGGCTGGACGGGCGGCGGCAACGGCACCACCCATGTTCTCGCTTCCTCACGCGTCCGCATCAACTACATGGTGCCCCAGGGTTCAACGGCCTCGTTCGCCACCGTCAACATTCGCATGTCCGCGTTCGGCAGCGGCCATCCCAGCGGCGCGAACTTCGCCTTCGCGGACGGGTCGGTGCGCTTCGTCACCGACAGCATCAACATCATCGTCTTTCGCAATATCAGCACGCGGGCCGGCGGCGAGCCGGAAACGAGCGAACAGTGAGCGGCAGCTGCGCGACGCAGCTGCGTCGCGCAGCGCTCGGCGCATTCCTTTGGACCCGCCGAGCTTTGCCAGATGCTGCCAGATCAAGAGGAGTGCTGAGCCATGACCCGGTCGCGCCTTGCCATCGCAGTCGGTTTGGCCTGCCTGCTGGGCGGCTGTGCCCAACCGGCGTCCCCGGAACCCCTGGGTCAGGTCGAGGGCGAGGTCAAACTCGATGATCAGCTGCTGCCGGAAGTCACGGTCACTTTCCTTGCCGAGCCGGTGAAAGGCAAGACGAGGGCGTCGGAGGCGAAATCGCTGACCGATGCCCAGGGAAAGTATGTGCTGCCCAGCCTGGTGGAAGGCCCCGAAGGCGCCGCCGGCGGCGTTCCCGTGGGGTGGTACCGAGTGATCGTCGAGGACACCATGGCGGAAAACTCGCGCAAGGGCATGGCGCCGCGCTTCGCGTCCCGCTACACCAGCGCATCCAAGACGCCGTTTCGCTATCAAGTGACCGCTGGGCATCAGAAGATCAATTTGTCGCTCGAGAAGGAACCTGCCGCGGAACCTCCTCCCGACAACCCGGACAAGGCCGACGCGAAAGCCAAGAAGGAGAAGGCCGAGAAGGCCGAGAGGGCCAAGAATGACAAGGCCAAGCACAAGGCCGCGAGCGACCCTGCCAGGCCGGCGCCGGGATTGACGACGACACAGCCGTAGAGGGAAGGGACACCCATGATTCGTCCAATGCTCCTGGTCGCGGTGTTGCTGTGCGCAGGCTGCAGCCGCACCCCGCTGGGCATCGTCGAGGGAAAGGTCACGGTCGCCGACAAGCCGTTGGCCGACGTACGGGTGACTTTCGTTCCGGAACCCGACCCGAAGCGCGTCACACGCAATTCAAGCGCCGTGACCGATGAGGACGGGCATTACCGCCTGGTGCTTGACGACAACTCCGGCCGGGAGGGGGCCATGATCGGTTGGCACCGGGTGCTGGTGGAGGACCTGGCAGCTGAGAACAAGCGCGAGAAGCCTGGCCCTCCCAGGATTCATCTCAAGCATAGCGAAACCCACGCCACGCCCTTCAAGTTCGAGGTCAAGGAAGGCGTGCAAACGATCAACCTGCCTTGCACCAAGCCATAACATCTCCAGCTGACGCGTCTGTAAACGTCCCTTGACAACCGCGTTGTCAAGGCCAGTTTCGGCTCTTCGCTTCGTGCTGCAACATATTACCAGTCAATATCTTGCGCCACCGATCGCGTTCGTGAAAATAAGGCGAAAAACTGTCCGGTCCCCCCGTCGATTGCGTTGAACTCTACGCAGCCACAGTTGGACTTACCCCGAACGGGTGCCATCATGGAGTCTCTCACATGACGCAATCCAAACGCTCATCGCGCTTCAACCAAGATACCAAACGCATCCCATCCCAAAAGAAATCTCGTCCCCAGACAGTTCGTCCCCTGACAGTTCGTCCCGCGATCGAGGCGCTCGAAGACCGTTCCGTCCCCGCGATCATCGCGGCCGACCTGTTCCACAGCTCCACTCACAACCTGGACAACTACACCAACTCAGCCGAGGCATTTCCGAGCGGGCCCAACTACCCCAGCGCCGCCGACTCGTTCGCCCGGATGCAGCGCGCCGTCACCGGCGTCAACACCCCCTTCGGCATCCTCGACGACAGCGCCGGCTCCTTCCCGGGCGATCAGCACGGCATCATCGGGACGAGCAACACCGACACCTTCTTTGGCGTCACCGACACCCAGAGCCAGAACAACCCCGGCGGCCCGGTCACGGCCAGCTGGGTGTTCAACATCGCGGCCGCGACCCAGGACGTGCGCCTGTCCATCGCCATGGGCGCCATGGGCAATTTCGACGAGATCGGCGAAGAGGCCGACACCGGGATCGAAGCCTCCACGTTGACCGACGAGCAAAAGCAGGACTTCTTCATCTGGACCGTCAGCATCGACGGCGGGGCCCCCATCACCATCTTCGCCAGCGATGTCGATTCGGATGCACAGGGCAACTACACCCTGGAAGGGGGTGTCCTGCCGTTCACGCGGGATGACCCCCTCCAGGTACGCGTCAACGCCGACGGCAACAGCGGCACGCCGACCTTCGAGCAGACCGTCACGCTCAGCAACGTCCTCCAGTCGGTGCTGGCCGCCATCCCCGGCACCGCGAACGCCACCAACCTTACGGTCACCCTCACCGCCCAGACCCAGGGCGACGACTCGATCGGCCGCAATTCCCAGTCGTTCAGCGAGGCGATGGCGTTCCAGAACATCGTCCTGGCCGACAGCACCATCGAGTTCGCCAGCGCCGACACCAGCGTCACGGAAGCGGCCGGCAACGCCACGGTCACCCTGACGCGCGGCAGCGCCACCGGCGCCACGGCCACGGCGGTCGTGGTCACGTCGAACGGGACCGCCGACGGCAATGACTACACGGCAGGCTCGTACACGGCCAGCTTCGGCGCCAGCGACGCCACCGCCACCGTCGTCATCCCCATCGCGGACAACAACCCCGGGCTGGAAAGCACCGAGCGCTTCAACCTGACCATCGACAGCGCCACCAACGGCATCGGCGCCGGCAACAGCTCGACCGTCACCATCGAGGAGAACGCGGTCCGCTTCGAGACCGAGCCGCTCCAGTTCGGCGAGAACATCGGCAACGCGGCCGTCACCATCACGCGCACCGCCGGCTCCGACGGCGATCTCACGGTTGTGTTCGAGACCACGCCCGGCACGGCCCTGGGCGGCTCCGACTTCGTGACCAGCACCGGCACGGTCACGTTCACCGGCAGCCAGACCGAGCAGACCTTCAGCGTCGTGGTGGTCGACGACCTGGCCATCGAGGCAGTCGAGCAGTTCGCCCTGGTCCTGACGCCGCAGAACATCAGCGGCACGCCGGGCGGCGGCGCCCTGATCAACGAAATTCGCACCAGCCAGGCCGGCGAGGACACCGACGAGTTCTTCGAGCTCCGCGGCGCGCCCTCGACCTCGCTCGGCACCTACACTTACCTGGTCATCGGCGACGGCTCCGCGGGTGACTCCGGCGTCGTCGAAGCGGTCATCAGCCTCGCCGGCCAGACCATTGGCTCCAGCGGCATCTTCCTGGTCGGCGAGGCCGGCCTCTACGGCCGCACGCCCGATCTGATTGCCGACCTCAACTTCGAGAACGATGATGTCGTCACCCACATCCTGGTCGAGAACGCCCCGGCGGGATTGCTCGGCCTCGACGTCGACACCAACAACGACGGCGTCATCGACGTGGCCATCGGCACGATCATCGATTCGGTAGCGCTGGTCGGCGACGAGTTTGACGTCGAGAACGGCGCCCTCGCCTATCGCCCCGAGTTCAACGACCACGCCTACAGCAGCACCCACGTCGGCCCCGACGGGCCCTTCGTCCCCGGCCACGTCTACCGCGATCCGAACAACGGCAACGCCTGGGCCGTCGGCAACTTCACCTACGGCGTCGACGACACTCCGGGCCTGCGCAACGACGCCGGCTTTGCCGCGGTTTCCATCATCGAGGACGGCGGTCTCGTCGCCTTCGACATGCTCAACAGCGCCGCCCTGAACGTCGACAGCTACACCAACGCCTTCACCGAGGGCAACACCAGCGCCGCCAACGGCTTCGAGAAGTACCAGGTGGACGTGTCGGCGACGATCCCGTTCGCCATCGTCGACGGCTCGGGGACGGGCGGCAGCTTCGCCAACGACGACCACGGCATCATCGAGGACGCCGTCAACAAGGAGGAGTTCTTCGGCATCGCCGACACCGAGGCGTTCAGCCCGCTAACCCCGGTCACCGCGACCTGGGTCTTCAACGTCTCGGCCGCGGCCGGCCAGCCGCTTACCCTCAGCCTCGACATGGGGGCGATGGGCAATTTCGAGTCGCCCGCGGGTCCCAATGCCGACGATCAGGACTTCTTCACCTGGACCTACCAGTTCGACGCTGGACCGGTGCAAACGGCCTTTGCCAGCATCGTCGATGAAGACTCCGACCAGGTCTACACCCTCCACGACGGCGACACCTTCACCCTCGACGACCCCATCCTCATCGACGTCGACGGCGACGGCATGGTCAGCGCGGACGACGTCAAACTGAGCAACAAGCTGCAAACCTTGACGCGCGGGCTGCTGGGCAGCGGCAACTTCCTCACCGTCACCTTGACCGCGCGCACGGTCGGCGAGCTGGCCACTCCCACCCAGAGCAGCGCCCGTCTCGACGCTTTCGCCTTCCAGAACCTGGTCATCGACGAGGCCGGTCCGCCGGTGATCTCGGTGCAGAACGCGACGGTCCCCGAAGGGGTCGCCGGCGGCAACGCCACGATCACGGTGACCCGCGCGGGCGACGTCAACGCCGCCGTCACCGTCCAGGCCGTCACCGTCAACGATTCCGCCGTGGCCGGCAGCGACTACACCGGCACCACCACCGCCCTCTCCTTCGCCGCCGGCGAGACCAGGAAGACGTTCACCGTCCCGGTCCTCAACCCCGGCAGCCCCGATCCCGAAGGCATCGAACAACTGTTCCTCAACCTGTCGCTGGTGAGCGGACCGGGAAGCACGGTCCTCAACAACGGCGTCCTGACCATCGAGGAAAATGTCGTCCGCTTCTCCTCGTCCGCGCCGGACGTCCTCGAATCCAGCGGCACGGCGACGATCACCATCACCCGCTCCGCAGGTTCCGACGGCGACGTGACCGTCGTGTTCCAGACTCTGGGCGACGGCGAAGTGGGCGGCGGCACCGCCATCGAAAACCCCACGGCCGGCTTCGACTACACCGGCGTCAGCACGACCGTCACCTTCACCGGCGGCTCCGTCTCCCAGACCGTGCCGATCACCATCACCACGGGCGACGCGGAAGAGCCCGACGAAACCGTCGGGCTGTCGCTCAGCGGCCTGACCGGAACCGGGGCCACCCTGGGCACGCCGGGCAACGGCACGTTCCTCACCATCGTCGAGGACTTCAACTCCATCGCCTTCGACATGGTCAACACCCGCAGCGCCAACCTCGTCAGCTTCAACAACCCCTTCAACGGCCTGTTCCAGCCCGCGGACACCTTCGGCAAGGTGCAGGTAGGCGTCACGGCCGGCAACCCGCCCTTCTCGGTCCTGGACGAGAGCACGGGCAGCTTCCCCGCCGATACCTACGGCGTCGTCAATGCGGCCGACAACCAGGAACAGTTCTTCGCCGTGGTCGATACCTTCACGTTCGATCCGGTGCTGGCGCTGTACGCCACCTGGGTGTTCGACGTTTCCAGCCTGCCCGGCGGGACCGGCTTGCAGCTGCAGGTGGACGCAGGCGCCATCGGCGATTTCGAGTCGATCAGTTTCACGGACCTGGGCACCACCAGCGCGGCCGCGCCGCTCTACCAGGCCGGCAGCGGCGCCGGCGACCTGGGCGACGGTTTCTTCTGGCTCTACCAGTTCGACAACGGCCCGATCTTCACCATCCTGCAAAGCTCGGTCAACGAGTCCATCAGCCACACCTACACATTGGCCGACGGCGACACCTTCACGTTCGACGACCCGATCTCGGTCAACGGCATCATTCTGGAGGCCGAAGGCGACGCGAACTCCGGCGTGGGCCACCTCAAGACGCTGACCGAAAGCCTGCAGGGGACGGGCACCAACCTCACCGTCACGCTGGTCGCCTACAGCCAGGGCGACGCCCCGGGCGAGTCGAGCGACGAGGCATTCGCCTTCCAGAACCTGAAGATCGTGCCGACGACGGATGCGTTCCTGAACATCAGCAATCCTACGGTGACTGCCAACGAGACCACGGGCAACGTGACGATCACCGTGACCCGCTCGGGCAACCTGGGCAACAGCGTCATGGCGACCATCGAGACGCTCGGCATGGGCGAGGGCGGCGGCGGCACGGCCACCGAGGGTGCGGGGGGCAGCGCCGATTTCGACAGCGTCAGCACCTTGTTGACTTTCGGCGCCGGCGTCACCGAACGGACCATCGTCATCCCGATCACCAACGATTCGACCGCGGAAGACAGCGAAACCATCAACGTGTTGCTCAGCGGCGTCACCGCGGGCGGGCAGATCGAGAACGCCGCCAGTGTGGTGACCATCCAGGAGAACATTTTCAGCCTGCAGCCGGTGAACTACCAGATTGATGAAGGGACGAGCCCCGTCACCGTCACGGTCGTGCGGACGCCTGGGTCCGATGGCACGGTCGAGGTGCAAGTGGCGACCAACGACGGCACCGCACTGGCGGGCGAGGATTATACGGCCAGCACGGCGACTCTCACGTTCACGGCCGGCCAGACGAGCGCCACCGCGACGGTCGCCATCATCCCTGACAGCGACTTCATGGAGGCGGACGAAAAGTTCAACATCGCCCTCTCAGTGGTCGGCGGCGGCGGTGGCGGAGGCACGCCGTTCATCAATGAGTACCACTACGACGATAGCACAAGTCCCAGTGACATCAACGAGTTCATCGAGGTCGCTTTCCCTGCGGGGTTTGACGCCACGAACTGGAGCATCGTTCGTTATAACGGGAGCGGCGGGGCCACCTACAACAGTCCAGCGCCTGCGGCTGGTCAGTCGGAGACATTCAGTGGGACGGTCGCCGACGAAACTGGAACGGGCTGGGGCTTCCGTTCGGTCACCTATCTGTCCAATGGTCTGCAAAACGGTGCGCCGGACGGTTTTGCCCTGGTCAATCCCTTGGGCGTGCTTGTCCAGTTCCTGAGCTACGAGGGAACTTTCACCGGATCTGGCGGACCTGCAGACGGGCAGCTTAGCGCGGCCATCCCGGTCGGCGAGACGAACAGCACGGCCCCGAATAGCTCGGTGCAGCTCCAGGGAACCGGCAACCAATACTCCGACTTCACGTGGGCCGCCACCAGCGGCACCAATACCAAGGGCGCGATCAACGCCAGCCAAACCCTTACCACACCCCCTGGCGGCAGCAGCGTCGGCTCCGTGGGTACCGGCAACGGCACCGTCACCATCCTCGAAGACATGGGCGCCTACGCCTATGACATGCTCAACAGCCGCGACGCGAATCTTGTCTCGCTGACGATCAACACCCAGACCCCACTCACCACCACCACCCAGGTCTCCGGCACGGACTTCGGCAGCGCCAACGACGACCTCACCCGTGTGGTCTTCGGCACCCCCGCCGACGCCTTCGGCAAGTATCGCCGCGGCACGACCAGCTCGATTCCGTTCGACGTCGCCGACGACAGCAACGCCGGCTTCACCGGCGACAGCCAGGGCATCATCGACGGCGACAACACCAATTCCTTCTTCGCCATCGTCGATTCCGACAACACCGACACCTCCGACACCAACTTCGGCGAGCTCACCGCCACCTGGGTGTTTGATCTCAACGGCCTGGCCGCCAACAATCAGGGCCTCACCCTGGCCATCGACGCCGGCGCCATGGGCGTCTTCGAAGCCGGCTCCGACTTCTTCCGCATCGAGTACAGCCTCGACGGCGAGACCGGCGTCCTGTTCTCCAGCGTCGTCAACGTCGGCGCCTCCCAGCAGTACGTCCTGGCCGACGGCGACAGCTTCACCCTCGACAGCCCGCTGACGGTGGACACCAACGGCGACGGCATCGGCGATGTCACCCTCAGCAACACCCTGCAGACGCTGACCCGCGACATCTTCGGCGGCACGTACGACCGCACCGCCACCGACCTGACCATCACGCTGACGGCCCGCATCGACAACAACGGCGCCGAGGCCGTCGCGTTCCAGAGCCTCAAGATTTTCGAACGGCCCAACGCCGAGTTCAACCTGAGCGAGGCGGCCATCTCCGTCGATGAAACGGTGGGCAGCCGCATGGTCACCGTCACCCGCAGCGGCAACCTCAACAACGCCGTCAGCGTCACGCTCCAGAGCGCCGACAACGGCGCCACCGCCGGGTCCGACTACACCACGGTCAGCACGGTGCTGAACTTCGCCGTGGGCCAGACCTCCGCGACCGTCGCCGTCGCCGTCACCGACGACCAGGACATGGAAAACACCGAGCAGCTGCTGATCAACCTGTCGGCGCCGTCGTCCGGCGCCGCCCTGGGCGCGCTCAGCAGCGCCACCCTCGACATCGTCGAGAACGTCGTGGTCATCCAGAGCACGATGCTGTTCGAGAACGAAGGGCCGGCCACGGTGACGATCACCCGCACCCCCGGCTCCGACGGCCAGCTGACCGTGCCGTTCTCGACCAGCGACGGCTCGGCCACCACGGCGGGCAATGATTACACCGCCACTTCCGGCACGGTCACGTTTGCCAACAACGCCGGCACGGCCACCCAGGGCGACATCAGCGAGACCGTCACGGTCGCCGTCACCGACGACAGCAACGTCGCCGAATCGGACGAGACCTTCAATATCCAGCTCACCACCGGCGCTGTGCCGGGCAGCCTCCGCATCGTGGACTGGAACATCGCCCAGGTCGACGTCTCCGCCGAAGTGACCGACATCGACCTCATCTTGGCCGGCATCAACAGCCAGGTGGCCGCGGGCATCACGCGCAACATCGACATCATTTTCCTGCAGGAAGTCACGGGGACGGAGGATGCCGATCTGGCGGGCCGGCTCTCGGCACTCACGGGTCAGACGTACGTCGCCGTGGCGCTCAATGCCGGCTCGGCGGGCGCGGGCCGTGTCGATGCAGTCTACAACGACGACACCGTGGACTTGGTAGCCGCCATCGAGTTGGATTTCAACACGCCGCGCAACCCGGTGCGATACCAGTTCACGGTCGGTGGCAACACCCTGTACGCCTACAACAGCCACTACAGCGCCAGCAGCCCGGCCGACCAGCTGACCGAAGCCCAGGGCATCCGCACCAACGCCAACGCTCTGGGCCAGGGCGCGAACATCATCTACGTCGGCGACTTCAACATCGACAGCAGCTCCGAGTCGATGTACGTCCACCTGCTCTCCGGCGGCAACGGCCAGGCCTTCGACCCGATCAACGCGCCAGGCGACTGGCACAACAACCCGGCCTTCCTCGCCATCCACACCCAGGCGACCACCTTTGCCGATCCGCCGGGCCCGGGTGTCGGCGGCGGCATGGACGATCGTTTCGACTTCATCCTCGCCAGTGGCGAGTTGCTCGACGGCGCCGGCTTCGACTACGCGGCCGGCTCCTACCGGGCCTACGGCAACAACGGCACCCATGACTTCAACGGCAACATCAGCTCGGGCACCGGCGCGGCCGCCAACATCCTCACCGCCCTCCAGAACGTCTCCGACCACCTCCCGGTCGTCGCCGACTTCCGCCTCGCCTTCCAGACCCAGGTGACCATCAAGGAAGACATGGACGCCTTCGCCTTCGACCAGCTGGCCAGCACCGACCGCAACCTCGACACCTTCGAGCGCGACCTGACGCCCGCCGCCGCCACCGGCGCCCTCGGCGACATCGCCGACGGCGTCAGCACCCTGCCCGATTTCCAGAGCGCCGGCTCGGTCTTCGACATCATCCAGCGCGGCACCGCGACCGCCAGCGAAGTCGGCGACGCCGGCGACACCGCCGCCACCGCCCAGGACCTCATCCGCGCCAACTCCCACAGCGTCAGCGGCAGCTTCACGAGCGGCACGGATATTGACGCCTATCGCTTCTTCGGCCAGTTCGGCGCCCGCGTGACAATCACCGTCGCCGGCACTCCGGCCGAAACGATCACCCTCATCGATCCGGACGGCAACATGGTCGCCGCCGTCGCAGGCATGCCGGGCAAGTTCGACCTGCGGGCCTCCGGCGAGCACGCCGTCCTCATCGACGGCTCGGCCGCCGGCGGCTACACCGTGTCGATCACCGGCGTCGGCGACGTCATCCCGTTCGCCCTGGCCGACGACAGCGTGTTCGCCTTCGATTTCGACACCCAGGGCATCATCGCCGAGTCCGACCTGAACGGCTTCCTCGGCGTGGCCGACACGGTCAACGGCGCGAACACCAACCCGGTCAGCGCCACCTGGGTGTTCGACGTGCCCAACGCGACCGACTTCGAGCTGTGGGTGGACATGGCGGCGATGGGCGACTTCGAGGCCAACGACGATCTGCCCGAGTTCTACAACGACTTCTTCACCTGGACGTACAGCTTCGACGCCGGCCCGACGCGGACCGCCTGGACCACGCAGGTGGATGAGGACGGCCTCCAGGCCTACACGCTGGCCGACGGCTTCGTCACCAGCGTCAACGATCCCATGGAGCTGGTCAATCAATCGGCGCAGAGCTTCCGGCTGACCAACCAGTTCCAGACCTTCAGCCACGGCCTGTTCGGCACCGCAACCGGCGGCAAGCTGACCGTTACCCTGACCGCCCGCACCGACGGCGACGACGAAGCCTTCGCGTTCCGCGGGATCGCGGTGGTGCCGGCCCGGACGGCCGAGATCGAGTTCGGCGGCGCCGACGTCACGGTCAACGAAACCATCGACGGCACCATCACGCTCACCCGCGTCAACAACGCCAACACGACCGTCGAGGTGGAGCTGCTCAACGACAACCCCGGCGAGGCCACGGCGCCGGCGACGGTCACGCTCAATCCCGGCGACTTCACGAAGTTGGTGGTCGTCGATGTCGTCGACGATCAGGTGAAGGAAGCCTCCGAAACCGCCGCGGTCACGATCGAGGACGTGCTTTCGGGCGGCGTCGTCAAGCCCGCCGGCGTCGTCACGCGGGGCGTCATCATCGAGGAAAACGTCGTCCGCCTTGCCAGCGATCGCTTCGAGCTGCTGGAGCCGGACTCGACGACCAACGCGACCTTCTCGGTCACCCGCACGCCCGGCTCGGATGGCCAGGTGGTGTTCGAGTTCCGCACCGCCGACGGCGACGCCCTGTCGGGACAGGATTTCACCGGCGGCACGCAGACTATCACCTTCGCCAACAACGCCGGCACGGCCACGCAGGGCGAGGTCGTCAAGGACGTCTTGGTTCCCATCCTCGACGAAGGCAATTCGCTCGAGCCGATCGAGGACTTCAAGGTCAGTCTGTTCATTCCGTCGGCGTTGACCAGCCTGACCGAAGTGGTAGACAACAACGCCGAAATCCGCCTGCTGGGCGCCAGCAGCACCGACACCATCGGCAATGCCAGCGGCATTCGCGTCTTCAACAATGCCACCTCCACGCTCTTCTTCAACGTCGAAGGGACCGCCAACGCCGGGTTCGAGGTGTTTGCCGTCGCCGACTTCATCCTGCCGGCCACGCCCACCGCGGACGACGTTGCCAACGTCCGCGTCATCCTCGAAGAAGATCCGGCCGGCTTCGCCGTGGCCGGCACTGTGGAGGTCTACCTGGCCCAGGTCTCGGATGCGAACCAGATCGACGCCACCGCCAACCCGACTAACAACGTGCCCGCCTACCAGGCCGGCAATAACGGTCGCCTGGCCATCGACCCGGTCTTCAACGTGGTCAACGACGGCACGGCGCTGGGCACGGCGACCTTCACTCCAACCGGCGCCGGGAACCAGACCCAGTTCAACCTCACCCTGGACGGCAGCGGCGCCGGCACGGAGAAGGGCGTCTTCCTGGCCGCTCTGCAATCCGGCGGCCGCGTCCGCTTCATCTTCACGCCGGGCGCCGCCGGCACCGCCGCCACCTGGGCAGGGCAGGCGAACACCGACGGCGATCCGCCGACCTTGCTGTTCACCTCCGTGGACAACGACGCCACGGAGCTACATGCGACCGTCGGCGATGTCGGCATGGCCGATGTCTTCATCGTCGACGATGCCGACGCCGTCGCCTACGACCTGGTCGGCAACTTCGAGAAGAACAAGACCAGCGGCCCGGTCGTCAGCGCTCCGGTCTTCAGCGACTTCGGCGACGCCTTCGCCCTGTACAACCAGGGCATCGCCCCGGTCGCCGGTCCGGGCAACGCCGGCGCCATCCCGTTCGCGCTCGTCGATGAGTCGGCGGGCGCGTTCCCGGCCGACACGCTCGGCATCATCAAGAGCGGCGACCTGTTCGACTTCTTCGGCGTCACCGACACGACCAACGCCGACAACGTTAGCGGGGCGCCGCTCAGCGTGTCGTGGGTGTTCGACCTGAGCAGCTCCAGCGCCCAAAACTTCATCCTGGCCGTCGACATGGCCGGCATGGGCGACTTTGAAACGCTCAACGACTCCTTCACCTGGACGGTCACCTTCCAGGACGGCCCGACCCAGACCGTGTTCGTCAGCATGGTGGACGAGCTGGCCTCGAAGATGTACACGCTGGAATCGGGCACGGTTGTCACCGAGCAGGATCCGATCCTGGTCGACGGCATCCAGCTCTCCAACGACTTCCAGTCGTTCCAGCGGGCCATCGGCGGCAAGCCGACGCCGAGCTCCAACCTGGTCACGGTCACCCTCACCGCCAGCCTCGACGGCAGCGACGAGGCCCTGGCCTTCCGCGGCATCAAGCTGCTGGAAACCACGGCGCCGGTCCTCAACTTCACGGGCGCCAACTTCAACGTCAACGAGGGCGGCGGCAACGCCACCGTCACCGTCACCCGCCAGGGCAACCTCACCCAGACCGACACCGTCACCGTGACCACCTCCAACGGCACGGCCGGCGATGGCACGGGCGGCAGCGACGACGACTACACCGCCACCACGTCCATCGTGACGTTCCTGCCCAACGCCACGACGGCCACGGTCACGGTGCCCATCATGGACGACGCCACGGCCGAGGGGAACGAGTTCTTCAACGTCGCCCTGAGCGCCCCGGGCGGGACTCCGGACACGCCGCTGATCGGCACGCAGGGGACGGCCACGGTGACTATCCTCGACGACGAGGACGCCGGCACGCTGAACTTCAGTTCGGGCAGTTACAGCGTCAACGAGGGCGAGGGCCTGGCCACGGTCACGGTGACGCGCACCCGCAGCACCCCCGCGATCGGTCCGAGCGTGTTCATCAACGAACTGCACTACGACAACGAGAGCGACGACGCCGGCGAGTTCGTCGAGATCGCCGGCCCTGCCGGAACCGACCTCAGCGGCTGGTCGGTGGTGCTCTACAACGGCTCGGGCGGCACGATGTACGCCACCATCAACCTGAGCGGCGCCATCGACAACGAAAGCAGCGGCTACGGGGCCCTGTCGTTCGCCGCCACCGGCATCCAGAACGGCTCGCCCGACGGCCTGGCCCTGGTCGACGACCTGGGCGTGGTCCAGCAGCTCATCAGCTACGAAGGCGAGTTCATCGCGGCCGACGGCCCGGCGGCGGGCATGCAAAGCCAGGACATCGGCGTGGCCGAGGAGCCGCCGCCCTTGGCCGGGCAGTCGCTGCGGCTGATCGGCCAGGGGACGATCTACGGCGACTTCGCCTGGGCCAGCCCGGCCACGGAATCGCCCGGCAGCCTCAACGCCGGCCAGACCTTCAAGCTCCGCGGCACCGAAGGCCAGATCACGGTCGTGGTGGTCACCAGCAACGGCACGGCGGGCGACGGCACCGGCGGCAGCGACGACGACTACGTTGCCACCACATCCACGGTCACCTTCGCCGATGGCGACGCGGCCCCGAAGTTCGTGACGGTGGCGATCAACGACGATGACGCCTTCGATCCGGGCGAAACCCTCAGCCTCACGCTGCAGAGCCCAACCGGCGGGTCGATGCTGGGGACGACGAATCCGACGACTCTGACCATCGGCGATCCGGTGCTGTTCGTGCAGGATCTCGTCGAGAACGACAGCGGCTTCGAGGTGATCTTCAATCGCGCCTTCGATCGCGGCACCCTCGGCAGCCCGCAGATCACGCTGTACAACGGTCCCGGCCAGGCCGACGCCGTCGACGTGACCCTGACGCGCAACGCCTCGGAGAACATCCTGGGCTCGTTCATCTTCAACCTCGACAGTCCCAACCGGGCCCGCTTCGTCGCCACCGGCGGCGTGCTGCCGACCGGGACCTACACGGTCGTCATGCGGACCACCGACACCGGCTTCCAGGCCCGCGACGGCCGCGACCTCGACGGCGACGCCAACGGCACCGCCGGCGGCGAGTTCAACGCCGGCAACAATCCCCTGGCGACCTTCACGTTCAACACGCCCACCACGGTCGTGGCCATTCCCGACTTCGCCCGCGGCGCCAACCAGAGCGTGGACGTGCCCAACGCGCTGGCCACCAACGGCATCCCGTTCGCCATCAGCGACACCGCCGGACCGACCAACGTCACCAGCGTCCAGTTCGATCTCTACTACCGCTCCGAGCTGCTCAACATCCTCGCCGGCGACATCGTGGAGACGACGGGCATTGTGGGCGCCGCCGTGAGCTTGACCGCGATCCCGGCCGGGTCGTTGCCGGTCGGCTACAACGCCGGCTACACCGTGCTGTGGACGGCGCCCGGCGGCACGCCCCTGTCGGTGACTTCGACAGCCACCACGTTCGCCAGGCTTGACAACGTCGAAGTGCCGGCCGGCGCCGTCTACTCCACCGCCCAGGCGCTGGTGACGGAGAACCTCGAGATCAACGGGGCGCCGGACGGCCGCTCCGACGACGCGGTGCACGTGGGCAGCTTCTTCGGCGACGCCGACGCCAACGAGCTGCTCCAGGCCCAGGATACCCTGGTCATCCTGGAGCGTTCCGCGGGCAACGGCACCGGCTTCGCCGCCTACCGCAAGATCGACCCGCGCATGCTCGGCGACATCAACGGCGACCTGTCGGTGCTCGCCCAGGACGCTCTCGACGTGCTCAACAAGAGTGCCGGCGTCAGCGTCCCCAACATTCCAGATATCCCCGGCGGCAACCCGCCCAACCCGGCCGGGCCCGACCCGCTGCTGTTCATCCCCAAGGGCTTCAAGGTCAAGCGCGGCGGTACGGTCACGGTGCCGGTCAACCTGCAGGCGACCGATCCGGGCGGCTTCCCCCTGCAAACCTTCGATCTCGGCATCACCTACGACGCCAGCCGGTTCACCGTGTCCAACATCCGGCCCGGCTCGCTCACCGGCGGCTTCCTGATGCAGTCCACGGTCGATCAGGCGCAGGGCACCATCCTGCTCGTCGGCCTGACTACGGGTCAGCCGGTGCAGATGGATTTCGGCGCCATCGGCTCGCTGGTGCTGATGGACTTCACGGCCAAGGGGAGCGCCGCGGTGGGCGGGTCGGCGATCGATCTGGAACAGGACTTCTTCTACAACGGCACGCACATGGTGACCGGGCTGAACGGCAACACGGCGGTGCTGCTGCACCCGCCCACCAACGGCGGCGCCGACGTGGTGGACGGCTGGATCAAGGTGACCAAGCCCAAGAAGGCGAAGGCCGCGGCGGCAGTGCCGCGGCGGGCAGTCGGCGGCGCGGCCGCGCAGCGTGCGGCAGCTGCCGCGAGGGCGCGCCGACTGGACGCGGTGTTCGCCAGCTACGCCGGTTACGGGCAAGAAGCCGATTCAGCTGGCGGACCGTTCGCGAAGCTGGCGTCCCAGCTGGCGGAGTTGCGAGTTGGCCGCCGGCGGTGAGGGGATTATCTTCGCGTGCCTTTCACACAGGCTTTGTGATGGGTTCGCACGAACATGATTCTTTACCTGATCTGAACACCCAAGGAGACAGCTGATGTTCGAGAAACTCTTCGGCAAGAAAAATCAACCGGTGCGCCGCCAAGCAGCGGTGCGCCGCGCCCGTCCGCAATTGGAGGCCCTGGAGGATCGCTTCGTGCCGGCGACCGCGACGGCGCGGTGGTTCGTCACCGAAGCGACCGTGGTGAACACTGCGGGGAATAATCCGGTCAGCGTCACCCTGCAGATGCAGGTCAACAACGACGGCGACGGCGCCTTCCTGTTCCAATCGCACAACGTCAACGTCACCTTCGATCCGACCAAGGTCCAGCTGGTGGACGTGGTGGGCGTGGAGCAAAGCCAGCTGCCGCCGGGTTCCGGCGGACCGCTCACCGCGTTCACGACGCCGTCCAGCGCCAACGCCGCCGGCCAGGTCAACGTCGCCCAGGTCGTCGGCAGCCCCAACGCCACGCTCCAGCCCCCCGGTTACACCCAGCTGTTCGCCACCATCAACTTCACCCTGATCGACGACGGCTTCTTCGGCGCCTTGCCGATCAACATCGTCCTCGAGGGCGATCCGATCAACGCCGCCGACACCAACATCAACGGCGACATCACGCTGCAGGTCATCAACCCCGATCCGACGGCCGACTTCGACTTCGACCTGGGCATCGACAACGTCATCGTTGTGACGGCGCCGTTCAACCTGCCGCCCGACATCACGATCCCGGCGCCGCAGAACATCTTGTTCGGCCTGCCGAGCCTGACTTTCGCCGGAAACATCTCGGTGAGCGATCCGGCGCCATTCAATGCGGCGCTGCCCGAAAGGATCAGTCTGACTGTAACCAATGGGGTCCTGGACCTGAGCGGCACGGCGGGCCTGACCTTCCTCGCCGGCGACGGAACTGCCGACGCCACCATGACCTTCGAAGGCACGCTCGCCAACATCAATGCCGCGCTCAACGGCATGGCCTACACGCCGAACGGCGGGTTCTTCGGCACGGACAATCTGGTCATCAGCGTGAACGACCTGGGCAACAACGGGGCGGGCGGCGCCTTGACCACGACGCGCACCCTGCCTATCAACACCGTGCGGCTGTTCCTCGACGAGATCATGTACGGCCCGCCGGGGAATCCGGATGCCGCCAATCTCGTGGACCCGGGCCTGGCCAACACGCCCAACCAGTACATCGAGATTCGGTCCACGATTCCGAATTTCACGATTCCGACCAACGTCGCGCTGGCGGTCATCGATTCCGACAGCGGGATCGCGGCGGGCAACGTCCGCAACCGCTTCACGCTGGCCGGCCTGACCACCGGCAGCAACGGCAAGCTGGTCCTGGTCTCCGGCGGCGACCCGGACGGCTCGCAAACCGGCATCACAATCCCGGATCCGGCCTACAGTTTCAACCCCAATGCCACCACCCTGGAATCCACCATCATCGCCTTCGGCGACCCGGCGGTCACCGGCGCGGGCAACATCAACCACAACGGCGACGACGATCTGGTCGGCCAGATCGAAGGTTCTGGCGCCGTCTCGTTCTTGATCTTCGAGTGGACCGGCACGTTGCTGAACCTCAACAACCTGCCCAACCAGGACGTCGATTCGGACAATGATGGCGTGCTGGACGGGCAGGGCGTCAACATTCAGCGGATCCAGGATGCCGTGGCGATTGGCGACACGGGCCTGGATGTGGCGTACGGCGGCGGCTTTTCCGCGATCGTCGCCGGCGGCGCCGACTACGTCGGCCGGATCAACGACTCCACCGGCAACGCAGCCGCCGACTGGGTGGTTGCCCCAACAGTTACCGGCGACGGCACGGCCAATCCATTGGTCTTCACCGGCGGCGCCGGCACGACCAACGGCTTGGAGGGCCGGGTGCTCACGTCCACGATCGGCGCCAAGAACGCCTACCTGACGCAAGTCGCCAGTATCGCGACCAACGCCCCCGGCGCCACGGCGGGACTGCGGCAACAGCGCTCGCAGGTCACCTCCGTGGACGTGGTCTTCACCGGCACGGTCGCGGCTGCCGGCGGCTCCGCGCTCGCCGACGCCTTCACCCTGACCGCGCCGGGCGGCGGCCTGGTTTCCCTCACCGCCACCCTGATCGGCGGCAACACCGTCCGTTTGAGCTTCAACGCCGGGACCCACGTGGCCGCCCTCTCCGCCGCCATCGGCGGGTTCCAGAACGGCCTGGTCACCGATGGCGTCTACACGCTGGCGATCAACGGCGATCTCCTCGTCGATGCGGCCGGCGCCAACGTCGATGCCGACGCCAACGGCGCCGCCGGCGGCTCGACGAACCGCACCTTCACCCGGCTGTTCGGCGACGCCGACGGCGACGGCGACGTGGACAACTCGGATCGCCAGCAGTTCCGCAAGACCCTCCACGGCCTGCCGGGCGCCTTGCCGATCGTGGTCTTCGACTTCGATCACGACGGCGACGTGGACAACAACGACCGCAATGCCTTCAACGCCAACGACGGCATTGACTTGACCCCGTGACCCGACCGGATCGTGGCGGAATTCGCGAGAATTCCGCGGCCGGAACGTTGCGTTTGCTTCGGAATGCTTGCGAATTCCGCTACCTTCTGAACCTAGCCTCTGGGAGATGTGATGATGCGAAACATGTTGCACGCGGGAATCCTGGCGATGCTGGCCCTGGCCGCCGTCGCCGGGCGGTCTGACGCCGGCCTGTCCTTCCAGTTCGCGGATGGCTTCGGCGTGCCGCTCGGCAGTTCGGTGACCATCAACGTCGGCGCCACGTCCACGATCCGCGTTTACCTGGTCCAGACCGCCGGGGAAATCTCCGGCGACGGCAACCTGGAAAGCTTCGGCGTCAAGATCAACTACACCGACACCGGCGACGGCATCGTGGCCAAGGTGGACAACACCGGCGACATCGCCTCGAACATCTTCTTCGACGATTCCGAGGTCAAGACCGCCGGGGGCACGTCGTCGTCGCTGCGGGATGCGGTGCTCTTCAACCTCCCCCAGGCGCCCTCCGGCGGCCGCGTCTTCCTGGGATCGTTCAAGTTCACGGGCCTGTCGATCGGCGACCAGGACATCACCGCCGGCGACGTGACCGGAGGCGACGACACGCTCACCGGCAACGGCACTGTCCTCGACGCCCTGATCGCCACCGCGACCGTGACGATCACGGTCGTCCCCGAGCCGAGTAGCCTGGCCCTGGTCGGCGTGGCAGCGACCGGAGTCGCGGGCGCTGCCTACCGGCGCTGGCGGCGGCGGAAGGCGGCTGTGGCTTAACTTGCGATTCAGCACTGATCTGGAACGACCGGCGACCAAGCCATTGCGCTTTGGTCGCCGGTCGTCGTTATGGGGCCATGGCCGTGTGTGTGCAGTGGTGCAGTGCAATGCAGTGCAACCGGCTGGTGCGTGGCCGCTACGGTCTGCGGCCGATCCTCACCCCCGACGATGACTGGCGCTCGCCGGCCCGTGGACGCGCTGCCGCGGCGACGTCGATGTAGCGTAAACGGTCGGTGAGTGGAGTTGGCAAGCTTGGCACGGCTGGCGTTCTGGCATTCTGCTGGTCTCGGAGGCTACCCGTGAATTAGTTTGACCCTGCTTCGCCGAAGGTGAATGTCTACTCCACGCCGCGTCCGGCCGCTATGATGAACACCACGCCTGCGAACCTCCAACGCGAATCGACGCCGACATGTACCTTCGCCTCCTCCGCCGCCTGCTCTTCGAGACCGACAAGCGACTCCTCTGGAAGCTCGCCTGGAACATGGGGGTCAAGGGGGTGGTGTCGGTCGAGCGCTTCAAGCGGCGGCTCAAGCATGGCGAGGTGTTTCCGCCGTTTCTGTACGTCTCGGTCATCAATAGCTGCAACCTGCGCTGCCAGGGGTGCTGGGTGGATGTCGCGGCCAAGATGGAGGCCATGCCGCCCGAGGTCTTCCACCGGATGGTCCGCGAAGCCCAGGACATGGGCAACACCTTCTTCGGCGTCGTCGGCGGCGAGCCGTTCATGCATCCGCGGCTGTTCGAGCTGCTCGAGCCGCACACAGGCTGCTACTTTCAGGTCTTCACCAACGGGCACTTCATCACCGACGCGAAAGCGAAGCGGCTGCGGCGGCTGGGCAACGTCACGCCGCTGATCTCGGTCGAGGGGAGCGAGATCGTCAGCGACCAGCGCCGCGGCAAGAGCGGCGTCCTGTCGCGGACGATGCAGGGCATTCGCGCCTGCCTGGACAACAAGGTGTTCACCGGCGTCTGCACCAGCGTGTGCCAGACGAACCTCGACCTGGTGAATGAACAGTGGCTCGACCGGCTCATCGACATGGGGGTCATGTACACGTGGTTTCACGTGTACCGGCCGATGGGGCCGGACGGCAGTCCCGATCTGTGCCTGACGCCCGCGCAGCAGCTCGAGCTGCGGCAGTTCGTGGTCGAGATGCGGGCCAAGAAGCCCATCATCATCATTGACGCCTACTACGACGGCGAGGGCCAGGCCCTGTGCCCGGCGGCGACCGGGATCAGCCACCACATCAATCCGTGGGGCGGCATCGAGCCGTGCCCGATCGTGCAGTTCAGCCGGGAATCGATTCGCCGCGACCAGGACAACCGCCACCTCCGCGACAAGTTCCGGCAATCGGCCTTCCTGAGCGACTTCCGCGAGCTGGCCCGGTCGACGACGCGCGGCTGCATCGTGCTGGAACGACCCGACCTGCTGCGGGACCTGGTCGACAAGCACCAGGCCCCCGACGCGACGGTCCGCGGCACCGCCAGGCAAGAGCTGGCGGCGATGCACACCCGCACCAGCCAGTTCAATCCCTCGGGTGAGATTCCGGAGAAGAACTTCCTGTACCGGCTGGCGAAGCGCTTCTGGTTCAACGATTTCGGGGCGTACGAGGGGTTCGATCATTCGCGGGCCTCGGCGCCGGCGCTGCTCAATGACAGGCGTGCGTAGGCGCCTGAGACCACTACGACTTCCCCACTCCCACAACCCGGAACACCGCCAACGACCGGTCCGGCAGCGTGAAGGGTTGCTGACCGGTCAGGAAACGATCCTCCCCGGCCGGCGCCGCCGTGTCGAGCACTAGCTCCCATTGGCCCTGGGAGACTTCCGGCAGCGTGAACGGGATCGGCTCGTGGTGCGCGTTCAGCACGATCAGCAGCGTGTCGCCGGTGATTGGCTGGCCTCGCGAATCCACTTCGTTGATGACGTCGCCGGCCAGCCGCACGCCCAGGCATTTGACGAAGCCGGTATCCCAGGCTTCGTCGGTCATTTCCTGTCCGCTCGGATCGAACCAGGTCAGGTCCTTGATGTCGCTGCCGCGCAGGCTCCGCCCCTGGAAGAACTTGGCCCGGTGCAGCACCGGTTGTTCCCGCCGCAGACGGATGACCCGGCGCACGAAGTCAAGCCAGTCGCGCTGATCGGGCGTCAGCCCCCAGTTCAACCAGGTCAGCTCATTGTCCTGGCAGTACGCGTTGTTGTTGCCCTGCTGCGTGTGGCCGATCTCGTCGCCGGACAGGATCATCGGCACGCCTTGCGACAAGAGCAGCGTGGCGATCAGGTTGCGTTGTTGCCGGGCACGCAACGAGTTGACGGCGGCGTCATCGGTCGGCCCTTCGGCGCCGCAGTTCCAGCTGTGGTTGTCGTTGGCGCCGTCGCGGTTGTCCTCGCCGTTGGCGTCGTTGTGCTTGTCGTTGTAGCTGACGAGATCGTGGAGCGTGAACCCGTCGTGGCAGGTGATGAAGTTGATGCTGGCGTACGGCCGCCGGCCGCTGTGCTCGTACAGGTCGCTGGAGCCGCACAGCCGGCTGGCCAGCTCCGCGGCCGTGCCCCCGTCGCCTTTCCAGAAGCGGCGGACGCAATCGCGGTACTTGCCGTTCCATTCGGTCCACAGCACCGGAAAGTTGCCGACCTGGTAGCCGCCCGGCCCGACGTCCCACGGCTCGGCGATCAGCTTGACCTGGCTGAGGACCGGGTCCTGATGGATGATGTCGAAGAACGCGCCCAGCCGGTCGACCTCGTGCTCGCGGGCCAGGGCGCTGGCCAGGTCGAAGCGGAAGCCGTCGACGTGCATCTCCAGCACCCAGTAGCGCAGGCTGTCCATGATGAGCTGCAGCACGCGCGGATGCTGCATGTTCAGCGTGTTGCCGCAGCCGGTGAAGTCCATGAAGTAGCGCTGGCTGTCCGCCACCAAGCGGTAGTACGCGGCGTTGTCGATGCCGCGAAACGACAGCGTCGGCCCCAGGTGGTTCCCCTCGGCGGTGTGGTTGTAGACCACGTCAAGGATCACCTCCAGGCCGGCGGCGTGCAGGGCCCGCACCATCATCTTGAACTCGCGCACCGACTCCAGCGGCGTGCCGACGTCAGCCGAGTAGCGGATGTCGGGCGCGAAGAAGGCCAGCGTGTTGTAGCCCCAGTAGTTCCTCAGGCCGCGCTCGACCAGGTGCCGGTCGTCGACGTGATGGTGCACCGGCATCAGCTCGACGGTGGTCACGCCCAGGTCAACGAGGCGGCGGATGGCGGTGTCCGTGGCCAGGCCGGCATATGTTCCGCGCAGCGCTTCGGGCACCTCGGGATCGAGCTTGGTGAAGCCCTTGACGTGCAGCTCGTAGATCACGGTCTTGTGCCACGGCGTCCGGGGCGGACGGTCGTCGCCCCAGGTGAAGGCCGGGTCGATGACCACGCCGAGCGGCGCGAACGCGGCATTGTCGCGGTCGTCGAACGACAGGTCCTCCGCCGGATCGCCGACGCGGTAGCCGAACATCTCGTCGCTCCACCGCACCTTGCGGCCGATGGCCTTGGCGTAGGGGTCGAGCACGACCTTGTTGGCGTTGCAGCGATGCCCGGCCTCGGGCTCGTAGGCGCGAGTGATCCGCCGATGCATAAGCGCCGAAAAGCAGAATGTCCCCTTTTTCCTCCCCCTTTTTCCTCCCACCCTCACTTTGATGTCGCTGCCGACGCGCTCTTCCAAGACTTGCCAGGCGGCTGAGAAGTAGAAGTCGGTCGTCGTGCTGCTGACCGTTTGCTGCACGCGGCGACCCAACGCGTCGTATTCGTAAGCGGCAATCGTTGTGCTGCCGCTGTCCTTCACCGTGACCAGGCGATTCCAGGCGTCGTAGAGCCGGCA
>JAKEET010000217.1 GCA_022616435.1 Gemmataceae bacterium
AGCATCGTCGCCGGCTTCCGCGTGGTGTTCGGGCCGTTCTGCCTGGCACCGAAGAAATGACCGACTTCCCAAGGGTTCGCACCTATAAACGGAAGAGCCATCTTTCCGAGTCCTTGCTCGACAGCAAGACCGGCCCAATCAGCAGGCGTTAGTGGTTCGCCGGGTCTCGCACCTGCTAGAATGGCAAGGGCCTCCCGAATGGGATCGTCGACAACCCGTGACATTTGGTAGTTGGCCAGAAAGTCTGTGAAGCCGTTGAACGCGAGGATGCCGCCGATCGTCCTTGCCCAAACCGACATCGGATGTTTGACCGTGTTGTCCAACGGGCATCCAGCAAGTCGCCAGCGCTCGATCATCCCGCCAAATTCCGCTTCGATCTGGTCGCGGAACTTTGGCAGAAACTCCAACTTCGGGTTTCCGATCGGTGATTTTCGATCCTGAATATCGCCCCTTGGAGCGAGCTGAATCGGCAGCGCCCGGTTCAGTAAGTCCGGGCTGAGCGCGCCGTCATTCGTGTTGATTACCACCACGAAAGTGTTTTGCAGCCGCAGAGCTTCGCCGGCGTCCGGCGAAGCGAGCATCACTTCCGGCGATGTGACGAAGCTCTCAATCCAGGCCGACCGAATGAACTGGGCCTTGCCGCCGGCGCTGTCGAGACGGACATTATCGAAGCAGATGACGCCAATTTCCGGATCGAAACTCACCTGCCTCTGAAATTGGCTTTGCATCGGCCAGTCAAGACTTTCGTAGAGAATGTCGGCCTTGGGGATTGGGCCGCGGATGAAGTCTGTAAGCGTTCCCTTGCCAGCATGACTCTTCGTGGCCGTAATCTGGACAATTGGCTTGTGACCACGGAACAGATGCCGCAGTCGAACGGTGAGACCAGCCGCAACCGTGTTGGCCAAGTCGGCTTTGCTTGCAAAGTCCATAACTGCCAAGAATTTCCTTATCGTGTGAATAGAGTTCGAGACCTCAAGCTTCTGACCGAGGTAGTACAGTCGCTTGCCATCTCCTCCGTCGGTGTAGCCGGGCGACGCAAGCGAGAAGTCATCCTGGTAAAGCGCAAAACGCGTAAGATGATCGACGGCGCGGAACTGTTTGAGAAACTCGACCGAGCGCAACGTGTGGTTGAGGTGCGCGGCGGTGGGCAGTTCCGCGACTACCTTGTCACCCCTCATGACGCAAATTGGCAAGTGATCGACAATGACAGGCGCCAGTTCCGCGGCGTTTCGAATTCGCCGCCATCTATCACCGGATAGCAAGATCAACCCGTGGCCGGCCGACCCATTACGCAGCAGGTTCTTGTTGGCCGCTGCGAGCCGGCGTCCTAGCTCGCGGTAATTCTTGCGAGCACCGTCTTCAGTGATCCAGAAGAACGTGTCCTCCTCGGCGCCACCGCCAACACCCCCAACACCGCCAACAGAAACTTCTGCCGCGGCCCTCGATTGGGCTTCACCAAATGCCAGGAGCTTTGGCAGGGTGCTAGCGGCAGCGCCGAGCGTGGGCGAGCCCGCACGGCTTGTTAAGCGCCTCTTTCACCGTTTGACCGTCGTGCTTTTTTTGATTGTGGACTTCTTGCGCATGCAGAATCTCCTTCGTAGTCTGGCGATAGCGCGTTTGCGTGATCGGCCGTCACGATGCGATGCTTTTCGTCTGCGCAACCAACCGGTAGCCTAGACCCTTGGTGTGCCTGACCGTAAGATCCAGCGGCATCAGGAATCGTCGGAGTTTGCTGATCGCGCTCCAAAGCGTGCCGTCCTCTATGCTGACCGCACCGAGATCGTCCCAAACGGCGCCGATCAGGTCGCGCTTCGGCACGTACGAGCCATGGCGCTCTGCGAGCATTACCAGAATTCGCCATAGGCGGCAGTTGCCGCCTAGATCGGCACATGGCTTGCCATCGCGAGTCGCGCGGTGTCGTGTGGGATCGAGCTGAAGCCCGAGTGAAGTGTTTGGGTCCATTCTTGCGTCCTCCGTAAGTAATGAGCAGGATTCGGATCAGAAGCCGGCGCGCCGAAGTTCGGCGTCGGCCGCTTCCGCCGCGGTGTTGTGCTCTTCGAGTGACTGGCTTGGTGCGGCGTCACGGGATTCCGGGCAGCTTGCGGGGCGACTCAACCTTTCGGCACATCTGGCTCGGCTGAACTTTCGTCTTGCGCGCCCCCCTGAGCGCCAAAAAATGCTCCTCACGTGCCTCGGCGGGGCTGAACAAAAAAGCTTGGAGGTCCGTCTTTAAGAACGGCCGCAAGAGTGCCTGTGCCTGGGGGCCGAGGAAGATTTCCCGTCCGTGGCCGAAGTGCTGGGTCTTGTGGTTCGCTGGTCGATAGATCCAGACATGACCGGAGATTTCCAGGTCGCAGCCGCGCATTTGGCACACCTCCCCGGGGCGCATGCCGGTCAGAAGCTGTAATTCAATCATGGCCCTCACCGGGCGCCAGACGTGCGGCCTGACGACGTCGATCAGGGCCTCGGGCACCGGCTTGACCGGATGTCCCTCTTTGGCGTCTGTCCGTCCCACCTTCAATCCGCTGACACACAGGAGGCGGTGGTAAATCTCTGGTGGGACGATCCCTTGCTCGCCGGCCCAACGGAACATGCGGCGGATTCGTTCGATATTGCGGTTGATCGATTTCCGGACCCAGCCATTAGCGATCATGGCCTGCCGGACGGCCTTGAGCTCCTTAGGCCCGAAGGCATCAGCATCGCTTTGGCCATAAAGGTCCCTGAGCGGTCGGCACGCGGACTTGATGCAGTAAAGCTCGCCGGTGGAAACTCCGTTCGGCTTGCGATAGTAGACGAGCGCATGCTTCCAGAAAGCAAGGATCAGTTCGACGATGGTCAGGCCGCTACGGGCGGTCGTTCGCCCTCGGGCGAGCCATTCGTTGATGGCTCGTTGGTAGGCCTCCCTGCTTTTCGGGCTCCCGTAGGGACCGAGATAGATTGATCGGCCATTCAAGACCACTCGGGCTTGTCCGGTCGCACGGTGTTTTCCGTAACGGGGAATTCGATGCGATGCCTTCAGCATGGTGCAGCTCCCGCTTTTGAATCTTGGTAGAGTACCAAGTTTCAGGTGTTCGCGGGCCGCACTTCCAACCGCTGGAAGGTACGCGTAACTTGCGTTCGGCAAAGGAGATGTCAAAAATCGGGGTGATAGGATTTGAACCTACGACCTCTTGGTCCCGAAGAAAGCCAGTGACAGCACGTTGTCAATGCCGCAAGCCCTGAAAAACTCCGTGTGTTTTGACTGTTTTCTCCCTCGGTTTTTGTCGTTTTCTCTCGGTTCAGATTTCGCAAAAACTCGCGAGTTTTTGCGAAGCCGTGGACCGGTTTTGACAGTCTTTTTGACAGTTCACTTTGGCAACCGATCAAGCACTGACTGGAGCAAGGCCACATCATCGCCGATACCTTCCGCGTAGCCGCTCGTGGTGCTGATGGACCGGTGTCCCAGGATGGCGGCGACGACTTTCAGGTTGACCCCGGCGCGGCAGAGTTCGGTCGCCACGCGGTGCCGAAGGCAGTAGATGCTGGCGATCGGCGTGGCGCTGGCCTTGCGAGCGCGGCCGATGGCTTGGCACCAGGATGCCCGGTTCCAGGGGCCGCCCTGGCGATTGGTGAAGATGTAGGGGTCGGGATCGGCTGCTGGTGGCGGCGGGTCTGACGCCAGTTCGTAGACCAGGTAGCCCTGTGTTCCCCGCATGTTGCCCCAGGCGCCGACGCGCCGCTGGCGAACCCCAACCGCTTGCTTCGCCCTCCAGAGCCTGCGATAGGTGATCCCGGCGGCTTTCGCCTGCCGGGCAACGTCCACGAGCCGCCGCGGGCCATTGCGCAGCAGTTCCACCAGCCAGGCCGCGGTCGGGAGACGCGCCGGTTGTCGTTTCAGCCAGCGCAAGAGTTTCACGACCGGCGGCGTCAGCATAATCTCACGCACGTCGCCGGTTTGCTTCGCTGTCTTGTGCTCGCGCAGCACGGCAACCTTCCGTTCCCAGTCGATATGCGACCAGCGCAGGGAAGCTGCCTCCCCCGGCCGGCTGCCGGTGAGTCGCAAGAACACCAGCAATCGACGAAACCCCGGATGGCCGTGGCGCAGACAATCGCGGTAGTGTTCATCTGACATACCCCGCCGCTTGCGCTTGCCGCGCCGAATCCTGACGCATCGAAACGGGAAATCGTGGATCAGCTGATTCTCGACGGCCCAGTTGAAGGCGCGCTTTATGTTCGTGAGCTGCGTGGCGATGGTGTCCTTCGATCGCCAGCCGGCATGGGAGTTGAGCCACTGGCGCATGACCTGGGGCGTGCAGTCGCACACCCGGCGCTCGCCCAGGTCGGCCATGAAGCGGGTCAGGCTGGTTTGCCGTTCCTCCTGGACGCGTTCGGTGACGTCGTCGTCGCCATCGCGGAGGTACGCGGTAACCACATCGCTCACGGTCGCAGAGTCGCGGGTCGAGCCAAGGATGGCGGCGAGCTGCTCGGGGGTGAGTAGATCGCGAAGAGCTTGGGCCAGGTCGCTGGCGTTCATGCGTCCCCCCTTTCACGCGGGGCGCTCAACAGCACTTCGCCATAGTTGTCCAGGATCATGTCGAGCTTAACGCGAGCGTGATGATTGCGGTGCAACAAGCGAAGGCGACGGACCAGGGTTTCGGCGTCGAGGCCTCCGCCGCGGGATTCCGCGGCGGCCGCGGCGGCAGTGGGCTGCGTTGACTGCGCTGTTTCGTGAGCGCGGCACTTGGCGGCGTAGCAACTTGGGTCCGTGCACACATCGGCGCGCGAGCCTGGGTACGCGTCGGGGCAGTTGCCCGTGCGTTTGGGGCAGGTAGTACAAGCGCTTACTCCATCTATCAATTTCGCGTCGCCGGGGTCAAAAGGTGCGTGTTTCAGTTCGATCATGAACCGATCGGAAATCAGTTTCTTGGCGTCGCGCACTCCCAGCGGACAGCCTTCGTTGATGATGGCGCCGCAGGCCTCGGCACGCGTTTTGGGATCGGGAATCCTGGCGACGAGAGTTGCAACGGTTCCGGGCACGTTGGCCTGTTCCATCGCGGTGCGGAGCGCTGGCTCAAGAGAAAGCAGTTTGAGGGCATCGTAGATCGATGGGACGCTACGACCGATCCGGGCGGCGAGTTCTTTCGGGGACAGGCCGGCAGCATCCATGAAGGCCTTGTAGCCGGCTGCCTTCTCGAATGGCGTGAGGTCCTCGCGTTGGTCGTTTTCGATCACCTGGATTTCGAGGGCAGCCGCATCGTCGATGCGACGGACCGTGGCGGGGATGCGCTTCAGGCCGGCCAGCTCGGCGGCACGCAGGCGGCGCTCGCCGGCGACAAGGTCGTACTTGCCAGCCTTCGGGCGCACGACGATCGGTTGCAGGATGCCGACGCTTTTGATCGTGTCGGCGAGTTTCGCTAAGCCGTCTGGGTCGATGTGTTGTCGCGGGTTGGTGCCGCTCGGACGAATGCGGCCAATGCTGAGAAGAGCGGCAGCCGGCGGAGCGGACTTTGCGGCTTTTCGACTTGACGAATGGGACGTTGACCGTGACCTTGTCATAGGCTTTAACCTCCAACACAGGTTAATGACCAGGGGTCGGGGTGCTCCAACACCTCGACCCCACTATTTTAGTTATGGACGAGCTTCGGGCTTGCCCGGCCTTTCGGGGATTCGCCTTGTCGTGGCTGCTATGAACGGTGGGGAAGTGAGCGCGCTTGAACGGCATGACTGAAACCCCGTCAAGGCGGCCGGCCAGAGGCTCGCGGCTTGACGGTCCGCAAGCCCCAGCCGGCCGATTTCAGCTGCCATGCATGCTATCGACGCAGGATTCAGCGGCAAGGACCTGCTGAGATTGGGGGCGATTGGGTCCTTCCCGGCGGCGATCGCCGGCGCCGGTGGTCAGGGAACAATCGCGCTATGTGACACACACTTGTTGTGACATTGTGACATCGGGGAGAGTGCATGCCGGACCTGCGCGCTGCGATCGAAAGAGTTGGACAGTTCCGGACCGAGGAGCAATGGGCGCTGACGATCATTCTTGCCGAGATCGACGCGCTTTGGGAGCCGAACGGGGGCGGCGATTACTCCGATCGGCGTGAGTATGCCCGCATCGGTGTTCCATGGTACGGCCTGCGCGATGAGGGGCCGCATCGCCGCAAACGATCACAGCGAGTCTTGGAAAAACTCGAAGACGCTGGACTGGCGGAAACGTTCAATCGGCCGGGCGCGAAACGTACCTACGTGAAGCTGAGCGAAGAAGGCGAGACGATCGCAAGGCGGATCAACGGCTTGCCATCTCTTGAGGATGCCAAGCGTGCAATGAAGCGCCTGGCTACATTGTCTTCGCGTAAGAGCGATGGCTGGGTCAGTCGAGGGACGTTCGGCGACATCGACGCGCTAACTCCGGCTTTCTGCCGCGAGTGGGTCAAGGCAACTGGCATCGACGCCGACGGCGAATTCTCCCTGTCCCTGACAGCCGAAGGCCGCGCAGTGATCGCGCGCTAACGCCAAGAAGGTTTTGGCGGCAACTCGCAACGTGTTGAGATTCGCGCGCGCGGCGTTGGTCATTAGGGTCAACTGGGTGCCCACGCCGATCGGGGCCGCCGGCGGTGGCGCTGGATGTGCCGGCCCTGCAGGTTCTGTCATGTCGATCGCATCAACACTTTCAGCAAAGCAAGCCGACCTGGTCCGGGCTATCGTCGCCGCGCGCGCCGGCGCCAATCGCGCCGTCGCCTACGACAAGCTACGCCGCGACCATGCGCGGGGATCGTCGGCAGAATTGGAGCTACGCCGCACCCTGACCGATTTGACTGAGGCCGGCATCGCCACGTTTTCCGGACCTGACCGGCTCCCCGAAACGGTCGCCCTGACGCGGGTGCTTGGCGAAAAGGTGGCGCAGGAGTTGCCTAGCGCGCCGCAAGCCGCGGCGCCCATCGACGAGCACGCGGTTGACGAGGTGGAGGAAGCTGCCCGGCGCGAATGGGCGGAACACGAGGCCAAAGAACGATCGCGCCAGGCTCAGAATGAAGCGTTGGATCGAGAGGCAGCTCGACAGCAGGCGATGATAGATTCCATCGAGCGTGAACAGGCGCTGGCGTACCCCAATGAAGAAGAGTACGGCGTATGACGGCCGCCCAGCTCGAATCGATCTTGCGGGCCGTCGCTCCCCTCGACCTGGACGGGCTACAGGTCTACGTCGGTTTGGAAACCGAAGTGCGCTTTGGCATGAATCCGAGTCCGTGCGGCTGCTGGGGAGTCACCGGGCTGGGCGTCGATATCGACTTGCGCCCGCATCTTGGGGAGCGCTGGCGCGGGCGCGGCGTCGGCATCGTCATTGCCGACCAGCACGTCCGGGGCATTTACCCGCCTGACATTGCTTCAGTGGAACTGCTGGGGCTGGCGCTTCACGAGCTGGCACACAATTTACCCTGGCTGCCGTTGGCGCGCCGTTGCGCTGCGTTCGCCGAAACGCCAGACGATGCAGATGCAGACGCGCATCGTGAGAAGACGCGGGCATTCGTCCAAGAGATGCCACCCGACGACGGCGACCTGGGCCGTCGCGTCGCCTTCGCCCATCACCGATTTCACACCCACGGCGACACGTGGCTGCGCGCGGCGCTGCATTGTTGGCATCGCGTGCGGGCCTTGGGCTCTGACCTTCCCTTGCCTTCCGTCATCGACCTGCAGCGCAGCGGCGTGCAACGCGCCGTCCAGGCTTGGCATTACAATCGCGCGATCGGCGACGAACCGGCGCGCCTGTCCGCGTGCTCGTTCGCGGAGATCCTCGAAAAACCACTTCCCAGCCAGTTCCGCGAGCTGTGGGAAATGGACTGCAACGCCTTCGCGGATTCCATGCGTGAGGAAATCATGACTACCCCTGTTGAAAAGAAACTGGCCGGGGCCAGCGGCGAGCAACGCGAAGTCTACTGGACACCCATCGCTCCCGACGTCCTCAAGCGCCGCCAGGAGCTGGCCGCCATTATCACCGAAGACGCCGCCGCAGAGGGGGAGCGGGAGCGGCCGGTGTCGTCCACGTTGCGGCGGGTGGAGCTGTCCATCCTGAAGGCCAAAGCCAAGGCCGCACGCCGCGAGTTGCTGAAAACCGCGCCCGATCGATTCCAAGAGCGGCGCGCACACCTGATGCAACAACTCGAGGCGCTCGACAAGCGAATCAAGAATCAGACGCACAACTTGGAACGGACAGAGATCAACGTCCAGAGATTTCAGGAGCACGCCGAAAAAGCGGCCGGGGAACGCGGCTTCAACATCGGCAAGACAGTGCGCGAGATCGAAAGCTGGGCGGGCAAATACTTGGAAGAGGCGAAGAGCGCCGCGGCCCGCGCCGACCAAAGACGTATCGACCTGGCTGACTCGAAAGCCGAGCGTGAGACGGTCCGCCGGGAGCTGGTTGCCGTGGAAAAGAAGATGCTCCAGGCCGACCCGAAATAACCTCCCCGGCCCGGCCGGGATCGCCGGGGCCCCGGCCGGCACATCCGGCGGCTCTGCAGGAGGTAGGAGGCCACTGTTCGAGACGGCCGGGTTGCTCTCTCGTTGGAGTGGCCCGGCCGTCGTTTTTCGTTGCCGCTGGATTCGGCGGCGATGACGTCGGTTGTGACCGCGTCACGGGACACGACGGCTGCGAATGCACATGGGGAGACGCTTGGCCGTGGACGTCGGCCGACGCCGATGGATTGGCCGGCGGGGCCCAACCTTTTCCAGCTGGTGGCGCGGGATCCGGCGACGCTCGATCGACCGTCGCTCGAGCGGGTTGGGCGCGGAGGCATGTTTTGCAACTTCCTCCGCGCCGTCCGCTTCCCCAGGCGGCGAATTGGTGGCCAGGGGAATTCGCCCTGGCACTGTCGCCCGCCGCTCGCGATTGCCACGCTTTGGTGGCCGACTGAGGATTCGACCCCGACGGTTGTGGCGCCACAAGCGCCGGGATCCCGCCGGTGAATGTGGCGGCGGCAGCTGCCGGCCGGCTGGTTTTTGTGGTAAAAGGAAGCCATGAAGAATCCTATTTTTGCACTGGCCGGCGGCTTGTTGGCACTGGCCGGCTTGCTGTCGTTTGCTCCCGTGCAGTGGCCGGCCGTGGCGCCGGTTACGGCGGCGATCGCCGGCGCGGTGATGCTGGCGTCGCGCACCGTCAGCCGTTCGCCGGCGGCGCCGGAGGATTCGCCGGCGACGCCGTCGGGGGATCGGTTTCCGCGGATGGTGGCGTGAGGCGGCGCTCCAGCTCTTCAGCACATTTCACCTCGCAAACCGAGCTGCCCGGCGTCAGGTCGAGCTTATCGCACACATGGGCGATGATCGGCGCCTGCGCCCGGGCGTCCAAGCGGCGCCAGCGGTCGAGGCTGGCTTGCCGATCGGCGGCGCGCTGCTTTCTGGCGGCCTGGACGTCGGCGGCTTTCATCGCGGCCGTTTGTGGCCGGCGATCGTGCCAGTTCCCGCCAGCGTCCTGAACCAAGTGATAAAGGCCCGGCGAGTTGAGCATTCCGTTCAGGATGCCTGGGCCTGCGAAGTCGCCCGCGACGTGGCCTTTCCGGTAGGCAGCGAGGGCGACGGCGGCGAGCTGGGGGTTCCGGCGGACATCGCGGGCGGCAATGCGATCGGAGTAGCCGGCGGCGATGAAGCGGTCTGTCAATTCGTCGAGCGAAAGGGCATCATCATCGCCGTGATTGATGATTTCTTTGGTTTCTGAATTCATAATGGGGCGCCCTGGTTCGATGCCCGGATTGACGTCCGCTTCGATGGTCGGCTCGATGATCGGTTCGATGCCCGGCTCGATGATCGGTTTCAGGCCAAACAACTCGAAAGCCTTTGGCGCTGGGAAATACCACGCGTTTCGTCGGCCGCGGCGTTCGACGCGAAGCCAGCCACCGTTTTTCAGCTCTCGGATGTATTGGCCGGTCTGCGTGCGACCGAGGCCCAAGTACCTTTGCCAGAAGCTTTGTTGCCCTGCGAAGGAGTACGGCAGGCCGGAATCGACGCAAAGCGTGGTGATCTTCCGGAGAATCCGCTTGGCCTCAGGTGTCAGGCACACAAACTTTGTCGGCGGCGGATTCCAGTCGGCAAAGAGGGGCGCCGGTTTCGGTTCGCCGGCGTCGGCCTGGGCGAGTTCGGCGGGGGAAAAAAGTGAGCCTGGGGTTTCGTCCATGATCTCCTCAAGCGGCGGTTGTGGGATCCTCGGTCATGAGACCAGCGGCGACCAGGTCGCGCCGCACAATGCCGCGGTGCTGGGCGTTCTCCCTGACGCGGCGTTTGCGGTCCTTGCCGCGGGCCGCGGCCGCGGTTCGACGGGCAGTGACGACGGCGGCGCGTTGTTGCTTGGCGGCTGCCACCGCGGCGAAGAATCGGTTCAGCGCTTCGACCGACGTGGCTGGGCTTGCGCCCACGGACAGGACTTCGAGGTGCACGCCGGCGAGACCTTCTTTCCACCAGCGGTAGAGGGTGGACAAGTCGAGCTGCTTCCCCTCGCGACGTCGGGGGAAGATGTGACGGAGCTTGCGGACGTCGTGGAAAGTGAGAAGCTTTTCCGAGTTCAGGTCGATCATTTCGATTGCCCTCCGCTTCGCGAAGTGTGCGAAGACGGAGGGCAGTCTAAGTTGTGTTGGTGGGACAAATCGTGGGACAGATGGTGGGGATTTGGTGGGACAAATGGTGGGACAAATGGTGGGACAAGATCAGAGCTTGACCCGGTATCCCTGCCCCTTCACGCCAGGAAAAACTACGACGGCCGCCCAGTCGGAGTCCGCCGACACAAGCCGGCGAAGTGTTTTGAGCGCGTCGCCGCGGCCGCTCTTCGCGTCGAGTTGGTCTTTGCTCAGGCCAAACTTGCCCGCGACCACGAGCGCCTTAACGATGTCGTATTGGGCATTGGTCAACGGTTTCTTTTGTTTGCCATTCACCACGGGGCGCCCGTCGCGCTCGCCTAGAACGATCGATGCCTGGCGTTTCTTGAAGAGCTGACCATTCGCCGCGAGCGCTTTCCCGCGCGCCGCGGCGAGTTGTCGCACGCGACAGCCGCAACTTTTCTGATCGCCGCGCTCGACCGCCACACGTGGAACGACCACTTCGCCCTTGCAACCGGGGCCTTTCGCCTTGCAACGCCAAACCCAAAATGCGCCTGGCGTGTTCCTGCTCCAAGTCGATTGTTCTTCTTCCTCTTGCGTCGCAACTCGGATCGGTTCGAGGAAGCAATCAGCCGGCAACGCTGCCGCGGTCATGTCCTTCCGCACTTTCGCGATGGCGGGTTCGTTGCCTTGGCATTTGCAGGTTGGGTTCTTTACCCGCAACCTCGCTCGCGTCTTGACAAAGAACTCCCCGCATAACTTGCAGCGAACGTGCCACTCGGCGCCGTTGGTTTTCTTGCTGCCGATTACCGGCGTCAGAACATCGAACGGGCCAAAGGTTTGCCCTGAGATGTCCTTCCGCAGGCGCGCAGCCTGTTCAGGTCGATTCCGTTTCGCGATCGCGCGCAAACGCTCGCCGGCTCTTTGTCTCCCCAAGCAACCGCAGCTCTTTTGACCGATCCATGGAGCGCCAGCGGGCAGGACTACTTGTCCGAGACAGCCAGGGCCTCCAAAGCGGCATTTAAACAGCCAGGGTGTGCCCGCTTTGTTGCCGGCGCCCCAGGTCGATTCTTTTGCTTCTTGCTCGGTCGCTACGCGGATTGGCTTGAGAAAGCAGTCCCGTGGCAACTTTCGCTTTCTGATATCAGTCCGTGGCCGCCCCAGGCCGTTGTGAAGTGACATGCCGGATGCTTCCTTTCGGCGCTTCATCTGGAAAAGGCGGCGGGGGCAGCCCGTGAAGCATCGGGGATTCGGGAGCGACCCTATCCCCCGCCGCGCCTGTTTTAGCCGATCCTGGCGATTACTTCCATGGCCTGGTTGCGGTCCGCCTCGGCGTAGATCTCCGTGGTTTTCAGATTGCGGTGCCCCAGGATCAGCTGGGCCAGCTCGGCGCCGAATTCCTTGCGAACGTTCGTGCCGGCGTTGTGGCGGAGCTGGTTGGGCTGCCAGCGGTGCTGCTTGCGCCAAGCGGCGATGACGGTCCTTTGCTCCGGAGCCTCGCCGGCCAGGTGCTCGGGCAGGGGAAACGCCTTGTCGCACAAACGCTCGATCGCGTGACGGTAGCTCGGCACGGTGTAGCGGTTGCCTGGTGGCCGGCCACGCCGCGGCTTGCGCTTCTGCTCCAATCGTCGGGCATGGCTCGGATAGAGCGGCGTTCGGCGTTGCTGCCGGCGATCGGCCTGGCGGAGCAGCTCGGCGGCCGCCGGGTTGAACAGATACGCTTGCGTGTCGAGCTTCAGGAACGGCTTGAGCACGTCCTGGGCCCGGGGGCCGATGTAGACTTCCCGCGTTTGGTCGTGATGTTCGGTCTTGTGGCGTTCGGGGCGGTAGAGCCAGACCCGGCCGGTGGTGTCGAGGTCGCAGCCGCGGAGGATGCACAGTTCGCCGGGGCGCATGCCGGTCAGGAGCTGCAGGTCGATCATGGCCACGATGTGCTTGGGGGCGATCGCCCGCACGGCCTGCAATAGCGTTTCGGGGACGGGGCGTTTCGCTTTGGTTTCGGGAGCCTGGGAGCGGCCGCGGCGGAGGCCGGCGACGGCCGCCAGGCCGTGGTAGACGGAGGGCGGAATCAATTCCTCTTCCGTTGCCCAGCGGAACGCTCGCTTCACGAGCTGGACGTACTTGTTGACCGTGTTGCGGCATCGGCCGGCCTGGATCATGCGTTCGCGTACGGCCTTGAGCGCCAGGGGGCCAAAGCGAGCGGCGGCAGTGGTGCCGTACAATTCGACGGCATCGCGGAGGGCACTGCGGAGGCGGTCCTGCTCGCTTGTGGGGTCGCCGTCTTTGCGGTAATGCTCCTCGGCATGGCGCCAGTACTTCAGCACCAGCTCGCCCACCGTCAGCTCGGCTTCAGCCGGCCCGCGCGGCTGGCCCGTGGCCCGCCATTCGGCGATGACGCGATCGTATTCGGCTTGGGCCTCTCGGCTGGGCAGCTTGCCGGTGCCCCATTTGCCCAGGTAGATGACCCGGCCGGCGATCGTGACGCGGGCCTGGCCGGAGCTGTGTTTGCAGATGTTGGGTTTTCGATCGGACACGGTGCGGACCTCCGGGCATTCCGGGTTTTGACAGTACTGTCAAAACCTCGGAGCCTTTCAGGCCGCGCCGCCGATGGAGGCGGGTAAGCGTAAACGCTTCCGGCAGAACGTGATGTCAAAAGTCGGGGTGATAGGATTTGAACCTACGACCTCTTGGTCCCGAACCAAGCGCTCTAATCCAAGCTGAGCTACACCCCGCTTCTTTGGTGTAGGATAGTCGGACCTCGGGTTTTGTCAATTCCAACCGCGACCCAGGCCCGACCACCCGCCGCCGAGCACCCACCAGGCTTCGGGCCGCTGTTGGTCGGCCATCGTTCGCGGCGGCGCGGCGGCGTTCAGCGCTGCACGCGGCCGGTCTTGGGGTCGATCCGCAGGTTCAGGTCCTCGTCGGCGCGCACGTAAAAGAAAAAGCCGTTCATCATCTCGTGGTGAGTTTGCAGGCCGTCGCGTACGGTCGCCTTTGGATCGGGGTTGTAGGGGTTGAATGCGGAATTGTCGTAGTGGGCCAGACATTCCAGCCGGGTCCCCTTGGGGAAACGCTGCTTGCCGAACTCCCAGACGTACGGCGTTTGCCAGTCGAATTGGTAGTTGGGGATCATGAGCAAGGTTTCGCTCGTGGCGTTGGGATAGTGGGCCTTGAAGGTCATGTCCTTGCCGCGCAGATGCATGTGGGCGAACAGGCCGACGCCGATCACGTCGGCGTCCAGCACGCGGCTGGCCTGGACGGGATGCGCAGGCGCCCCGGGCGGGATCGCGAAGCGGCGATCGGCCAGCAAATGAAACCGGAGCTGCCGCTTGACCGTGCCGCGCGCGAACTTGAGGCCGACGGCGAGCCGGCACTTCTCCTCCTTGCCGGTGGTCACGAGGTGGATTTGCAAGACGAGGACCGAGTTCGCCGGAATGCGCAGGGCGATGCCGTCCTTCAAATCCAGGGGGCCGCCGCCGGGGACGAAACCGGTGACGAAGTTCGACATCTTGAAGGATTCCGCGGCGGAGACATAGGCCATGTTGCAATGGTGAACCACGCGCGGGTTGTCGGGCAGGATCTGGGCCGCCTGCAGCCAGGTCTCTTCGTCGAACACGTGGGGTAGAATCGCATACTTGTACGGGACAATGCCTTCCTTGGGAATGGTGTACGTGGTCCCGTCCCGAATCACCAGCTCGGGCTGACCGATAAGCCAGCCGTCCTGGCGTTCGGGCGGACAGGCCGGCGCCTTGCTCGCATCGCCTCGGGCCGCGCCGGTCCGCGCCCATTGACCGACCAGCTCTCGTTCCGCATCGCTCAGGCCGCGGCGATTGACGAAATGGCCGTAGCGCGGGCTGGCGTGCCACGGCGGCATGCGCTGGTCATCCACGACCTCGGCGATCGTGGCGGCGCGGGACTTCGCGTGCTGGTAGTTGAGCAAGGAAAACGGCGCCGCGGTTCCCGGCTGGTGACAGACCACGCAGTGCTTCCCAAGGATGGGAGCGATGTGCTCGGCGTAGGTGACGTCTCGCTTCGGATTGGCGGCCTGGATTCGGGTGATGAGGCAGCCGTCGACTGGCGTCTCCGGCACGCTGACGTCCTTGCCGGCCAGAATCTCGTCGAGAGCCGCGGCCAGGTCACGCCGCGTTGGCTCCGCGCGAATGCCGCTCAGGCGATACTGATCGTCGATGCGGCCGCGGTAGCGAAGCCGGCGCTCGGCGTTTAGCACCACCACCTCCGGTGTCCGCTGGACGCCCAGGGCCGGCGCCCACTTCCCTTCGAAGTCCTTGACAAAGGGGAACTCCATCTCGTGCTCGACGGCCTGGGTCGCCATCGTCACGACGGAATCGCCAAGACCGACGTTGATCGCCACGAATTGCACGTCCTTGGGGCGATAGGCGGTCTCGAGCTCTTGCAGCACCGGCAAGTAGCGTTCGACGAGCGGGCAGCCGGTGGTGGTGAAGACCAGGACGTACGCTTTCTTCTTGCCGAAGTCATCGAGCGAGCGCGGCAGGTAGCGAATGTCCTTGAAGGTGAGAGTCGGGGCTATGTCGCCGATGCGAAGCGGCTTGGCGGCGTCGTCAGCATGCACGGCGCCGACGCCGATGGCGGTGAGCATGCAGACGAACCAGGCATTTCGGATCCCGCACATCAGCGCTCCTCGATTCTCCGGCCCGCGTACGCGTGGACATGGCGGAAGGTGCGAACATAGAGTACGTCGCCGGCAATCGCCGGGGTGGCGTAGCTGTTCTCGCCCAGCGAAAACCGATCCAGCTCCTTGAATTTCTTATCGGCGGCCAGGGCCACGACCTCGCCGCCGCGGGTGACGTTGATGAGGCGGCCGCCGGCCCAGACCGGCGAGGCGTAGAACTTGCCGTCCACGCGTTCCCGCCAGTGCATCTTGCCCGTGCGCGCGTCGGCACAGGCGATCACGCCGTCGTCGTCCCACAGGAACAGCAAGTCGTCCTTCACCAGCGGCGTCGGCACCAGCGGCGCGCCACGCGTCAGCCGGTAGGCGACTTCGGCTTTGCCGCCGGCGCCGCCCTTGCCGTTGCCTAACGGGGGCCGCACGGCGATGACCTCCATCTTCACGCCCAGCCAGCCGCTGCAGCCGATGATCAGGTCGCCGGCGACGATCGGCGACGCGATCGAGGTCTCCAGGTGTCCCTTGTCGAAGACGTCGATTTCCCAGTTGGTCGAGCCGGTCTTCGGATCGAGGCTCGTGATCCCATGCTCGTAGTTGCCGAAGATGAGCTGGGCCGGCTGGTTCTGCGGCTGGAACAGGCACGGCGTGGCATAGGTGGTCCGGCTGCGGCGCGGCGCTTGCCAGCGGATCTTGCCGGTGTCGCGATCCAGGGCGACGATGGCGCTCTTGCCCTCGTGCTCGTGAGGAACAATGACCAGGCCGTCGTGCACGATCAGTGAAACGCCGAAGCCGTGGCCGGATCGAAACGGGCCGAGATCGACGCGCCAGGCCTCGGCGCCGGCATGGTCGAAGGCGACGACCATGTAGTCCTTGGGCGACGCCCAGGGAACGTAGACGCGCTTTTCGTCCGCGGCGGGCGTTCCCGAAGCAAAACTGTTGTCCGGGTGCTGGCCATGCTTGGCGACAGGGACGTGGCGCGACCAGAGCGTACTGCCATCCTTGGCGTCGAGGCAATAGACGGCGCGCTGCTCCGTCTTCGGATCGCCGCTGGTGATGAAGAGACGATCGCCCCAGAGCACGGGCGACGCATGGCCTTTGCCGGGGAGCTTCACTTTCCAGAGGCGGTCGGCTTCGGTCCAGACAGCGGCGCTGGGGCTGACGCCGGCGCCGTTGGGTCCGCGGAAGCGGGGCCATTCCTGGGCGCTGGCGTGCGCAGGAAACGCGACAATGAGGAATGCGGCGCATGATCGGAGCATGTGCATACGCCATCGATCTCGCTTAGGCCGGCTCCAGCACCTGACGCCAGCGAAACGGCATCACCGAGAAAGCCGCCTGATAGGTCGACTCCAAGGGCACCTGCACGCTGGTGTGTGGCGCCAGAAAGAGCGCCATGCTGGGCAACGGATCGCCGATCGCGACCGGCTCGATATAGGCGCGGGTGGTCAAGTCGCATTCGTAGGTGACCAGCGTCAATCGCTTGTCATCAGGAAGCCTAAACGGCTCATCCTCGACTTCTTGCCAAATCGCGGCGTGAACACCTTCTGGGTCCCTGCGACCCGGCGGGAATGGATCGACGATGAGCAAATGAATGCGATGTTCGAGCAACTCGCAAGCCTTGTTCACGAACGCTTGAAACGCGCTCCGGGCGGCCTTGTTGCCGGGCGATACGATCTCGATCATCGCCACGATGTCGTCACCGCTGACATGGCGGACCACGATGGAACTTTTCTTGCGCCGATAGAATTCAGCGTCGGTCTCGGCCATGAAGCGGGTCTTTGGACTCGGTTGAACCGTCGCCGTGGCCGTTCCACCGCCCGTCCCTGGGTCTTCGGCCAGTCGAGGCGTGCTTTGGAGCGTGAGCACATCCGGCCCGAATCCAGCGGCCTGCTGTTCAGCGAGAGCGTAGTAGTCGCTCGGCAGCAATCCCGTGTTCAACACGTCACTTATCGCCGCAATCCAGCGATGATGAAACGCGTGATAAATGCCTGCCGGGACGCGGGTCCAATCGTGCATGGGCATAGCATACTCTCGAATGGCGCGAGCTGACGAGATTATATCAGAACCCACCACGCCATGAGAATCACACACCCATGTCGTAAATCCGCGTCACGCCGTCGAAGAACGGGATCGCCAGCCGCCGGCCGTCGGGGTGGAGGTGCAAGTCGCGAGCGTTGTTCGGCAATGACACCGTGTGAAAGGATGCGGACTGCTGCGGATGCCAGAACCACAGGGCGCCGCCGCTGCCGCCGCCCGCGGCGGCGACCTGGCCGTTGGGCAGGAACGTCACGCCCCAGCCGGTGCCCTGGAACGCCGCCTGCGGCCGCAACACTTCGGCGCGGTGGCCGAGCCGCCAGTCGAACAGCACGACCGCCGGGTTGCCGACGCCGGCGAAGGCGTTGCTGACGTTGGTGATGCCGGAGCACGCCAGGAGCGAACCCTGCCGATTGAATGCCATGCTGCGGACACCGCCGTGTCCGGCGCGAAACGTCGGGTCGTAGCGGAACAGGATCGAGCAGTCCATGGACCGCGATGGTTCGCCGGTTTCCCGGTTCCACACACGGGTGCCGCCGCGCAGATCGGTGGAGACGAGGTGCATGCCGGCCGGATGAAACGCCACATTGTAAACGTGGCAATCGTGACCGGCGAGCGTGCGGACCACCGAGAAGCTGGCCGCGGACCAGATCTTGACGAGATGATCGTTGCCGCAGGTGGCGAACCAGTGCCCGTCCGGGCTGATGGCGACGGCCCGCGTCCAGCCTTGATGGGCGTCGAGCACGCGCTCAGGCTGCGGGGTTGCCGCATCGACGGGCCAGACCAGAAGTTTGCCGGTGTAATCGGCGCTCAGCAGTTTGCCGCCGACGAACGCCAGGCCGCGCACCCAGCTGCGATGGCCGGTCAATGCCGTCTTGCGCTGATTGGAGAGCTCCCAGCGCTGGATGGAATTGTCCTGGGCCGACGCGAACACGAAGCGGCCGGACGGATCGAAGCGAGCGCCGATCAGCGGGCTGTTGTGGCGCAGCTCGAGGACCATCCGAGTGCGGGTGGGATCGATACTCATGAGATAACCGAAGACGCCGCTTGCGGCTTAGCGTTCGCGCCATCACAAGCGACTCGAACGCTAAGCCGCAAGCGGCGGACTATGCCAACACCTCTTGGATCGCGTCGGCCTGCGGGTCGGCCATCGGGATCGGCCGGCCGTCGTGGTAGTGGTTGCGGCGCGAATCGAGGCCGAGCGCCCGGAAGTAGGTGTGGAACAGGTGGCCGCCGTTCACCTGGCGATCGACGACCGCGGTGCCGTTGTCGTTGGTCCGGCCCACGCAGGCCCCGCCACGGACGCCGCAGCCGGCGACGGCCACCGACCAGGCCCGCGACCAGTGATCGCGGCCGTAGTTGCGGTTGATGGTCGGGGTGCGTCCGAATTCCGCCATGACGATGACCAGAGTGCGATCGAGCATGCCGCGCTGGGCGAGGTCGTCGATGAGCGTGGCATAGGTGCGGTCGAACTCGCCGAGTTGCTCGATGTGGAAATCGAAGTTTTCGTGGTGGGTGTCGTAGTTGGAGTGCGTCACTTTCACGAAGGTGACGCCGTTTTCCAGGAGTCGGCGGGCGAGCAGGCAGTGGCGGCCGAAGTCGTGGCGGCCATAGCGGTCATGGAAGTGCATCGGCTCGCGGCTCAGGTCGAACAGCTCGCGGCGGCTCATGATCTGCTCGGCCTGGGCGAACGAGTTGGTGTAGGCCTCGGTGTCGGCGCTGCGGCGCGTCTGCAGGAAACGGCCGTTGACTCGGTTGCGGATATCGTTGCGCTGCGAGTCGGCCAGCTCGGTGAGGGTCGGCGGCCGCAACAGGTTGGCGGGCGGATTGCCGTCGGCGAGGGTGACGGAGGCGTAGCGCGGTCCGAGGAAGGCTGAATCGTTGCGGTTGAAGCCGCCGCCGTTGCCGCGCGGCGAAATATGGATGTAGCCCGGCAGCGGATTGTCATCGGCGGCGAGCAGCTTGGCGGCGACGGAACCCAGGTGCGGGAAACGCTCCGCGGGCATCCGCCGGCGTCCCGTCTGCATGATGTAGGCGCCCTCGCCGTGATCGTCCTGGGCGGTGTTCAGGCCGCGAACGAGCGCGATGCGGTGCATCTGCTGGGCGGTGTACGGCAACAGCTCGCTGATGTGAACGCCGGGGACCGAGGTCGGAATGGCCTGGAACGGGCCGCCGGTGTTAGTGCCGGGCTTGGGGTCCCAGGTTTCGAGCTGGCTGGCGCCGCCGGCGAGGAAGATGACCAGCACGCGCTTGTCCTGCCGGCGAATCGCCTCGGCGTTGGCCGGCGCGAGCATGCCCTGGAAGCCGGCGAGGCCCAGGGTGGTTGCCGAGCCGACCAGGAAACGGCGGCGCGATACGGCGTGTTCGGGTGAGTTGCAGGCGTAGAACGGTTTCATGGTCATCTCCCCCCGGACTTCCGAATTCGTCGGGACTTCGGAAGTCTTGGATTCGGTTAGCCCCGCTCGGCCGCCGCGAAGACGGCCTTGCAATCGAATCTCAATCCCGGCAGCAGTTTGGTCTCATAAATCTGCGACGGCGTGACGACGCGGTCGCTCCACTTGCCGCGGCCGCGCCGCTGCACCAACATCTCCCGGCGATCCGCGTCGATGATCCAGTATTCCTTGATGCCGAAGTCCAGGTATTCTTCGCTCTTCAGAACGTAATCACGCTCTACGGAGGTCGGCGACACGACTTCGACCACGATCTCCGGAATCCAATAGGCCCAGAACCGTTTTTCTTTTGGAGGCGGCGTCAGATAAACCGTCAGGTCGGGGTGGCGTTCGCTTTCGAAATCACTTAGCAGGATCTTGCAGTCACTGCCTCCACCCATGACGTAGATCTTGTCCGGGTGCTGGCTGCGATATCGACTGAATTGCTCGCGTACTTCGTCCACTTGGAGCATGTGCGGTATGCCTGGAACATCGCTCACGATCACCACTCCGCGGCTCAACTCATACACATACCCTTCTTGGCCCAGCGCAGGCTCGAACTTCGCCAAGCTCATGCGCCGGCCATGATGTTGCGGACCAATTCTCACGACAGTCTTGATCATCGTCGTTTCTTTGGGACGCGAGCTTGCCGCATGCTATCACGATTCCGTCAGTGGTTGAAGCGAAACTCCGCCGACGTCACGAGCGCCCAGATCAATTCCTGCACCGCGACCTGCCGATCGGCGCCGCGCCGGGCCAGATAGTCGGCCACATCCTTGGCCTCGTCGGGCGCCGGCAACCGGGTCAACACGCTCAGGTACAGCTCTTCCGCAAACGGGGCGGCGTCTTTCAGGTTATTCAGCCGGTCCGCGAGGTCGCCGCGCCGCGGGGCCAGCAGGCTGCGCATCTGCTCGCTGTTGCGCAGGAACAAGGTCTGATCGAGCGTTGCCTCGAAGTCGCCGGTCGCCGGTTCGCCCGGCTGGTTGGCGAACAGTCTCACGATCGGCGCCGCCTGGCCGGCGTACTTGGCGTACAGGGCCGCTTCGGTCGCCTTGGCCCCCAGCGCCTGGCGTTCCGCGTCCAGTTCGCCCAGCGCTTGCAAGACGCTCCACGCGAATTGCTCCGGCGTGAGCGGCCGCAACGGCGCCACCGCGAACTTCGCCGGGTCCACGTCCTTCACCCCCTTGGGTGGTTCGCTGGCCCGCTGATAGGCCTGGCTCGACACCAGGTCGCGCAAGAGCGCCTTCACATCATACTTCCGCGCCGCGAAGTCCTTGGCCAGATGGTCCAGCAGCTCCGGATGCGACGGCGGATTGTCCGGATGATCGAACTCGACCGGGTGCACGATGCCGCGGCCAAACACGAACGACCACAACCGATTGGCGGCGGCGCGGGCGAAGCGCGGGTTGTCGGGGCTCGTCAAGGCGCCCGCCAGTTGAGCCCGGCGGCTGAACTTCGGCACGCCGCGCTCGCCTTTAGCCGGGGCAGTCACGTATTCCTTGCCTTTTTCGATTTTCGGCTCGGCGATCGCCTTGCCGTACGGGATCGCCATGCCGCTGCTCTTCGTGACCTTCGGCACGAACACCGATTGATAGCTAACCTCGCCCTCGCCCTTCTCGGCGAACACCGACATCTTGAGCTTCTTGTCGTTGATGACGTAGCTGCGATTGAGAAAGGCGTAGACGCCGTAATAGAAGTCCTGCTTGTACGCGTCCACGAGCGGATGGTCGTGGCACTGGGCACACTGCAGATTCATGCCCAAAAACAACCGGCTGATGTCCTTGGTGAGCAGGTTCGGCTCGCCCTCACGGTTCAGATAGAACGCCGCGGCCGCGCGGGTTTTCGGATCGACGCCGTCGGCCGAGAGGATCTCGCGCACCAGCTGGTCGTACGGCTTGTTGGCGGCGAACGAATCGCGAAGGAACTTCAGCCATTCGGGCCGCTTGACATACTTGTCCGGCCGGCGGTCGAGCCAGAGGACGTCGAATTGATTCTGCATGTGGCGGGCAAACCCGTCGCTGGCCAGCAGCCTGTCGATCAGCTTGGCGCGTTTGTCCTTCGCGGGATCCTTGAAGAAGGCGCGCGCCTCGGCGGCCGACGGAATGATCCCGGTCAGGTCGAGGGTAACCCGCCGCAGGAATTCTCCATCGGAGGCGATGGCGGCGGCCGGCGTGCCCTGCAAACCTTGGTGAATCTCTTGATCGATGCGCGAAGACAGCGGCGCCTGGGCCAACGCGTCGCCGGCAATGAGCACGAACACGCTAACGCTGATGCAGGTGGGGTGCAACCAGGACATCCCCGTACTCCGTGACATCCGTGCCGTCTGTGACATCCTTGTCATCCAAGAAACGTGCTCCCAATCAGGGAGGCGTGGCGGGACCTCTGGAGGGCTATGACAAGGATACTCGATACGCGGAGGGTGTCAAGTGTTTTACGGGCCGGACTCGCCTGGCCGCCGTTATCGAAACGCGTGCTCGGCATGCGGGAACGTCCCTTCGCGCACTTCCTTGCAATACGTCTCAACCGCTTGCAGGATCGCGCGGCCGACATCGGCATACTGCTTGGCGAAGCGCGGCTTGAAGTCGTCGAACAGGCCGAGCATGTCGTGGGTCACCAGGATCTGGCCGTCGCAGCCCAGGCCGGCGCCGATGCCGATGGTGGGGACCTTCACGGCAGCGGTGATCTTCTCCGCCGTCGCCGCGGGGACGCATTCCACCACGATCGCGAACGCCCCAGCCGCTTCCACGGCCTGGGCGTCGACCAGCAGTTTGACTTCGTCGCGCTGCACCCGGAAGCCGCCGAAGCGCCGCACCGATTGCGGCGTCAGACCGACGTGGCCCATCACGGGAATGTCGGCGTTAACGACGGCTTCGATCGCCGCGGCGCTGCGAACGCCGCCTTCGATCTTGACCGCGTGGGCGCCGCCCTCCTTGAGCACCCGGCCGCAGCTCTCGACGGCCTGCTGCGGGCCGACCTGGTAACTCATGAAGGGCATGTCGGTGATCAACAGCGAACGGGTGATGGCGCGGGCGACGAGCTTGGTGTGATAGATCATCTCGTCGAGCGTGACGCCCAGGGCCGTCTCATGCCCCTGCACGACCATGCCGAGCGAATCGCCGACCAGGATGCCGTCGACGCCGGCCGCGTCGAGCAGCCGCGCCATGGTGTAGTCGTACGCGGTCAACATCGTCAGGCGGCGGCCTTGCGCCTTCGCCGACAGGAATTCCGGCACGGTGACCGGGCCGGTCTCTTTCGCGGGGGCGCCGGGAGGGTTGATGAGGGGAGAGGCGGCCTTGCGCGGCATGGGGTTTCATCCAATGGCCTGCGGGAGTGCACCCGTTCCACCGTATTATATCGGCCCGCCGAAACGTTTGCACGACCGACTTCTGCTGCAGCAACCCGAAGCGTAAGCGAGGGATTCGCCTGCTCCCCTCGCTTACGCTTCGGGTTGGTGGTGGAGCAGAATTACGCACGGCCATATAGAATGAACCGCAAGCGCTACGAAAGGCGACGAGCTTGCCATGCCCCACAAACTTCGCATCGGCCTGATCGGCGCCGGGGCCAATACCCGGCTGCGGCACATCCCCGGACTGCGGGCCCTGCCCGACGTCGAGCTGATCGCGGTCTGCAATCGCCGGCCCGAATCGACGGCGGCCGTCGCCAAGGAATTCGACATCCCGCGAACCCATGCCGGTTGGGAGGACGTCGTCGCCGATCCCGCCGTGGACGCCGTGGTCATCGGCACCTGGCCCTACTTGCATTGCCCGATCACCCTTCGCGCCCTGGAAGCCGGCAAGCACGTGCTGACCGAGGCCCGGCTCAGCATGAATGCCGCCGAGGCGCACCGCATGCTGCACGCCGCGCGGGCCCATCCCGAGCTGGTGACGCAGGTGGTTCCTAGTCCGTTCGGCCTTGCCGGCCACGAGGTGATGCGCGAGCTGCTCGACGCCGGGTTCCTGGGCGAGCTGCGCGAGGTTCACGTCCGCGGCTGCAACGCCTCGCTGGCCGACGCCGCGACGCCGCTGTCGTGGCGGCAGGACACCATGCTCTCCGGCTACAACATGCTGGCCCTGGGAATTCTGCATGAGACGGTGCTCCGCTGGACGCCGCCGCCGGTCCGCGTGCTGGCCCAGGTCCACGCCCACATCGCCAGCCGCATCGATCCGCAGAGCGGCGTGCGCCGGCCGGTCGGCACGCCCGACAGCGTGCAAGTGCTGGCGGTGCTCGCCAACGGCGCCCGCGCCAGTTACCATCTCAGCGGCGTCACGCCCTTCGGCCAGGCGATGGAGATTCAACTCTTCGGCAGCGACGGCGTGCTCGTCTACGACCTGCAGCACGACCGCATTCGCGGCACCAACATGAAACACGTGTCGTCGATCAAGCTCGCCGACTTGCCGGAGATGTCGATCCCGCCGGACAAGGCCCGCGGCTGGGAAGTGGAAGCCGAGTTCGTCGCCGCCATTCGCGAACGCACGCCGGTCACGCTCACCGACTTCGCCACGGCCGTGCAGTACATGGAGTTCACCGAAGCGGTCGCCCGCAGCGCCGAGGAGGAGACGGCGGTGCCGTTGCCGCTCGACGAGTATCAGGCCGACGCCGAGGAGTCGTGAGCTCACTACTTTCCCGTTCGCCTGGCGGTCAAGACGCCGACCGCGGCAAGCAGCACGATCATCCCCAGCAGCATCACGCTCAGCGCCGCGACGTTGTTGTCCACGCCGTAGTGCATGCGATCGAACAGCAGCTTCGCGAAGCTCTCCCAGCCGGGCGTTTCGACGCGCGCGGACGCGACTTCACCCAGGCAGAGCCCAGCCGTCAAGAGTCCACAGCCGAACACAGCGTGACGCGTCAGCGGCCACACGATGGTCCAGAACTCGCGCCACGGCCCCTGCCCTTCCAGGCGCGCCGCCTCGCGCGGCTCGCGCGGCACGAGCCGCACCACCGGCCAGAGCACCGCCACGGCAAACGGCAGAAACCGCACGATGTAGGCCCACACGAGCGGCATCGGACTGGGTTGATAGTAGAACAAGTCCGCCAGCACCCCCTCGGGAAGCCACGCGATCACTTGCTTCAGGCCAAGGGCGATGATCGTCCCGGGCAGCGACCAGGCCAGTGCCATCACCGCGATCAGCAGCCGGGCAAACCAGCGGCTTTCGTCGGCCAGCCAGCAAAGAATCAGGGCGCCGAAGCTGATGGCGGCGGCCGCGCCGCCGACGGTCACGAGGTTCTTCGCAAGGTCGGCGCCGTGCGTGCGGCAGGCGCTCAGGAAATGGCTCCACGCATTGCCGGCGACCCAATGCGGCGGGTGCCCCTGCTTGCCAAGCTTCCACAACAGGCTGGCCAGCGGCACGCCGAATATCAGCAGCAGCGCCACCAGCAGAAGGGCGGCGACGGCCCAGCGCCAGCGTCCAAAGTCGAACTGCCGCGGCTCGGCCGGCGGCCATGCCAGCGCCGGCAGCCGTTCCAGCCGCGTCAGATACCACGTCAGCAGCGCCCACGTGGCGATCACGAGCGGCAACGCAGCCGCGACAGAGCGCGCCAGCGCCCCCGTTCCCTGCGAAAACTGGATGTGCACTTCCTGGGCAAACGTGCTCACCTGCATCATGTAGGCCACGGTGATCTCGCCCGCCACCTGGAGCGCGAGCCACACCGCGGCAAACACGATCGCGCCGCGGCAGCGCGGCAGGGTGAACCGCAACGCCACCCACCACGGCGGCCCGATCAACAGGGCTTGTTCCTCGAGCTCACGCTCCACCCAGGTCGAGCCGATCCCGACGAAGACAATGACCCACGGCAGCCCGGCGAGGAAATGAACCCAGATCGCCGGACCTATCCCCGTCGTCCACGGCCGGGCGGCGTTGGGGCCCCACCACGTCAAGGGCAGCCAGCCGTCGCTGCCGAGGAACGCCTGCCACGCCGACGCGATCATGGGCAGGGGCACGAAGAGCATGACGAAGGTGGCCACGAGCAGGAACCGGCGTCCCGGAAACTCGGTGCGAAACAGCGCCAGCGCCAGGGCGATGCCGACGGGCAGCGTCAGGGCCAGGGTTCCGCCGACCAACGAAAGTGTTTGCAGCAGGAGTTGGCTGACCCGCCGGCTATCCGACGCCGACCACGTGCCGATGCCGTGTTGCGCCAGCTCAAGCAACGGCAGCAGCAGCGGAACGGCCACGAGGCCGGCGAGCGCGACCCCCGCGGCGCAACGCCATGGCGTCAAGAAAGGGGCCATGGATCACAATGTCCAGCAACCGGCGCGATGCCGAGAATCCGCGACTAGCGGCACGTAGGGTTTGGCCAGGTGGTCTGGGACCGGCTTCTTGGCGTAGTCGACCACCTGACCGTCTTCGTTGCGGCGCTTTCTTATGGCTAGAACCTGAACATCTCCGGCCAGCATCCCATTCCACTGGCAGCCCTGCCTCGTCGTCTGTCGTCGTTGCCCGCGTTGGCCGTCGTCACCGCCATGGCCGCCATGAATGTCGAACTCCCGCATCCAGAGCAGCGCCGCGACGTGACCCTGGGCGCCGTCCAAGTTCGTGGGGGCGCCGGCGCGGCCGACCTTCACTTTTTCGTCGCCCTTCTTCTTCTCTTCCTTCTTCTCCTCTTTCTTTTCCTCGTCCTTCTTCTCCATGTCTTCCTTCATGTCCCCCTTCTTGGGCTCGGGCGGTTGCGCGTCCTCCTCGGCCAGGATGAAGTGGGTGCGGTTCTTGTACGGCGCCAGCTGGTCCCGGTGCCGCACGCACATCAGCTGGCCGTCCTGCGCCGCGAAGTAGGCCCGGTCGGTCCAGTCGTTGCTGACGGCGATGGTCCAGGCGCGCGCGTCCCACACGGCCATGGTCGTGCCGCGCAGCGCGTCCACGATCAGCAGGTTGCCGGTGCGATCACGGGCGTACACGAACTTGGCGTTGGCCGACAGAAACTGCACGGCGCGTGGATTGAGCCACAGGCCTCGGCCGCTGACGCGGTCCAGCCGGTACATGCCGGCGCCGTCGGCGACGACATAGATGTCGTGATCGGTGACGGCCGGCTGGCGGTAGATCGGGGCGCCGGCCAGGAATCGCCAGACGATGTTATCGGCGTGCATGTCCAGCGCGTACAGGGAATAGTCATCGGAACCCACGTAGGCGATGAGGCCGTAGCGGCCCATCGGCGCCGAGACCGCGCCTTGCGTCCTGAACTCGAACTGCAGCTTCGAGGAAAACCGATTGAGCGCCACGAAATTGCCGGCGGTGCTGACCACGCAGACATTGTTGTACGTCGTCAACGGCGGCTGCTGGATCGCCGACGCCGTGGTGTAGTACGACCACATCTCAACCGGCTGGCGCGTCGTTCCCTCGCTGATTTCGACCGGCGGCTCGTCGGCGCTGGCGCGGATCTGCGTCACCGTGTCCTTCAGCAGCTCCAGCTCGCCGGGCTTCAGCTTGTCCAGCTCCAGCGGCTGCTTGGCCTTGTCGGGGTCGGTCTCCTCCAGCCGCTTGTCGCGCTCCTTCTTCGCTTCCTCCAGGGCGCGTTCGAAATCAGGGTGCGTGTAGGCGGTGATGCGCTGCCCCATCGCCACGAACAAACCGCCGTCGTCGGCCACCAGCGGCGCGCTCGGCGTGGCCGGCAACCGGTAGCCCATGATCGGCTCGGGGTAGCCCTCCTGGCGGGCATAGACGCGGTTGAGGCCGGTCTTGCGGTTGAGCACGTAGAGCTGGGCGCCGCGCGCCACGAACACCGATTGGTTGTTGGCGCCCGCCTCCGCCGACACCTTGCCTTCCAGCGTCATCCGCCACTTGACGTCGCCGGTCTCCGCGTCGAGCATCAGCACCGCGCCGCCCAGCGTCTGCACCAGCAGGTCCGGCCCGAACTTGCTGGGCAGAAGCTGCACGCTGAAGATGCCGTCGCGGCCGTTCTGAAACTTGATCTTCGACCGCCACGCCACGTCGAGGCTGAGCCGGTCGAGCACTTCACGGCTGGGCGGCGCCGGCCGCGTGAGCAGGCGCACCTCGTCGGTTTGGGCGGCGGCCAGCGTCGCCGCAAGCCCCACAACGACCGTTCCACACAGCAAGCGTTTCATCGCGCGCCTCAAACTTGAGAGATGAATGCGTTCCCGGCCAGCGCCAGTCTATCACGCCGGCGCGTCGCGGCCCATGCATCTTGAAGTGCAATTTGCCGGCGGCGCCAGCCTTGCTGAATGCCGTCCGGCAAACTCGTTACAGCCGGCGCCGACGGCCCCTGAGAGGGTATCCGTCCTATCAGGCCCATTTAGGTCCTAGGGGTTACCGCCGTGGATGTCGTTCCTGACAGCCCGGCGCTTGGCGGCGAAGAAATCGCTCAGGATGCGCCCGCACGGCTCGGCGAGCACGCCGCCGAGAACCTGGGCACGATGATTCAGGCGCGGATCGCTGGTGATGCGATACAGCGTGTCGCACGCGCCGGCCTTCGGGTCGGTGCAGCCGTACACGACCATCGGCAGCCGCGCCAGCACGATGGCGCCGGCGCACATCGGACATGGCTCGAGCGTCACGTACAACACGCACTTCTCCAGCCGCCACGATTGCAATGCCTGGGCCGCCTGGGTGATGGCGATCATCTCCGCGTGCGCCGTGGGATCGTTCAGCGTCTCGCGCTGGTTGTGCGCCGTGCCGATGATGCCGCGCTCCAGCGACACGATCACGCAGCCGATCGGCACTTCATCCTCGGCCAGCGCGGCCCGGGCCTCGTCCAGGGCCATCTCCATGTGCTGCAGATGGAACGGATGCCGCGGATCGGTCAGGGGCAGATCGAAGGGAGACCAGTCGGTCACGGGAGGGCCCATTGGCAACGTCAATACAACTTGGGCTTGCCGTTTCGCGTTCGCAGGATCCGCAGAACGCGAAACGGCAAATCAACTCAACGAGATCCGCCGGTACAAGTCATCCACCACCCAGTGAAACGCCGTCAGGTGGATCGATTCGACGATCCCCATGTCGTCGAGCGGCACGTGCAGGTTGTGCTGGGCCAGAGTCCTGAGCTTGCCGCCGCCAAAGCCGGTGCAGCCGAGAGTCGTCAGGCCGTTGCGGTTGGCCCATTCGACGGCGCGGAGCACATTCGGGCTGTTCCCCGAGCCGCTGATGGCCACCAGCAGGTCGCCGGGCTGGGCCAGGTTCTTGAGCTGCTCCAGGAAGACGCGGTCGAAGCCCTCGTCGTTGGCCCACGCCAGGATGTAGGGCGTGTTGTCGGTCAGGCTGAGGACGCGCAGCCGTTTCTTGCGATCGTTGTCAAAGTCCTCGCGGCGCAGCGTGCCCTTGCCCAGGTCTTCGCAGAAGTGCGACGCATTCGAGCCGGAGCCGCCGTTGCCGCACAAGAACACGGTGCCGCCCTGCACGTAGCAGGCGTGGATCGCGTCCGCGAGGTTCTGCACCTGGGCGGGGTCGAGGCGGCGCAGTTCGTCCGCGACGCGTTCCAGGAACTGCCGTGGATTGAGCTTGATGCCGAGCATCCTGGTCCTCCAATACAGGGATCCATCCTTGTTCTCCGTCATCATACGTGGAAACGAAGCCGCGACGCCATGGAGAATTGCTTGCCAATCGCCCGTCGGCCGGGCATAATCATCCCCACAGTCTCAACATCGAAAGGAGATGGCACCATGCGCATTGTGTGCAACCCGGCAGTCGCGATCGGGCTGATCGTCGTGTTCGTTGGGTCAGCGTCGATGACGACCCTGGCCGTCGCCGGCGGACCCAAGGAAGGCAAGCCGGCCCCGGGCGTCGAGCTCAAGGCCGCTCTGCCCGACGGCAAGACCGGCACCATCAATCTGAGCGACTACAAGGGCAAGAAGCACGTCGTCCTGTATTTCTTCCCGAAAGCGCTGACCGGCGGCTGAACGGCCGAAGCGTGCGCCTTCCGCGACCGCCTTGAGCAGTTTGCTCAACTGGATACGCAGATTCTCGGCATCAGCACCGATACCGTCGTTCTGCAGCGCAAATTCATCGACAAAGAAAAACTCGTGTTTCCATTGCTGGCCGATCCGGGCGGGACGGTCGCCAAGGCGTACGACGTCTTGAACCCGAAGAACAAACTCGCCAAGCGGGTCACCTTCGTGATCAACAAGAACGGCGACATCGCCAAGATCTTCAATGTCGCCAAGGCCGGCGATCACCCCCAGGAAGTCTTGGACTACGTGAAGAAGAACCTACCCAAGAACTGAGCCGTCATCCCGTGGGTGGCATGCTTTCGCCGATCCCGCGCCACAAGTGAATGATCTGGACCATCGCGGCGAAAGCATGCTGTCCTCGGCGCAGGCCCCGCTTTGCTCTCCCACCGCTCGCGCCTGTCCTTTAGAATGTCCTCATGCCAAACCCCCGCTCACTGTCCAAGGAGCCCGCCATGCCGTGGCGCCGTTTCACGTCGTTCTCCGTCCTCGTCCTTCTCGGCCTGTCGATCGGCCTGCGCGCCCAGGAAGACGCCATCGAGCTGCGCATGCGGCTCGACGTGACCTACCTCGCGTCCGACGATTGCGAGGGCCGCGGCGTCGGCACCAAGGGGCTCGACCTGGCGGCCGATTACATCGCCAAGCAGTTCGAGCGCTCGGGCCTCAGGCCCGGCGGGGTCAAGGGGACCTGGTTTCAACCGTTCAGCATGTCCGGCCCTTCCAAGCTGGAAAAGCCCGGCCTGCTCACCTTGAAGGGGCCGCTCGGCCAGGAGATCCAGCTCGCGGCCGGCAGGGACTTCCAGGTCATGGGGCTGTCCGGCTCCGCGAAAGTCAGCGCCCCGCTGGTGTTCGCGGGCTACGGGGCGACCGCGAAAGACATCGGTTACGACGACTACAAGGACTTCGACGTTTCCGGCAAGGTCGTGGTCGTGCTGCGGCACACGCCGCGCTGGGGCAACTCGGATCTTCCGTTCGATGGCGACCGCCGGGACCAGCACGCCAGCCTCGACCACAAGCAGGCCGTGGCCGAAACACACAAGGCCGCCGCGGTCATCGTTGTCAACGACATCACCGAGGGCCCCGGCGGCGACCAGTTGATGCCGTTCGACTACCTCCGTCTGGTCACCACGCCGAGCAGCATCCCGGCCATGCAGATGCGCCGCGGCATCCTCGACACGATCTTCCAGAGCAGCCTGGGCAGCACGCTCAAGGACATCGAACAGGCCATCGACCGCGACATGAAACCGCGCAGCAGCCCCCTGCCCGGATGGACGGCGACGCTGGAAACCGCGGTCGAGCGGACCGTCATCCCGGTGAAGAACGTGATCGGCGTGCTCGAAGGCTCCGGGCCGCTGGCCCATGAGACCATCGTCATCGGCGCTCACTACGACCACCTGGGCTACGGCGGCCGCGGCAGCCTGGCCAAGAAGAAAGGCGTGAAGGAAATCCACCATGGCGCCGACGACAACGCTTCCGGCACCGCGGCGCTCATGGAGTTGACGCGCCGCTTCGGCGCCGTCGAGGATCGCCAGGGCCGCCGGCTGGTGTTCATCGCCTTCAGCGCCGAGGAATCCGGCCTGCTCGGCTCCCAGCACTATTGCAATCGCCAGCCGTTGTTCCCACTCGACAACACGGCCGCGATGGTCAACCTCGACATGGTCGGCCGGCTGCGTCCCGACAAGCAGACGGGCAGGGACCGCCTCATCGTCGAGGGGGTCGGCACCGCCAAGGGCTTCGAAGCGCTCGTGGACAAGCTCAACGGCAACCCCGGCTTCGCGTACACCAAGCGAGCCGGCAGCCCGCCGTACAGCGACAACGACTCGTTCTATCGCAAGAAGATCCCGATCCTGTTCTTCTGGACCGACACGCACGAGGACTATCACAAGCCGAGCGACATCGCCGAGCGCGTCAACGTCAAGGGGATGCGCAAGATCGCCGATCTCACGGAGAAAGTCATGGCGCACCTCGCCGCCGATCCACAGCGGCCCCAGTACGTGAAGGTCGCCAGCACGATGCGCATGGGCGGTCCGAAGGGCCCACGGCTGGGCATCATCCCCAACTACGACGAGGGCCAGGAAGGCGTGGTCGTGGGCGGCCTGGTCGATGGCGGCGCCGCCGGCAAGGCCGGGATCAAGTCCGGCGACCGCATCGTGCAGATCGCCGGTCGCCCGGTCACCAACATCAGCACCTACATGGTGATCATGGCCGACCAGAAAACCGGCCGGCCGCTGGAGGTGGTGGTGATTCGCAACAACGAGAAGGTGACGCTCAAGGTGACGCCGTAGTGGATAAGTAGGTGGTGACCGGCCGGGAATGCGTTGCGAGAGCGGCTTGGGACTCAACTCGCGGCGACATTCACCTGCACTGCACGCCGCATCGGCCCATTCCCCAAGAGCAGCCATTCCTCGCCATCCACTCCGCAGCGGAGCGTGCGCATCTCGTGCAGCACCACCGCCGGGACCTGGGCGCTCAGCGAGAGTCCTTCGACATGGCAGGGACAGGATTCGACCAGCGGGGTGCGCACGCCGTGGTCGCGGCACCAGTGCAGCCAGGCGGCGCGAACGTCCTCGTCCGCCGGCTCGGGCGTCAATTCGGGGGCCAGCGCGGCCGCCTCCGCGGGCAGTTGCGCGAACGGCGACGGCGCGGCGCCCGGCTTCGAGAGGACCGCGAAGCCCAGAAGCCGGCCATCGGGCCCGCAGCGCGCCAGCAGCACCACGGCCTTCTCCGGCCGGACCACGGTGACGCGCTGCCACGCCGGCACAAAGGCGGGCGCCGCGTCGGCCAGGGCCAGGACGTCGCCGGGAAAGCCGCAGACTTGCTTCCAGGCCGCGTCGCGCTGGACGGCATCGCGCAGGAACGCGTCGTCCCAGGGGGCGGGGTTGGTCCACCCGGCGCCAATGAGAATGCCCAGGGGCAACGGCTGCGGCGCGGCGGCGCGGCGGCCGCCGGCGTCCAGTCGTTCGACGAAGGTGAATTGCCGCCGCCGCCAGTGCCGCCGCGGATAGGCGCCGTCGGCGGCCGCTGCCCGTCCGACGTCGGTAAGCCCCGCCAACTCCGGCGCGACCAGGCCGTCGTCCACCAGGCCGAGCAGCGTTTGCCGCAGCATGGCCTCGGGGACGTGCAAGCGGCGCGTCAGGTTGCGGACCAGGTCGTCGCCGCGGGCCAGCGTGTCGCGGGCCGGCGTGTCGCGGGCCGGCGTGTCGAGGGCCAGCGCCTTCAAGATCATGAGCGCGAAGCGATCGAGCGTGCACGGCGCCGTCGTCTGCACGAGCGCCTCGACGCGGTTCCAGAACAGATGGCCGGCCCACAGCGCGTGCGGCTGGAACGACGCAAGCTGCCTTCCCCAGCCGGCCAGAGCGTCGCCGGCGGGGAACTTCAGGGCCGACAGGTCCATGTCTTGTCCCACCGAGAAGTTCACCCTTGCACTGTACCCGCAATTCGCCGCGGATTGAAGACGATCACCGAGCAAATCAGGATCGCGGCAAATATGGATCGCGGCGCGGGCCATCTTGTCCGCAAGCGGTGGCGGACACAATGGACACACCCTACCCGCGGCGCTGGCGAGCCGTAGATTGACGGAGCTTTGTCCGGAGCTCTGTCCGGAGGACTGTCCGGAGGATGGGCGCCATGGAGTCAGGCGAGATTGCGATTCGCGTGCGCTATGCCGAAACCGACCGCATGGGCCTCTTGCACCATGCGAACTACCTGGTGTACTTTGAACAGGGCCGCACCGAGCTGCTGCGCTCGCAAGGATTGGCCTACAAAGACCTGGAAGATCAGGGTTACTTGCTGGTGCTCACCCGCGCGCAGGTCCGCTATCGCAAGCCGGCGCGGTACGACGACCTGCTGACCTTGCGCACCATCGTCGAGCGCGCCTCGTCGGCCAAGATCGAGCATCGTTACGAGCTGCTCTGCGACGGCCAGCTCCTGGCCGAAGGCGAAACGACCCTCGGCTGCATCGACCGCGACGGCCGGCCGCAGATGCTGCCGGAGGTCTTGCGCGGGAAGTAGTCGGCTGCTTGCGGCAACATCGGGAACCTACCGTGCGTGGTTTGCTGATTCGGACCCTGCTCCCCTTGTGCTTCTGTCTAGTGCCGCTGCTGGCCGCGGCCCTGGTGGCCGTCGCCATCCCGCGCGACGCCACGGCATTTTTCATCGTCAACATCGGCGCCATGGACAGCCTGATCCTTGGTCTCGGCGCCCTGTTGTTCGCGCTGCAAATGCCGTTGTGCTGGCGGGCGCTGCGCTGGCGCGGCACGGGCTTCGACGAATCCGCCGACCGCTGGGTCAACCACCTCGCCCAGGCGGCCGAATGGTTCCCGCTGCTCGGCCTGTTGGGGACGGTGGGCGGCATCCTGCAAACCTTCAGCTCGATCACCCCGCGGATCGAACCCCATGAGATCATTCAAAAATACGCGCCGGCGATCACGGCCACCGGCGCCGGCTTGTTCATGGCCTTCGTCAACATCCTCCCGCCGTGGATGGTCATCCTGGGCCGCGAGCTCATCGTGGCCCTCGGCGGCGGCCAACCGGCGCAGCCGTTGGCGGCACAGTCGATGGCGGCCCAGCCAGCCGCGGGAGACGCGCGATGATCGTCATGCCGCGCCGCAGTGTCACGCGCTTCTTCATCCCGCTGATCGACGTGCTGCTGCTGCTCTTCGTCATCTTCCTGCTCATGCCCATCGCCAACCTCGACGAGCTGGAACATCAGCGGCAATCCGCCGTGGACCTGGGCGACACGGTGGACAGCCTGGAGCGCGAGCTGCAGCGCCGCACGCAGGAGATTCGCGACCTCCGCGACGCCGGCGCCTCGGCCGACGAGCTGGCCCGGCTGCGTGCCGAACTGGAGCGGCTCCGCCAGGCGGCCCAGCAGCCGCTCCACAAGCGGATCGCGGTCTACGTGATCGACATCGACGCCAAGACCGGCGGCATTTCTTACTATGACGATGGCCGCCCCGATCAGCCGCCGCTGCCGATCGCCGACGCGGACACGGCGCTGGCCTTGATCGAGCGTCATCAGCGCGAGGCCGGCGGCCGCGAGCTGTTCTACCAGTTTCTGTATCCGCGGCTGGAGACCGGCTATCCCACGCAGGGACAGGCCCGCCGCTACCAGGCCTGGTTCGCCAAGGTCGGCCATTCGCTCAAGGAGGGGCCATGACGGAGATGGTCTTTCTCGTGATCCGGTGCGCCGCGGCATTCGCCGGGGTCATGGTCGGCTACTTCGTCACCGGCCCGGCGCTGCGGCTGCTGTATCGGCTGGCGTTCCGGCGGCCGGTCCCCGGCTGGCTGCTGCCGCTGGGACGGCTGGGCGGCGGGATGTTGCTCGGCGCCCTGATTTTCTTCTTTCTGCCGCTGGGCGGCGGTCCCGGCTGGGGTTGGGGACCCGGCTGGGGCGCGGGACCGGGCGACGGAACAGCCCAGGGGACGCAAGGCAACGGCGGCGTCAGCGGCGACAAGGTCAAACCCGCCAACGGCGGCAAGAAGCCGAAGCCGATCGTTCGCGAGAAGCTGGTCATCGAGCTGCTGGGCGGCAAACGCTATCCGGGCGAGGGCCGTTACTATCTCCTCAAGAGCGAGCCGCCGCCGCGAACGCTGGGCGAAGTCGAGGAACACGTCAAGGACAAGGCCGACAAGTTCGTAGTGCACGTGCTGATTACCGATGAAAGTGTCGCGGCCAGCCATCCCGCGGTCGGCCGCTTGCATGACTTGTTGCAGCGCTATGGGTTACCGACCGTGCAGCCGCGCGCGGAATGACGCTATGCCCGACAACCTTCGCATCATCCTGTTCGGCGCCCCCGGCGCCGGCAAGTCGTCGCTGATCGGGGCGCTGGCCCAGGCGGGCCAATCGCAAACCGCGCAGCTCGGCGGCCAGCTGGTGGACGTGAGCGGCGGCATGGCGGAGCTGAAGAAGCAAGCCTACCACAAAGGCCTCGCCCCGACCCAGGACGAGCTGCGCGAGTATCCGCTGGCCGTCGAGCCGCTCGCGCCCGGACAAGGCGCCGCCCAAACCGCCACGCTCATCGATTGCTCCGGCCAGGCGGCCCAGGCGATCATGGCGTCGCACGCCGGGCTGCCGCCCGGCAGTCCGCTGGCCCAGGCGTTGCTCAACGCGGATTCGCTCATCTTGCTGGTCGATGCCGGCGCTCCGGAACGCGGCGTCGCGGCGATCGGCGATTTCGTCAAGCTCTTTCAGCACGCCCGCGGCCAGCGGGCGGACATCGCCGGCCTGCCCGTGTACCTGGTCCTGAGCAAGGTCGACACGATCGCCGAGCCCAACGACACCTACAACCAGTGGGTGCAGCGCATCGAGGAGAGCAAGCGCCGGCTCGATCAGCGCTTTCGCACGTTGCTGCAGGATCAGGCAGGGTTGCCGTTCGGCCGCGTCCAGGTGCACCTGTCGGCGACGGCGGTGCAACGTCCGGCCCTCGCGGACCGCGCGGCCAAGGCGGAGCCGTTCGGCGTCGCCGAGCTGTTTCGTGAGAGCCTGGCGTCGGCGCGATCCCATTGGAAGCATCGCGAGCATGCCGCCGGGCGGTTGAGCCTGGCTGTCGCCGGCATGCTGGCGCTCGTGGCCCTGCTCGGCGTCCTGGCGGCGACCCTGTATTACTTGCGGCCGAGCCCGGAGCTGACGGCCCTGGAGAACCAGGTTCGCCGGGTCCTTCCCGCAAGCGCCGACAACCGCATGCGTGAGCCCATCGAGGAGCGCCTCAAGGAGCTGGCCCAGATTCAAGCGGACCCGCACTTCGGGGAGCTGGCGCCGAAGCTTCGCGATGAAGTCGAGCAGGCCGCCGCCGAGATGGAACGCTATCAGAAGCTGTACAAGGAGTTTCAGGCGCAGGTGATCGACCCGCGCTTCGTCACGCGCGACGAGGAACTGGACAAGATCGAGAAGAGCCTGGACGCCTTCGCCCTTCCCGATGAGTATCTGTCGGCGTGGAGCGACACCCGGCTCGTCCAGCGCATGCAAAAGTGGAAGCAGGACGTGGCCAAGCTGCGGGCGGCCGCCAAGGACGAAGAAGCATGGATCGGCCAGCAACTCGACGAGGCGCAGCGGCTGCGCAAGCAGGGGGGCCTGGTCGTCGCCAAGAGCCTGCCGGCCGACCAGAGCGCGGCCTGGTTCAAGCAGGTGCAAGAGTATCTCGACCGCACGCCGCGCCACAAACGCACCGACCGGCTGCCCGGCAGCACGTCATTGACCTACGATCATGTGTACCGGCTCCAGCGCGTCGAACGCGCCTTCAAGGAATGGGAAGCCGCCAAGCGGGGCCTCGAAGACCTGCGCAAGCTGGCGCAGTGAAGCGTGGGATAGAACTCCGATTCTGTCCCAGAGCGACAGAATCGGAGTTCTATCCCACGGAAGAGTCAAGCCATGTCCCTACCCCTTCATGAGCGCACGATCGCCCTGGCCGAAGGCCGGCAACTGGAAGAGCTGGCGGCGCTCTTGGAGCGCGAAGGGGCCACGGCGCTGCGCTATCCCTTGCTCAGCATCCTCGATCCGCCCGACGACGGGCCGGTGCTCGCCTGGCTCGACGAGCTGATAGCTGACCGTTTTGCCTGGCTGGTGTTGTTCACCGGCGAAGGGGTGCGCCGATTGGTCGCCTGCGCCGAGCGGCACGGCCGGCGCGAGCCGGTGGTCGCTGCCTTCGGACGGTGCAAGACGATCACGCGCGGGCCCAAGCCGGTGCGGGCCCTGAAGGAGATCGGCCTGGCCTCGACGCGCGTGGCCGGCGCGCCGACAACGGAGGGAGTCATCGCCGCGCTCCGCCCGGAACCGCTCCAGGGGTTGACCGTCGGCGTGCAACTGTATCGCGAAACCAATCCGCCGCTGACCGATTTCTTGATCGCGGCGGGCGCGACGGTCAGGGCCGTCTTGCCGTATGTCTACGCGCCCGCCAGCGACGGCGAGCGCGTGCTCGAGCTGGTGCGGCGGATGGCGGCCGGCGGCGTCGATGCGGTGGCGTTCACCAGCTCGCCGCAGGTGGACCGGCTGTTCGACGCGGCCCAGGAGCGGCAGGCCGAGGACGAATTGCGGCGCGGCCTGGCGCGGACGCAGGTCGCTGCGGTGGGGCCGGTGGTCGCGGACAACCTGCGGCAGCGCGGCGTGCACGTGGCCATCTGCCCGGAGCAAGGCTTCGTGATGAAGAACCTGGTCAACTGCATCAAGCGAGCGCTCAGCTAGGCGAGCGGCGCGGCGTCAGCCCGCCGTGTTACGCGGCGTCAGCCCGCCGTGTTACGCGGCGTCAGCCCGCCGAGTTCTGTCGTCCCGCGGTCCACGTCGTGCTTACGCAACGACGCTCGCCCACGTATGGAGACCATCGATGCCCGCGTTTCGGCGCGTCGAGCCACAGCATGCCGGTCCGCAAGCGCTGGGCATCCTGGTGCCGCCGGGAGCGCGGACCGTGGTCGTGCTGCGGCCGCGGTCGCTGGACTGGGACTTGCTTCCGGCGACGTGGAGCGGTGACCCGGCGCGGGCGCCGGCGTTCCGCGATTTCGGCCGCGATGAAGCAGCGCAGCTCGCGCGGCGCTTGCAGCAGGCGCTCGAGGATGCGGCGGCGCGCGGCGTCAATCCGGTGGAGACGCTCGGCGACGCCCAGGAACGGGCCTTTCAGGTGTGGGTGCGCGCCGCGGACTTTTTCTGGATTCCATGCCGCAAGACGCCGGCGCAACACTATCAGCCGCTCTTGTTTGCCGACCGCGCCGCCGCCCAGCAGGCAGGCGAGGTCCTCGCGCGAATCGTCTGGCCGGCGGCGGATGCCGGCCAGGAGTATTACTTCAACACGCAACAATTCGTCGCGACTTCGTGAAGGGACTTGGAGCATGCCGTACACGCCGATCCTGGCAACGCTGGGTTACTTGCTGTCGCCCGATGGCCGGCAGGTGTTGCTCATCCGGCGCAATCGGCGGCGCGACGATCCGCACTTCGGCAAGTGCAACGGGCTGGGCGGCAAGCTGGAAGCCGGCGAGGACGTGATTGCCGGGCTGCGCCGCGAGGTCCGCGAGGAGAGCGGCCTGGAATGCGACGACGTGCGGCTGCGCGGCACGGTGAGCTGGCCCGGCTTCGGGCCGCGCGGCGAGGACTGGTTCGGATTCATCTTTCTCGTGCCGCGCTGGCACGGGACGCCGCGGGATGCAACCGACGAAGGCGACTTGATCTGGCACCCGGTCGACCGCCTGCTCGAGTTGCCGCTGTGGGAGGGGGATCGATTCTTCCTGCCGATGGTGTTCGACCCGGCCCATCCGCAATTCCACGGCGTGATGCCCTATCGCGACGGCAAGCCGGTGAGTTGGTCGTACAGTGTGGTTAGTGGTTAGTGGTTAGTGGTTAGTGGTTGGTGGCTGGTGGCTGGTGGTTGGTCGGCGGTGGGTTCGTGGCAGCCACTAACCACCAAACCACCAACCACTAACCACCAACTATCGTTGCTGCGCCAGCGTCAAGTAGAGATGAGCCAGGTGATGCCAGGCGCTCGTTTCCGGGATTTCGCCGACCACGTCGTCGAGCAGCTTGCGAGCCGCTTTCGCGTTGCCCAGGAACAGCTCGGCCATGCCGCGATTGAAGCGCACCGGCAGCGACGCTTCGGCGGCGTTCCACAAACGGCTGGCTTCGTCGGCGTTGCCGCGGTGCCAGGCCAGGGCGGCGCGTTCGTTGGCCCATGCGGCCCGCCAGGCCGCCGGCACGTCGGCGTCCAGGGTTTGCGCCAGGGCCTCGGCGTCGTCGAACTGCTTGGCGAGGCGGGTGGCGCCAATCGCCAGCAGGGCTTCCGGAAATGATTTCTTGGCGGCGACCTTCTGCGCCCAGTCCGCAAGCGCTGGGGTCGTCACCGGTCGGCCGCCGCTGGGCCGCAGCTCGGTCAGGTTGCCGTGATGCAAGATCTGGTGGAAGTTCCGGACGAGCTGGGGAAAGTTGCCGACGCACCACGCCAGCGCCACCACCGGCTCGTGATTGGCCACGAGCTGCGCCCAATGCGGCGGCGCCGCCAGTTTCCGCGTCTCCCCGACGTTGATCGCGGTCAACGCCGAGACCGCCTCGTCCCACGCCGGCTTCGGATCGATGGGCTGAACCGGCCCCGCTTCGTACGGAGTGACCTCACCGGCGTCGAACGTCGCCAGGCCGTTCGCATGGGCCGCGGCCTGCCGGCTCAGATACCGCGACAGCAACTCGTCCAACCTGGGCTGTACAGGTGTTTCCTGCGACATGGCGACACTCCGTCGATGAAGAAAAATCGTAGACGAAGCGGCTTCTTCGTGGGGCACGCGATGACCGAAGCGAGCCGCTTCGTCTACGTATCGTATTCGGGAAGTGAACGCGGCGAAAGCCGAAACTTGCGCGAGTAGGTCCCGCCTGCCGGGCGGGACCTTGGCTCGCGGGAACATCATTCGTGAGGGAGCCTATCCTGCGACTGGCGTCAGTCCAAGGTCTCGCTCGGCAAGCGCGACCTACCAAGCGGGACCTACACCTACCAGTGATACTCGATGCCGAACTGGCCGCCCTGGGCCCAGAAATCGCTCTGGCGGAACAGGACCGCCGGCCGGGCCGGCTGGACGACCGCCGGGTTGAGGTTGCCGGGCTCGGGCGCCAGGTTGAAGTTGACGACGCGATCGATCTGGTCGCCGGCGCGGACGACGTTGCTCAGGTAGAGGATGTTGTAGCCGGCGTAGATGCGCCAGTGCTCGTTGACGTCGAAGCCGAGCTTGATGCCGAATTCGTTGGCGACGGCGAAGTCGGTGCGTTCGTGCCGGCCGATGTTGCTGGCCAGGGCGTAGAGGCCGCCGCGGCCCGTGACCGGCGCGGCGCCGGGCGCGCTGAACGTGGTGGCGCCGTCGATGTTCACGATCTGATGGACGCCGCCCATCGCGAACTTCAGGTTGCCGGCCAGGAACCAGCGCCGGAAGATTTTCAGCTCGCCTTCCAGGCCAATCTGGGCGCCGTTGAAGTTGTTGCGCGTGCCGAAGTGGTCGTTGACGACGAACCGGGCGCCGCCGGCGGCCGGATCCGTGATCTGCAGGTTCTCGTGGATGTCGATGGTGTCGGCGAGATTCAGGTGGCGATAGCCGATGAAGCCGTCGAGCCACCAGCGCGGGCCGCAGCACCAGCGGCGGCGGAGGTGGGCGTCGACGCCCCAGAACCGCACCGTCGAATCAAACGTGAGCGTGCCGGCCAGCAAGCCGGGATAGGCGACGAGCTGCGCCGATTCCCCGCCGGTGTTGGCGTCCTGGAACGGGCGGGCCAGCACGGGACTGCCGTCCGAGCTGAACTCGACGTGAGTGGTGCGCGGCGCCAGCATGAAGAAGCTGGCGTCCAGGCCCCAGTTGCAGCGCCGGGGGAACCAGAAGCCGAACGCGAACCGCCCGCCGGAGCGCACCTCGTCCTGGTGGTCCGGGTCGGGGAACAGGATCGGCGAGATCGGCAGCACGCCGGCCTGGTCGGGCGACCGGATCGGCGCGAACTCGCTGGTCACCAGCGGCGGCAAGTTGGCGTCGCTGATCCCCATCAGCAAGTACTCGCCGCGCAGCCAGCAGCGCGGCCGCGGCCGGCAGCACGGATCCTCGCACCACCAGCGGCTGCACGAGTCGCGCCAGCGCTTGCCCCAGCAAGCGCCGCACGTTTCGCTGACGCAGGTGGTGCAACACTCGACGTCGCAGGTGACGCCATCGTCGACCACGAAGCCCTGGTTCACCGTGACGACGTCCCACGACGGCGGCCGGCACACGCCCTGCGACGGGGAGCACAGCGCCGGGCCGCACAAGTCGCCAGCGCCGGGCGCCGGCATGGGCGCGCTGAAGGTCTGCGTCGGGCGCGGCGCCGGCAGCGGCTCCACCTGACGCGGCGCCACCTGGGTGAGCGGCTTGACGACGCCGGGCGTCGTCGCCTTGTGCTGCGCGGGGCCGACCGGCAACAGCCGCGGCACGTCGTCGGGCTCGATGGTCTTGGCGCGGAAGGTCGGCAGCGGCCGGTCGAGCAAGGCGGCGGGAACGACACCCGTCGATTCCTGAGCGGCGCCCAGCGGCACCGGCCGGTTGAGGGTGACAGCAGAATTCGCGGCGGGGGCGACGCGTTGGAAAGCGGGAGCGGCGCCGGCGGGCCGCCAGGCGGGCTCGTAGGCGCTTCCCGGTGCCGCCGCGAAGCCAATGATCGCGGCCAGACTGATCGCGGCCAGACTGCCGATCCACAGGGCCTTCATTGCAAGTTCCTCCGTGGTGCCGAGCCGAAGATTTGGGCCGGCGCGCCGTGCTGCGGCCGTCCCGGTGGGGACGGTCCACGGCAGCGTCGGTTCTTCCTCCTGCTGTTTTCGGCAACGCTTCACGCCACGGGAGATGCCAATCGCTCGTCAGCCTTCCACGTTCTGCCGTGGGAAGGTTCCTAACAAGCACAATCGGAATAAACGGCGCAGTCAGTCAGTAGTCCGTAGTCAGCAGCAGGAAACGTGCCCGCCCGTCTTGCTACTGCGTCTTGCTACTGACTACTGAATGCGGACTACGGCTCATTTCCTCAACGACACATACGCCAGCCGATAGAACTCCGGCGACGCCAGCAAGCGGATGGCGATTTCGGACTGGGCCACGCCGCTCTGGAGCTGGATGGCGCCGAACTGCTGCTCGGCGGCGCTGGCCGGACGGTGCAGCATGGTGCGGTACATGTTGTCCACGGTGAACTGCAACGCCGCCTGCGAATGGAGCAGCCCTTGCACCGCGGCCGACACCGTCTGGTTGCCCATCGCCTGCACCAGGTTTTGATGGGCGCTCGCATCAGGCAGCCGGCCTTGCAGATCGAGATACAACCCGCCCGCCAGCAGATTGGCCGTGGGATGCGCCGCCAGGTATTCGCTCGAGCTGACGAGCTGGCCGGCGAGGGTCTGTTCCTGCACGCCGACGCGCAACTGCTGCATGACGCTGGCTTGCTCGCCGGGCGTCGGCAAGCGATGCAGGTACGTGGTGTAGAGCTGGTTGGCCTGAAGCGCCCGATGGGCGTCGGTGTTCCACAACTCGCGGACGATGGTCGCGCGCGGCACCCTTTTCTTCAGCCGCGCCGCCTGCGTGGTCAGCTCCTTCTTGGTCGGATGCCGGCCCAGCAGCGTCTGGTACACCCCGTCCACGAAGGCCAGATCGCGCCGGTTGCCCGCCATCAGCGTGCTCCCCGCACCGGCGATGAGCTGCTTCTTGCTGGTGATCGTCACCTGGCCGGCGCGCGTCGCCAGCGGCAGCACCGGCAGCGGATCGGTCACCACCGGCGTGGTCACCGAGCTG
>JAKEET010000045.1 GCA_022616435.1 Gemmataceae bacterium
GCGACCGGGTGCTGCTGGAACAGGTCGGGCCGTATCGGTTCCGGTTGTCGAAGGTGGATAGGTGACCGATGTCCAAGCGAACCTGCATCCTGGCGGCGTTTTTCGGCCTGCTGGTCGGCGGCGCGGTCTGGTTGTGGCCGGCGCGACCGATGTGGGTGAGTGAACCGGGCGCGGGACGGATCGTCGGCTTCAGTTTCGATCGGCGAATCTTGGTGACATGTTCGGATTCGGCCCACGGCGACCAAGCGGTTTCTCGATGGCAGGTAGACACAGGCCGGTTGCTGAGCCGCGCGACGAACCTGATCTTGATGCTGTTCACGAACTCCACGGGCATGCCCCGGCGCTTGGCGTATTCCTGCTGATAACGACGGGCGCGGTCGAGGCCAAACGGGAATTGGGGAACATCGGCGCCATCGGACCTGGTCGAAGCCATGAACCACAGAGATACACAGGCGCAGAGACAACAACAACGCGGCGGAGGTTGAAGCAATACGCAGCGAATGATGCCGGTCATGCTTCCTTTCCTTGGTGTTCGTTGCTCAAGAAGCTCAGCCACAGATCGAACACGGATGAAACACGGACGGAAGAAACAGGACAGTATCGGTGTTCCAGCTGTGTTCCATCCGTGGCTTCTCACGATCCCACGTCACTTGCCGATGCACCACAGGTGCTTGAATGAGCGAATGAACGCGTCGCCGTTCGCGATCACGATCGAGGCATCGACGTGCTCGTTCAGCCGGTTCGTCGCCAGCAATTCGAATTTCTTCGGATCGGCGGCGAACACCATGGTGCTGCCGCCGCGGTCGGTGATGTACAGCCGGCCGTCGGCGTGGACCATCGAGCCCCAGGCGCCGCCGCCGGGCCGCTCCTTCACTTCCCAAAGTTCCTTGCCCGTCGTCAGCTCGAAGCACTGCGGCGTGCCGTTTTCCGAGAGCATGAAGATGTGCGCGCCGACGATGACGCCGCTGCCGATCCGCTGCGGGTTCTTCTTGGTGATATGCCAGAGCCGCTCCTTGGTGATGTCGCCCGTGCCGCCAAGCTTCACCGCGAGGGCCGGCCCGCCGAAGCCGGAGAACTGCACGGCAATGTCCTCGCCCTGGGCCGTCCGCGCGAACAACGGCGACGTGTACACCAGGTTGCCCAGCCCGGCGCAGGTCCACAGCACTTTGCCGCTCTCGGGATCGAAGCCCTTGAACGTCTTCGGCACACCCAGGATCAACTGGTCCTGGCCGTTGACCTTGGCGATGAGCGGCGTGCTCCACGAGCCGATGTAATCCTTGGCCTCGGTGCCGGGTTCGTCATGCTGCCAGACCTTGGCGCCGGTCTTCTTGTTGACGGCCAGCAAGAACACACGCTCGCCCGGCCCGCACCACTGGATCGCCAGGTCGCCGTGCAAGATCGGCGATGAGGCGTTGCCCCAGTCGTGCTCGAGCTTGCCGACATCCACCTTCCACAGCTCCTTGCCGGAGAAGTCATAGCAGTACACGCCCGCCGAGCCGTGGCTGACGACGATGCGTTCGCCGTCGGTGACCGGCGATGCCGAGCCGAAGGGATTGGTGGGATGCGTCGATTCCAGCTCTTCGTAGATGACGTCGCGCTGCCACTTGAGCGTGCCGTCGGCGCGGTCCAGGCACAGGAGCGAACGCTTGCGCGCGATCGACGGACCGCCTTGCCCGCCCTTGCCTCCCTTGGGCGGCCATTTCGACTTCTCGCTGGCCTGGGTCACGAAGACCCGGTCGCCCCAGACGATCGGCGTCGAGCTGCCCGAATCGGGGAGCTTCACCTTCCAGCGGACGTTCTCCTTGGCGCTCCACGTCAGCGGCGGGCCCTTTTCCGTGCACTGCCCCTGGCCGGTCGCACCGCGCCAGCCGGGCCAGTTGTCGGCGTTCGCCGACGACACGAACCAGCACGTCAACACGCAGGCAAGAATCCAACGCGCCATCGGTGGTCTCCCGTCATGGGCAGGGGTGCATCGCTCGGCTGATTGTATGCTCCGCGGGCGGCAGGCACAAGTTGCAAGCGCGGTGGTGGTGATTGGCGCTTCGCGGCGTCATCGGGCGGGACTCGCCGCCGCAACAATCGCCTGACCGTATCAGGAGTTGCGTCACGCGTTGGCCGCCGGCTTTTGCCGGCGACGCGTTGAAACAGAGCGGAAACTTGTTCGGGACAGTTCGGCCAGACACTCCCTGAAATGCCGTTCCACTTCCGGTCGCGTGTGTGCTAACAGCGGCCCGGCAAGCGCACCGCGATAGAGATTGGCGGCCGCCGTCAGATCGCCAGCCCGCCGATAACAACCCGCCGCACTGATGCGATGGATCGCCGCCTCCAGTTCATGGCCCAGGGAGTCGAGCAACGGCGCCAGGCGCTCTTCATGACCGCCGGCCGTAGCCCAGAGTTGACGCGCCATGTCCTCCATACCTAACTCGGAAAAGGTCTGTGCTTTGGAGATTACAGCCGACTTTTTGGCGATCAGTTCCTGAACGGCCCGCGGGTATAGGGTTCCTTCACGCTTGGGCATAGGGTGATTCCTCCCAACGATGTCCAGAAAAGTGGACGTGGTGTCCTTCACCGCAAAAGGCACAGACGATCACATAAGCATCCCAGCCAAACGGATTGCTCAAGGCTTGAGCAATCTTTTGGCGGTGCCGCCGACCCAGGTCCGCAAGGCTCTCGGTGCCGCTGATCTCCAAAACCCGCTGCAGCACCGATGAACGATAATCGGCCCGGCCACCATGCTCAATGACGTTGAGAGTTCCCAACTGGACGACCCGGTTCACGAGCAGCAACGCGACAGCAATTGCGGCAAATTCCACCAGCGATCGGGCCGGCATCGTGGTTCGCAGCCGTTCAGCCTTGTCGATGGTTTCCTCTGTCCAGGAAACTTCCAATTTGAATCGCCGCGCCTTTCCAAGCCAGCGCGTGCGAACGCCAGTGCATTCAACCAAAAAACTCGCCGGCGGCACAGAGTATTGCCCCGTCACTGCAACAAATGCCACGATGTAGGGTTCGACGTAAAAGGACGGATGCAACGCAAAGAGATCCTCGATCGCACATTGCAACACGCGCGGTTTCATCGACAGATTCCCCATCCGCCTCGGTACTATAGGTTCGCATTCACGCTGGTGCAACCCAGGATTTCTTGGCCGACGTGTAAGCCAGAAATCCCGCGCAATAGGTTGGGCTCATGCTGCATCGCCCGCCGGCGCCGTCAGCACAGTTGCCGGGAGTTGCGGGGCGATCGGAAAATCTCACTTTCTGCTGGCGATGCCCTCGTCCAATGATTAAAAGGGGCTAACGTTGAACCTTCGCTACCCTCACGATCCCGGCGGCAACCATGATCACCACCTTGACGCGCTGGCTGCTCCCCGTTCTCGCGTTGGCCGCGTGCACCCACGAGTGCCTCGCGCAAGCCCCCGCCCAAGCCCCCGCCCAAGCCCCCAGGAAGCTCAACGTCCTCTTCATCATGTCCGACGACATGCGTCCCGACCTGGGCTGCTATGGACACGCCACGGTCAAGTCGCCGAACATCGACCGGCTGGCGGCGCGCGGCGTCCGCTTCGACCGGGCCTATTGCCAGTTTCCATTGTGCAACCCGTCGCGTTCCTCGATGCTAACGGGCCGCCATCCGACCACGACCGGCGTGCTCAACAACCTCGACTTCTTCCGCGATCTCCATTCGGATTTCATCTCTTTGCCGCAGTATTTCCGGGCGATGGGCTATTTGACCTTGCGCGTCGGCAAGATCTACCACGGCAGCCTCGACGACACTGACTCCTGGACCGAAGGGGGCGAGCAGCGCAAACCGAGAAAACCGGTCGATCCCAAACAACGCATCAAGAATTCCGACCGCATCGTGGAGTTGAAGGGCGACGGCGAGGCACACGGCGACTACAAGACCGCGACCAAGACCATCGAGTTGCTGAACAAGTACAAGGATCGTCCGTTCTTCCTCGCTTGCGGCTTCACACGCCCGCACAGCCCGCCCACGGCCCCCAAGAAGTTCATGGACATGATCGATCCGCGCGCCGTCGCGCTGCCCAAGAACTTCGCCCCGCGGCCGACGGTCCCGGCCGGCTATCCGAAAGGGTGCGTCACGGGCAACGGGGATTTGTTCATCCAGCGCGACGCGAGCGAAGCGGAGGCCCGCGACATGATCCGGGCGTACTGGGCGTCGGTTTCCTGGACCGATTGGAACGTGGGCCGCGTGCTGGCGGAGCTCGAACGCCTGGGGCTGGCGGACAACACCATCGTCGTGTTCTGGGGCGATCACGGCTACCACCTGGGCGAGTTCGGCAAGTGGGCCAAGCACGGCTCGCTGTTCGAGATCGGCACGCGCGTGCCGCTGATCGTCGCCGCGCCCGGCGCCAAGGGGAACGGCAAGGCCTCGTCGCGACCGGTGCAATCGCTCGATATTTATCCGACCTTGTGCGAGCTCTGCGGGCTGGATTTGCCGAAAGGCCTCGAAGGCCACAGCTTGAAGCCGCTCCTCGACAACCCCGCGGCCAAGTGGGACCATCCGGCGTTCAGTGTGTACGGCAACGCCAAGAAGGTGATCGGCCTGGCGGTGCGGACCGAGCGCTACCGATATGCCGAATACGATACCGGCCCGGGAGGCGCGATGCTGTTCGATCACGCGAACGATCCGCACGAGCTGCGCAACCTCGCGGACGATCCGGCCGTGGCGGACGTACGTCGGGAGTTGACACAGATGCTGCGGAAGCAGTTTGGCACGCGATAGTTCCGAGAAAGCGACGACTATGAAACGCATCGTAAGACGTGAGGAACAACCCATGATCCGCTTTTACTGCTTCGCCCTGCTCGTTGCCTTGGCGTTTCCTTCTTGGGCCGACGCCCAAACCAAGCGCAAGCCCAACATCGTCGTCATCCTTGCCGACGACATGGGCTACGCCGACGTCGGCTTCCACGGCTGCAAGGACATTCCCACGCCCCACATCGACGCCCTGGCCAAGCGCGGCGTGCGCTTCACCAACGCCTACGTGTCCGGGCCGTATTGCAGTCCGACGCGGGCCGGCCTGCTGACCGGCCGCTACCAGAATCGCTTCGGCCATGAATACAATCCAGGCGCCAAGGGCGACAACGTCGGCATGCCCGTTTCGGAAACCACGCTCGCCAACCGCCTGAAAGCCGCGGGCTACGTGACGGCGTTGATCGGCAAGTGGCACCTGGGCGCCGCCGCCCAGTTCCACCCGCAGGAGCGCGGCTTCGATGAGTTCTTCGGCTTCCTCGGCGGCGCCCACACCTACTTCGCCGACAAGGGAGCGCCGATCCTCCGCGGCAAGACCCCCGTCGCCGAAAAGGAATATCTCACCGACGCCTTCGCGCGCGAGGCGAACGCGTTCATCGAGCGCCACAAGGACCGGCCGTTTTTCCTGTACCTGTCCTTCAATGCCGTGCACACGCCGATGGACGCGACCAAGGATCGCCTCCAGAAGTTCGCCGGCATCGCCGACAAGACCCGCCGGACTTATGCGGCCATGCTCTCGGCCATGGACGACGCCGTCGGCCAAGTCTTGCGGAAGCTAAGCGACGCCGGACTGGAGGAAGACACGCTCATCTTTTTCTTCAGCGACAACGGCGGCCCGACGATGCCCGGCACCACGGTCAACGGCTCGCGCAACACCCCGTTGCGCGGCTCGAAGCGGACGACGCTCGACGGCGGCATCCGCGTCCCGTTCGTCATCGCCTGGAAGGGCAAGCTGCCGGCGGGCAAGATCGTCGATTCGCCGATCATCCAGCTCGACGTCCTGCCGACGGCGCTGGCCGCGGCCGGCGTCGAAATCAAGGAGGGTTGGAAGCTCGACGGCGTGAACCTGTTGCCGTACTTGAAGGGCCCCCAACTCAAGGAGCCGCACGAGACGCTCTACTGGCGCTTCGGCCAGCAGATGGCGATCCGCTCGGGCAACTGGATGCTGGTGCGCTATGACACGGCGGTCGAGAGCGGCAAGAAATCCGGCAAGAAGGGCAAGGCGCCGGTCTCGGCGGCCCGGCTGTACAACCTCGCCGACGACATCGGCCAGACGAAAGACCTGGCCGCCGAGCAGCCGGACCGCGTGCGCCATCTGCAAGACATGTGGGAGCAGTGGAACGCGCAGCTGGCGCGGCCGCTGTGGGGGGCGGGGAGCAAGGCGCCAGCGAGCTCGCCGTGAGCGACCGGGGCGCGTGTTTCTCTTACTCTGCGATCTCCGCGCCTCTGCGTGAGATAATCATTCAGGCTCGCGCAGAGGCGCAGAGATCGCAGAGGGGCGGTGTTTCACAAACGCTCGATATAACCACAGGTCGTAGACGATCTTCACCCCGCCGGCGATGAAGAAAGGCAGGTTGATCGACTTGGCGTGCGCGAGCAAGTAACCGGCCAGGGCCGGCGACAGGGCCGCGCCGATCGACCGGGCGACCGTCGTGATCCCGGATGCCGCGGAACGCTCGTCGGCCTGCACGACCGCCATCGTGTACGATTGCCGTGTGGGCACGTCCATCTGCGAGATGCTGAACCGAATCAATAGCAAGGTCACGGCCAGCTCGACATTGGGCATCAGCGGGACGAGCACCAACAGTACATTCGACGGCAGATGGGTGAAGACCATCGTATTGATCAGGCCAAAGCGCTTCGCCAGGGCCGCGGCGCCGAGCGCCGACCCCGCCGCCAGCAGATTGGCCGCGAAGAAGATGCCGCCCAGGACGGCCGGCTCCAGGCCGAAGCGGACGTGGAGCCAGTAAGCGACGATGCTCTGGAGGATGAAGCCGCCGCCGAAGGCATCCAGCGCGAACAAGCACGACAAGCGCAGCACGGTCCGGCGCGAGCGATGCAGGCCCATCCAGGTCGATGGCGAGGCCGGCGCCTGGTGTCCAGACGGTTCCGCGCCGCGGCCCATGCGGCTGAACGCCACGGCCAGCAAGATGCCCACCACGCCATAGGCGACGACCAGCGGCCGATAGACCTCCGCGCCGCTCGCGCCGGCGTTCTCCAGGCCCTGGCCAACGAAGCCCCCGACGAGCGCCCCAAGCGCCGCCGCCACCGAGCCGGCCAGGTGGTACCACGCGAAGACGGCGGTGCGCTGCTCATCCGGAATGGTTTGCGCGAGCGCCGCCTGTTCGATCGACAGAAACGGCCCCACTTCCTTGTCGCTGGGGCTGAGCACGCCGATGGTGGCGACGATGACCAGCGCCAGGAAATGATTCGTCGCGGCGAATACGCCACCGGCCAGCGCCATGAGCAAGGCGCCGACAAGCAGCATCCGTTTACGGCCGACGCGATCCGCGACGGTCGTGATCCATAGAGAAATGACCGTGTCGCCCAGCAACGCCATGGTCAGGATGAAGCCGATCTGCGCTTCCGACAGCCCCACGGCCTTCAAGTAGAGCATCAGCACCACGGACAGGAATCCGTAGGCGCACATGCGCAACGAGCGGGTGGCGAACAACAGCACGCCGTCGCCCTTGAGCGCGCGCAGGGCCTGTGGCATCGGCAACACGATCAACGACTCATGACAGCCGGCCTTATTTCGGCAAGAACGCCACCCGCTTGGGCGCCTTGCCGACCATCGCCTTGCCGACGGATTTGAGGTCGCCTTCCTTGGAGACGTCGACGAACTGCAACGAGCCGTCGCCGAGGTTGCTGAGCATCACGCGGTTGGTTCCCGGCACCGGCTCGATGCAGCACGGCTTCGACACGTCCGCGAGCCGAGCCAGCAGCTTGCCCGTGCGCATGTCCACGGCGTCGAGGAACGACCGGCCTTCGTTGGCGGCCAGGACGATGTTGCCGTGGATCGCCTGGACGCCGTGGTAGGTCACTTCCTGCGGAGCGGTCTTGTCGGGCGGCGGCGTCAGCTCGATGAGCCGGCTGACCTTGCCGGTTTTCAAATCCGCCTCGAAGATGCCGTTGACCCAGTGCGAGCCGCAAAATACCTTCGATTCGTCGGGTGAAAACGTGAGGCTGCGCGGATTGACGGTGAGCGGGTGGAACTTGACCAGCTTGCGCTCCAGCGGATCGATGATGGCCACCCCGGACGCCTTCTTGCAGGTGACGAACATGTGTTTGCCGAGCGTACCGTAGCGGACCACGTGCGGGGCGCTCAGGTCCTTGATGCGCCACTCCTCTTTCATTGTTTCCATGTTGATGCCGAGCACGTCGTCGCTGTAGTAGTTGGCGACGACGATGTGCTTGCCGTCGCTCGTCAAGACGATGTGGTCGTTGAACATTTTCCCGATGGACGTTCTGCCCAGCAGCTTGAATTCCGGCAACGAGTAGAACTTCACGCATTCCTCGTCCTCGACGCCCACGGCGACCTTCTTGCCGTCCTGGCTGACGGCGATGCCGTAGGGACGCGGGCCGACCTTGTGGCGCTCGATCTCCTTCATGCCGGGAATGTCCACCAGCGACACGCTGCCGTCGCCGGTGTTGACGACGAAGACGCGTTTCGGCGTGTCCGTGGTTTGGGCAGGGCCGCCGGCGGCGATTCCCATCAGAACAAGGGCGGCAATCAGCGTTGGTCGCATGAGCTTCATGGTGATCTCCCGATAGTGGTTAGCCCCGGTTGCAGTGTTTAGCCCCGGTTCGCAGAACCGGGGCGGACATGATCCCGCGCGTGGGATTCATCGCTTCGTCGCCGCCCCGCCGCCCCCGGGCTGGACATCATCCCGGCCTTGGGATTTGTCCTATTGCCATCCGCCTGCCCGCCCCGGTTCTTCGAACCGGGGCTAAACGAAATCTCTCTTAACGATTCAGCGCGGTGTAGCGCCGGTTGATCTCGTCCCAATCCAAAAACTGCACGAAGCGGTTGACGTACTCCTGCTTGCGGTTCTGGTAGTCGACATAGAAAGCGTGTTCGTACACGTCGCACACCACCAGCGGCTGGCCCAGCCAGATGACGCCGATCTCATGCAGATCGCTGGCGACGTTGTAGAGCTTGCCGTTGACGATGTCGCGCGCCAGGATGCCCCAGCCGTTGGCGGCCAGGCAGCAGCCCTTGAAATCCTCCTGCCAGCGCTCGAACGTGCCGAACCGCCTTGCCAGGGACGTGCGAATGTCCTGGTGCGGCTGCGGCGGCTTGGCGATCAGGTTGTCGAAGTACAATTCGTGGAGCAGCACGCTGTTCATGCGGTTGAGCTTGTCCTTTTGCAAGAGGATATAGGCGTCGCCGCCGAGCGGCTCCTTGCCGCGGAAGCGCTCGTCGAGCGCCGTTTCAATGGCGTTGAAGCGATTGAGCGCGCCGCTGTAATGAGCGCGGTAATGCGGCGTCACCTGGGCCTTCGTGAGCAGGCCCGGGATCTCTTCGTAGCGCAGCTCCTTCGGTTTGCCCGTCACCAGGCCGGACTGGGGGGCGAAATGGAGCGGGTTGCCGGCGGGCTGGGCGCCGCGAGCGGATTGCGCCAGCGTCAGGGCCGCGCCGCCGATTCCGAGGGCCGTGGCGGTTTGCAGAACTTCACGACGCGCCAAAGGTTTGGGTTGGGTCATTTGGACCTCCGGACAAGCTTGTCATCGATATCAGTGAACTCGTCGCGAGCAACACTCATGAGTTATGCCACATTGGGTCGGAGTTCAATATAGAGTTGATCCGCGGCCGCGAGCAGTCGCTGCTCGGAGGCGACGCCGCAGAACACAAGGTGCGGATGCTCACGATCGGGGAGTCGAACTGTCGCGCCGCGTCGAGTGCGGCATGGATTGCCTGTAGCCCGGTTGGCAAGCGTGGCACGATGGCAAGATGAACCCCACGTTCTCTCCCAACCCGATTCACCACGCCCGATCCACCGCCCGCTTGCGGCTGGGGCGTCCCTCGTGTAATGTTAGCACCTGCCCTTTCCTTGGTTGTGAATGCTTCCATGACCCGTCTTGGCGTCAGCGTGGTTCTCGCCGGTTGGTGCATTGGGGCGCTGTCCGCGCAACCGTTGTCCGCGCAAGAAGGCGAACCGCCCACGCTGCGCCTCGCGGGGATGACGCCCGGCGGCGTCAGCGCGATCGCGACCGCGAGCTGGCAGACCTACGATTTCGAGCTGACCAACCTGACCGACGTCGATCGTCACGCCCGGGTCCTCATGTACTTTCCGGAACGGCGTGACGTGCAATATGGCCGCGACGTTTGGGTTCCCGCCCGGGCGACGCTGAAAAGCTGGCTCTTGGTCGGTCCGGCGCCGACGGCCGGCGCTACCCACGACCTCGAAATGCAGCTCGTCGATCGCACGCGCCAGCAGAAGCAGAGGGTGCGGCCCAGGACCGAGGAGAACATCCGCGCGCGCGGCGTGAATGTTCGCAAGCGTGCCCCGTTCACCGCGGTCATGCTGGATGAATATTCTCCGGAGGAGCCGAGTTTCGGCCGGCTGCCGCAGCCCGAATCCCGGTCCGACGAGGCGTTGCAGCTTGTGCAGGCGTTCCGGGAGGCGCGCCAACTGGCCCACCCGGCGACCACGATCTCCGCCCATTCGTTGCCGCCGTCGGCGCTGACGTTTGACAGCATCGACCACTTCGTCCTGGCTTCCAACCGCATCGCTCATGACCCGCCCGGCATGCAGGCGCTCCGTCACTGGCTGGCGCGCGGCGGCCGGGTCTGGGTGATGCTCGACATGGTGGACCTGGACGTCGCCGCGCCGCTCCTGGGCGAGGCGCTCGACTTCCACGTCGTGGGCCGCGTCGCACTGACCACGACCAAGATTGACGCCCCGGCCATCGGCCAGGTCGCGGCGCCAGCCGTGATTCAGCACCACGAGCGACCGGTGGATCTGGTCCGGGTCGTCCTGCCGCGGCATGAGACGCCGCCCTACACCGTCGGCGGCTGGCCGATCTATTTCGCGCGCACCGTCGGACGCGGCCAGGTGTTGTTCACGACGCTGGGCGCCCGCGGCTGGACGCGGCCCAGAGAGGCCGGCGATCGGCCGTCGCCGTATTCCGGATATGCAACCCTGCCGCTGGCCACGCCGCCGCTGATCGAATTCGCCGAGAAGCTGCAGCCGCCCACGGCCGACGATCCGCTGCGCTCCGACGTCGTGCTGCCGATGCTGACGGAAGACATCGGCTTCCGCGTCGTCAACCGCAGCGCCGTCGGTCTGATTTTCGCCGGCGCGATCCTGACGGCGCTGGCGCTCGGGCTGGCGCTGCGCCGCACCCGCCGGCCGGAGCTGCTGGGCTGGCTCGCTCCAGCCGCGGCCGCTGCCGCGGCGGTCGTGTTCGTGTTCATGGGCGAGGCGTCGCGCCGGGCGGTGCCGCCGACGATCGCGTGCGTGCAGTTCGTGGACGCCGTCGCCGGCCACAATGAAGCCTCGGTGCGCGGTTTGATCGCGGTCTATCGACCGGATTCCGGGGCCGCGGTCGCGGCGGCCCGGCAACAGGGTTTCTTCGAGCTCGACATGGCCGGCATCGAAGGCCAAACGCGGCGCCTGATCATGACCGATGCCGACACGTGGCACTGGGACAACCTGGAGCTGCCGGCCGGCATCCGCCTGGCCCCCTTCCATGCAACTATCCCGACCAAGGAGCCGATCCGGGCCATCGCACGCTTCGGGCCCGACGGCATTGAAGGAGCGCTCTCGACCGGCCCATTCCTGGAGCCGGCCGATGCGCTCTTGAGCGCGCCGGACGCCCGCAACCTGGCTGTCAACATGAGCGGCGACGGATCGATGCGGGCCGGCAGCGAGGACGTCCTGCCACCCGAGCAGTTCCTCGCCAGCGCCGTGCTCAGCGATCGGCAGCAGCGCCGCCAAGACGTGTATCGGAAGCTGCTGGCCCGCAGCGCGACGGGGAGCCGGGAGACGCGCGACCTCCTGTTCGCCTGGGCGCGTCCGGTTGACCTGAGCTTCACGCTCCCGGCCGATGCTGAGCCGCGCGGCAGCGCCCTGGTCATGGTTCCGGTGGAATGGCAACGCTCGGCGCCGGGAGATCGCGTCACCGTGCCGGGCCCGCTGATGCGTTGCCAGCGCGTTATCGGGTCGCTCCTCAGCCGGCCGACGTTCGAGGCGGCCAGCAGCACGGACATGCACCTCCGGTTCCAGGCGCCTGCGGCCGTGCTGCCGCTCAAGATCGAGCGGGCCCGGCTGACGGCGACAATCGACGCCCCCAATCGCCGCGTGACCATTGCCGGCAAGGCGGACGCCGCGACGGTGGAGCTGCATCGCGTCGAATCGCCGCTGGACGTCATCCGCGTGGACATCGACGACCCGCGGCTGCTGACGCTCGATCCGCGGGGCGGGCTGCACCTGCACCTGGCGATCAGCGATCGGCTGCGCACGGACGCCACTGCCGACGTTCGCGGCGGCGAGAAATGGACCATCGAATACATCGAGGTCGAAGTGACGGGGACATGTCAATGATTCGTGGTGGGAGACCGATCCGTGGCCCGCGCTGAACCGGTGGTCGAGATCAACGACCTGACCAAGAAATACGGCGACTTCGTCGCGCTCGATCGGCTGACGATGTCGGTCGAGCGTGGCGAAATCCTTGGCTTCGTCGGGCCCAACGGGGCCGGCAAGACAACCACCATCAAGATCCTGGTCGGGCTGGCGCGGCCGACGAGCGGGTCGGCGCGGGTTGCCGGCGCCGATTGCGTCGTCGAGGCGCGCAAGCTGAAGCGCCTGGTCGGCTATATGCCCGACACGTTCGGCGCCTACGACAACATGCGCGTCGGCGAGTACCTCGACTTCTTCGGGGCGGCGTTCGGCATTCCGCGCCGGGAACGGGCTCAGAGGATCGGCGCGGCGCTCGACATCGCCGGCGCCGGCTCGTTTCGGGACCTGTACGTCGAGGCCCTCAGCCACGGCATGAAGCAGCGCGTCGCCATCGCCCGCACCTTGCTCCATGCACCCGAAGTGCTGATCCTGGACGAGCCGGCCAACGGCCTCGACCCGCAAGCCCGCATCGAAATGCGCCAGGTGCTGCTGCACCTGGCCGAGCAGGGCAAGACGCTGATCGTCACCAGCCACGTCCTGCCGGAGCTGGCGCGGATTTGCCGGCGCGTCGCCATCATCACGCGCGGCCGGCTGCGCGCTTTCGGCACGCTGCCGGAGATTGCCCGCCAGCTCAGCCAACTGCGGCCCATGGAAGTCCTGCTGGCAACGGCCGAGCACATCGAGCGCGCCGCGGCCATCGTTCGCGAGTACATCGAGCCGGGGGCGGAGGTGACAGCGTCGGCGGCCGAGGCCGAGGTGCGCTTCCGCACCGCCAAGCGCGAGGAAGAACTCGCGGGGCTGCTGTCGGCGCTGGTCGCCGCGGGAGTGGGCGTCACCCAGTTCCGCGAGGTACAGACGGATCTGGAAGAAGCGTTCATGACCGTGGCGCGGTCGGACAATTGATCATGAATCCGATCATTCATCGCGAGCTCCTGGAAGTGCTGCGGACGCGCAAGGCGATCGCGCTGCAGATCGCGCTGGCCGCGGCCTGCATGGCGCTCGTACTGGTGCGCTGGCCGACCGGCGACATCGCGGAACTGAGCGGGGCGCGGGCCTTGGAGGTGCTGCGGCTGTTCGGCTACGGCCTGCTCGCCGGCATCTTGCTGCTGGTCCCGGCGCATCCGGCTACCTCGATCGTCCGTGAAAAAACGGGGGGGACGCTGGCCCTCTTGCTCAACACGCCGCTGCCGCCGTGGTCGATCTATCTGGGCAAGCTCGGCGGAGCGCTCGGCTTCGTCGCAGTGCTGGTGGCGATGACGCTCCCCGCTGCCGCCGCGTGCTACGCGCTCGGCGGGACGGCGATGCAGGGGGGCATCACTCTCCTGTATCTGGTTCTCGGCCTGGCGGCGCTGCAACTTTCGACGCTGGCCCTGCTGGTGAGCTGCCGTGCCCAATCCACCGACGGCGCGCTCCGGTTCACCTACGCCCTGGTGCTGCTGCTGGCCTTCGGCACGCTGGCGCCGCACCTGCTCCTGCAGGCCGGCGACGATGCCTTGTCGCAATTCGCCGAGTGGCTCCGCTGCCTGTCGCCGATTCCCGCCGTCATGGAAATCCTGGGCCAGGGCGACGTCGGCTCGCACGGCTTATCCGCCGGACAAGGAACCATCGCCCGGTACGCGTTGCTCGCACTGCTGTCCAGCATCGTGTGTGCCGTGGCAACGATCGCCCGGCTTCGGCACACGCTGCTCGACCGCGCCCGGCCGGCCGGCGTCATGACCGAGGACCGCTCCGAATCGGGACAGATCCTGCGGAGCTTGCTGTTCCTGGTCGATCCGCAACGGCGTTCGGGGGCCATCGGCCTGTGGGTCAATCCGGTCATGGCGAAGGAATTTCGGTCGCGCCGCTTCGGCCGGTCGCACTGGATGCTGCGCTTGATTGCCGTGAGCGCGATCCTGTCGCTGGGGCTCAGCTACATCGCCGCTTCGGGGGCGCTGGGCTGGGGCGTGGAGCTCATCGGCGGCGGCCTGGTGCTGTTGCAGGTCGTCTTGCTGGTGCTGTTCGCGCCGAGCCTCGGCGCCAGCCTCATCAGCAGCGAACGCGAAAGCGGCTCGTGGCAGCTCTTGCGGATGACGCCGCTGTCGCCCGGAAGCATCCTCCGCGGCAAGCTCCTGAGCGTCGCCTGGCCGCTGGCGCTGCTCTTGTGCGCGACCTTGCCGGGCTACGTGATCATGATGACCGTGAAGCCGACGTTGATGTTCCAGGTGCAACGTGTCGTGATCTGCCTGGCCCTGACGGCCGTGTTCGCCGTGCTCACGAGCGCCGCCGTCAGCACGCTGTTTCGCTCGACGGCCCAGGCAACCACCACGTCCTACGTGGCGCTGCTGGCGGTGTGCGTGGGGCCGCTGCTCCTGTGGCTGGGGCGCGAGGCGCCGTTCGGCCACGCCACGGTCCAGGCCGCGCTGTCGCTCAATCCGGTCGCCGCGGCGCTGCACGCGTCTGAAACGCCCGGCTTCACGCAGTACGAGCTCCTGCCGGCGAACTGGTGGATCATCGGCGCCGCCTGCGTGGCGCTGTTGCTGTTCATCCGCGTTCGAATCTGGCAGTTGAGCCGGCCGGAGTAGGAATGACGACTGGGTGACGAGGTGACACGATGAGCGTTGCCGTATGTCGAGCACGGATGAATCGCGTTACCGCGCGCGCGGCGTTGATGGCTGCATATCTCGCGTGGTCACCGTGTCACTCAGTCACCTTGTCACCCTGTCATGGACTCCGGGCCGACGACGTCATCGATTCGCCGATGTACAAGCTTCCCGAGTTAGCAGTGCCGCCGATTGTCACGCGGTTGCCGGAGCAGGCGAAGGAGTTGTGGCTGCGTGCCCTGGCGAGTCAGGAGATGGACCTGCAGATCAAGGCGGCCGGGGCGATCGGCCGCGCCCACCGGCGCGGATTCGCCGGCATGGACACGACCATCGCGCCCTTGATGACGGCCTTCGACAAAGCCGATGTGAAGGCCGCGGCCCGGCTCGCGATGGCGCGGACGTTGGTCGCCCTGGACGCACGCGCGTCGGCGGCGAAGCTGCTCGAACACGCCCAATCAGGCGACAGCGACCTTCGCAATATCGTCGAACCAGCCCTGGTGAGCTGGAACCATGGCCCGGCCCGGACCATGTGGCTGCAGCGCCTGGCGGATTCCGCGGCGTCGCCGCGAAGCCTGGTGCTCGCCATTCACGCGCTGGGCGCCCTCCGCGAAGAAAAGGCGGTCGAGCGGCTCCGCGAGCTGGCGCTGTCCGCACACATCCTTCCGCCGATTCGTCTGGAAGCGGCCAAGGCGCTCGGGAACATCCGGCGTGACGGGCTGGAAAAGGACGCCGCCTCGTTGGCTGAGGACCAATCGGCGGACAACCGAGCTTCACGCCTGATCGCGATGGCCCTGGTGCGTCAGCATCGAAGCCGTGACGCCATCGAATTCATGCAGCGGTTGACGCGCGATCCGGAACCGGCCGTCGCGGCCGAGGCCGCTGCGTCACTTCTGCAAATCGATCCCGACCTTGTCGTGGCGTCGCTCGGTCACCTCCTGGCACATGCCGATGCGAACCTGCGCTCACTGGCGGTTGATGTCCTGGCCCGCCGGCCCAGCGAGCCGCACATCCGCCTTCTGGCCGATCGGCTCGACGACCTGGACGTGGAAACTCGTCTCAAGGCGCGGCAAGCGCTCTTGCGGCTTGCCGAGATGCAGGCGTTGCGCGGCCAGGTTGTCGCCGAAACGGCGCGGATGCTGGCCAAGGGGCAATGGCGGGCACTGGAGCAAGCGGCCATCGTTCTGGCCCGGCTCGATCACAAGCCGGCGGCGAAGCGTTTCGTCGAATTGCAAACGCATCAGCGGCTCGAAGTCCGCGTCGCCACGGCGTGGGGACTGCGAAACGTCGCGGTTCCGGCCACGCTGCCCGAGGTGACACAGTTGGTCGATCGCGAATGGAAACGCCTGTCGAATCCGCCGGCGTCGAGCCGGGAGCTGGAGATGGTCGATCACCAACTGTCGCAGCTCATCCAGTTCTTGGGCCGCCAGAAGCACCAACCCGCCGATCCGTTGCTGCGGCGCTTCATCCCGAAACGCGGCGACCTGGCCGAGGCGCGAAGCGCGGCGGTGTGGGCGCTCGGGATGATCCACGAAGGGAAGCCGGCGGCGGATTTGACGAAACGGCTCGAGGGCCGCCTCATGGACACGACCGGGATTCCGCCGGAAGACTCGCGCGTGCGCTGGATGGCCGCCGTGGCGCTTGGCCGCATGAACGCCAAGACCGCTCTGCCGAGTCTGCGGCAGCAGTACACCGATGGTGAGCCGTCGCTGAACATGGTCAACAACGCCTGCGGCTGGGCGATCGCGCGGATCACGGGCGAAAAGATGCCGAAGCCGAAGACCATTCACCGGGTGGAGCGCGATTGGTTTCTGGCGCAGAATTGACGGGTACCAATCACGGTTGTCCCGGTCTGGAGGGCAAGGTCAAGACTTGGACCCAAGCTCCTGGCGCACCCACTCGCGAAAGCGCCGGAGCAATTGCGTCTCGCTCATGGCGCCGGCCAGCTTCAAGAACTCAGGCAACCGATGGATTGGGAAACTCGGAAAGTGCCGGCTCGCGGGACGTTCATGGTACTCGCCGTCGGCTTCGAGCTGAAGAATGGCGAGGTTCGCGCCGTCATACCTCCACACCTCGGGCACCTTGATCGCGGCGTAGATGCCAAGGCGATTGAGCGAGCTACAGCTGATGTCCACCTCCACGGCCAAGTCCGGCGGCGGATCGATGGTCAAGTCGATTTCGTCCTTGGCGCGAACCAGCTCCGCATTCTCGAAGTAATAACATTCGTCTGGTTCCAACCCGCGATCGAGGTCTTGGCGCCGAAATGTCGTGGACCCGCCGCTTTGCTTGTCAAGATTCAACTCGTCCGCAAGCGCATCCAGAAGCTTGTCGATCAGCCCGGAGAGCTTCTCGTGGCGGAAGGAGAGCGTTATGATTTCCAGGACCCCTCGGTCGTACGTCAGCCGGATTGGCCGATCGCCGAGCAGATGCAATAGCCCTTCGTACATTTCCCAGTCGGCGTCGCGGAACAAGAACCGCTGGTCGTGAGAGACGCGAGTTGGAAGGGTGGCGACCATGTTTTTCCTTCAACAGAGCGATCTACAGCGCCAGTGTAAGAACCCAATCCATCCCTGTCAACGCATGGAACGGTTCATGCGTTCTCTCTTGCCTTTCTCTGCGATCTCTGCGTCTCTGCGTGAGCATGAATGATCTGTCTCACGCAGAGCCGCGGAGATCGCAGAGGTTCATCGCTTCTTGGCGAATCCAACGCACAAGCCCGAGAGACTCTCATCCAACACGCCGCAACGCCCGCCCAGGCCTGGCCCCCGTGTGCTTCCCCCGATCCAGCACAACCTGCCCATTCACGATCACATACTCAATCCCCTCGCTGTACCGAAACGGCTCGGTGTACGTCGCCCGGTCGATCACCCGCTCCGCGTCGAACACGGTCACGTCGGCGGCCATGCCGGGACGCAAGATGCCGCGGTCGCGCAGGCCCAGCTTGGTCGCGGTCAGCGACGTCATCCGCCGCACCGCGTCTTCAAGTTTCAGGATGCCGCGCTCGCGGACGTACACGCCCAGGATGCGCGGGAACGTGCCGAAGCTGCGCGGGTGTGGATGGCCGCGGCGCAGCGGGCCCTCGGTCGCCAGGGCCAGGCCGTCGGAGCCGATCGAGCACCACGGCTGCTGCATGGCCAGGTTCATGTCCTTTTCGGTGTGATGATCGAACACCGTCGGCACCGAGCCGCCCTCCTCGACCAGCAGATCGAAGAACTCCTCGACCAGGTCGGCTTTCTTCCCCTTGGTGCGAGCGGCCAGGATGCGGTCCATCGTCAGGCCCTTGTAACCCGTGTTGGCGCTCACGAGCATCCGGCTCCAATCGCCGCCGACGGCCGTGTAATGGTTGTACCAGCCGGGGACGCCGTGCTCGACGTCCTTTCTGATCTTGGCGCGTTCGGCCGGGTCCTTGAGCCGGGCCAGCATCTTGGCCGTGCCGCCTTCGTGGGCCCAGGGCGGGATGATGCTGGCGAGGTTGTTGTGGCCGCGGGTGTAGGGATAGATGTTGGCGCCGACGTTGACGCCATCTTTGCGGGCGTCGTCGATCTTCTGGATGATCAGGTTCATCCGGCCCCAGAACTGCTGATCGGCGATCTTGATGTGGATGATCTCGACGGTGACGCCCGAGCGCCGGCCGATCTCGATCGCCTCCTGGATCGCCTCCAGCACGCCGACGCCCTCGGTGCGGATATGCGACGCGTAAGTGCCGCCATATTTGGCCACGACCTTGCACAATTCGACGATGTCGTCGGTCGTGGCCAGCGACCCGGGCGGCATCATCAGCATGCTCGACAGGCCGGCGGCGCCCTCCTTCATCGCCTGCTCGACGAGGGCCTTCATCTCTTCGAGCTGCGCCTTCGTCGGCCGGGCGTGCGACTTGCCCATGACGCACTCCCAGACCTGGCCGAGCCCGACGAACGTGGTGACGTTGGTCGATATGCCGGCCCGCTCCACGACTTCGAAGTAGCCGCTCAGGGTCGTCCAGCGTACGGTCTTGCCCTGCACCTTGGCGGCACGCGGCGTCAGCTTGCCCACATACGGGGCGACCGAGCTGCCTTCGCCGAGCACCTCGGTGGTCACGCCCTGACGAATCTTGCTTTGCGCGAGGCCGTCTTCCAGGAGCGTGAAATCGGAATGCGAGTGCATGTCGATGAACCCGGGCGCGACGATCAGGCCGCGCACGTCGATCTCGCGCTTGGCCTTGCCAGTGATCTTGCCGAGGGCGACGATCTTGCCGTCGCGGATCGCCAGGTCGCCGTGGAACCACGGATTGCCGGCGCCGTCGACGATCTTGCCGTGGCGGAGGAGGAGGTCGTAGGCGATGTCCTTTTCCTGGGCGCTCAAGATGAAGGTGGCAGTGAGGAGACAGGGAAGGGCGAAAACGAGAGCGCGGCGCATGGCGATCTCCGAAGTCGTAAATGGGCACCGCCCACGATACCGAAGTGTCGCGCGCTTGTCAAAAAGGGACCATACCGAACTCATTTAGCCGGCGAGCTTGCTCGCCGCGGTCGGGGCCAATTCTGCGACTGGGGAAATCATTCGCAAGACTGGACCAGTCCGCGGCGAGCAAGCTCGCCGGCTAAATGAACCTCGCCGGTCGTTCTATTTCGGTGCGGATCGTTTCGGCACAGTCGGAAATCCCGCGGGCGGCAGGGCTCCTTCATCCGGCGGCACGCGCGCTTCCGGAATGTCGAGCGCCCGGCTCAGCAGGCTGCGAATTGTCAGCGTGTCGAGCGGGCTGGCCTTGATGAGCAGCGAATTGGTCGCCGGGTCGGCGACCACACGGATGCGCTCGTTCCCAGGCATCATCGGACCGCCGCCGAACCTGCCCCTGTCGGATCGGCCGGCGTTGAACGCTTCATCCAGCACTCGTGCAACGTTGCCGGCCTGGGCGTGCTTCAAGCGCACCACGTCAAAGTCGCCGTCCGCCGCCGGCGCCTGCATCAGTCGAATCAATTCCGCGACCAGCGCCAGCACGTCCGGTTCGTCACACGTCACGATCAGCCGGTTGGCGACGGCGGTGATGACGATCGGCGCCCGGCCCTTCGCGGCCTTCGGCTCTTTGTTCGGGCCCTCGCCCTTCGCCAACGGTTCGGGACGGACCGGCCGCCGGCCCTGTCGGCAGGATCACCTTGACCGGGTTGGACCGCATCTGCGTGAGCATGTTGTGCAGCGCCTCGGCCATCGCGCCGGCGCCGCCGCGCTCCAGGAGGAAGGTCCGCATCTTGCCCGGTGGATTCGCGCCCTCGCCGAGCAGCCGCAGCACGCTTTTCACTTCCTGCACCTGCTCGGCGCTGCCGCGTACGATCAGCGAGTTGCGGATTGGATCGGCGTCGATGAACGGCCCGCCCGATCTCGGGTCGCCGAACATGCCGCGCAGCGTGTCGGCCACCTTGGCGGCGTCGAGCGTGTTCAGTTGGAACAGCTCCGTATTGACCCGGGCGGCGTTCTCCTCGAGGTGCTGGGCGAGCGCAATATGGTCCTCGGCCGTGGCGAAGACGACGATCGAATTCGTTCCGACGGCGGAGACGCGAACCTTGGGCGAATCCTTGAAGATCTCTTGCACCAGCTTGGCGAGGCGCTCAGCCTGACCGGCGGGAACCGGGTAGGTGCGCAGGATGCCGGCCGCGGCCGGCGATTTTCCGCGGTCGTTCTCGCGCAGCTCGACCTCTTGAATCAAGTGGATCGCGCGGCGCAGATTGCTGGCGACATCGCGGACCACCAACTGGTTCGCCCGGCTCACAACGACCACCTCGCCGAACACGCTCAACAGCTTCTTGAGTTCCGGCGCGAACTCATCAGCCGCGAGACTTTTCAAGCTGATCACGACGGAGACGATTTCCGAATTGCCGCGCTTGTCCAAGTCCGCAATCGACACGCGCGGAACCAGCGCTGAGTCGAGAGGCTGATCGGCCGACGCCAGAAGGATGGACTTGTCCCGGCGGATCAAGACGTAATTCTGTGACAAAAGGCCTTCATTGAGGAGATCGATCACTTCGCCGAGAGTGTATTTCTGGTTGGACGGCGCCGGGAAGTAGGTGAAGGTTCCCTTGGTTGGTTGAGAGCTGGCAATCACCGGCCAACCGGTGGTGCTCGACAACCATTCGAACGTAGCCGGCCAAGGAAGGGTGCGCGGCTGGAAAACGATGGTTCGTTCCTCCGCTTTGGGCTTGTCCTGCGCTGTCAGCGGTCCGGTAGGCGCCAGACAAGCGAAACCAACCACCAACACGCAACCCCGCTGCCGGGCATTCCCGCGGATATTCATGGGTAGACTCCTGAAAGTTGTCGCGGCGACCGTCAAAGAGTTGAACCCACGCCGGGGCCGAAGGTCGCGAGAACTTGGCCGCCGTCATTCTTCGGTCCGAGTCAAAACGGACAGGTTGGAAAACCTATCCTACGTCAAATGGTGATCACCGTCCCCTGCCGCATCGGCGGCAGCGGCGCCTTGGCCAGGTCGAGCGTGTCCGGATAATGCGTGATGCGCAGCTTCTTGCGAATCGACGGCCGCACCGTCAACAAGTCGTCAAGATTGGTGTGCATGAACGCCGAGTTGGCCTCGTGGACGATCAGGTGGGCGTCGGCCAGCCAGTCGATGAGCGTCGGGTCGAACATGGTGTCGGCGCTGTAGCCCAGGCAGCGCTTGGCCGCCGTGCAACGCAACGCGATCGTCGGCACGCTGTGGATCGTCTTGCGGCACGCGATGCGAAATGGCCCGGCCTTGGTTTCCTCGCCCTCCGGCAACAAGCGCAGGTCGAAGAAATCATCCAGCGCGCGCTGCCGCGGCAAGGCGCCTGGCTTCTCGATCACCCATTCCATCGACCCTGACAGCACGCCGTTCCACAGCGAGTTGGCGACGTCGATGTGCGTGTACACGACCAGCGACCGCCCCAGGATGTAGCGGAAGTAATAACCGAGGCACTCCAGGCCGGAGACATGATCGCCGTGCAGATGCGTGAGCACGATGGCGTCGATCTTGGAAACGTCGAACGCGACGCCGGCGGCCTGCGCCCCTTCGCGGACGATCTTGCGGATCGGATGCGGGCAATCCACCATGAGCCAATGCCCGCCGCTTTCCAGCGCGAAGCACGAGGAGTAGTAGAGGGCCGAAAAGGCGTCGCCCGTGCCCAGACACAACAGTCGCAGATCGCTCATGGGCTCCCCTTCAGAAATCGTTGCACATCGGGCAAGGGTCCATGCGGCGGCTGCCGAAGCGCGGCGCCGCGGCCGTGCAGCGGTTGGTCGCCGCCGTGGTAGCGGTGGCACTCGACGCAATCGTGCCGGGCGCCGCCCGCGACGCGGCCGCCGGCTGCGTGCGGCGGCGCGTGACATGTCCGGCAGAGTTTCACGCCGGGCAACAGCACATCGGCGGGGCCGCGCGATTGTTCCACATCCACATGGCACACGGCGCAGGCCACGCCGCGATGCGCGGTGTGGTCGAAGCGGGCGTGCTGGAACCAGACCGTCGGGATGTTCGCTGGGTCGATTCGCTGCGTCGCGCCGGTCTCGGTCAGCAGCGACGTGTGGCAGCGGCCGCAGGCGCCCTGGCCGAACAGGATCGCTTCGGCGCCGCGGACATTCTCCTGAAGAATATCGGCGAGCTTCCGCGCATGCGCCTCCCGCTCGGGATTCTTGCCGGGCAACGGTCGCAGCGGCTGCTGGAGGAGCGACGCTCGATCCTTGATGAGGCGGTCGGTGAAGTAGCCGCGCAGCCAGGCGCGAACTTCGTCGGGCTGCAACCGGTGAGGGACGCTGGGTCGATCGAATCCCTTCGCCTCCTTGGCGAAATCCAGCGGATGGCACGCCTGGCAATGGCGGTCATAATGGATCGGGAGCATGTAATCCCCGGCGGCGCGGACGCGCTCGGGGGAAGCGCCGTCGGCGCGATGGCACGAAGCGCAATCGAGCTTGACGGGGTCCTTGTCGGCTTGCCCCGCCACGCGATAGCGCTCGCGGTGCTCGGGCGCGATGTCGGCGAGAACAAACGGCACACTCGTGTTCGCTTGCTCGCGAAGTCCGGCCGCGAGATGCAACTTGTGATTGAAGGCGATGCGGCCGGGGTCCTTGCCGTGCTCGCGGAGCACGCGGAACTCCGGATGGCGCTCGCCGAGGAAGCTGTCGACGTTCAGGAACGTCGTGGCGGCGCCGTCCTGGACATGGGCGGTGAGATTGCCGTGGCAGCGTGTGCACTGCTCGTTGGCGACGCGCCGCAAACCGGCGCTCCGGCCGCGATGCTCGCGATGACAGGTCGTGCAGCCGGCCACTTCCGCCGGCTTTTCGTTGTCGTGGTGGCGCGGTCCGGCATGGCAGGTTTGGCACTGCGCGTCGGCAGCGTGACTGGCGCCCAGGAGCGTGCCCGCCCAGTTCTGTCCGCTCAACGGTTGCGCGTTCGTGTGGCATGTGTCGCAGCGGTGTTCCCAGGTCGCGTGGACGTGGGCCAACGGGCCGGGCAGGTAGCGTGCGTCGCCGTGCCTGAACCATCCCCACAGCCAGAACAACGCCACCGCCGTCACCGCCGCGACGGGCAGCCACATCTGGGCCCGCGCGATCCGGTCGCGGCGACGATACCGCTCCGGCGGCACGTCGGCGAGGTTGTCCAGGATGGCGGCGTCGTGAGGCATGTTCGGATGTCGATTCTATCAGAGGCTATCCGAAAAGGGGTCAGACCCCTCAAAATCCCCCGTACCACATACTCAGCGCGACGTGTTCGATCATCAACACGAGAAGGGCCCAGGCCGCCGGACCGTGCACGAGCAGCCAGAGCCGGCCGAGCTGGTGCAAGCGATACTCCAGGTCCATCGAACGCCGCAGCTCGACGAGCCCCCACAGGTCATCGAGGATCGGTTGCTGCTTGGCGTCGGCATAGCTGCGCGTGCGCTGATACCAGTTTTCCGACAAAGCTTCCGGCTCCGCCTGGGGATGCCACACCCAGCTCCAGAAGGTCAGCGGCCGCGCCAGGCAACCCTGCACGGCCGCCCCGCAGAAGCCGCGGATCACGTCAGGGCTCTCGGCCAGTTCTTTCTTGCGAACCAGTTCTTCCGCCGCTTGCAGCATGAAGACGCGCTGCGGCTCCAGACGCTCCAGGCCGAATTCCCGGGCCACCATGCGCGGCAGGAAGGAGTAGAGCAACTTCTGGCCGTAGAAACCGACGACGCCGGAGATCATGACGATCCAGGTCAGCCACACCAGGGCCAGCGTCAGGGGGCTGTTGGCCCGGCCGCGGCTGTGGACGATGACCAACAAGAACGCCAGGTACGCCGCGGCGATGTGCCAGCGCAGCCAGGCGGTCATCGGTGGGCCCTGTCGATAGCGGAAGCAGCGCCTGAGGATGTGCAGGTACGGGACCAGCATGGCGACGAACGCCCCGTAGCCGGCGAGCCGCGCCGCCGCGCGCAGCCCAAACGACTCCCATTCCGGCCCCAAGGCCACGAGAATCCAGAGCAGCACGAGCGCCGCGAAGAGGCCGATCGAGCCCGGCTGCAAGATGTCCCAGGTGAGGGATCGTTTTCCAGTGGTGCGCATGCCAGCATCCAACACGGCGTCATGTCGCCGCACTCCAAGTCGTCCCGCTTACTGCCGCCCCGCGAAGTTGGCCCAGCTCTTCAACTGCGGGAAATACTCGACCGGATCGACGCGCTGGGCGGCATCGTACGGGCAGCAGGCCACGCAGGGCGGATCGTAGTCGTCGGTCAGGCACAGATCGCACTTGTTGGCCACGATCCCCGGCCGCGAGCTGGGCGCGTCCAGGGGCGATGTCGGCTGGTACATGTCGATGACGTCGAAGGGGCATTCGCGGGCGCATTGCTGACAGCCGATGCACCGATCGCGATGGATCTGCACCGCCTGGTTTTCGAGCCAGGTGATGGCGCCCACGGGACAGACCTGCTGGCACGGCGCGTCGAGGCAGTGCAGGCAGGCGCCGGCGACTTCCCAGTGGCCGAACCGCCATTTCGGATTGGCGCGATGGAAGCGCGGCTGGCCGTCGTGGGCCTCCGCGCAGCCGCGCACGCACTGGTCGCAGCGCGTACACTTGTCCATGTCGATCAAGAGCAGGTTGCGCGTCAGCATCAGCTTGTCGGCCAGGGCTTGCGGCGGCTCTTGCGGCGGCAGCAGACGGCCGGCGCGCATGTGCTCGTCGCGCACCGACAGGAGCCGGCGTTCGCGCTGCAGCTTGGCGCCGAGAGCCTGGTACGGTCCGGCGAACAGCGACCGCAGCACGTCGCGATCGAGCCGCAGCAGCGTGGTGCTGCACAGCGTCTCCACGGCGGCGGAGCGGACCGGCATCGCGTCGCCTTCCTCCAGGACCGCGGATTCGCCGAAGTACGCGTCGGCCTCCAGGTTGTTCACCATGGATTGCCCGCCCGGCAGGTCGAGACTGACCCGGACCATGCCGCTCAGGAGCAGGAACAAGCAATCGGCAGGGTCGCCTTGCTTGAACACGGCCACGCCTTTCTTGTCGCTCTTCCTGTCCTTCTGTTCCAGGCGGTCGGGTTGCAGAGGCTTGCCGAACTTCTGGTGATACGCCGCCGCGAAGGCTTCCGTGAAGCCGCGAAATTCCTCGCCGGTCAACGGGAACGGCCGCGGGCTGCTCGCCACGACGCCGGGCCAAGCCGCCTCCAGCAACAAGCGATTGAGCCGGAAGACCTCACAATCGTTGAGCGTGTCGCGCCGCTGCAACGCTTGCCGGGACTCGTCGTCGAGCGCCGACGTGGCCCGCTCGTCCGCCGCGGCCAGCAAACGCCTCCGGGTCAGCGCTCCATTGAGATGTTCGACAATGTGTGTCTTCTCCGCGAAGTCCAGGCGCTCGGCGGGTTCCTTGAGCAGCCACGGCAACGCTTTGACAAGCCGCTTGCCCAGCCGGGCCGGCCAGCCGGCGCCCGGGTCGCGCAGCGCGGCCAGCAGCCGCGGCCAGTCCAGGACGTCTTCCACGAACACGCGATCGCGAAACAAGCGGTTCCTGGCCAGCACGCTCGGCAGCGTGCTTCGCACGAACTCCGCCAGCTCGCGCTCGTAAAAGCGCGGGCTCTTCTTGATGATCTCTTCGAGGGCCTTGCGCTTGATCAGCAGCATCACGCACGGCTTGCCGCCGTCGTCCGGATCGTCGTCCGCGACCAGCGTCGCCGAGCGCGGCTGATTCCAGAGCGTGCCGGTGATGCCCATGAAACGATCTTCGAGCGGCTTGATGTTGTTGGCCGCGTCGCGGATGGTGATGGCGGCCCGGGGGGTCGCGGCGGCTTGACCGGCGGCGGCGACAAAGGCGCTGCTCGGGTTGGACAGCTCGCGTTCCAGGCGGTGGACCGGCGGCATGCGTCCGTGGAGGGCGCGGGCGACGTGGTTGCGAACGCGCTGGGCGGCGGCCGCCGGCAACCAATGCTCGGCGGCATCGATCAGCTTCAGCGGAAGGCCGGGGAGCCGGCGGTACAGCGGCGCCAGCCAGCCGAACCAGCCGCGTCCCGGCGGCGCGTCCTTGGGCCAGGTCGCGGCCTGGCGGAGCACGGCGTTTTCCAGCCGCCGCGCCAGCGGCTTCTCCCAGCAGCCGCGGCCGACCGGCGCCGCCGGCGGCGCGATGTCGCGGACGCCGACCCGCCCCTGGATGTGCACGGCGGCATAGTCGCTCGTGGTCCCCTTGGCCATGATGACTTCGCCGGCCGTGTACTGGATCAGGAAGAAGTGGATGCCGCGCTTGGCTTCGCCTTCCTCGTAGAACGACTTGAGAGTGGCGAGCGCCTTGGCGTCGAGACCGGGAATGCCCTGCAAGTGTTCCTGAATGGTTTGCCAATCCGCCGGGAGTTGTTGCATGACCGCTACCGCCGCCGCGCCAAGCGATTGGTGAGAGTCGCGGGGTTATCTTGGCGCGCCGGGGCCGGACAGGCAAGGATGAAAACGACCTCTCCGCGTCGCCAAGATGCGCAAGCAATGCGCGTCGCGCCGGTCAGTCACGACGAAACGCCACGGTGGAACATGCCGGATGCTCATTCCTGCTTGACAGGCTCCGATCTGTCGAGTCATCTTAACTCACGGGGCGAGCGTCGCGGCGTGAGCGCGACGTGGTGTTCGAGCAGTTACTAACCCGCACACACGTCGGGCTCACGCCGCGACGCTCGCCGTTGCTTGAGGTGAACGTGCATCGGCGCCTCTTCGTACTGGGTTCCATCCTGCTGTTCCTCGCCGCGGCGTGGGCGCGCCGCGGTCCGTCGGCTCAGGAGCCGTTGCCGCGCCGGGTTCCGACCCCTGTACGTTCCAACTTCGAGCTGCTTGGGGCCGGCTCGTGCGCCGCGCAGGCGTGCCATAACGCCGACCCTTTGAACGGGATGCAAGGCGGGGAATACCGGATCGCCTACGAGCGCGCTTTCTCGGGAGAGGCGCCGCACGTCAAGGACAAGCATGCTCAGGCGTTCGCAGTGCTTTTTGACGAACGGTCGCAGCGCATCGTTCGCCAGTGGAAAGGGCTGTCGGCAAGAGACACGGTTCATCCGGAGCGCGAAGCGTTGTGCCTTCGCTGCCACGTGCATCCGGACTACGATCGGCTTCCCGTTCGGTTCGCCGACGGCGTGGCCCAGTTTCGCCTGGAGGACGGCGTCAGTTGCGAGGCCTGTCACGGTCCGGCACAGCGCTGGCTGGCGGCGCACTTCCGGCCGGGATGGAAGAACCTGTCCTCCGCGCGCCGCGCCGAGTTCGGCATGACCGACACGCGTTCGTTGGCCGGGCGCGTGCGCATCTGCCTCGATTGTCACGGCGGCCGCCCGGACGCGCAAGTCGATCACGATCTCATCGCGGCGGGTCATCCGTGGTTGAAGTTCGAAATGGGCGATTATCACGCGCTCTGGCACAAGCATTGGGACGGCGCCAAGGACAAGAAGCCCGGCACGGACCGGCGGGGCCGCGCCGACTTCGAGGCCCGCTTGTGGCTGGTGGGCCAGGTCGCATCCGCCAAGGCCGCGCTCGACTTGCTGGCGGCAAGGGCGCGCGATCCGAAACGTCCGTGGCCGGAATTCGCCGAGCAGGACTGCTTCGCGTGTCACCATGACTTGAGCGCGAAAGCAGGGCCGCCTGCCGAAGACGCCAGGGCCGGGGCGCCCGCCTGGAACGCGTGGTACACGGCCATGCTGCCCGCCGCGGTCGGCGAAGATGCCGCGAAGCTCGGCAAGCCGCTTGGCGAGCTGCGAACGCTGATGGCATCGTGGCGGCCGGATCGAGAGCAAGTCGCGGCACATGCTCGGGAGGCCGCCGCCCAGCTCCAGGCGTGGATCGCGGCGTGGGAACTCCACGAACCCGGGCCGCTCGCCGTCGACGCGATGACGCGACAACTGCTGGCCATGGGCGACGCACGCGCGTCACAGTCCTGGACGACGGCCGCCCAGTGGCAGCGCGCCCTATCGGGAATGGAGCGGGCGCGTCAGGATATGAAGGTGCCGGCGCCGGCCTGGTCCGTGCGGCTGCCGCTCCTGGAAAAGGCCCTGCGGCTGCCGCCCGGTTTCGCGAGTCCGCACGGCTACGATGCCGCGGCAGTCCGCGAGATCATCCGGTCCATGCACGAATCCAAGTAGGGGGCGCCATGTCCGCGAAGCTCATTCTCGCCGGCGCGGGTCTCACGTGCCTCGCGGCTTGCTTCTGGCAACCCTCGGCTCTCGAGCGCGCCGGCGCGGGAGACGGCAAACCGGCGCTCACCTACTTCGGCAACAGCACCTGCGCCGAATGCCACAACGAGGAGAAGATCCCGCCGAAGAAGAAGGTCGATTTCTCCATGCGCACGGAGATGCACACCTGGTATCAACTCGACAAGCACAAGGACGCGATGAAGGTGCTGCTCGAGAAGCGCGGGACCCAGATCGCGGCACGCCTGGGCATCAAGGGCAAGCTGACCGACGGCAAGACCTGGAACAAGGACTGGGATCAGTGCGTGAGCTGCCACGGCGTGGTCGTGCCGCCGGGGGCCAAGCTCGACGCCTCGTTCGAGGACCACGAGGAACGCATCAGGAGCGGCGTGAGCTGCGTGTTCTGCCACGGCGCCGACGCGCGCTGGGTCGAGAAGCACGCCACCGACATCCTGGGCACGTGGGCCAAGTCCACGCGCGCGGAAAAGGAAGCCAAGCACGGCCTCGTCGATCTCTGGGACCCCGTGAAGCGCGCCGCCCTGTGCAGCGAATGCCACATCGGCAATGCGCGCAAGGGCAAGGTGGTCACGCACGAAATGTACGCCGCCGGCCATCCGCCCCTGCCCGGCTTCGAGATCCTGGCGTTCAGCGAGGCCATGCCGCGGCACTGGGAGACCTGGTCCGAGAAGCTGGCGCGGCTCCCGAAAAACAAGGCGCTGTACGAACATGCCTATGAAACCAAGGCCGAGGCGTTCGACGGCGAGCAGGTCCGGCTTCTGAACGTGTCGTCCGTGGTGGCCTTGCGGGCCGCGATGCAATTGGTCCACGATCTGGCCCGCCGGGACATCGACCATCCGAACGCCAAGGCGCCCGCCTGGCCGGCGCCCGCATGGCCGGAGCTGGCCGCGTTCGATTGCTACGCGTGCCATCACGACCTCAAGTCCGACAGTTGGCGGCACCTGCGGACGACCGCGGGCCGGCCCGGCCGCCCGCACCTGCGTCCCTGGCCCAAGGTCTTGCCGGCCAGCGCCGCACGGCAAGCCGCCCAGCACGGCGCGGCTCCGTTGGCGGACGAATATCACAAACGCCTGAAGGACATGGGCGACGTGTTCGATCAAGCGCCGTTCGGCGACCCGCGCGCCGTCGCCGACAAGGCGGGCGCCGTGGTGACGTGGTGCGACCAGATGCTGAGCGCGTTGCCGAAGGACCAGGCCGCCGGTCGCAACGTGCTGATGGCCCTCTTGAACCGTCCGAAGGGGGAACTGCTCGATTTCGATTCGGCCCGGCAAATCGCCTGGGGCGCTCAAACCCTGCTGCCGGTCGTGGTCCCGGAGGCCGGCAAGCGTGCTGAAGTCAAAGTGCAGCTCGAGGCGCTGCGGCAGCAACTGATGTTGCAGCTTCCCAGAGGGCAAGTGCGCATCGCGGAGGACTTCTTGCCGCAGGTGTTGAAGCGCATCAGCACGTATGATCCGCGGCAGTTCCAGCAGACCATGGAAGCGCTCGCGGCGGAGGTCTTCCGCGACCGCTAGGTGTCAGCGTTCCACCGGCGGCAGCGCCTTGGGCCCGTCGGTTCGATACGCCCCGGGGCCGCCTTGGTAACGCCGGCCGTGCCACCAGTTCAAGATGACGCGGCGTCGAAACTGCCCGCCTCGGTAATCCCAACCCCACGTCCCGTCATGCGCCAGCGGCGCTTCACCCCTGCCCATCGGAGCGCCGCCGCCGACGTAGTACCCCGTGTAGCGGCCCGTGTCCGACGGCTTCGCGAAACGCGCCGTCGCTGGCCCGAAGCCGGCGCGGCGATGGTTGTCGTAGGAATCGGCAGGTTCGGCGTGAGCCGTCTGAATCATCAACAGCGCCGCCAGCCCAACAACTGTGTGTTTCATCGCGATCTCCTGCGTGGAACTCGCGCCGCCGGCGAGCGGCGCGGCGTAAGCCCGACGTGTCAGCATCTCACGACGCGCCGGCATCCCACAATCCACGACCGCGTCGCGTCCACGGCGGGCTTACGCCGCGCCGCTCGCCTCTTCACGGCGGGCTTACGCCGCGCCGCTCGCCTCTTCACGGCGGGCTTACGCCGCGCCGCTCGCCAAGCAGCGCTATCGTTCCGGGTTCCGCGGGAGCTTCAAATACGGCGGCCGGATGCCGCTGATGAAGAACCGATCGACGCGGATCGCCGCCGGCGCGGAGTAGCCCTTGATGCCGAAGAACGTGACGACATCGTCCTGATCGACGCCGTCGCCGGAGACGCCGAACCCGCCCACGAGGATCGACTTCTTGTAGACGCCGGAGCTGCCGGGGAAGAAGACGACGCCGTTCTGGTTTTCCGGAATCCCCGGATCGCGGAAGTTCGTCCCGGGATTGAACGCGTCAAAGCCCAGCACCGACGTGTGCGCCGCGACCGGCTGGATCGCGCCGACTTGCAGCCCGGTGATGCGGTTGGCGCCGGGATCGTTGAGGATCGAGAACGGGCCCGGCGGCGCGCCGCTGACGCTGATCGGAAAGCGCGGATGCGACACGTACCGGAACGTGCGCGCCGTGAAGGCCACGCCCTTGGGCAACAACTGATCCTCCGGCTGGATCGCGGCCGGGTCGTTGTAGTACGCCAGGTTGCGGGCCTTGGCGACGGCGACGTCGATCGAGAACACGGTCGCGTCCGGCATGCGATACAGGCCGAGCACCTCGCCCGTGGAATCGGTGACCGCGAAGACCATGCGGGTCCGTTCGTCCCTGGGCAGACGGATCTGGGCGCGGACGCGTTGCGCTTCTTGAATCGCCTGGCGGATGATGCGGCGCACCTCGGCGGCTTTGATGCCGGCCCCGGCATGCGGCCTGACCAGAAAGCCGGAGGGGACCGTTGCGCCGGCCTTGAACGGATCGCCCGCGGAATCAACCGGCTGGAAGCTCGCGCCTGCGAGCGTCCCCAGGCCGATGCCGAAATTGGCCTTGGCGAACGCGACCAGGTTGGCGGGCCCGCGGTCGCCGCCGGGGCCGATCACGTCCAGCGTGATGCCGACCAGGTCGATGCGGCCATGGGGAATCGTGAAGCCCCGGAGCGCCGGGATGCCGCCGAGCGCGCCGACGGGGAAGCCGGCCGCCTTGCTGCCTCCCGCGGCGGCCAGGCCGATGAACTCGGCTTCGAGCGTGCGGTCCGGCCTGGTCGGATCGAAATCGGCGCTGAGCTTCGAGTTTTCTTCGCTGGCGAAGCCGGTGTCGCCGGGGAAGAACACGCCGATGCCGCCGACCAGCGTCCCGTGCTTGTAGATCGGGATGCCGCCGGGCAAGGTGGCGATGCCGCGCGATTGGTAGTGGTTGAGCGCCGACAGCCGATCGGCGGCGCTGAGGATGTACTCGCCGTACGACAGGGGCGGGTCGATCTCCTTGCCGGCGGGGATGAATGCGGGGTTCACGTTGAAGCGGCTCGGCAGGGGCACGTCGTCGGCTGTGCCCTTCACGTGGTCGGCGCCGGGGTGCAGGATGCTGTCGCGGTTGCTGTGCTCGATGGCGAACAGGTCCACCTGCGGCGTGAACGCGACGTTCGGCGGGAAGTGGCCCTTGACGCCGATGGGCGCGACGAAGCCGGGCCCGCGTTCCAGCGGATCGGTGAGGTTGGGGTTCGACTTGACTTCGCGTTCGGTGATGGTGGTCTGGCTGATGAACTGGATGGTGCGCGAAGTCAAGGGAACGGTGTCATTGGCGAAGAACGCCGCGGTGCGCGCCTTGGCGATGGCGCCGTCGATGGCGAAGGCCTTGGTGTCCAGATCGGCCAGCAGCGCCGCGGAGACGCCGCCCTCCGTCAACACGCCCAGCAGATTGCCGCCGCGATCGACGATGGCGATGATGGCGTCGTCGCTGGCCGTCGCGACCGCGGCGCGGGCCAGCAGCCGGAACACGTTCGCCTCGGTCAGCACCGGCGGCGTCAGCGCGTTCTGGCTGGAAACCAGCGCCGGCACCGCACGATCCTCGAGGGATTCGACGCTCAGCGGCGATCGACGGCGCGGACTCATGCTGGACGACATCAAGTCACTCCTCTTCCTCAATACCGAAACTCAAACCCCCAGATCATCCCCTGCGCCCAGTAGTCCGAAGTCCGGAACGCCATGACCGGCTGCCGCGGCGTCGCCGGGCCGCCGAACGAGGCGCTCGTCGGGATCAGGTTGGGGTTCAGATTGCGGTCGATCTGCTCGCCGGGGCGGACCACGTCGCTCCAGTAGAGGAACGTGTACCCGCCGAACACGGTCAGCCGTTCGCTGATCCGCAGGCCGAGCTTGGCGCTCACCTCGGGAACCACGGCGAACGAGTCACGCGAGCACCTGCCGGAGTTCGTCGCCAGCGCGAACAACCCCGCCGGCTCGTCGGTCACCGGCGTCGTATCGATGATCGTTCGGCCGCGAACCAGGATTGTCTCGCGGACGTTGCCGAGCGCGACCTTCGACATCACCTGGAAGGTGAAACGCTTGTAGTGCAGGTCGATGCCGGCGCCCACCTGGCCGCCGAAGAAGTCGTTGTCCGCCTCGAAACGATCGAGCACGCTGACGCGGCGGCCGGCCAGCGGCCCCGCGGCCGGCGCCAGGGCCGTGCTTTCGGCGATGCTCAGTTCCTCGTCCAGGTCGAGATAGCGCAGACCGGCGAACACCGTCACATGGCAGCGTTCGCCATTGCGGAGGACGTGCTGCAGATTCAGCTCGGCCCCTTGCAGGAAACTGTCGGCGTCCACGGCGATGCTGCCGATGGCCGTGCCGGGGAAGCTCACCAGCGAGCTGTCTTCGCGCCTGTTGACGGCGTCGAAGAACGGCCGCGCCAGGATCGGGCTGCCGGGCGACGCCCGCGTGGGGCCGACGTCGCGGGCGCCGAGCAGGAAATAACTAGCGGCCAGCGACCACTCGTCGGCGGTCCCGAGCGCCATGACCACCGTGAATCGGCCGCCGTGGCGTTCCTCGAAATCGATGGCGTCGCCGTACAGGATGCGCGTGAACTGCCTGCCCACCGCGCCTGGTCGCGGGTCCGACGTCGGCCCGGTCGTCAAGAGCGGCGGGATGCGGTCGTTCTTCGTGAACATCAAGAGGTAGTCGCCGAGGAAGCGCCAGCGGTGTTGGGCGGGTTCTTCCGCATGGATCACCGCCGCGGCTTCGTCCGTGGAAGGCGCGGCAGCTTCCGACGTTTCTTCCAGATTGCGACCCCAGGGCGGAACCAGCGCCGACTCCTGCGCGCAGACCTGACGCGGCTGCCACAGGAGCAGCACGAGAAGCAGCCAGAAACGCCGCCGGCCTTGACGCATGACCGTCGTTCTACGATGGCGAGTTTGGGCAAAGGGTTCCCGACCTGCGGGTTGTATCGGCAGGCGGAAACCGATGCCTGAAGATGATCGCATTGCGTTCGAAATGCGTTGCGCGATGACGACACACGAGGCGCAACGCATTTTTCCGTGGTATGACACAACCTATTGCTGAGAACCATCTTAATTCGTCGCGCCGCGAAGTGAGCGCGGCGCGACGCATTTCTCGAGGCGCCTGGACTCCCGGTGCGACGTTATCCAGATTGCCCAGATTGTGAGATCGGCACATTCGGGAGATTCGTCAAGGAATCCTTCGGCGGGCGACGATACCTGGAGAGGACGGGAAGTCTTGTCACAGGGCAGCGATGGTGCGCATGGGCGGCTGCGGGAACAGATCGCGCCGGAACCGATCGCCGTGGATCGCCGGGCTCGGCCTGAGCATCTGCTTGGCCGGCGGGTGGTGCATCGGCCGCGCCCAACCTACCGACCTGCCGCCGTCCGACCGGCGGCACTCGACCCATCTCGAGGACACAGCCACTGCTCGGGCGGCCGCCGCGCCGGACTCCGAACCGGGCAACGATCGGAAAACCCCCGAGGAAGCTCCTGCGCCGGCATCGGCCCATAACAATCCGACATTCGGCTACGTGGAAGAAGAGTCCGAAAGCGCCCCGCCCGAAAGCGCCCCGCCCGAAGCGCCGCAGGTCGAGCCGATCGCCGCCCCGTTCCGCACGCCCATCGACGCCCCGCTCGGCTTTACCGGCCGGTCGGGCGTGCTGCCGCGCGAAGGGCAGACCGATCCGCGCTTCGTGCCGATGGAGGATCGCTGGCGCATCGGCTTCCCGGAGTGGGACCGCTACGGCAAGGGCCATCCGCCCGTGGACGATTATCCCTACGTCACCGGCCGCCGCATCGACCCGTACAATCAAAACGTCCTCAAGGGCGACTTCCCGATCCTCGGCCAGAACACGTTCCTGACGATCACCGGCACGAGCCGGTCGATCTTCGAGTACCGCGAAGTCCCCATCCCGACGACGCCGTTCGAAACCACGGTCAATCCGGACAGCTTTGCCTTCTTCGGCCGGCCGAATCAGTTCGCGTACCTGCACTTCTTCGCCTTGTCGCTGGACCTGTTTCACGGCGACGCCGCCTTTCGGCCGGTCGACTGGCGCGTCAAGGTGACGCCGCTCTTCAACGTCAACTATCTCGCCGGGCAGGAAGTGGCGGTGGTGAGCCCCAACGTCCGCCGCGGCGTCGATCGCGGCCGAAGCTGGTTTGCCCTGGAAGAGTGGTTCATCGAGACCAAGCTCGCCGACCTGGGCCCCAACTACGACTTCGTCTCGATCCGGGCCGGCGCGCAGCCGTTCCTCAGCGATTTCCGCGGTTTTGTTTTCAGCGACATCAACCGCGGCGTCCGCCTGTTCGGCAACCACAACTCGAACCGGCAGCAGTTCAACGTCGCCTTCTTCGATCAGCTCGAAAAGGACACGAACTCCGGCCTGAACACGTTCGACAGCCGCCAGCAGCGCGTCCTCATCGCCAACTACTTCGTGCAGGACTTCATCTTCCCCGGCTACACGGCCCAGTGGAGCATGCACTACAACCACGACGATCCGTCGTTCCACTTCGACAAGAACGATTTTCTGGTGCGGCCCGATCCGGTCGGCGTGTTCCAGCCGCACGGGCTGGACGTGGTCTACCTGGGCTGGACCGGCGACGGCCACATCAACCGCATCAACATCAATCACGCGTTCTACTGGGCGTTCGGCCGCGATTCGCTGAACCCGATCGCCAACCAGGGGCAGGACATCAGCGCCCAGATGGGGGCGATCGAATTGTCGTACGACCGCGATTGGATTCGTTTTCGGACGTCGTTCCTGTGGTCGTCCGGCGACGACGACCCGCGCAACAGCCACGCCACCGGGTTCGACGGCATCTTCGACAACCCGAACTTCGCCGGCGGCGAGTTCAGCTACTGGCAGCGGCAGGCGGTGCGGCTGTTCGGCGTGAACCTGGTGAATCGCGAGAGCATTTTTCCGAATCTGCGCGCGAGCAAGATCGAAGGCCAGAGCAACTTCGTGAACCCCGGCCTGTTCCTGGTCAACGTCGGCGCCGACTTCGAGATCACGCCGAAGCTGCGGCTGATCACCAACGCGAACCTGTTGTGGTTCGAGAACACCGAGGTGTTGAAGACCTTCGTCTTCCAGGAACGCATCGAGCGGCACATCGGCGCCGATTTGAGCGCGGGCGTGGAGTACCGGCCGTTCCTCAACAACAACGTGATCTGCAACTTCGGTTTTTCGAGCCTGCTTCCCGGACAGGGCTTCAACGACCTCTACGACAACATCCGCGCCGAACGCGGCCCGCTGGTGGCGGCGTTCGTGGATTTAATTTTGACGTATTGATGGAGATCGTCGTGAACGGGAATGGATTCCATCACCGGGAATTGCCGCGCCGCCTCGGCGCGTTCGCCGCCCTCGCCGTCGTCGTCGCCGCCACGGTGTTCGCGTGCCACCGGCGGCCGGACTGGTTCGCACAGAGTCACGGTCAAGAACCCGGCGCTACGTACGGCGAGGTCAACCTGCTATTCCAATCCAAGGAGCAAGCCTTCCGCAAGAGCGTCGGCTGCATCCAGTGCCACGAAGGCGCCCACGATCCGCACTACAAGGAAACGCTGAACCTGGGCTGCTGCGATTGCCACGGCGGCGATCCCACAACGACGGTCAAGGAATACGCCCACGTGGCGCCGCGCTTCCGCGATGCGTGGAAAAACTCCGGCAACCCCGTCCGCTCGTACACGCTGCTCAATCACGAAGCGCCCGAGTTCATCCGCTTCGTCAACCCCGGCGACTTGCGCGTCGCCCACATCAGTTGCGGCACGGCCGGCTGCCACGGCGCCGAGGTGATGCAGAACAAGATGAGCATGATGACCCACGGCTGCATGCTCTGGGGCGCCGCCCTCTACAACAACGGCGCCTTTCCGCTGAAGCAGGCCCGCTACGGCGAGAGCTACAGCATCAACGGCGTGCCGCAGCGCCTGCAAACCTGGCCGCCGCCCACCGCGGAAGAGATCACCAAGAAAGGCGTCGTCCCCTATCTCGATCCCCTGCCCCGCTTCGAGATGTCGCAGCCCGGCAACATCCTCCGCTTCTTCGAGCGCGGCGGCCGCTTCTTCCCCGAGATCGGCATCCCCGAACGCCTCGAGGAATCCGGCAAGCCGCGCACCCGCCTCAGCATTCGCGGCCTGGGGACCCTCAACCGCACCGACCCGACTTTCGTCGGCCTGCAGCGCACCCGGCTGCTCGATCCGACGCTCAACTTCCTCGGGACCAACGATCACGCCGGCGACTATCGCTCCAGCGGCTGCACCGCCTGTCACATGGTCTACGCGAATGATCGCTCGCCGATCCACTCCGGGCCGTACGCGAAGTACGGCCACCGCGGCACGTCGGCGAGCACCGATCCGACGATTCCCAGGGACGAGCCGGGCCATCCGATCGAGCACCGGTTCACCCGCGCCATCCCGACGAGCCAGTGCATCGTCTGCCACGTCCACCCCGGCACCAGCGTCATGAACAGCTACCTCGGCTACATGTGGTGGGACGAGGAAACCGACGGCCATCTCATGTATCCGAAGAAGCAGAAGTACCCCACGGCCGAGGAGTTCGTGCAGGCGGCGCTCAACAACCCCGACGAGGCGTCGGCCCGTGGGCTGTGGTCCGACCCGGCGTTTCTCGAACGTGTGTCGGAGCTGAACCCGCACCTGAGGCACACGCAGTTCGCGGATTTCAACGGCCACGGCTGGGTGTTCCGCGCCGTGTTCAAGAAGGACCGCCGCGGGAACTTCCTCGATCACCAGGGCAAGATCATTCCGCACGTGTCAACCCAGCACTTGATGACGGCCATGAAGGTCCCGGAATTCGCGAAGGAGAAGTACCGCCAGCCGGAAACCCCCTCACCCCCAGCCCCTCTCCCCCGCGGCGGTGGCGGGGGGCGCAACGAGGTCGTCTCCGGCCGGGCCACTCCCGTCAACCGCGACGGCATCCCGGTCCACCTGATGGACATCCATCTGGAGCGCGGCATGCACTGCGTCGATTGCCATTTCGTGCAGGACGTTCACGGCAACGGCAAGCTGTACCAGGAAGTGCGGGCCGCCATCGAAATCCAGTGCGTCGATTGCCACGGCACGATCACGAAGTATGGCGCGTTGCGCACCAGCGGGCCGGCCGCGGAAAAGGGTCCTGACACCTTTTTCGGGCGCGACCTGACGGCGCTGCGGACGCCGTTCGGCAAACGCCGCTTCGAGCAGCGCGGCGCCAGGATCATCCAGAATTCGATGGTCGAGAAGGACCTGAGCTGGGAAGTCCCGCAAGTGAAGGACGTGATCACGCCCGGTCATCCGCGGTACAACCAGCTCGGCCATCTTGCCAAGACCGTGCGCTTCGAGTCGCAGGACAAGAACCACTTCGCCTGGGGAAGTGTGCCCGGCGGCGACGAGTGCAAGGTCGCCCACGCCAACCAGCGGATGAGCTGCATCGCCTGCCACTCGGCGTGGAACCCGAGCTGCTTCGGCTGCCATCTGCCGCAGCGGGCCAACAAGAAGATGCCCGGCCTGCACAACGAAGGCGAGGTGACCCGCAACTACGTCGCCTACAACTTCCAGACCCTGCGCGACGACGTCTTCATGCTGGCCAGGGACGGCGACGTCACCGGCAACCGCATCGGCCCGGCCCGGTCCTCGTGCGCCATCCACGTCGGCTCGTACACCGGCAACCGCGACTCCATCTACGTCCAGCAGCAGACCATCTCAGCCGACGGCCTCAGCGGCATCGCCTTCAGCACCAACGTCCCGCACACCGTCCGCGGCGGGCCGGCGCGCGGCAAGGACGGCCGCTATCTCCACCCGGAGGCGTACATCGGCGGCCGCGGCGAGACCAAGCAGTGCAGCGATTGCCACGTTTCGAAGAACGAGGACAACAACGCCATCATGGCCCAGCTCCTGATGCACGGCACCGGTTACGTGAATTTCATGGGCCGCTATTGCTGGGTGGCGGCCAAGGACCACGGACTTTTCGGCGTCGCCGTCACCGAGCTGGACGAGCCGCAGGCGGTGATCGGCAGCTATCTCCATCGCCTGGCGTTCCCGGACTTCTTCAAGAAGCATCACGACCGCGGCTACAAGCTCGACAAGGCCCACGAGCACCCCGGCATCGACATCGGCGACAAGTTGCGGCGCCCGCTCAAGAAGGCCAACGTGCTGCAGGTGCAGCCGCGCGGCGAGTTCTTGGTCGCGGCGTGCGGCGAGTTCGGGGTGCGGGTGTTCGACATCGCCTTCATCGACAACAAGTCGTTCTCGGAGCGGATCTTGACGGCCCCGGTGTCGCCGCTGGGCCAGCAATTCTACGTGAAGACGGCGTTCGCCGCCGCGGTGGCGGCGCCCTGCACGCCCGCCCCCGATCCGACGCGCAACCAGAACCCGAAGAACAAGGAGCCGCAAGTTCATCCGCTCTTCGGATACCTGTACGTGGCCGACCTGCACGAAGGCTTGATCCTGATCGGCGCCGGCACGACCATCGACGGCAACCCGACGAACAACTTCCTGCGCCGCGAGGTGACCTTCAACCCCGACGGCCTGCTCAACGGCGCTCGCAACGTGACCATCGTGGGCAACTACGCCTACGTGTGCTGCGACGCAGGCCTGGTGGTCGTCAGCATCGACAATCCGAAGAACCCGTACGTCACCGGCGTCGTCGGCGCGCCGTTCATCCGGGGCGCGCGGGCCGTGCAGGCCCAGTTCCGCTACGCCTTCGTGTGCGACGGCGAAGGGGTGAAGGTGCTCGACATCACCGATCCGGCCAGGCCGGCGCCGGTCAGCGCCGTGCGGATTGCCGATGCCCGGAACATCTACCTGGCGCGCACCTATGCGTACGTCGCGGCCGGGCATCAAGGGTTGGTGATCCTCGACATCACGAAGCCGACGCGGCCGGCGCTCGACCAGGTGTACAACGCCGGCGGGCATCTGAATGACGTGAACGACGTGAAGCTCGGCATCACCTACGTCAGCGAGTTCGCGTACATCGCCGACGGCCACAACGGCCTGCGGGTGGTGCAGCTCACGTCGCCGGAGACGCCGGGCAACCAGGGCTTCAGTCCGCGGCCGACGCCGCACCTGGTCGCGACCTTCCCGATCCCCGAAGGCGGGCACGCGCTGTCCGTGGGACGGGCGCTGGATCGCGACCGCGCCGTCGATGAAAGCGGCAATGCCATTGGGGTGTTCGGCCGGATCGGGGCGCGGGCCCTCAATTTCGACGAGCAGCGGAAAATGTACCTCCGCAACGGAAGCGTGTGGCGGGTAAGCGACGATCCGGCGGATGGGATGTATCGCCATCAACAGAAATGATGAGACGTTTTAGGCCGGGTTGATGACGTTTAGCCCCGGCTCGAAGAACCGGGGCGGACAAGATCCCGCGCGTGGGATTCAGCCATTGCCAGCCGCCTGTCCGCCCCGGTTCTTCGAACCGGGGCTAAACTATTCGCGCAGGCGGCGAACGATCGAGCGCGGGTCCACATCGCCGCGCGGCGTGGCGTACCCGGGCGGCAGGGCGCGCACATCCAGCAACGACTTCAAACGCTCGCCAAGGGCCGTATCCTTCGCCGTCTGGTTCAGCGCGACGAATGCCAGGTAAAGCTGCTCCGCCTCATCCCAGCTCGTGACGTTGTCCGACATCAGCAGGCCCTGGATTTTCCCAAGCGCGAACGGGCCGCCCCCATCCCAAGCGTTCACCGGGGCGTGCAACCGCCGCAACTCGACGAGGGCGGCGTCGATCTTCTCCACCGCCACATCCCGCGCCGGCCGCGGCTTCGCCATGATCCGCTTCAGCTCATCGAGCGCCGGCGTCCCTGTCGCGCCGGCAGCGCCGGCAAGCCAGCGCGGCATCGAGAAGTACCACGTCCCCCACGCCAGCGCGCCCCGGCGACCGAGTGGTCGCCGCCAGGTTGGCTCCTGCAAATCGTGGTGGCAGGCGGTGCAATCGTATTCCGCGAACTCCGGCCACACCGCAGTCGTGCGGTGCTTCAACAACTCAAGCGCGGCCGCCGCGCTCACGACCTGGCCGGCCGCCCACAGCTGGTTCTCGTTGCGCGGCCTGGGCTTCCAGTGCGGCGGCAGATTGGCGACGAACGCGCTGGCCTCGAAGGCCAGCCGTGGATGGCCGGCGGCGATCAGGTCGTGATTGACGTCGCGCACCGGCGCCCCGTTGCCAGGAGGCGCGCCGACGTGACAGCCGGCGCAAGCCTTCACGAGCGCCGCGGGGTCGCCGAGCGGAACCAGGCCGTGCTCGCGGAATTTTTCCTCGGCCGATTTCGTCTGCCATTCCTTCGTTAGATGCGCGTCGAGCCAGCGCGGCGCCGTGCCGTGACAGGCTTCGCAGCCGACGCCGGCGGCGCGTTCACGGCGGATCGAGGCGGCGTCCACCGAATCCTGGATCGGTCCGGACGCGGCCGGTTGCGTGTGGCAGCTCAGACATGCCGCGGCTTCGTGGGCCCCGCGCGGCAAGCCGAGCCGCCTGGCGATCTCCTGGGCGAGCGGCTCATGCAGCGTCCGGTAGGCGCGGGTGTGCGGATCGTGCTGGACCCACAACGTGTATTCCATCTGCCAGGAAGTCGCGCGCTCGATGGCGTCGAGGCTGCCGTGACAGGATCGGCCGGCGCACGATGCGGTCCCGGCGAAGGGACTTGACGATGTCGCCGGCGTGAGCCGCGGCGGCGCACCATCGTCCGCCTTCGGCGCCGCCACGGGCGGCCGGCGCCACCAGACGACGCCCACGATCACAAGGACCATGGCGCCGACGACCACGAGGCCGCGTGATGTCAACATGAGGACTCCGACGTCGTTTCGCCAGGCTGGCATTCAGTTTTCGAATGCTCCTGGATATCATGTTGGCTATATGAGTTCTGGCAATGCGAGCGCCGCTTGGGAAGTCGATATCTTCGAGAACTTCAAGTCGGTGTTCAACGTGTCGTTCGTCGGCACCCTGGAGCTGGGGCGGCAGGATCGCGGCGAGCCGGCCCCGTACGGCGTCAAGGCCGAAGGCAAGCACACGCGGCTGGTGATCGCCTATCTGGAAGAGGACCGGGTGCCGCGCCGGTACCTGCGCATCGATCCGCAGCCGAACGGGACCGTCACGATCACCAACCTGAGTCCGCGCGTCCCGATCCGGATGGAACAGGGGCCGCTGGTCAAGCCGGACGGGCAGCTGACGCTGCCGCCGCCGTTGACGCTGCTGATCGAGCACCGGGCGGTGCGCGTGCAGCCGTCGTCGGCGTCGGCGGCCAACCTGCAATCGCTCCCCGATTCGACGATGGCGCCGTTCCAGCACGTGTCGCTGTCGGGCAACATTTCCAGCATCATCGGCAAGGGCGAGGAAAACGTCACGGGCGTGGTCCGCTGGCTGCAGGCGGCGATGGGCGTCTTGCAAAGCGCCGCCGGCTCCTCGGATTTCTTCCAGCGCGCCGCCCGCGCCGTCGTCGACCTGGTCGGCCTCGACAGTTGCCGCGTGCTGCTGCGCGAGCAAGGGGCCTGGAGAATGCAGGCGCTGCAGACCGCCGAGGGGGTGCCGCGGCTGGGCGACGCCCAGGGCAGCCGCCACATCCTCGACAAGATCCTCCAGGAGAAACGGACCTTCTGGGAGCTGCCGAGTGCGAACTTCACCGCCAGCCTGATGGGGGTCAAGGCCCTGGTGGCGGCGCCGATCCTCAGTCCCCAGGGCGACGTGATCGGCGTCCTGTACGGCGACCGCTCGAGCAAGTCCGACGGCCTGCGGCCGATCACGCACATCGAAGCCTTGCTGGTCGAGCTGCTGGCGAGCGGCGTCGCCGCCGGGCTGGCCCGCGTCGAGCAGGAACAGGCGGCGCTGCGCGCCCAGGTGACGTTTCAGCAATATTTCACGCCGCGGCTGTCGCGGCGGCTGGCCGACAACCCGGAGCTGCTCGACCCGCGCGACGAGGAAGTCAGCGTCTTGTTCTGCGACATCCGCGCGTTCAGCCGCATCACCGAGCGCCTGGGCACCAAGCGGACGGTCAACTGGATCGGCGACGTGCTGGGCGTGCTCTCGGAGTGCGTGATGCGCGAAGAAGGCACGCTGGTCGATTACGTCGGCGACGAATTGATGGCGATCTGGGGGGCGCCCGACGAGCAGCCGGACCACGCGCGGCGCGCGTGCCGGGCGGGCCTGGACATGCTGGCTCAGCTCCCGGCCCTCAACCAGCGCTGGCAGACGGAGCTGAGCGAGCCGATCCGCGTCGGCATCGGCATCAACAGCGGCGTGGCGTCGGTGGGCAACATCGGCTCGCACATCAAGTTCAAGTACGGTCCGCGCGGCACCATCGTCAACGTCGCCAGCCGCGTGCAAGGGGCCAACAAGTTCTGGAAGACGTCGCTCCTGGTCACCGGATCGACGCACGCCCAGCTCGACGGCGCGTTCGGCTCGCGCCGGCTCGGCGCCGTGCGCGTCGTGAACATCGCCGAGCCGGTGACGCTGCACGAAGTCGTCCCGCCCGGCCTGGCGCCGTGGCCGAAGCTGGAGCGCGATTACGAAGCCGCGCTGGCGCACTTCGAAAAGCAAGAGTTCCGCGAGACGGTGCGCGTCCTGGGCAACCTGCTTCCCGATTATCCCGACGACGGGCCGACCTTCGTGCTGATGGCCCGGGCCGTGCAGTGCCTCGTCGATGAGCCGGAGACCTTCGACCCGGTGTGGAGCCTGCCGGGGAAGTGACTGCCGCTTGACAGCATCAATACCGCAGGTTGAACTGCACGAGCGCTTCCACGTCGTAGGGCCGCGGGCCAGTGACCGGCGTCGCCACGCCCAGGGTCAGCAGCGATCGCGCGCCGACGCCGAGGTGGACGCCGCCGGTGAGGACCACCAGGTCGAGGCCGCGAATCTCGTCGTTTTGGCTGCGGTGGTCGAGCGGCGTGGTCACGTGGACTTCAAGGGCGGGGATGACCGAGCGGACAAAGCCGTAGCGTTCCAGGAGCTGATAGCCGAAGCCGACGTCGTTGAACCAGACGGTGAGGTCGTTGTCATCGGTCGGAATGGCGATCGACGTGAAGCCGTAGACCAGCCGCCGGCCGCTGTTGATCTGGTAGCCCAGGAACGGCTGGATGAGGGTGGTGTGCAGCTCGCCGCTGGGGGTTTCGATATCGGGCCCGGTGGGGGCGGTGACGGCCAGGCCGAGGGACATGCCGGAGCCGGACTCGCGCTCCAGGAACGCCTCCGGCGCCCACTTGACGATGAACGAGATGTCGCCGAGGTCCGCGTCCTCGAAGTCGCCGGTCTGCTGGAAGATCGGCACGCGGATGCCGAGCGAGAAGCGGTCGTCGAGGAACGATTTTTCCAGGCCGAAGGTCTCGCGATGGATGTCGCCGCGCGGCGCCGCGGCGCCGGGGACGAAGACGTCGGCGTCGAAGGTCTGGCCGCGGACGACGACCTTTTGGGTGGAGGCTTGGAGCGCATCGGCGCCGTCCGCGGGGCCCTGGACGTTGTTGTAATAGTTGTACGTGAAGTAGGCACGGGTGCCGGGCATGACCGTTTCGTTCTCGCCGATCTTGATGCCGCCGCGGCTGGCGACCGCGACACGGACCTTGCGCGTGCCGGTGAAGGGGACGTCGATGGTTCGCGTCGAATCCGGGATCCGGAGCTTGGCCAGGGCGGGGATCGGGACGAGGACGAGGCTGTAGATGCCTTGATCGCCCATCATCTGGGGATACTGCGGGCGGGGCGCTTCGGCGAATTGCGGCGGCGCCTCGGTCAAGTCGATCTGCGGCGGCGCGGTCTTGTCCTTATCCTTCTCCGGTTGCTGCTGCACCACCACGATGATCGGCGCGCCGGAGTTCACCGGCATCGGCGCCGATTTGGCCACTCCGGGCTCCAGGGCCGCGACGCCATGGGTTGCCAGGCAGAAGAACGTCAGGCCGCAAGCGAGCAGCGCCCATCTCATGGTCAATCCTCAACCACGGGGCGGCACCCGACACATCCGCGCCAGGCGCCTGGATGCGACGTGTGCCGGTTCGGGGGAAGTTACGGTCAATATCGGTTGCAGCGGCCGCGCGCGCGCAAACAACAAGAACTGCCGAGAACATGGGGCGTTTCGTCCGGGCAAGCTGTGGCGCTTGTGCCGAACAAACGGCGGGAAAGGGGTCCGTCCCCTTTCCGGATAGCCTGTCACGGCATCGCGGCCGCCGGCTTGAGATCGCGAAGCCAGGCCTGAAATGTCTCCCTGGTCCGCAAAAATTGCCAATCCGGCTCGTCGCGCAGACGTTGACCGTGCTCTGGACGGGCGAAGAAACCCGCGGTGCGCGCCTGATCCAGGAATTGCGTGGCCCGATCGGCATACTGCTCCGCCCGTTTCCTGGCCTCGGCGGCGCCGGCGCCGCTTTTCTTCGATTCGGCGAGGGCGGCCAGGGCGAACGCGCGGGCCAGTTGAAACTGGGCGTCGGCGCCCAGCTTGGCCAGCTTGATCACGTCGTCGGCTTCCTTCACGGCTTGCTCGGTGTCGCCGTAACGCGCCCGCGTGATGGCGCGGTAGATGCGCACCCAGAGCTTGTCCTTGCCCGAGGCCGCCAGGTTCACCGCCTGGTCCCAGTCCTGCAGCGCCCCGAGGTACAGGTCGCGCGAATCCTGCGGCGACTCCATGCCGAGCGCATGCGCCGTCCGCGCCTCGGCCCGTGCCCAATGGGAATGGAAGAGTGCGTGCTTGAGGGCGGGTTCCGGCCTGGCTTGGACCGCCGCGGCATAGACGCCGATGACTCGGTCCAGCGGCGCCAGGGCGACCCGGTAGTTGCCCGGCGAGCGGCTCAGCACCCGCAGATTCTCGCAGGTCGCGGCGATGCCGCGCGCGAACTCGGCCGACTCGGGGCGCTCTGCCTGGAGCTTTTCCCAGATCTCCAGAGCGCGGGAGAAATCGGCCTCGGCTTCGGCTTCTTTGTTCTGCTTCAGGTGGAGCCCGCCCACGCCGTTGTAGCTGCGCGCCAGGTCGGCCCAGTATCGGGGCGTGTCGGTCTTTTCCTGAGTGAGCTGCTTCTGCATGGCCAGCGCTGCTTGATAGGCCTTCGCCGCGTCAGCCATCTGACCGGCGCGGCGCAACACGTCCGCGTGCTCGACGTACCGCAGCGCCAGATCGCCCCGGTGCTCCAGCTCGGCCGCCCGGCTGTCGGCCAGCTCGCGTTGCACTTCCAGCGCGCGTTCGCTGGCCTTGATGGCCTCCTTGCTCTTGCCCTGGTCAACGCAGGCGTTGGCGATGGCGCTCAGCGTCAGCACCAGCCGGGTGCGAAACGCCAGCTCGCTCGGATGCGTCTGCGTGAGCCGCTCATACACCCGCGCCGCCGCCTCGTAGGATGTCACGCTTTCGTGGCGCTGGTTGGCCAGCAAGTGCGCTTCGCCGAGATAGAAATGACTGGCGGCCAGGTCGCTCTGCACCTGGCTGAGATTGGGATGCTGCTTGCTGAGCGGCTGCTGGATCGCGATCGCCTTGGCAAACTCGGACCGGGCTTGGGCCAGCTTGTTCTCGACCTGCAAGTAGACCATGCCGAGGCTGAAGTGGGCGACGCCTTGGTAACGGCGGTACTCCGGCGATTTCGGCTGCTTCGCAACCAGCGTGCCCCAGTTCGCCTGCGCCTTGTCGTATTCCAAGCGGGCCTTGTCGAAGCGGCGCAGATGTTGATACAGGTTGCCGATGCCCTGCTGAGTCCGTGCCCAGCCCGCCAGGTCTGCCTCGCGGGCGCCGCCCAGGGATTCCCACTGCTTGAGCGCCTTCTGATACATCTCTTCCGACTTCGCCAGATCGTCGCTCAGCCGGTGCAGCCGGCCGAGGTGGTGATAGCAGTCGGCCAGGTCGGAGCGATATGCGGCTTCGTCCTTTTCGAACGTGTCCGCCGCTTGCTTCAAGAGAGCGATCGCCGCGTCGCGCGATTCGATGTCGGCCGTGATCTTGCCGAGCCGGTATCGCGCCCGGCCCAGCTCGCCCTCGACATTTGGTTCATCCTTGCGGGCATCGACAAACTTCTCGTAGAAATCGCCGGCATCGGCCAGCAGCTTTTGCCGCAGCGGCTTCATGTCCGGCTCATGGAGCAGCAGGTCCTCGCTGACGTGCGTATCGTAACGATCCACCGCCTCGCGCGCCATTCGGTAGTTGTTCTCCGCGATGACCTTCAGCTCGCGTTCGCGCTCCGCGGCAGCCTTCATGAAGCCGGCGAAGATGATCGAGCCAACGGTGATGAGCACGACGGCCGCCGCCGCCGTGGAGACCAACGTCCGGTGCCGCTTCACCCACCGCCACGTCTTCACCGTCCATGGCTCCGGCCATGCGGACACCGGCTCGTCGGCCAGCCACAACTCGATGTCCCTGGCCAGCTCCCTCGGCGTCGGATAGCGATCTTCCGGCTTCAGCGCCATGGCCTTCACGCAGATCGCTTCCAGGGCGGGATGGATGTCCGGCTTGACGGCGCGCGGCTTGCGGAAATCCCCCTTTTTCACGCGATCCAGCAGCCTCACCAGGTCGGTGTCCGAGATCGCCGCCGTGCCGGTGAGCAGCACGTACAGGCTGGCGCCGAGGCTGTAGACGTCGCTCGGCGGACCGAGCTTGTCGAGCTGACCCGCCGCCTGCTCCGGGCTCATGTATTGCGGCGTGCCGACGGCGGCGCCCATCAGCGTGGGTGTCGCGGAGGCCGTGCCGGACAGCGTCACACGCTTCTGATGCGGATTCTCCGGCATGAGGTCGGGTCGATCGACCGGCTTGGCCAGGCCCCAATCGACCACGTAGGTCTCGCCGAACGTGCCGAGCATGACGTTGGCCGGCTTGATGTCGCGATGCAGAATGCCGCGACTGTGCGCGTAGGCGATCGCCTGGCACACGTCGTAGAACCGCCGCAGCAGATGGTGCAGCTTGCGGGTGCGTTCGCTGGGATCGGCGTCGGCGGTTTCCTTGTGAAAGCGGTCGATGGCGTCCTTCAGACTTTCGCCGCGAATGAAGCGCATGGCATAGTAAGGCCGGCCGTCCGAGTACTGATTCAACCCATAGACGGGGACAATGCCAGGGTGCTCGAGCTTGCCGGTGACCTCGGCTTCGAGCAGGAAGCGAGCGCGGCTCTCGAGATCGTCGGCATGATGCGTCTGAATCTGCTTGAGAGCCACCTCGCGTTTCAGCTCTTCGTCTTCGGCCAGCAGGACTTCGCCGAGGCCGCCGCGCGCGAAACTCCGGATGACGCTGAAGCGCGACCGGGACGGCGCCGTGCTGCTGGGAGCGGGCGCCGCGAGATCGATATCGGGGTGTGTCTTCGAGGCGCTGCCGGCCATGGTCGCGTGGGGATCGGCCGCCTTGGCCGGTTCCTGCTGGGTGCCGGCGCCGGGCATGGCGATGTTCGTGGCGTGCGGGTCGGCGGCCTTCGGATCGGCGATCTGGGTCCGCTCGGCTTTCGGCGGCTTCGGCTGTGTCGCCACGCCGGCGACGCCGTAATGGGTCGCGAACTCATCGGCCGCGGGCGCGGCCGGCGCCGGGATGCGGCTGACGCTGGCCTGCATCTCGGGATCGGCAAGCTGCAGGAGCTCGTCGCGGAGCGCGGGCGGCAGCGCCAGCGCCATGAGGCTCTGCTCGACATCATTGCCGTGCTGCTGCAGGCGCACGTTGACGAGGCCATCGAGCAACAGCTGCCGTTCTGGATGGAGGACGCCGTGCTCCATCAGGATCTGGCCGAGGCTCTTGTCCTTGGCGTGGCCCCACGCGCTCAGGGCCGTGACCATCTGCTCGCGGGTCACGAACTCCATCTGCAGCGCCAGCACGCCGTACAGGAGGTTGCGGTCGGCATTCGGATTCGCCATCTGATCAGCCCTCTCCGTTCATCGCGAGGCTTCTATCTTGTCTATCCACTATTTGGGACGAAAGCGGCCTTCGGATCGATTGTGTCAGAGTCGTGGCATGGCCGCAAGGTTGAGTCAGGACATCTTGTTGGGCGGCTTGCCGTTTAGCGCTCACAGCATCCTGCGAGCGCGAAACGGCAAGCCGATGTCAACTCGCGAACCTTGGAGAATGTGCCGGAGTCTGCATTCCATGCGAACCGCCCGGCCGGCGGCGCTCGCGGCCCCGCAACGCGGTTGGCGGCGCGCGTTCCGTGAACGGGTTCTAACGACGGCGGTTGGCAACGCGTGGTTAGCTCATTGGTAGAGCGCTAGGCTCAGGACCTAGAAGTAGTGGGTTCAACTCCCGCACCACGCTCGGGGATTTCCTCGAGCACACGTAGACGCCTGAAAAGCGTTTAACCACAAGCCCGCGGGAGGCGGGCGCCCGGAGGATCTGCCGCCGTGGGGGAGGTTCCAACCTGCCCCACCTAAGCAACATGAGTCGCGGCCCTGCAGTGCGTGGATACCGCTGGGGCAGCCTCGGCAGGCCGGCAGACTCCGCCGGCGAATCTCGTGCGGCAACGCCCGCCGCATGGCTCGCTGGCCACTCTGCGACGCCCGTCGAAGGCCGCGCCAGCTCAAGCGCCACTCCGCCGCGGCACGTGGGATCGCCGGGCTGCCCCGCTTCCCAACGGCGTTTTTTTTTCGTGGGGCAAGCGAGCTGTTTGCCCCGGAGAGGAGGTCGCCCATGATCCTCAAGCTCATCAAGATCCAGCGCTACGACGTGGGTCTGTACTTCAAGGACGGCGCGTTCCGCGGCCTGCTCGACGCCGGTTGGCACGTGTTGTTCCACCCGCTCGGCCGGGTCCGCGTCGATGTGGTGTCGCTGCGCTCGCCGTGGCTTTTGCACGACAAGCTCGACGTCATCGTGAAGTCGGGCGTCCTCGACGGCCGGGCCAAGGTCGTAGACCTCAAGGACTACGAGCGCGGCCTGGTGTGGATCGACGGCCGGTTCGCCCAGGTGCTGCCGGCCGGCCTGTTCGCCTACTGGACGACGATGCGCGACGTGAAGATCGAAGTTGTCGATGCGCGGGCCGTGCGCTTCGTGCACCGCGACCTGGCGGTCATCGCGGCGTCGCCGGCGGTCGAGCGCGTGCTCGTCCAGCACACGATCCCGGCGGGCCACGTCGGCGCTCTCTACCAGGACGGCGAGTTCATCGAGACGCTGCTGGCGGGCCGGCACGCCTTCTGGAAGGGCATTGCCGATGTGAAGCTCGTGCCGATTGACACGCGCGAGTCGATCCTCGACGTCGCCGGCCAGGAGATCATGACGGCCGACAAGGTCACGCTGCGGCTCAATGCGCTGGTGACCTACCGGATCACGGACGCCCAGTTGGCGCTCGGCGTGGCCGATGACGCCCGCCAGGCGCTGTACCGCGAGACGCAGCTCGTGTTGCGCGCGCTGCTCGGCGCTCGCGAGCTGGACGGCTTCCTGGCCGACAAGGACGGCGTCGTCACGGAGCTGGAGCAGGGCCTGCGGCGCCGGGCGCCGGCCCTGGGCGTGGACGTGATCTCGGTCGGCATCCGCGACGTCATCTTGCCGGGCGAGATGAAGGACCTGCTCAACAAGGTGACGGAAGCCAAGAAGGCGGCCGAGGCCAACCTGATCGCGCGGCGTGAGGAAACGGCCGCGATGCGCAGCCAGGCCAACACGGCCAAGCTGCTCCAGGACAACCCGACGCTCATGCGGCTGCGTGAGCTGGAGGTCCTGGAAAAGGTGGCCGCCACGTCGAAGCTGAACGTCGTGCTCGGCGACAAGGGATTGACGGAGCGCGTCGTGAACGTGTTGTAACGTAAGAATCACCACGGATTTCACGGTTCACACGGATCATGAAGGACTCTTCGATCCGTGTGATCCGTGGAATCTGTGGTTTGCCTGGTTTGGTCGCCATCCGTCGTTTTCGCTGGAAATCTGGTTGCGGCCATCGCATTCGGCGGGTACACTTCCATTGTCAACTTCAAGCAGCCTGCCTGGGGGGATCACATGGAACAACGATTCGAAGGCAGCCCGCGCGCCATGATCTACTTGCAGGGGCGGCGCGTGCACCGGACCGAGGTCTACCACGATTGGGGCCTGCGCCTCCAGTGGGTGATCCGCCGCAACGGCCAGGTGATCGCCACCGTCCCCGCTCGCGCCGACGCCAGCTACGAGCACCCCGACGCGGCGCCCGGCAACTACGAGATCGTCTTGCAATCGTGGAAGTACGTCAACTACCGCAAGAACCCGCAAGGCGAATTCACCGACAGCCGGTTCATCGATATCTCGAACCAGGTGTCGTACACCGTTTGAATCCCGCCCGCATTCGCCGCTTGCGGCTTAGCGCTCGCGCCAACCTACCGCAAACGCTAAGCCGCAAGCGGCATCACGATTCCTCCGCAAGGAGCGCCTTCCCATGTTGAATATCGGCAACGTCAAGGTTCCGGTGTGCCACGGCCACGGCTTCAGCCGCCGCAGCTTTTTGCAGGCCGGTACGGCGGGCATGGCCGGCATGGTGTTGCCGAACTTGCTTGGTCTTGGATCGGCCGGCGCCGTCGAATCACGCCGCGCCCGCATCAAGAACTGCATCACGATCTTCCTCGTTGGCTCGCCGGGCCACCTCGACACCTGGGACATGAAGCCCGACGCTCCGGAGAACGTGCGCGGCAAGTTCAAGCCGATCCGCACCAACGTCGCCGGCGTGCAGATCTGCGAGCACTTCCCGCTCATGGCGCGAATGATGAACAAGGTGTCGCTGATCCGCAGCCTGCACCACCGCACCGGCGCCACCCACGAGAACGGCCAGCGCTGGATGATGACCGGCCACGACTTCAACGCCGACAGCATGAAGCCGCACTGCGGCAGCGTGGTGTCGCGCATGTTCGGCCAGAAGAGCGAATTGCCGGCCAACGTGGTCCTTCCCGGCCCGATCGGCAACACCGGCGCCGGCCCGCTCCATGGCCAGACCGCGGCGCACCTCGGCAGCGCTCACGAACCGTTCTTCCTGAACGCCGATCCGGCGGCCCGCGATTTCCGGGTCGGCGATCTGGAAGCGCCCGCGGGCACGTCGGCCTCACGGCTCGACGCGCGCCGGCAACTGCTCGATCAGCTCGACCAGATTCAACGCCGCACCGAGACGCGCAGCACGCAGATGCACGATAGCTCCTATGAACGGGCCTTTCGCTTGCTGACATCCCAGCGCGCCAAGGACGCGTTCGATCTGGACAAGGAGCCGCACCGTTTGCGCGATCGCTATGGCCGCAATACGTTCGGGCAAAGTTGCCTGATGGCCCGCCGGCTGATCGAGGGCGGCGTCCGCTACGTGACCGTCAATCACTTCGACACGGTCTTCAACCTGACCTGCTGGGACATGCACGCCGACGGCGGCGGTTTGAACAATACTTATCTCGACTACGAGCGCCACCTGTGCCCGCAGTTCGACTGGGCCTTCACCGCCCTGATCGAGGACCTGGAACAACGCGGCCTGCTGCAAGAGACGGTCGTCGCCGTGCTGAGCGAGTTCGGCCGCACGCCGCAAGTGAACGGCCGCGGCGGCCGCGACCACTACCCGCAGGCCTGGACCAACTTCCTGTGCGGCGGCAACATCCGCGGCGGCCAGGTGGTCGGCGCCACCGACCGCATCGGCTCGCGGCCGATCGACAGCCCGGTCGAGCCGCCGCAGATCCTGGCCACGATCTACCACGGCATGGGCATCGATCTCGACAACACCATGATGCCCGGCCCCGGCGAACGGCCGATCCGGCTGGTGGAAGCGGAGCCGATCCGGCAGTTGTTTGTGTGAGCGCGGATCGAATGCGTAACGCTGACTCGCGAGAAGCCCATGCATCAAACCGATGAAGCAGTCTCCAATGATAACGGCGACGCCAACTGTCTGAATGAAGCTGCTTTGCTAAGTGAAGCGGCTCTCGCTGAAGACTGGAATCGGCCTGAGGAGGATGCGGCGTGGTCGTACCTTCGCCGCGCAGAATAGCCAAGTGCGTTCGATCTTCGGCACACACGCACGCCAGCCTGTTGCTGAGATCCGTCGGAACCCTGACCGATCCCGCCTTTGATGTCTCATCGCGAGTGTCGTACAACTGTTCCTTCCCCGCAACAAGCCGTAATCGCAGATTTGTCAGTCATGCATGCCGAATCTACTCGTAGTCAGTTAGCTGTGCTAACCTTGCTGGCTCTTGGTCTGCCGCTCGGAGCTGCCGAGCCCGCCCTCCGCAACCTCAACGTCCGCGGCCTGCAGATCAACGGCACCACGACGCTCGTCTGCGACGGCGACGACTTCGGCAAGGCGCCGCGCCTGCTGTTGCCGTTCCGCGCCAAGCAAGTCCTCAAGCCCGGCTCGACCGACAAGCAAGCCACGTTCGACGTCACGCTGTCCGACGAGGTTGTTCCCGGCTATCACCATGTGCGCATCGTCACGGACGGCGGCGTCAGCCTGCCGGTCGTCGTCGCCGTCGATCGTCTGCCGCAGCGTCCCTTCACCGCCTCCATCGACCCGTTGCCCGTGGCCCTGCACGGTTCCGTCGGCGGCAGTCAGACTCTCGAAACCAGGTTCACCGGCAAAGCCGGCCAGAAGGTGATGGTCGAAGTCGAGGCGCAACGCTTGGGAAGCAAGTTGCGGCCGATCCTGCACCTGAACAGTCCGAAGAACCTGCAGCTCGCGTGGGCGTGGGGAACGCCAGCGCTGTTCGGCGACACCCGGCTGGAAGCGACGCTGCCCGCGGACGGTGTGTATTCCGTCACGCTGCATGACGCCGAATATGCGGCGCCGGCCCCGAACTTCTTCCGCCTGCGGATCGGCCAGTGGGCCTACGTGGATCAAGTGTTCCCGCCGGCCGTGCGCATCGGCTCGAAGCAAGGGCTCGAGGCCATTGGCCGATCGTCGCGCGCACCCACGGATCACGTCGAGTCCATCACCCCCGGCATCGTCCCGCTTGGCTTCCACGGAATCGACGAGAGCGGTCCGCAGCCGTTTGTGATCATCAGTCCGCATCCAGAGGTCAATGAGCAGCTCGCCCCCGGAAAGCTGCTGGAGATCCCGACGAGGCCGCAAGGTGTGAATGGACGCCTGAGCGCGCCGTTCGAGGAGGATCGCTTCAAGCTCGCCGTGGTTCCGCTGACCAAGATCCGCTTCGACGTTTTTGCCGAGCGTCTCGGCTCGCCGATCGATGTCGCCCTGGTAATCCGGAATGAAAAAGGCGACCAGCTCGCTCGTGCCGAGGACGGCGCCGGCACCCTCGATCCGGCGCTGGAGTACGCCGTGCCGGACAAGGTGACGACGGTCATCGTCGGCATCGTCGATGCCCAGGGACGCGGCGGCCCGCGCGGCATCTACCGCCTGGCCATCAAGCCGCAGTCGCCGGCGGTGTTGTACGACTGCAAACTCAGCACACCGGTCCAGCGCGTGACGCTGCCTCTGGGCGGCCGCAGCGTCATTCCTGTGGTGGTCGAGCGCCGCGGCTTTCAGGGTGAGATTGAATTGTCGCCGATCGTCTTCCTCCATGACGCAACCAAGGCGATCAAGTTCGAAGGAACGGTCATTCCCGATGGCGCCGATGGCACGCTGCTCTCCTTGACGCGGAACGATTCGCCATTCGAGGCCTTCGTCAGCAGGTTGCGCGGCCGCGACGCCGGCGACAGAGAGCAGCCGGTGATCGTCAAGGGCCATCCGCTGGAGCGCCTGCAACCGTGGCTGGCGACGGAGATCGCGGTCGCCCCGAGCGCCGCGAAGGCCGCCGATTTCCAGGTTGCCTTCGGCAGCTTGCCGTCGGACGCCGCCATCGTCCCCGGCAACAAGCTCAAGCTGCCGATCAACGTGACCCGTACGAACCCGAAGACGGTCGTGAAGCTCACGCTGCTGACGAGCCAGCTGGCGCCGCTGGTCAACAACCAGCCCGATCCGAACAAGACGATCCGGCAGGAAAAGCCGGTCGAGCTGGGCGACAAGGCAGCGAGCGGTGAGTTGGACGTCGTCGTGCCGGTCGAGTTGCCGTCTCCCGTCTACGACATCGCCGTGCAAGCGGAGCTGTTGACGCCGGATAAGAAGATCGTGCTGGCCAGCGCCGTCACGCCGGTGCGTCGCTTGCCTGTGCGTTTGCCATTGGTGGTGAGCCTCGATGGCCCTGCTCGAATTGACGTCGCGCTGGATGCGAAGAAGGGCGCCACGCTGAAGGTTCCCGGCAAGATCGAACGTCGCGAAAGCCTGAAGGGCGACGTGGCCGTGACCCTGACCGGACTGCCGCCCGGCGCGAAGGCCGACGCGGTCACCGTGAAGGCCGACGCGATCGCATTCACGCTGAACGTCGCGCTGCCGCCGAATGTGCCGGCCGGCGAGGTCCGGGGCCTGAAACTCGCCGCCAGCGCCGCGCCCGATCCGAAACAGCCCGCCCGTCGCGTCAAGAGCCGCGACGTGGAGGTGACCCTGGTCGTGAAGACCGCGAAATAACCGGCATTCGTTTAGCCCCGGTTCGCAGAACCGGGACGGACGGTTCGCAGAACCGGGACGGACGGTTCGCAGAACCGGGGCGGACCGACGACCGACCGAAACTGATATACTCATCGGGGACCCTGCCCGCGTCGCTCTGCGAGCGGTGACCAAAAACTTGAGGTGATTGACATGGTTGCGCGCTGGCCAGTCCTCGTCGCGGTTGCCCTTGGCGTCTCGGCCGTCCGAGATGCCGGCGCTCAAGATCCCATGCCCGCGCCCGCATCGATCACGGTCCAGCCGGCCACCCTGGAATTGCGCCAGCACCGCCAGCCGCACTCCCTTCAAGTGCTCGGCGTTTCCGCCGACGGCTACTCCGTCGATCTCCGCGCTCAAGCGAAATTCACCAGCGCCCATCCCGCCGTCGCGGCCGTCGATCCTCAGGGCTGGGTGCAGCCGAAGTCGAACGGCCAAACCACGATCACGGTCGTCGCCGCCGGGCAAACGCGAACGGTGCCGGTGAAGGTCCAGCTTCCCGCGACCGAGCCGCCGCTGAGCTTTCGCCACGAAGTCATGGCGGTGCTGTCCCGCGCCGGCTGCAACCAGGGGGCCTGCCACGGCTACTCGCTCGGCAAGAACGGCTTCAAGCTGTCGCTGCGCGGCTCGGACCCGGAGCCGGATTATTTCGCCATCGCCCGCGAGCTCAATAGCCGGCGCGTGAACTTCATTGCGCCCGCCGCCAGCCTGGTCGTCGCCAAGGCCCGCGGCGAGGTCCCGCACGAAGGCGGCGTGCGCTTCTCGCGCGCCAGCCTCGAAAACGACATCCTCGTGAGATGGATTCAACACGGCGCTCCGAACGATCTGGCGGACAAGGCCCATGTCGTCGGCGTGCGTCTCGTCCCGGACAAGCTCGTGCTGCAACCCGGCCAGAAACATCGTCTCCAATTCCTGGCCACCTATGACGACGGCACGGTTCGCGATGTGACGCGCCTCGGCATTCTGTCGGCGAACAACACGCAATTCGCGGATGTGGATGAAGAAGGCGTCGTCACCGCCGGCGACGCCGGCGAGACTGTCATCGTCGGCCGCTTCGAGCGAACCTTCGCCGCATCGAGCGTCATGGTGCTCAAGCCCGATGCGGCGTTCAAATCCACGCCGGTCCCGCAAGACCACCTGATCGACAAGCACGTCGTCGACAAACTCAACCGCGTGAAGATCACGCCTTCGCCGCCGGCCGGGGATGAGGAGTTCCTGCGCCGCGTGTTTCTCGACCTGATCGGCGTGCAGCCCAAGCCGGATGAAGTCCGCGCGTTCCTGGCCGACAAGAACCCGAAGAAACGCGAGCAGATCATCGACAGCCTGTTCGCCCGGCCGGAATTCGTCGATCACTGGTCGCTCAAGTGGGGCGACCTGCTGCAGAACTCGCGCAACGCGGTCAGCCAGCAATCGGTGTACCTGTTCCGCGAGTTCATCCGCAGCGCCGTCGCCTCGAACATGCCGCTCGACGAATTCGCGCGCAAGCTGGTCACGGCCCGCGGCGGCGCCGTCGATAACCCCGCCAGCGTTTACTTCGCCATCAGCAAGGACACCAACGACACCGTCGAGCGCGCCACGCAAGTCTTCTGCGGCGTGCGCATGCTGTGCGCCCGCTGCCATTCGCATCCGCTCGAAAACTGGACGCAGGCCGATTACTACGGCCTGGCCAGCTTCTTCACGCAGGTGAGTCCGCGCCAGGACGGCCGGCTTCGCAATGTCGGCAACGCCAAGCTGATCCAGGTGAACCGCGCCGCCGGCGACGCGACCAACCCGCGCACCAATCGGCCGCAGCCGCCGCGCTTCCTGGGCGGCGTCGAGCCAACGCTGGCCGCCGGCGTCGATCGCCGCGAGGCCTACGCGAAATGGTTGACGGCGCCCGACAATCCGTTCTTCGCCCGCGGCCTGGTGAACCGCTACTGGAGCTACTTCTTCCATCGCGGCATCATCGACCCCGTGGACGACATCCGCAGCACCAACCCGCCGATCAATCCCGCGCTGCTCGACGCCTTGACGAAGGACTTCATCGACGCGAAATTCGATGTGCGTCACCTGATGCGCCGCATCGCCACGTCGGCGACCTACCAGCGGACCAGCGTTCCCAACGCGTCGAACAAGTACGACGAGCAGAACTTCTCGCACGCCATCCCGCGGCGCGTGCCGGCCGAGGCGCTGCTCGACTCGCTCGTCCAGGCCACCGGCGTCCCGGAGAACTTCGGCGGCGCCCCCGGCGGCTTCCGGGCCGCCCAGTTGCCCGACGGCAACGTCGACAGCGACTTCTTGAAGCTCTTCGGCAAGGCGCAACGCATGGAGGCCTGCGAGTGCGAGCGCGACAACACCTCGAACATGCTGCAGGCGCTGCACTTCATCAACGGCAAGACGATCCTGAGCCGCGTGCAGAATCCGGCCGGCCGCGTCATGCAGCTCTTGAAGCAGAAACTGCCGGACGACAAGCTCGTGACCGAGCTGTTCCTGTGGTCGCTGGCCCGGCACCCGCGCCCGGAGGAGTTGAAGGTGACGGTCGAGTTCTTCCGCTCCTATGGCGACCGGAAGGCTGAAGCCGCTCAAGACCTGTTCTGGGCGCTCTTGAACAGCCGCGACTTCTTGATGGTGCATTGAGCCGCGGAACACTAATCCGCGCTAATCTTCGCTCATGGAACGGGATCAGTGTCGATTCGTGGCGATTAGCGTTCCCCCATGACCGGTTGATGGAACATGTCCATCTCCCTTGTTCATGTTCTGCGGTCAACGGTCCAGCAACGAGCACCGCTTCCTGCGCTCGTGGTCCAAGGTCGAACCTTGTCATACTCGGAGCTGGACGCCCTGGCGCGCCGCGGCGCCGCGTTGCTGCAAAGTTTGGGTGTCGAACCCGGTGACCGCGTCGTCGTGTGCACCGCCAACAAGCTGGCGTTCCTCATTGGCCATCTGGCGACGCTGTACGCCGGCGGCATCTCGTTGCCTCTGAACCCACGCTTCACGCGCGAGGAGCTTCGGTTCTTCCTCGGCGACAGCGGCGCCCGCGTTGCCTTGGTCGATGATTCGGTTCGACCCGTTGTTGATTCACTGCAACCGGAATTGCCGGAGTTGCGCGCGGTCATTCCCGACGTCGCGATCGTGGACACGCCGCTGGGCGTCTATCGGGAACCGGCCATCGCGGCGAGCGATCCGTGCCTGATCGTCTACAGCTCCGGCACCACCGGCTGGCCGAAAGGGATCGTGCACACCCACGCCAATGTCGCGTCGAGCCTGGTCGCGCTGCAACGCTGCTGGCGGTTCACGCCCGACGATGTCGTTCTCAACGTGCTGCCCCTTTTTCACATCCACGGCTTGTCGTTCGCGACCCAGCTCACGCTCATGACCGGCGGCTGCGTGATCCTCGATGACTTCCATCCGCACGAAACCCTCGAGCGTCTCGCCGACTGCACCATCTTCATGGCGGTACCGACCATCTACTATCGATTCCTGGAAGAGCCGACGTTCCGCGACGCCGCCCGAACCTGGTCGAAGGTCAGGCTCTTCACGTGCGGCTCGGCGCCGATTCGCGCCGAAGTGCTGCCGGAACTGGAAGCGATCCTCGGCCGGCCGGTCATCAATCGTTACGGCATGACCGAGGCGTTCGTGATCACCAGCCTGCCGCTCGACGGACCCTGGCCGTGCGGTTCCGTCGGGCTGCCGCTCGACGGCGTCGAAGTGCGGGTGATGATGGAAGACCGTGCGGCCGAGCCGGGCGAAGTCGGCGCCGTGCAACTGCGCGGGCCGAACCTGTTTCGTGAATACTGGCGGCAGCCCGAAGCGACGCGCGCCGCCTTCGCCAGCGGCTGGTTCGACACCGGCGATCTCGGCTCGCGCGACGCCGCCGGGTTCCTCACGCTCGTCGGCCGCAAGCACGATCTGATCATCACCAGCGGCTTCAACGTCTATCCGCAGGTGGTCGAGCGCGTCATCAACAGTTGCCCCGGCGTGCGCGAGTCGGCCGTGGTGGGCGTTGCCGACGCGCGCAAGGGCGAACGCGTGGCCGCCGCCGTCGTCCGCGATGACCAGACGCTCGACGAAGATCAATTGCGCATGTTCTGGAATGAGCGGCTCGTTGATTACCAACGGCCCAGGGACATCCTGTTCGTGGATGCACTGCCGCGCAATGCGCTTGGCAAAGTGCTGCGCCGCGCGCTGCGCGATCGGATAGAACAATCGACATGACGCCGCTGGCGGCTTGGCGCTCGCGATTCTGGCCGGACGCGCGAGCGCGAAACAGCAAGCGAGCTGACCTTGTGGGATTCTGATGCTGCCCAAACCCTGGACCCAGCGCCTCGCCGCCGTGCGAGCGACCGCCGTCAACCGCGTGCTGCAGGAAGCGCGGCAAGTGCAGGCGGAAGGCCGCTCGCTGGTGTCGCTGATGCGCGGCCAGCCGGATACGCCGACGCCCGGCCACATCGTCGAGGCGGCAATCAAGGCCTTGCGCGACGGCCACACTGGTTATCCGGACAACCAGGGCGAGCCGATCCTGCGGCAAGCGGTCGCTGCGAAACTGGAGCGCGAGCAGGGATTGAAATACGATCCCGACCGCGAAATCCTGATCACCGACGGCGCCACGGCCGGCCTGTTCTGCGCCCTGGGAATCTTGCTGCAGCCCGACGACAACGTCCTGTTGCCCGATCCGATTTATGATGCGTACGCTTCGCCGATTGCGCTTTGGGGAGGCCGCCCCCTGGCTGTTCGCTCCAGAATCCGCGACGGCCGCTTCACGCTGGAGCACGACCTCCTGAAGTCGATCTGCACGCCGCGCTCGCGAGCGCTTCTCTTGAACACGCCCTGGAACCCGACCGGAACCGTGTTGACGCGCGACGAACTGGCCGCATGCGTCGCATTTGCGGAGCGGGCCGACCTCTACGTCATCAGCGACGAAATCTACGAGAACCTGATCTACGACGGGCGGCGGCACGTCTCCCCGGCTGCCATCTCGCCGGAAGCCAGGAAACGCACGCTGATCGTCAACAGTCTGTCCAAGACGTATGCCATGACGGGCTGGCGCGTCGGCTATTGCGCGGGGCCGGCCGAGATCATCCAGGCGATGTACCTGGTGCTGCAGCAATTCAGCCGCGGCCCGGCCACGTTCGTGCAGCACGCGGCGGCCGCGGCGCTGAACGGCGCTCAAGCGTGCGTCCAGGCCATGAGGGCGGAGTATCAAGCGCGTCGCGATCGCGTGGTGGAAGCGCTGCGCGGCTTGCCGCCCGGGCGCCTGGAGGACGGCTCGGTCGCCAAGACTTGGAACAATGAGCCGCTGGTCCCTGAAGGAGGCCTCTTTGTGATGCTCGATCTGCGCGGGCTTGGAATGCGGTCCGACGACGTGCGTCGCTTTCTGCTCCGCGAAGCCGGCGTGGTCGTCATCCACGGCGCCGCCTACGGCGACGGCGGCGAACATACCCTGCGCATTTCGTTCGCGGCTGGCGGCACGGTGCTCGAGCAGGGCCTGCAGCGACTGCGCGAAGGATTACTCCGGCTTGCGTCCCGCACGATGCCCTAGCTCCAAATCATGAGTCTCGCGTCCCTGCCGCTGGTCGATGGTCCATCGGCCGCCGATCGGCGATCGGTGGATGCCGCCGCGGTGCGGGGCGCCTTGACGTCCGCCGTTTCCGGCGAAGTCCGCTTCGAGCGACTCGATCGCGCCCTGTACTCCACCGACGCCAGCGTCTTCCAGATCGTACCGCTCGGCGTCGTCATTCCCAAGTCTCGCGCCGACGTGATTGCCACGCTCGAAACCTGCGCCCGCTTCGGCGTGCCGATCACCGCCCGCGGCGGCGGCACCTCGCAGGCCGGCCAGTGCATCGGCGCCGGCGTCATCCTCGACTTCTCGAAATACCTGAACCGGATTCTCGAAGTGAACCCGGCCGAACAGTGGGTGCGCGTCGAGCCCGGCTGCGTACTCGACGATCTCAATCATCATGTGAAACCGCACGGCCTGCTGTTCGCGCCCGACATCTCCACCGCCAACCGCGCCACCATCGGCGGCATGATCGCCAACAATTCCTCCGGCACGCACTCGCTGATCCACGGCAAGACCATCGATCACCTGCTCGAGCTGACGGTACTGCTCGCCGACGGCAGCCTCGTTCATTGCCGACCTTTGAACGAAGCAGCGCTTGCGGCGAAGTGCCGGCAGACCGATCTAGAGGGGAGCGGTTATCAGGTGGTTCGACGATTGGCGACGGAACACGCGGACGAAATCGACCGCCGCTTTCCGAAGATATTGCGCCGCGTTGGGGGGTATAATCTGGATCGCTTCGCCGCTTGCGGCTTAGCGCTCGCGGTGTCCGACACGAGCGCTAAGCCGCAAGCGGCGGAATTCAACCTTGCCGATCTCTTCGTCGGCGCCGAAGGCACGCTCGGCATCGTCCTCGAAGCGAAGCTGCGCCTCGTGGAACTTCCCAAAACCAAGGCCCTGCTCGTCGTGCAGTTCGCGGGTTTGCTGGAAGCCCTGGCCGCGACGCCGGCGATCTTGACGCATCGTCCCGCCGCCGTCGAAGTCATGGATCGCTTCATCCTCGACTGCACGCAACTCAATCCCGAAGCGAGCCGGCTGCGCGACTTCATCCAGGGCGATCCGGGCGCGATCCTGATCATCGAGTTCTATGGCGACCAGGCAGCCGAGCTGCCGCCGCGCCTCGAAGCGCTGGAAGCTGACCTCCGTTCCCGCAACTTCGGCTACCACCACCATCGCGCCGTCGATCCGGCGGCCCAGGCCCGCATCTGGAAGCTGCGCACGCTGGCGCTCGGCCTGTCGATGGCGGAAAAAGGCGACGCCAAGGCGATCTCGTTCGTCGAAGACACCGCCGTCGATCCGGAGCGGCTGCGCGACTACATCGGAGAGTTCTTGCAAGTCATCGAACGCCATGGGACCAAGGCCGGCGTCTATGCCCACGCCTCGGTCGGCTGTTTGCACGTCCGGCCCATCATCAATCTGAAAACCGACGACGGCGTCCGCCGCTTCCAAGCGATCGCGGATGAAGTCGCCGACCTGGTCCTGAAGTACGGCGGCGCTCTGTCCGGCGAGCACGGCGACGGCCTGGTCCGCAGCCCGTTCCAGGAAAAAATGTTCGGCCCGATACTGTACCAAGCGTTTCGCGAGATCAAGCGCACGTTCGATCCGCAGAACCTGCTCAACCCCGGCAAGATCGTCGATGCGCCGCCGCTGACCGCCAACCTGCGCTACGGGCCTGCGTACGTCACCCCGGACGTGGCGACCACCTTCGACTTCTCGAGCGACGGCGGCCTGACGCGCGCCGCGGAGTTGTGCGCCGGCATCGGTGAATGCCGCAAGACCCGCGCAGGGACGATGTGCCCTTCGTATCACGCGATCCGCGACGAGCTGCACAGCACCCGCGGCCGGGCCAACACGCTGCGGCTGGCGCTCACCGGGCAGCTCGACCTGAACGGCCTGACCGACCCCGCCGTTCATGCCGCCATGGATCTTTGCCTGGAATGCAAAGCGTGCAAGAGCGAATGCCCGACCAACGTGGACATGGCGCGATTGAAGGCGGAGTTCCTGCACCAGCATCACGCGAAGCACGGCCTGCCCTGGCGAAGCTGGCTGTTCGGCAATGTTGCCGCGCTCGGGAAATGGGGCTGTCGTCTGACGCCGGTCTCGAACTGGTTGACACGCAATCGTTCTACTCGGTGGCTGAACGACAAGCTGCTCGGCATCGACCGACGGCGACCGCCGCCGCGGTTTGCATCACGGAAGGACCGGGCCGCCCTTGCGGACTTTCTGTTCACCGCCTGCCAGGACCGCGATCAGCCGCCCAGGCAAAACGTCGTATTCTTCCCGGACACGTTCGTGCGCTACTACGAACCGGCCGTCGGGCTGGCCGCCTGTCAGCTGCTGGATCAGCTCGGGTGCGGCATCTACCTCGATTTCGAGCTCGACTGCTGGGACTCGATCCCGACTCCGCCCCTGAGCGATCTGTTCCCGCGTGCGCGCTGCTGCGGCCGGCCGTACATCTCCAACGGCATGCTCGATCAGGCAATCCGCTGCGCCAGCGCCAACATCGAATGGCTGTACCCGCTCGCGGCCGAGGGCAATCCCATCGTCGCCTGCGAGCCGAGCTGCATCTTGACGATCAAGGACGACTACCCTGCCCTGCTGCGCGGCGAGCTGCGCCGGCAAGCCGAGGCGGTCGCGGCGCGATGCGTCACGTTCGAGGAGTTTGTCGGGGAGCAATTCGCGACAACGGGCCAAACGTTGCAGCCGGGCCCGAAGAAAATCCTCGTGCAGGGTCATTGCCACCAGCGTTCGCTGGCCGGCATGAGCGCGACGCTTCGGCTACTGCGCCGCATCCCGGGCGCCGAAGTCATCGATCTCGATGCCGGCTGCTGCGGCATGGCCGGGTCGTTCGGCTACGAGAACGAGCACTACGAGATTTCGCGCCTCGTCGGCGAGCAGCGATTGTTCCCGGCAGTGCGCCAGGCTGATCCGGAGCAGGCTGAGCCGGAGCAGGCGATCGTGGCGCCGGGCTTTTCGTGCCGATTGCAAATCGAGCATTTCACGGGACGACAAGCGGTGCATCCGGCGATGTTGTTGCGCACCAGCATGTTATGACTTGCCGAGGGATCTTTACACTCCTCAGATTAGGTGCTTTCCCGTAGTCGCAGATGCAACATGTTCCAGATCAACGAGTTAAGCATTTCTTCTCATCGGGCAGTTTCGGACCACCATCTGGTTCGCTGAGACTAACAAGTTGTAATTGGTTATGCGTCAATGAGTTATACCTCGGCACACGCGCAGCGCGGACATTTCTTCTCACGACGGGCCTGCTCGTGAGATGAGATGAGAAGAAACAGCCTCACCACAGCAACCCGTACAGCACATAGCACCACACCGCCCCGACCACCGACATCGCCAGCCCCCACAAGAGCATCTTCACGAACACCTTCTGCCGGTCTTCCTCCGGCCCGGCGCCGGCGATGCACAGCGCCCCGATCGTGGACAAGGGCGACGAATCGACCAGGTGCCCGGCCACGATCACGGCCAGCGCCAGGGCCAACGGATCGCTGTCGGGCAGGCGCTCGGCGATCCCCGAGACCATCTGCAGGAACACCGGCAACACGACCGCCGAGGTGCTGCTGTAGACCGACACGATCGCCGCCACGAAGCCGAGCACGGCCGGGGCGGTTTGCGGTGTGGAGATCTGCACCACGAGCTGGGCGAACAGCTCGTTGCCGCCGGTCTTTTCGAGCAGGGCCGTCAGGACATTGATGCCGCACACCATCAAGATGACGCTCCAGGGCATTTTCTTGACCGCGTCGCGGTCGTCGGCCAGTCCGGTGACGGCCAGGATGATCGCACAGGCAAACGCTCCCATGCCGACGTGGACTCCACCCAGAAGCACCGCGATCAAGAGCGTGCCGATCAAGCCGATGGTCAGCCAGTGCGCTGCCTCGAATCGGTGTTCGCGGACGGGCTGATCCTCGGCGGCGGCCGGCGCCGCGTACCAGCGCAACAGCAGCGGCAAGCCGCCGAAGATCACGAACGCCAGCGCCGCCACGGCCGCGTGGGCAATGAGATTGTGGACGAACATCTCGCTGGTGTGATCGGGCAGACGGATCTTGGACATCTGCGTGTCGGCGATGATCCCGGTCGGCGAGATCGGCGACAGCGCGCCGGCCAGCGAGCCATGGCCGACGACGATCGCCATCAAGGCCGCCGGGATCCGCGCCTTGCCGGCAATGTTCATGGCGGTCGGCGCGATCAGCGCCGCGGCGGCGATGTTCCCGGCGCCGACCATCGCGAACCCGGCCGCCAGCAGGAAGAACATCCACGGCATCAAGCCGACGTTGCCGCGGCACAGCCCGATGGCGGCGTGGGCGATCCGGTCGAGCGTGCCGTTCACCTGGGCTTGCGTGAACAGCAAGCTGACGCCGCAGAGCGTCAAGAACAGATCGATGGGAAACCCGCCGACCACGTCGCGCATGAGCTCGCGCGTGGTGAGGTTGACGCCGTAGAGCGGCCGCAGGTACATGCCGATGATCCAGGCCAGGGCGATGGCCAGGAAGCCCGGATGCACGCGGTTGGTGCAGCTCAGGACGATGACGATGAACAGCGCGATCAGCGAGACCCAGGCCAGGCTCATGAGGATGCCTCGGTAAGAGTTCATCGCAGTATGGCCCGGCGCGAGGACTTTCGCAAGGAAATGCCGGCGTCCCGTGCGGAAGTGAACCTGGGCGGCGGCCGCGCGTCTCTTTGGAAGGCCCGATTGCCGGTGTTGAGCGGCACACGAGCCTTTGCTAGAATGCGTAGGTAGCCGGATTCTGATCATGAATCAGAGCCGGCCGAGCCGATCTTGCCAACAGCAGGCTCGGACTTATGATTGGCTCAGCCAATCCACGGTGGGTGTAGCTCAGCTGGTTAGAGCGTCAGACTGTGGATCTGAATGTCGGGGGTTCGAGTCCCCTCACCCACCCTTTGCTCATCCTCGGCAGCCGGCGAGCGTTGAAGCGTAAGCTCAACGCGCTCGCCTCCACGTCGGGCTTACGCCGCGACGCTCGCCTCCCATTTTTCTGGAAAGTCTGAACAAGAATGGTTATCTTCTGAGGAACTACGTGACGCTGCTCGCGTATGCCGAGGTCATTCGCAAGGTCCTGCCCGGAGAACGCCGCCGCGAGGTTGCTTCGGTCAGGCGTCTGACCTCGGAAAGTTGATTCCCACCGACGATTCCTTCCTCGAGGACGCCATGGCCAAGAAAAAGACCGTGATCACCCCGGAGTACGACGCCATTCGCCCGACGCTCGACACGGGCGACATTGTCCTGTTCGGCGGCAAGGGGGCGCTCAGCCAAGGGATCAAATGGTTCACGCGGAGCCGCTGGTCGCATGTGGGCATGGTGATCCAGCTGGAGTGGGGCGTCTTTCTGTGGGAATCGACGACGCTGACCGACCTCGAGGATTTCGACACCGGCACGATGACCGAGGGCGTGCAGCTCGTGGTGCTCAGCGAACGGATCAAGAAGTACGACGGCGAGATCGCGGTCCGCCGGCTGGAATGCGAGCGGACCGCCGCCATGCTCGACAACCTGAAGCAATTGCGTCTGGAGCTGCGCGGCAAACCGTACGAGAAGGCCAAGATCGAGCTGATCAAGGCGGCCTACGACGGCCCGTGGGGCGACAACATCGAGGACCTCTCCAGCCTGTTCTGCAGCGAGATGGTCGCGGAGGCTTACCAGGCCATGGAGCTGCTGGGCGAGGATAAGCCATCCAATGAATACACGCCGGCCGACTTTTCGACGGAGACAGAGCTGGACTTGCTGGGCGACGCCCGCCTGCACAAGGAGAAGCTGATCAAGGCGTGACCGTACTCATTCCACTCGATCCAAGGAGCTTCCGATGCGTCATTCCCTGGTAACCCGCCGCGATTTCCTGGCCGCCAGCGCGGGCGCCCTGGCCACGGCGCCGGCATGTCTGCGGGCGCAGGACGCCAACAGTCGCCTCAACATCGCCATCATCGGCTCCGGCGGCCGCGGCGGCGGCAATCTTTCGAGCGTCAGCTCCGAGAACATCGTGGCCCTGTGCGACGTGAGTCAGAACGCCCTCGATGCCGCCGGGGCCAGGTTCCCCAAGGCGCGCAAGGAACGTGACTTCCGCCGGCTGTTCGACCATCAGCGCGAGTTCGACGCCGTCGTCGTCAGCACTTGCGAGCACACGCACGCTTTCGCCACCATGCTGGCGTTGCGGCACAACAAGCACGTCTACTGCGAGAAGCCGCTGACGCACGGCATCTGGGAAGCGCGGCGGATTCGCGAGGTCGCCGCCCAGACCAAGGTGGCCACCCAGATGGGCATCCAGATCCACGCCACCGAGAACTACCGCCGCGTGGTCGAGCTGGTGCGCGCCCAGGTCGTCGGACCGATTCGCGAGGCCCACGTGTGGGTCGGCCGGGTCTGGGGCTGGCAGAGCGCCGAAGCCGCCAAGCGGAACCGCGACATCATTCACACCGTGGACCGGCCCAAGGAAGAGATGCCGGTTCCCGCGGGGCTCGACTGGGAGTTGTGGCTCGGCCCGGCGCCCTACCGCCCGTTCCATTCGGTCTACGTGCCGGGGCCGCGCTGGTATCGCTGGTGGGACTTCGGCTCGGGGACAATGAGCGACCTGGGGAGCCACTGGGTCGATCTGCCGTTCTGGGCCTTGCAACTCGAGGCGCCGTTGACGGTCGAAGGCAGCGGACCGCCGCCGCACCGCGAGATCGCGCCGGCGTCGATGAGCGCGACCTACGAGTACGGCCCGCGCGGCCAGCTGCCGCCGGTGCGGCTCACCTGGTATCAAGGCGAAGACAAGCCGCGCATCTGGCGCGACCGCGGCATCCCGCAATGGGACAGCGGCTGCCTGTTCATCGGCGCCAAGGGGATGATCCTCGCCAACTACGGCCGCTACGTGTTGCTGCCCGAAGAAGCGTTCCGCGACACGCGCTTGCCCGAGCCGACGTTGCCGCGCGTGCGCAGCCATCACGCGGAGTGGATCGACTGCTGCAAATCGGGCCGCGAGTGCTCCGCGAACTTCACCTATTCGGGCTGGCTGACCGAAGCGAATCATTTAGGGAGCGTCGCCTATCGCCTGGGCAGGAAACTGGAATGGGATGCCAGGAACCTGCGGGCGACGAATGCGCCGGAGGCGAACGCTTTGATCCGGAGGGGATATCGTAAGGGATGGGAACTATAGATCGACCGGAACCGCCAGTCCATTTATTGGAGATCGCACTGATGAAAGCTTTCCGCCGCGCTGTGTTGCTCGCACTTCTGTTCTGCTGGTTCGCCGGCCCGCTGGCCGCGGGCGACAAGGACAAGGACATCTTCAACTACGTCGCCCAGAAGAAGGCGCCCGAGAGCGTCAAGAAGATCGTGTTCGTCGCCGACACCAGCCCGCACGGTCCGCGCGGCAACCATGAGTTCATGGCCGGCGCCGTCTACATGGCCCGCACCCTCAACGCCCATTACGACAACGTCTACGCCACCGTCCATCCGCAGTACCAGTGGCCCAAGGATCTGGCCCATGCCGACGCCATCATCGTGCTGCTCAATCACGGCGGCTCGGCGGTCAACCCGGCGGTGCGGGCGGCGGTCGAGCGCGGCGCCGGCTTCATGGCGATCCACTACGGCGTCGAGGTCAACAAGGGCAAGCAGGGCGACGCGTTCCTCCAATGGATCGGCGGTTATTTCGAAACCTACTGGTCGGTCAATCCGTGGTGGACGCCGACGTTCGACAAGATCCCCAAGCACGAGACCACGCGCGGCGTCAAGCCGTTCACGGTCAACGACGAATGGTACTATCACATGCGCTTCGTCAGCGACATGAAGAACGTGACGCCGATCCTGACCGCCACGCCGCCGCTCAAGACGCTCGGCAACAGCGACAAGCCGTCGGCCCGCGGCGGCAACCCGGACGTCTTCAAGGCCGTCAAGGACGGCGCGCCGCAGCACATGGCCTGGGCCTACGTCCGCCCCGACGGCAACCGCGGCTTCGGCTTCACCGGTTACCACCGCTACGAGAACCTGCAGAACGACAGCTTCCGCACGCTGCTCTTGAACGCCGTGGCGTGGGTCACGAAGCTCGACGTGCCGGCCGCCGGCGTGCCGTCAAGGACGCCGACCAAGGATGAACTGGAGAAACTCGCGGATGAGGCACTGCGGTGGCGGAAGTAGCATTGGGCGCCATGCCCACGCAAGTCCGTGGGCATGGCGCCCAAGTCCTTCGAACCTGAAAGCCTGACGGTGACACAGCGCTTAGGTGGCTTCGCTTATGCCCGCTCCGGAATCATCCAGGTCGTGGGCTTGGCGTTGTGCCGTGCTCGCTCTTGCTTGTCAATGTCTGACTATCCTTTTCCCCCCGCGCGTCCCGCTGGTCGATTGGCCCAACCACATGGCCCGGCACGTGCTGGAAGCCGATGGGCTGGCGGGTCGTGAGCTTCCCTCGTTCTACGCGATCGACTATCGCGTGCTGCCGAACCTGGGGGGCGACCTGGTGATGCCGCTGTTGCTGCTCGTGCTCGAACCGCCGGCGGCAAGCAAGCTCTTTCTGACGCTCGCCGTTCTCGTGTACTGGCTCGGACCGACGCTGTACATCTTGCAAGCCAACAACTTCAGACCACACGCGTTGTGGGCGGCGCTGCTCTTGTTGCCATGGAGCTTTTCGAGCCAGTTCTTCTGGGGGTTCCTGAACTACTATTCCGGACTCGGACTGGCGTTTCTGCTGCTGACCCACGGCGTGCGGATGCATCGTCGTCAATCCGTCCGAGGCTGGGAATGGCTCGTCCATGCGGCGCTCGTGGCCTTGTTGTTCCTGTGGCATCTGGCGGCCTGGGGCATGTACGGCGTCCTCATGGGCAGCCACGTGATTGCCGATCTTGTCACTCGGTACCGAGGCGGTTCGACGATGGGCGTCCTCGCCAAGGGCGTCGTTGCGTTTGGCGCCGTGTGTCTGCCGAGCATGGTGCTGGCAGCGATCTACGTTTCCGAAAAAACCGGCGACGGCGTCGGCGCAACCGACTGGGGCACGGTCGTTCGCAAGCTATACATGCCGCTGACCTTGTTCCGCGGCTACGATTACCGGGCGGACGGCGTCGCGGCGGCGGCCTGGCTCGCTGCGGCGCTATTCATGTTTGCGGGAAGGCGTCGCGATCCCGGCGAAACGCCGCAAGGCGCAACGCCGCAAGTCTCGTTCGCGGCGCCATGGATCGGTTTCATCCTGCTCACCGCGTTGTACGTCGCGATTCCGTTTCAGCTTGGCGGAACCAGCGATACCGATTCGCGCTTGCTGCCCGCCATGCTGGTGTGCGCCCTGGCATGGCTTGGCTCGCAACCGCTCCGTCGCGTCGGCCTGGGATTGACGTTCCTGGCGATCTGCTTCGTCATCCGCCAGGGGAGCATCATCCGCGCCTGGCACGAACATTCGCGCCGGCTGGACGTTCATGCCAAGGCTTTCGATCATCTAAAACTGAACAGCCGCGTTCTGCCCTTGGTGCTCGTGCCGCAGTCGAAGGACTATCCCGAGATTCACTTCCCTTGCTGGGCCGTTGTCGAACACCGGGCGTTCGTGCCCACCCTGTTCGCCTTTCGCGACCAGCAACCCCTGCGCATCGTTCCGCCGGTCCCGGTTGCGACGACCAGGACGGACGCCGGTTGGCAGTTGGACGAGCCTCTCGTGCGGCAACTCTACGACTTCGTCTGGATTTACAACCCGGACAACGCTACCGTGCTGGTCCCCGCGTCGTTCGAACTGACGTTCGCGGCCGACGGGCTGGAGCTGTGGCGTGTGCGCTGACTCGGCAAGACCGGGGCTGAATCGCCCGGCCGCGTTTGCTCCGCTGGACGCACGACCTATGCTTGGTCCAGAGTCGCGGCCCGGCCGCAGGAATCGCCGGCCTGCCGCTGGCCACGGCGCTTCGGACCAGGAATCGATTTCAATGCGCGGACGAGGGCCGGCTTCGCTTGCCCTGGCGCAGCGGTTACAATGGGGGTGTGCTTTCTGGAGAACTGCGTATGCCTGTCCATGACTGGACGCTGGTCGAAGCCGGCATTGATCATGCTTTTCACACCGCTTGGGTCACCGAGATTCAGAAGGCCCTGAACGACGGTGTGCTGCCTGCCGGCTTCTATGCGTTGGCCGAACAACATTTCGGTCGACCGATTGCCGATGTGTCGACCCTGCATACCAGCGATCCGGGTCAAGAGCCAGCGCCATTTCCTTCGGAGCGGGGAGGCATCGCTGTTGCCGACGCGCCGCCCAAAGCGCGCCTCAAGCAGTCGGTGGACCGGCCGGCGGCGCTGACACATCGGCGCAGCCTCGCGATTCGTCATGTGAGCGGCCATCGCTTGGTCGCGCTCTTGGAAATCGTTTCGCCGGCCAACAAGGATCGCGGCAGCAGTGTCGAGGCATTCTTGGAGAAAATCATGTCGGCATTGGACGTTGGCGTACACGTGACGTTGGCGGACCTGATTCCCCCAGGTCCGCACGATCCGAAAGGACTGCACGGCGCCATGCTGGAGCGACTTGAACCGGCCCAGGATACGTTCGAGCTTCTCCCCGACGAACCGCTCACTCTGGCCACGTCCGCCGCGTTTGCACCTGTCAGCGCCACAACCTATGCTTGGTCCAGGATCGCCGCCCGATCGAAGATCGCCGGCTCTTCCTGCTGGCGGCGTATTGGCGCCGCCCGTCGGACAAGGAATCGATTTCATGAATCCTTTGGACGTGTCGGTGATCGTGCCGACCTATCGCGAAGCGGAAAACCTGCCGGTGCTGGTCCCTCGGATCGCGACTGCTTTGCAGGAAGCGCAGCTCACGTTTGAGATCGTCATCGTCGATGACAACAGTCCGGACGCGACGCCGCGAGTCTGCGCGGACTTGGCGGCGCGGTTCCCGGTCCGGCTCGAGACGCGCACGACCGAGCGCGGCCTGTCGAGCGCCGTCATGCACGGCATGAACGTGGCCCGCGGCGATGTCCTGGTGTGCATGGACGCCGACCTGTCGCACCCGCCGGAGAAAGTGCCGGAGCTGGTCAGGACCTTGAATGAGGGCGCCGACTTCGTCCTCGGCAGCCGCTACGTCAAGGGCGGCGCCACCGCCGAGGGCTGGGGCTTGTTTCGCTGGCTGAATTCCAAGGTCGCCACGCTCATGGCCTGGCCGCTCACGGCGACCTCCGATCCCATGGCCGGCTTCTTCGCCATCGGCCGCGATACGTTTGAGGCGGCCCGGAACCTCGATCCGATCGGCTACAAGATTGCCCTGGAATTGCTCGTCAAATGCCGCTGCCGGGACGTGCGCGAAGTGCCCATCCATTTCGAGAACCGCCTGCACGGCGCCAGCAAGCTGTCGTTCCAGGAACAAGTCAACTACCTGCGGCACCTGAAGCGGCTCTACGAGTTCAAGTTCGGCGCCCTGGCCAGGCTAGCCCAGTTCTTGCTCATCGGCGGCACCGGCATGGTCGTCGATCTCGCTTTCTACGTGCTGTTGCTGGGCTGGCTGCCTCTGGGCCTCGCCCGCGCCGCGGCGATCTGGGTGGCAATGACCTGGAATTACTGGCTCAATCGCCGCATCACGTTCTCGTTCGCGCGCCGCCGGGCGGTCTTGCCGCAGTATGCCATGTTCTGCCTGTCGTGCGGCCTCGGCGCGGCGGTGAACTGGTCGGTGTCGCTCGCGCTGTCCAGCCTGCTGACGGTGTTCGGCGGCCGGCCGCTCCTGGCCGCGGTCGTCGGCATCATCGCGGGAAGCTTGTTCAACTTCATCTTGTGCAACACCGCGGTGTTCCATCGCACCAAGCCGGCGCCGGAGTCGGTTGGCGAACCCGTGCTGGTTGACAATCCCTGAGTTTCTCACGGTCCCCTGGGTTCTCGCACGCCTGCCAGCAGCACGACGGCCACCAGCGCCAGCCCCGCGCCGCAGCCGAACGCCGCCCAGACTCCGAAATACTGGTACAGCGCGCCGAACAGCAAGCTCGACGGCAGCGTGGCGATGCCGATGGCGCAGTGGAACCAGCCGAAGGCCAGTCCTTTGCGCTCGCTGCCGGCGAGGTTGACAACCAGCGTCTTCTCCGCCGGCTCCGTCAGCCCGTAGAACAGGGCGTACGCCAGGAAGCAGGCCCACGCTTCCCACGCCGCCGTCGCCCAGGCAAACGCCACGTAAATGCCGGCATACATGCACCAGCCGAGCATGAGGAACGGCCGCGGACCGAGCGCGTCCACGGCGCGGCCCAGGATCAGGTTGCTCGAGCTCTTGACGATGTGGAAGACGCACCACAAGACCGGCAGCAGCACGGCCGGCACCCCCAGCTCCCCGGCCCGCACGAGCAGAAACGTGTCGCTCGAATTCCCCAGGGTGAACACGACCAGGGCCAGCAGATACAATCGGAAGTTCCGATCGAACGGTTGCAGCGACAATCGGACCCGTTCCTTGGTCGGCTCGGTGGGCAGCGGCTCGGTCGCCGCCGTCTCGCGCAGCCCGAACATCAATAACCCAAGAACGAGCAAGCCCGGCACGAGCGTCAGCAGGAACAGCGTGCGCAGCGAGTCCGGCCACAGCCAGAGAAACCCGAACGCCAGCAGCGGACCGATGGCCGCGCCGAGATGATCCATCGCGCGATGGAAGCCGAACGCCCGGCCGCGGCTCGCCGGCTCGGTGGCGTCGGCGATCAAGGCGTCGCGCGGCGCCGTGCGCACGCCCTTGCCGATGCGATCGCTGATGCGGATGACGAATAGCTGCCAGGGCGCCACGATCACGCCGATCACGGGACGTGTCAGCACAGCGAGCGAATAGCCGAACAGCACGAAGCCTTTGCGGCGGCCGGCCTGGTCGGATCGCCCGCCCGACCAGAGCTTCAGGAAGCTGGCGACGGAATCGGCGGCCCCTTCGATGACGCCGAGGTGAAACTTGTTGCCCGCAAGGACCGTCAGCAAGAACCCCGGCAGCAGCGGATAGATCATCTCGCTGGCGATGTCGTTGACGAGGCTGACGCCGCCGAGGACCTTGACGTTGCGCGGCAGCGGCGGAGCGGGACCGGCGGCGGCAGTGGCAGGTGGATTCATCGAGGAACGAGCGGAGAGGGCGGGATTCGAACCCGCGGTAAGGATTTGACTCCCTACACCGGTTTAGCAAACCGGCGCTATCGGCCACTCAGCCACCTCTCCGGCGGCGCGGTTGCTTGAATCGCATTTTAGCGTGCGGTGCGTGGCTCGGCAAAGGCAATTGCGGCGCTCCGACCGGACAGGGCACGTTCTTTGGCATGGCAGCCGCCCGTCCCGCCCATTATCATCATCAGTGAGCGCCTGTCGGTCTGTAGTGAAGGATACCGTGCATGTCGTTCTACCGTTTGATCTTCTACCACGCGATGCTCGGCGGCTGGGCCGCGTTCTTCGGCTGGCTGGTGAGCGAGGTGTTCCTGCTGCGGCGTTCGGGCGACCTGGGCACGTTGCCCGTGTTCTTCACCTCGGCCCTGGTCGGCGCGGCCATCGGCGCCGGCATCGCGCTGGTCACCGCGGTCGCCAACGGCCATTTCAAGGGCGTTGTCGTCCGATCTGTTTTCTGCCTGGCGGGCGGCTTCGCCGGCGGCGCGATGGGCGGCCTCATCGGCAACGTCATCTATAGCGTGTTGCCGTATTCGATCGTGCGCGTTCTCGGCTGGATGCTGATGGGGCTGGGGATCGGCGGCGTGGAAGGCCTGTTCGATCGCTCGGTCAAGAAGATTCGCAACGGCCTGATCGGCGGGGCCATCGGCGGCTTCCTCGGCGGCTTGTGTTTCGATCCCGTGGTCCGCTTCGTCGGCGGCAACATGTCCGGCCGGGCCATCGCCTTCGTCATCCTCGGCATGTGCATCGGCCTGTTCATCGGGCTGGCGCAGATCATCCTGCGCGAGGCCTGGCTCACGGTCGAGCAGGGTTTTCGTCCCGGCCGGCAATTCGTGCTCAACATCCCGGTCACCATCCTGGGAACGTCGGAAAAGGCGCAATTGTCGTTCATCGCCTATGGCGCGAAAGGGGTCGAGCCGATCCACCTGCGCATCGAGCAGCAACCGGACGGCCATTTTTTGGTGCGCGACAACGGTTCGCGGACCGGCACGTTCGTCAACGGCCGGCGCGTGCAGGAAGAAGTGCTGCACCACGACGACGTGATCCAGCTGGGCCCGAACCTGGTGCGGTTCCGCGAGGCGGTCCGGCATGTGTCGGCCGACGGCGGCGCGCGGCGTAGGCCGCAGCCGGCCGTTGCGTTGCCGGAAGCGACGCCGATCATGGCGACACCGCCGCCCGTCCCGGCCCCAGGGGCGATCAAGTCCGGACCGCCGCCCGTGCCGGCGCCGGCCTCAGGGGCGATCAAGCCGGGGCCGGCGCGTGCGCCGGTGGCGCAGCAAGTAGCGATTCAGCCTGCGGCCGCCGCGCCGCCGGCGCCCAAGCCGGCGTCGGCTGGGCCGCGCGGCAAGCCGTGCCCCAAATGCGCCAAGCCGGGCACGCCGATCCCAGGGACCGGCCACCATCTGTGCATGAGCTGCGATCTGAAGTATTGAGCGGCGATCCGAAAAGGGGGTCAGACCCCTTTTCGGATCGCCTCTGAAAGGATAACGATGCAACGCCTCATCGATGCCGGAGTTCTCGGGGTCCTGGTGTTCGCCCTCTTGCTCGTCGTCCTCGTCGACAAGCTGCTCAGCGGCCGGGACACGAGCGACCAGCGCGTCATCTCGCAACCCGCGAACGTGACCCCATTCAAGGTGGCGACCCGGCCGCTGCGTCTGGCGGTGACCGATTCCCAAAAAGACAAGGACGGCCGCATCTGGGACGACATGGGCAAGCTGTTGTCGTCGCTGGGCGAAGGCTACCAGTTCACGCAGTTCCACGCCCGGCAGCTCCTGGACGGGAAGAAGATGGCCGACTTCGACGTCCTGTTTCTCACCTGCGCTCCCGGCGGGGCCGATCCGATTTTCGACGGCACCCCCCTGCGTGTCGAGCCGGCGTTTGCCGAGAACCTGCGCAACTTTGTCGCGCAAGGGGGCACGCTGTACGCCTCCGACTGGCGTTACGATGCGCTCGAAGCCGCCTTTCCCGACGTGGCCTCGCTCCGGCTCAAGGATGACGGCCGCGCCCAATCCGTAACCGCCGACGTGGTCGATCCTGGTCTGCGCGACATGCTGCAGCTCGACACGGTCCCGCTCAATTTCGACCTGGACAAGTGGAAGACCGCCGCCTTCGCCGGCGACCGCGTCAAGGTGCTGATCGAAGGGAAGTATCAGCGGCAGCGCGGCGGCGTCAGCCGGGCGCCGCTGCTGGTGAGGTTCCAGTTCGGCAAAGGGACCGTGATCTTCACGTCGTTCCACAACGAGCGCCAGAACAGTGTCATCGAGCAGCAGTTGCTGAAGTACCTGGTGTTCAGCGCCGTCACCGCCCAGATCGACAATCAGGTGAACCGGACCCTGATTGAAGGGGGTTTCGCGCCCCAGAAACAGAACCTGCTGAGCGCCACCAAGGACAATCCGCAGGTGACCTACACCTACCAGAGCACCAAGGCCGGAAAGATCCAGTTCGTGCTCGGCTTCCAGGACCGCGGCGCCAAGCTGCGTCTCGCCGTGGTCAGCCCCGGCGGCAAGAAGACCGAGCACGTCGGCACGTCCACGTTCGCCATCGAGGAGACCAGCACCGGACCCGGCGAATGGCGCTACACGGTCACGGCGATCGAGCGGCCGTTTGACGAGTTTCCGTTCACGGTGACGGTGGCCGAGTCGGAAGGGCCGTGATGAGGAGTTGAACCACAGAGACGCGAGGCACAGAGACGACAAGATCAGATTCAATCACGAAATTCAATCACGAAAACACGAAAAGACGAAAGAAGTTGTGGAGCTTGACTTGCCCATGCCTATCATTTCGTGATTTCGTACTGTCGTGTTTTCGTGATTCTGTTTTCTCCGTGCCTCCGTGTCCTGTGGCTCAGCTCTTTTCCATGAGGTTCGAGAACATCGTTCATGGACGGAATGGACGATAGCGACGCGAACATTGCACGGCCGGCGGTGTCCACTCCTGCTATGACGCCGGCTGCCGCGGTTTCCCGGGAACAATCGCTGCCGTTGCCATCCTGGCGCCTGGTGATCGCGCTGGCGCTGCCGGTGCTCGGTCAGCAGGGGTTGAGTTTCCTCGTCTATCTCTCCGATCGCTACCTGGCAGGACATATCGACAACGTCGCTGACCTCGCGGCGCTGCAAGCGGCGCAAACGACCGCACACTACCTGTCCTGGGCCATCACCTGCTACACGGTGCTGGTGACGGTGGGCAGCACGGCCCTGGTGGCCCGCTTCGTGGGCGCCGGCGATCGCGAGCAGGCCATCGACGTGACGCACCAGTCCATCCTGCTGGCCGTGATCCTGGGCGCCATGGGCACGCTGTTCGCGCTGTGCGGCGGCATTCCGCTCCTGACGGACATCGTCCAGCAGCACGGCGCGGCCGCGGAGTACGCGGAAGGATTCTTGCGGCCGCTGTTCTTCCTGCTCGTCTTTCAGATCGTCGAGGTGGCGGGGATTGCCTGCCTGGTCGGGGCCGGCGACACGCGTACCGGCCTTTGGGTGCTGGGCGGCGTGGCGCTCGTCAATATCCCGCTGGCGTGGGGATTCTGCCGGGGGCTGGGAGGCCTGCCGGAGCTGGGCTTCGTCGGCATCGCCCTGGGAACGGCGCTCAGCCACACGCTCGGTTGCTTGGCGGTCGTCTGCGTGCTGGCCCGCGGTCGGTTCGGTCTGGCGCTTTCCTGGCGGAGGTTCAAGCCGCGATTCGATCTGATGCGCCGGATGCTCCGCGTCAGCATTCCGGCCGGGTTTGACAGCATGTCGGTCGTCGTGGGCCAGTTCTGGTTTCTGGGCATCGTCAACGTCATGGGCAAGGTGGTGGGCGCCGCCCACGGCATCGCCCTGGTCTGGGAAGGGCTCGGTTACCTGTCGGGCGCGGCGTTCGGGACGGCGGCGATGACGCTGGTGGGTCAGAACCTCGGGGCCGGCCGGCCGCAGGAAGCGGCGCGGGCGGGCTGGCGCGCCTTTGCGCTCGCTGCGATCGTGATGAGCATCATGGGGGCGATTTTCTTCACGTTCGCCCACGGCATGTTCCGCGTGTTTTGCCCGCAGCCGGACCAGCAGCCGATCATCGACGCCGGCGTGCCGGCGCTGCGGCTGGTCGCGTTCACCATGCCGTGCCTGGCCGCGACCATCGTGTTCACGAGCGCCCTGCGCGGCGCCGGCGACACCCGCGTCCCGGTGCTGTTCACCTGGATCGGGTTCTTCGCGGTGCGCATTCCACTGGCCTATTTCCTGACAACGTCCGCGGTCAATCTGGGGCCGCTCGGCGTCTGGCCGGGCCTGGACCTCGGCCTGCTCGGCGCCTGGTGGGCGATGTTCGCGGACCTGATCATCCGCGGGCTGTTCTTCTTGTATCGGTTTGCCCACGGCGCCTGGACGAAACAGAAGGTCTAGATGAGCGCGCGTGATCCGCTGCACCAACCCGAAGCGTAAGCGAGGGATTGGTACTCCCCTCGCTTACGCTTCGGGTTGGTGTCCGGTCAACTTGGAAAGCGTTGGAAAGCCCGTCCCCCAGCGGTTCACGCGCGCGCAAGTTCGGGCCGCCCCTGCGTTCTCCGCTGAATACGAAGCTCGCCCACAAGACTCCCACCAGAACTTCCAAAAGGAGATTGCCGTGTCCCGATTGATGTCCTTCTTCGCTCTTGGCGCAGTGGCCCTGGGCTTTTCGCTTGCCACCCCCGCGACCAGCCAGGCCCAGACCCGCTTCGGATTGCATGTTGGCGTGGGTCCGGTCCATGTCGATGTGAATCGCGGTTACTACAGCTACTCTCCCAGCTATTCGCGGTACGATCCGCGTTTCCATCCGGGCCGTCACCACCATCACGGCCGGCACCACCACCGCGATGTCATCGTGGTGCCCAGCTACTATCACTGGACGCCGGGTCTGGGCTACCACACCCACGGCACGATCGTCGTCCCGCCCCGCGTTCCCGTGTACGTTCGGCCGTATTGATCGAAACGCCGGCGGTTTGAACCAACGCCTGACTCCGTCAGGCGTTTTTTTGTTGCGCCGCCCGGCTGCCGCCCGTCCGGCACGTCGAGAAAGGTTTCGCGCCGTTGATCCCGGGAGGCGGACAAAATGAAGAAATGGATTGCAAACCCGCCGGGGGCAGCGTAGCGTAGTAATATCCAGATTCCGTGAAGGTTGTGATGCTGCGCTACTTCGGCCACCTCCGAATCAGCCGTTGGACAAGAATTATTCTTGCCGTGGTCGGGGTGTCGATTGCGGCGGACAGCCGTGCACATGCAGGTTGCGGCGAGCACACGTTCGTTTCCTTCGCATCCTTTACGCAAGAAACAAGTTCCACCGGCCAGCATTCAACCTCGGCGCCAGCCCAAGTCAAGCGGACCGGCGCGTTGCCGTGCGGCCAGTGTCCGCGCGCGCCGCTGCCGGAACCGTGTCGCGGCCCGTCCTGCTCGGGGCAAAACCTGCCCGACGGACTGCCCACGACGACAACGACGACAAGCCACCGCGAATCGCAGCCGACCGCATTCGTCGCGATGTTGGCGGCTTGCACGCCGCCAGACGGCGGCGAGCGCCACTGCATTGACGATACGTTCGAACCGATCACCTCCACCGATTCCATTTTCCATCCGCCGCGCATGGGATAGATCCGCTTGCGGCAAGCTAGCGCGCTGGGGCCATGTCCCGAGTCTGCGCGCGCCGTCCGGCCATTGCTGCCGTTCGGCGTGAATCGGACCGCAAAGCGGACGCCTCCGGACGTGTTCCAGGGGCGAATTTCTCCCAAGAAACAACCAGAGAAGTAGTCGTCCCATGCATTCATTCTCATTGTCTGGAGGTCCAAGATGAATCGTCGCGGTTTCACGTTGATCGAGCTGCTGGTGGTGATTGCCATCATCGCCATCCTCATCGCGCTCCTGGTCCCGGCCGTGCAAAAGGTCCGCGAGGCGGCCGCACGCACGCAGTGCCAGAACAACCTCAAGCAGCTGGCCCTGGCGTCCCACAATCACTGCGACGCCCGCAAGGCCTTCCCGCCCGGCGGCGGCGCCTTCATGGGCGGCAACCTCGCCAACCAACGGTTCTCGGCGCACAGCTACCTGCTCCCGTACCTCGAGCAGGACGCGGTGTATCGCCTCATCCATTTCACGGTGAGTCCCGACGCCGCCGCCAACGCCGCGGCCAGGGCCCAGGTGATTCCGGGATTCCTGTGCCCGTCCGATCCGCAGGGCATCGCCCCCAGCGGCTGGGCCGGCAACAACTACGTGGCCAACTACAGCGCCGACATCCGCTGGCAGCAGGACCAGTCCGGAGCGAGCGGCGTGTACTGGTTTGCCAGCACGACCACCATGATGGGCGCCAACTTCTCCGACCTCAGAGACGGCAGCAGCAATACGGCGGCGTTCAGCGAGCGCCTCAAGGGGGACTGGAGCAACGCCGTGGCGACGGCCCGCACCGATTTCTTCAACCCGGGCGCATCGCCGACAACCCGCGACCAGGCCATGAACGCATGCGAAGGGCTGGATCCGACCAACCTGGCTCTTCAGCAACGGTCCGACGGCGGGGGCTACTGGCTGCGCGGCTGGCACATGACCCTGTACACGCACGTGTCTCCGCCCAACGCGCGGGCATGTAATTTCAACAAGAACGCGACCGCGACCATGCCGGCCAGCAGCGCCCACACCAACGGCCTGAACGTGGCCTTGTGCGACGGCTCGGTGCGCTTCGTGAGCAATTCGGTCAGCCTGGCCACCTGGCGGGCTCTGGGCTCGCGCGGCGGCGGCGAGGTGCTGAGCAACGATTTCTAGGGGTCAGAGGTCAGGGGTCAGGAGTCAGAATCATGCCCGCATCCGTTTCCCAACAACACCTGCCTTGGCGACGGTCGATGGTGGCCGGCGCGGCCTGCCTGGTCTGCGGCCTGGTCGGCTGCAGCCGCGGTTCGCTGCCCGAGCAAGCAGATCCCGACAAGGCCAAGCGGGCACTGCGGACGGCGCTGGCTGCCTGGAAAAAGGGCGAATCCATCGAGGCGTTGGCCAAGGGCTCGCCGCCGATCTACTTCAACGATCCGAAAGTCCAGAAGGGTCTGCGCCTTGCGTCCTACGAAGTCAACGACAGCCATGAGTTCTTTGGCCAATCCGTCCGCGTCACGGTGAAGGCCACCTTCGAACGAGACGACGGCGATGCCAAGGAGCGGCAACTGACCTACCTGGTGGACACGGCGCCGGTGGTCGTCATCGTGCCCGACTGATCTGCGCGGCCCGATGGCGCCGTGGCGTTGGCGCCGTGGCCGATTACGCCTCAACAGGAGAAACCGATGAAAACTCGCATATGGTTCACCCTCGCCCTGCTGGCCGCGCCGGCGGCGCCGGCCCTGGCCGATCCCCCGGTGACCAGCAACGACGCGCCCGCTCCCGGACCCGTGCAACTCCGCATGTGGCTGGAGGCGATGGTGCAGGCGCCGTGGGCGGAGTGCTTCGGTCCGGATTTCCGCCGCTCCGAGGCGCTGCGGATGCTGCTCGCCGTGCAACGAAATCAAAAACTCGGCCCCGGCGTCGGCTGGTATGACCCCAGCCGGCGGACGCTGGATTGGCAATGGCTCGCCGCCCGCTTTGACGCCGACGCCGACGGCCACGTCGTTGCCAAGGAACAAAACGGCGCCGCCGACCTCTTCGCCGTGCTCGACCGCGACCGGGACGGAGCCGTGACCCGCGACGATCTCGATTGGTCGCAGAACTCCGCCTGGGTGCGCAACGACGCGCTGTCGCTGCGGTTCCTGCGCCTGATCGACTCCAACGGCAACGGCCGCGTCACCGACAAGGAATGGCTGGCGATGTTCAAGAAGATGGCCAAGGACCGGGATCATTTCAACGCCGAGGACATGCGCTACGCGTTCATGGCCAGCGACCGCAACCGCGGCGGCGACGGCAAGGGCAAACGCGTCTTCAAGAAACACTGGCTCCGGTGCCTGGTCGAAGGCGATCTCGGTTCGCCGTTCGAGGGGCCGCGCCCCGGACAGGTTGCGCCCGACTTCACGTTGCCGACCCCCGACGGCCAGAAGCAGATCACGCTCTCGGATTATCGCGGCAAGAAGCCGGTGGTGCTCATCTTCGGCAGCTTCACCTGAGGACCGTACCGGGCCCAGTTTGGCGCCCTGGAGGAACTCAACAAGCGCTATGGCGATCGCGCCGAATTCATTGCCGTGTACGTCCGCGAGGCCCATCCGACCGACGGGGCCAGTTCGCCGCAAAACGCGAAGGCCGGCATCAGCATCCGGCAACATCGCACTGCCGAGGAACGCAGCGAAGCGGCGCGGCATTGCTGCGCCGCTCTGCACATGACCATGCCCGTCGTGGTGGACACAATGGATGACCGCGTCGGCCACGCCTACAGCGGCATGCCCGACCGGCTCTACATCATCGATCGCCACGGCAAAGTCTGCTACCAGGGCGGCCGCGGGCCGATGGGCTTCACACCGGCCGAGATGGAGCAGTCGTTGGCGTTGCTCCTGCTTCACGACGCGACCACGGCCTCCCTCGCCCAATGAACTTCGGCCGTAATTCTTATGTCACATCTATCGTCCTTTCAAGGACTTGTGTAATCGCTGCTGTTAATCTTGAATAATGTGTATAGATTTCTACAATCAATAAAGAGATTCCCAATCCGGGAGGACGGCCATGAAAATCTCCGCTCAGGAAGAGTACGGCCTGCGGTGTCTGTTGAAGCTCGCCCAAGCCGAACATCAGGCGCTGACGCTGCCGGAAATCGCGGCGGCCGAGGGACTGTCGGTTCCGTATGTCGCCAAGCTGATGGCCGTGCTCCGCGACGCGGGACTCATCGAAAGCACGCGCGGCCGCACCGGCGGCTATCGATTGGCCAAGTCGCCGGAGGAAATCGGTTTGGGTTCGCTGTTGCTTGTCCTCGGCGACCCGCTCTACGACGAGGGAGGTTATTGCCAGCGCCATTCGGGGATCACGGCCGACGGCTTGTGCGTCCACCAGAATTCGTGTTCGCTCAAGACCTTGTGGTCCACGCTCGAACAATGGATGCGCGGCACCTTGAACCAGATCACGGTGGCCGACCTGATGGAGCACGAAGGCCGGGCCACGGAGCTGCTGCGGGCACGGCTGGCGACGACGGTGTTTGACGACTCGCAGCCGCTGATCCCGCTGGGTGTGTTGAACAAGTAGTGTTTTCGCGGATAACGGGGTGTGGCTTGCCGTTTCGCGCTCACAGAAGAAAGTCAGCGACAGAAGGAACGAACCATGAGCACCGCAACCGAAACGATCCAGGAATTCGCCAATCAAGAATACAAGTGGGGCTTCGTCACCGACATCGAGAGCGAAACGGTGCCGAAGGGCCTCAGCGAAGACGTTGTCGCCCTGATCTCGGCGAAGAAGCACGAGCCGGACTGGCTCCTGCAATGGCGGCTGAAGGCCTATCGCCACTGGCAGACCATGGAAGAGCCGCGCTGGTGGCCGAACCTCAAGTTCGCCGGCATCGATTACAACGACATGATCTACTACGCGGCCCCGAAGGCGAAGAAAAAGCTCACGAGCCTCGACGAGGTCGATCCGGAATTGCGGCGCACCTTCGAGAAGCTGGGCATCTCGCTCGATGAGCAGAAGCGCCTGACCGGCGTGGCCGTGGACGCGGTCTTCGACAGCGTGTCGGTCACCACCACCTTCAAGGAGAAGCTGTCGGAGCTGGGCATCGTCTTCTGTTCGTTCTCGGAGGCCGTGCAGAACCATCCGGAGCTGGTGAAGAAGTACCTCGGCTCGGTGGTGCCGTATAACGACAACTTCTACGCCGCCCTCAACTCGGCGGTGTTCAGCGACGGCTCGTTCGCGTACATCCCCAAGGGGGTGCGCTGCCCGATGGAGCTGTCCACGTACTTCCGCATCAACGCCAAGGAGACCGGCCAGTTCGAGCGGACGCTGATCGTGGCCGAGGAAGGCGCCTACGTCAGCTATCTCGAAGGCTGCACGGCGCCGATCCGCGACGAGAACCAATTGCACGCGGCCGTGGTGGAGCTGGTCTGCGTCGGCGACAACTCGCAGATCAAGTACTCGACCGTGCAGAACTGGTACCCCGGCGACAAGGAAGGCAAAGGCGGCATTTACAACTTCGTGACCAAGCGCGGCGCCTGCCGCGGCCGGAACTCGAAGATTTCGTGGACCCAGGTCGAGACCGGCTCGGCGATCACCTGGAAGTATCCGAGCTGCATCCTGCAAGGCGACAACTCGGTCGGCGAGTTCTATTCGGTCGCGCTCACGAACCATCGGCAGCAGGCCGACACCGGCACCAAGATGCTGCACATCGGCAAGAACACCAAGAGCACGATCGTCTCGAAGGGCATCTCGGCGGGCCGCGGCCAGAACACGTATCGCGGGCAGGTGAAGGTTTTGAAGGGCGCCGCCAATGCCCGCAACTACAGCCAGTGCGATTCGCTGCTGTTGGGCGACAAGTGCGGCGCCCACACGTTCCCCTACATCGAGGTGAAGAACACGACCTCGACGGTGGAGCACGAAGCCTCGACGTCGAAGATCGGCGAGGACCAGATCTTCTACTGCAACCAGCGCGGCCTCTCGAAGGAGGACGCCATCAACATGATCGTGAACGGCTTCTGCAAGGAAGTCTTCCGCGAGCTGCCGATGGAGTTCGCGGTGGAGGCGCAGAAGCTTCTGGGGGTGAGCTTGGAGGGGAGCGTAGGTTGATCCTTGCTTTCGGTTTCGTGGAGGTAATCAATGTCCACCATCACTGCTGATCCGGCTCTGACGCAAATGCTGAGCCAAGTGAAAGACGTCGCTGAGGTTCGAGGCTCCGACGGAGCCTTGCTCGGCATCTTTACGCCCCGAGAGGTCGAGGAAGAGAAGATCAAGAAGCTCTTCGACATCAAAAAGGCCAATGAGACCTACGAAAGGGAAAAAGGCAATTGCCGACCCTTTAGCGAAATCATCGCCAAACTGCAAAAGCGCGCGGAGCAATGATGATTTTCACCGTTGTTGCCGCTGGCGCGGTCGAGGCGACGCTCGCCGAGATTTGGACGGATGCAGCCGATCGCCAAGCCGTCACCGACGCCGCGAACTGGTTGGACCGGGAGCTCAAGGTGGATCCGTTGACGAAGGCGACTTCGGTTGACAACCTCTATTTCCTTCGTCGGAATCCCTTGGTGGTGCTTTGCAGAATCAGCGTGGACGACCGTACGGTGACCATTCTTGAAGTTCACCGTGTCGAAGATCAATGACGAGCCGGTGCGGCAATGGATCATTCCGACGCAACACACGCGGCGGAGGCGCAGAAGCTGCTAGGAGTAAGCTTGGAAGGGAGTGTTGGGTAAACGTCTTTCGATTGGAGAATATCCCATGCCCCAGCAGATCGAAGTCAGAGATTCCGGCGGAAAACTGTTGGGATATTTCATCCCCGCCGATCCGGACGCTGCCGTGCCCTATGCCAAGCTCCGCAAGCTGTTTGATCGCGATGAACTGAAAAAGCGGAAGAAACGAGCGCGGAATGACCCCGGCCGAACGTTGGACCAGATCATGGATCGCCTTCATCGCCGGGAGAAGGATCGATGAAATGGACCGTCGTTTGGACCAAGGAAGCCGAGGACGAACTCGCGGACCTTTGGATTCGTGACGACGAACGCGCCGCCATAACATCGGCCGCCTACCGCATCGAACATGAATTGCGAACCGACGCCGATCAAAAAGGCGAGGATTTCTACGGAGATCGAATCTATCAATATGGATCGCTTGCCGTCGCCTTCGAACTGCAGCCTGACGATCGGCTCGTAAGAGTCACACAAGTGATGCGCATTAAGCAAGCGTAGACAGAGGAAAAGATGCTAACGATATCCAACCTTCACGCCGGCGTCGCCGACAAGAAAATCCTCCGCGGCGTCAACCTCCAGGTCAACGCCGGCGAGGTCCATGCCATCATGGGGCCCAACGGCTCCGGCAAGAGCACGCTGGCCGGCGTCCTTGCCGGCCGCGAGGCCTTCGAAGTCACGGAAGGCGAGGTCCTTTACGAAGGCAAGAACCTGCTCGCCATGGACCCGGAAGAGCGCGCCTGCGAAGGCCTGTTCCTGGCATTCCAGTATCCCGTCGAAATCCCAGGCGTGACCAACAACTACTTCCTGCGCGCCGCGCTGAATTCCATCCGCAAGCATCAAGGAAAGCCGGACCTCGACGCCGCCGAGTTCCTGAAACTCGTCAAGGAGAAGATCAAGATCCTGCACATGCCGGACGACTTGCTCAAGCGGCCGGTGAACGAAGGCTTCTCCGGCGGCGAGAAGAAGCGCAACGAAATCTTCCAGATGGCCGTGCTCGACCCGAAGCTGTGCGTGCTCGACGAGACCGATTCCGGCCTCGACATCGACGCGCTGCGCACGGTCGCCGACGGCGTCAATGCCCTGCGCCGGCCGGACCGGGCCATGGTCGTCATCACGCACTACCAGCGGCTCTTGCAGTACATCATTCCGGATCGGGTGCACGTGCTGTCCGGCGGCCGCATCGCCAAGTCGGGCGGCAAGGAGCTGGCCCTCGAGCTGGAAGCCAAAGGCTACGACTGGGTCAAGGAAACTGAACCGGCCCTGGCCGGAGCGTAGGGCAGGCGGCTCGCCTGCCCGGATTTGGAAACCATCATGACCGTTGACGCCAAACAACCGTTCCTGAAAGCGATCGACGAGCTCGAGCGCACGCCGCGCAGCGCCAACTTCTACGCGCTGCGGCAGACGGCGCGGACGCAGTTTCGCGAGCTGCCGTTTCCGACGCCGCGCACGGAAGATTGGCGCTTTACCAGCGTCGCGCCGGTGCTGCAAACGCCCTTCGAGCCGGCCAGGCAAGCCTCCGAATTGAATGCCGCCCTGCTGCCGCCGCCGTCGGCCCCGGACGCCGTGCGGCTGACGTTCGTCAACGGCTGGTTCGCGCCCAAGCTATCCACCCTCGGGCAACTTCCGGCGCGGATTGCGATCGGCAACCTGGCGCACGCGAAACTCGAAGAAACGCTGCAGCTTGCCCGGATCGCCGCCGCGGACGAGCAAGTCTTCACCGCCCTCAACACCGCCCTCATCCACGACGGCGCCTTCGTGCTGGTGCCGGACCATGTCGTGGTGGATCGGCCGATCGAGTTCCTGTATCTGGCGCTGCCCGGCGGCGAGCATCTGGCCATCACGCCGCGCACGCTCATCGTCACGGGCAAGAACAGTCGGGCGACGCTCGTCGAGCGCTACCTGGCCGTTGCGGGCGCCGACGACTCGTACTTCACCAACGCCGTCACCGAAATCGCGCTCGGCCCGGCCGCCGTGCTTGACCATTACAAGGTGCAGCAGGAGAGCTTGCACGCGTTTCACATCGCCAACACGCAAGTCGTGCTCGGCGCGGCCGCGAATTTCACCACGCACTACATTGCCCTGGGCGGCAACCTGGTCCGCAACGAGGTCCGCGTCCGCTTCGAGGGCCAGAACGCCGAGGCCACCGTCAACGGCCTGTACCTCGCCGCCGGCAAGCAGCACCTGGACAGCTACACCGTCATCGATCACGCCGTGCCGAATTGCGCGAGCCATGAGCTCTACAAGGGCGTACTCGCCGATCAGGCCCACGGCGTCTTCAACGGCAAGATCTTCGTGCGCCAGGACGCGCAGAAGACCGACGCCAAGCAAACCAACAAGGTGCTGCTCTTGTCCGATGCGGCCACCATCAACACCAAGCCGCAGCTCGAAATCTTCGCCGACGACGTCAAGTGCACCCACGGCGCCACGATCGGGCAGCTCGACGCCGACCAGGTGTTCTACTTGCAGACGCGCGGCATCCCGGCCGAGCAGGCGCGGCGGCTGTTGACGTATGCCTTCGCCAACGACATCGTCAGCCGGATCAAGATCGAGGCGATTCGCGATCAACTGGAGAACGTCCTGGTTCAGCGAAACCTGTGATGCCGCGGGCGCCTGCCGCGGGGAATGGGTACGCCAATGTCACTGCAAACTTCAATATCGACGTTGCCGCGCGTGGAGCGGCCGCTGCGGCCGCCGCTCGACGTGCATCGCGTCCGCCAGGATTTTCCGATCCTGTTGCAGCGCGTCCACGGCAAGCCGCTGGCCTATTTCGACAACGCGGCGACGTCGCAGAAGCCACGCGCGGTCATCGAAACGCTGCGGCACTACTACGAATCCGATAATGCCAACGTCCATCGCGCGGCCCACGAGCTGAGCGAGCGGGCTACCGAGGCGTACGAGGAAGCCCGCACCAAGGTCCACAAGTTCATCGGCTCGGCCTGCCTCCGCGAGATCGTATTCACGCGCGGCACGACCGAGGCCATCAACCTCGTCGCCCAGACCTTTGGGCGAACGAACGTGCACGAAGGTGACGAGGTCGTCGTCACCACGCTCGAACATCATTCGAACATCGTGCCTTGGCAGATGCTGTGCTGGGAGAAGAAGGCGAACCTGCGCGTCGTGCCCATCACCGACGATGGCGAGCTGCGGCTCGACGAGTACGAACGGCTCTTGACTCCGCGCACCAAGCTGGTCGCGGTCGGACACGTTTCCAATGCCCTGGGGACGATCAATCCGATCGAAGAGATGATCGCGCTGGCCCATCGCCGCGGCATCGCGGTGCTGGTGGACGGCGCCCAGGCGGCGCCGCACATGCAGATCAATGTCCGCGACCTGGATTGCGACTTCTACGCGTTCTCCGGGCACAAGGTCTACGGTCCGACCGGCATCGGCGTCCTGTACGGCAAGGCGCGGCGCCTGGAGTTGATGCCCCCCTGGCAGGGGGGCGGCGACATGATCAGCTCGGTCAGCTTCGCCAAGACGACCTGGAATGAGCTGCCCTACAAGTTCGAGGCCGGCACGCCGAACATCGCCGACGCGATCGGCCTGTGCGCCGCCCTGGAATACGTCGAGGAGATCGGCCAGGACGCCATCGCCGAGCACGAGCAGCGCCTGCTCAAGCACGCCACCGCGCGCCTGCGGGCGCTTCGCGGCGTCCGCCTCGTCGGCACGGCGCCGCGCAAGGCGGCGGTGCTGTCGTTCGTCGTGGACGACCCGCCGCTGGCGACGCTCGACATCGGCACCCGGCTCGACCTGGAAGGCATCGCGGTCCGGACCGGGCATCATTGCTGCCAGCCGCTCATGGACCGCCTCGGCGTGCCGTCCACGGTTCGCGCCTCGTTGGCCATGTACAACACCCTGGACGAAATCGACGCTTTCGCGACGGCGCTCGAGAAGATCGTGGCCAGCGCCCGCGGCAACGTGGCGATGGTCAGCTTGCCGACCACGCGTACGGAGCTGGTTTTTCCGGGCGCGGCGGCCCCGACTCCAGCAGAAGCCGCCCAGGAGCTGGAAGAGGCGTTCGAGATCATGGATGATTGGAACGACCGCTACCAGTACCTGGTCGAGCTCAAGAACCGGTTGTTGCCGATGCCGAACGAGCTGAAGACGGATGCGACCCTGGTCCGCGGCTGCCAGAGCATCGTGCACATGTTTGCCCGCAAGAAGCCAGGGACGGCGGACGTGCTCGAATTCCTGGCCGACAGCGACGCGGAGCTGGTTCGCGGCGAGCTGGCGTTCTTGCAGCGGTTGTACTCGGGGCAACACGCGCGCGACATCCTGGCGTTTGACATCGACGGCTTTCTGCGCCGCTTGGAGCTGGACGCCAAGCTCACCCAGCAACGCCGGACGGGATTGGGCGAGATGATCAAGCGCATCCGTCATTTCGCCAGCGAACTGATCGCGCCGAGCAAGGAGAAGTGATGAGTCAGCGCCTGCCATTGCCGATGGACACGCCGGCGCCGCCGGAACCCCCTGCCCCGCCGGCGCCCCCGCCGCCGCTCGCCGAGCCGTTGACGGCCGAGCAAATCGCGGCGCTGCGGGAGCGGATCGTCGCGGTCCTGCACACCTGCTTCGATCCGGAGATTCCGGTTAATATCTATGAGCTGGGCCTGATTTACGACATCGCCGTCGCGCCGACCGGCGCCGTCCAGATCCGCATGACGCTCACGTCGCCGGCGTGCCCGGTGGCCGGCACGCTGCCGCCCGACGTGCAACGCAAGATCGCCGGGCTGCCGCAGGTGACGTCGGCGCAGGTGGATGTCGTCTGGGACCCGCCGTGGGACAAGGGCCGCATGTCGGAAGCCGCCAAGCTGCAGCTTGGGATCGACGATTAGCGCCTCCTTTTTGGGCTGGCGTCTTGCAGCCGCCCGGCCCTGGATTACATAATGAATGTGTACCCGCAACGGGATCATTTATGAGTGAAGCACGCAAAGATGAACAAGACCGCTGGCGCGAGCTCCACGAGCTGCTGGGCCTGCCGCCGCAAGGACCACCGCCGGCCGCCGCGAGTCGATCGGCCGCAGCGACCGTGAAGGAAACCACCCCCGTCCCGGCGCGAGCGCCGGAGCGCGAAACGCCGGACGAGGATGAGCGGGTGTGGGACGAGCCGGTGTACGAGGAACCGGACGCGGACGAGCCGGTCCGGCACGGATCGAAAGCGGCCGAGGCGCCGACGGAAAGTCCCGAGCTGGCGATCGTCAATGACGAGGCGCTCGCGCCGCCCTTGGACGATGAGGACATTCCACCTCCGCTGGACGACGACGAGCTTGGGCCGCCAGCCGAGCGCGACGTCGGCGAGCGCGAGGCGGGTGACCGCGACCTCGTGGAGCGCGACGTGGAGCGCGACGACGATGACCGGACTCGGCGCGGGCGGCGGCGCGGCCGGCGCGGCCGGCGTTCGCGTTCGCGCCGCGATGAGGCGCGAGCGCCGCAAGCGTTGCGCACCGAGGACGCGGAGGGCGCGCCGACGGACGAAGCGGCGGTCGAGGCGTCCGGTCCGCCGGGCGCGGAGGATGCGCCGCGGCGCGTGGCGCGGGGATCGAGACGTCGCGGCGAGCGCGACTTCGCGGACGAGGATATGGACAGCGACGACGAGGCCGCGCGCAGCCCGACGTCGGCCGTGGACGAGGAGGACGACGACGAGCCGATCGAGACGTTCGCGGACTGGAACGTGCCATCATGGCCGGAAATCGTCGCGTCGCTGTATCGTCCCGAGCGGTGAGGAGTGAGTGGTGAGTGGCGGCGCCTTGAGTCAGGTCTCAGAGCCATGGCGGACGCAATCATCGATCTGGTCGGCCCGGAAGAGCTGCCCGTGCTGTGCTCCCTGTACAATCAAATCTTCCGGCCGCCGCGCGATCTCGAATCCTTCCAGCGCCGCTTCCGCGGCCGCTACCACGTGCTGTTGCTCATCGCCCGGCTCGACGATCGACCGGTCGGCTTCTTCATCGGTTTCGAGCTGAAGCCCTCCGTGTTCTTTGCGTGGTTTTACGGGGTGCTGCCCGAATTTCGCCGGCACGGCATCGCCTCGCAGCTCATGGACGCGGTCCATAGCTGGGCCAAGCAGAACGACTACGAATCGGTGCGTTTCGAGTGCCACAACCAGCATCGCCCGATGCTGCACCTGGCGATCGCGCTCGGCTACGACATCGTCGGCATGCGCTGGGACCCCGACCGCGGCGACAACCTGGTGATCTTCGAGAAAGTGCTGGGGAATTGACTTTGGCAACGCGGACCCAGTAGTCACGACTCAGCACCACCTTTCATTTCCACAAAATTCTTCAACAGTTTCGGACCTTCGAGCGTTAAAAAGCTCTCCGGGTGGAACTGCACGCCGTGGAGCGGCCAAGTCCGGTGGCGTACCCCCATGATCTCGTCCTCGTCGGTCCAGGCGGTGACGACGAAATCGGGGTTCTGAAACGTCTCGCGCTGGATCACCAGGCTGTGGTAGCGCGTCGCCTCGAACGGGTTGCTGAGGCCGCGGAAAACGCCCTGGCCGTCGTGATGGATCGGCGACGTCTTACCGTGCATCACGCGCCAGTTGCGGATGACGTCGCCGCCGAAGGTGTGGCCGATGCACTGATGTCCGAGACAGACGCCCAGGATCGGCACGGTCGGGGCGAAGCGCTTCAGGACATCGTTGGAAATGCCGGCTTCCTTGGGCGTGCACGGCCCCGGCGAGATGATGATGTGCGTCGGCCCCAGCTCGGCGATCTGCTCGACCGTGATCTGATCGTTGCGCTCCACGCGCAAGTCGATGTCCGGATCCATCTCCCCGAGCCGCTGGACGAGGTTGTAGGTGAACGAGTCGTAGTTGTCGATCAGGACGATCATTGTCGATTGTTGATTTTCGATTGAGGAATCGAAATCGAAAATCTCTTATCCTTGCTTCTCCGGGATCGGCTGGGCGCTGTTGACGTTCTTGTACTTCGCCTTGGCTTCTTCCGGATCGACCTTCGTGAGAAACTCGGGCGAGGCGGTGATGTCGTACCAGCCGCCGTCTTGAAAATCGATGACCGCCTTGCCGTTGTAATTCACGGTGACGACGCGGCCGACGATCCCGTCAAACCGCTTCAGCTCCGGGCGCTCGGCCTTGACGACGACAAACTTGCCGGTCCATTCGCGCTGCAAATCATCCACGAATTGAAAGCGATCCATGGTTGGTCATTCGTCATTGGTCATTCGTCATTGATCCCTTGTCGTTGTAGGTGAAGACACGGCGAATGACCACTGACCAGTGACTGATGACCACTGACCAGTGACCACTGACGAATGACTAATGACCAATGACTACCGTTCGAAATCGAGGCGGCGGACGAACTTGCAGGCCTCTTCGGCGCCGTGGTCGCGGCGCATGCCCGCGTCGCTGAACTCGACCGACAAGGGGCCGTCGTAGCCGACCTGGTTGAGCGCCCGGATGACGCTTTCCCAGTCGATGCCGCCGTGGCCGGGGGCGCGAAACTCCCAGCCGCGCCGCGGGTCGCCGTACGGCAAGTACGAGCACAACAGCCCGTTGCGGCCGTTCAAGCCCAGCGCGATGTCCTTGATGTGCACGTGGTAGATGCGGTCCGGAAAACGCCGCACGAACTCGACCGGATCGACGCCCTGCCAGTGGAGATGGCTGGGATCGAAGGTGAAGCCGAATTCCTCGCGACCGTCGAGCGCTTCCAGGGTGCGGTCGGCGCTGTGGAGGTCGAAGGCGATCTGGCCGGGATGCACTTCGAGCGCGAAGCGGACGCCGGCATCCGCGCAGATGTCCAGGAGCGGGTTCCAGCGTTCGGCGAACTCGGCGAAGCCCTCGTCCACCAGGTCCGGCGAATTGGCGGGATAGCCCATGACGCCCGGCCACAGCGCCGAGCCGGTGAACCCGGACACGACGCCGACGCCCAGCTTCTGGGCGGCGCGGAAGGTCGCCGCCATGGCGTCGGCGGCGCGGCGGCTGACGCCGGCCGGATCGCCGTCGCCCCACACGTGGTCCGGCAGGATGCGGCGATGGCGCGGCTCGACCCGGTCGCACACGGCCTGTCCAGTGCGATGATTGCTCAGGACGAGAAGCTGCAGATCGAAGCGGGCCAGCAGATCGAGTCGTTGCTGACAGTAGTCGTCCTCGTCGGCCGCTTGTTGCACATCGAAGTGCTCGCCCCAGCAACTCAGCTCGATTCCTTGATAAGCCCACTCGCTGAGCTTCTGGGCCAATTCCTCCAGGGGAAGGTCCGCCCATTGACCGCTGAAGAGAATGACCGGCCGGGACATGGTGATGTTCTCATCCGAACGACCAACCGAGCGGGTGGGTTCCGAAGACTCCACCCACCCTACGCGAAAACGGGATCACGGCGTGGCCGGGGGCGTCGGCGGCGACGCCGGCTCGGTGGACGCCGGCTCGGCCGCGGGCGGCGGCGGTGATTCGACCGGCGGCCGCGGAATCTCGGCGATCGGCGACACCGGCGCCGCCGGCGGCAGTCCCGCCGCCACCGCGGTATTCCCCTCCACCACGTTCAGGCTGACCGTGTTGGGCTTGGCCGCCGCAGTCGCGGCCGGCGGCATGCTCGGCGGCGGCTCGAGGTCGGGCTCTTCGAAGTAGACTTCCTCGAACTCCGTGTCATCCACGTGCTGGCGCATCAGGAAGTAGATGAGGGTGCTCGCCGTCCAGAAAAAGCTGTACGCGAAACCGACCACCAGCAGAAAGAACAGGCCGACCCAGACGCCGACCAGCACGGCGCCGATCTTGTTGGGCACGGACAGGGCGGCCAGGTATTCTTCCTTGAATTCATACGTCTGCACCAACTCGCCGCGCGCGTTGACCACGGTCTTCTTTTCCACGTGCGGATGGTCCCTGATCAGCAGATCGCGCCAGCCGAACGACTCGGGCGCGTGAATGAACAGGTAGGCAGGGTCGCGGTCGCGCGCCGGATCGGAGCTTTGCAGACCGGGCGCCTGGCTGAAACCCCACTTGCCCATGTAGACCACCAGCGAACCCATGAAGCCGATGAAGAACACCAGGGCCGCGCCGTAGGCCAGCGCCACGCCCCAGTAGCCCAGGTAGTGCCAGAACGCCTGGTAGACATAGCTGTACGATCGGCTCAGGGCGTCGAAGTTGTCGCTCCCTTCCGCGGCAATCGTCGGGTTCATCAGCGGCCAGCCGATCAGGCCGACCACCACCACGGCCATGATCAGGCCGAAAGCAATCACGACCGGCCACAAGAGTCCGGCGAGGAAGATGTCGCCAAACCACGGCAGGAAGCCTTCCAGCAGACCAAAGATGATCAGGAACACCGTCAGGATGCCGAGGAAGATCAAGGGAAACAGCGGCGCCGTGAACAGGTTGACGAACTTCTCCTTGGCGAACCCCACGGCCTCGCGGAGCGCGATCTTCTCGTTCTTGGCGATCTGCACGGCCGCGATCCGGCAAATGGCGCCGCCGAAGAATCCCCAGACGGCCAAGGTCCACAGGATCACCGCGATCAGGTACGCGCGGTTGCGGAAGCCGCCGGCATCGGAATTGAAGAAATAGCCGATGGGCGACAAGAACTTCCGGAGCGGCTCGAGCAGCACGGGGAGCTGGACCTCCAGAAGCCAGGGAAAGAACCCGCGCTGCGCCCACGGGGCCGGGTCCTGGCGAAGGAATCCCTCGGCCATCAGGTACTGGTTGGGGCCGCGGTCTTCGGACCACGGCGACGACCGCAGGCGGCCGAAAGGCTTGATCTTCGGTTTCGCGAGGTGGTTCTGGTAGGTTGCGAGCGCTTTGCCGGCGGCGGCGTTGCCCGCGGCGGCATCCGCCTTGAGCTGGTCGAGCGTCTTCGTCTCGGTGCGCAGATCCTCCAGCAGCAGGAATTCTTCAAGCGAGCCGGCGACGTCGGCCTCCGCCACCTTGGTCACTTTGTCACCGGCCATCTCATGAAGCAAGTTCCAGCGGCCGCGATCGTACTTGAATGTCTGCCAGGCTTCCTGCTTGTTCTCGGCGGCGCTGTACTGTTCCCACTGAGGCATGCTGGCGATGCTGTAAGCGACCCAGGCGAAGAACCACCAGCCAATGGCCGTGGCGACCAGACCGCCCGCGGCGAGCAGCAGCTTCTTGAGGTCGAGGGCGATTCGAAAGGCCGTGAACAGTTTGGTCCACGACGCCCTGGCTTGTGTTTGCTCCCCGAAATCCTCAGACATGCCAGACTCCTTGTGCCCCACAACGGCCGGCAACGCCCGCACGGCGTCCCCGGGACCCGTTGGGTCCTGCTTGTATGGAGGGAGATTATAAGATCGCGCGGCGTGGATGTCCCGGAAGAAATGCGTGTGGTTAGTGGTTGGTGGTTGGTGGTTGGTGAGTGGTGCTTGGTGGGCGGTGCGGTGAGCGGGAGCTGTGGCTGGTGAGCGGTGGGTGGGTCCCACCAGCCACCAACCACCAACCACCAACCACTAACCACTAGAACACAAACGCAATGCCGATGTCGAAGCCGTGGAACAGGCGGTTGGTCTGGTTGTAGACCGGGCTGATCGTGCCCATGTCGAAATCGATCGGCCGCTCCGAGGCGATGGTGTTGAACAGTCCCATCACGTTGTAGCCGATGCGGACCTGAATCGCTTCCCAGGGGTACCACCACAAGCTGACTTTCGCCTCGGCGCCGGGGGCGGCGCGGAAGAAGTTGCGGGCCCGCGACGCCGCCGTCACTTCGTCCTCGCGGCGGTACTTGGCGCGGCCCTTCACCCAGTCGCCGTAGAGAGCGCCTTCGATGTCGAAGCTGACCGAAAAGGCGTGCAGCAACGGCACCTCGCCGAGGAACCACTCACAGCCGCAGCCGGCATGGACGCCGTAGAGACGATTGGACACGATGTTCGTGTACTCGGCGTTGTTGGCCGAGGTGCCGAAGCCCAGGAAATCGAGGTCCACGGTCCGCCACTTGAAGCGCTCATACATGACGATGATGCGCGGTCCGAACAAGCCGTAGGTGCGGCAGTTTTCCGACTGCCACGTGGGAACCCGGGCGGTCAACGTGAACATGTCGAAGCGCTGCAGCAGCTCGATCGACATGTTGTCGGCCCCGTTCCAGATGCCGTACAGGGCGGTGTCGGTGGCGTCGTTGAGCGGATCGGGGGGCGTGGACTGGGGCAGGTCGCGCGGGCCGGCGAACAGCGACGAGAAGTTCGTCACCGGCGAGAACAGGAATGAGTTCTCCAGCAGGGCGCCGACCTGGAAGTTCGGAGGAATGGGGCCGGCGGACACCGAGTAGCGCGTGTCGGACAGGTGGAGCCAGCTTGCGGTCAAGGTGACGCCCGACTCGAAACGCCAGCCGATGATGAAATCGAAGCCCGGCGTCCAGCTGCTGGGGCCGCGCAGTTGTTCGGTATTGAGGGCTTCCGCGCCGCTGCCGATGAACGCCGGCGGAACCAGCCCCGTGGCGGTGCCGTCGGTGTCGAGGAAACCGCGGATCGCGACCGTCTGGTCGCGGATGCGCCGGTCCATGTGCCAGACGACGGCGTCGAAGGCGACGAAGAACCCGCCGTCCTCGTAGCGGGGATGGCTCAAGGGCCCGGTGAAGTGGGTTGGCGGAACTTCATAGTAACCATTGTCTTGGGCGTGCACGCTGGCAGGGACGAGCCACAGTGCCACCGCCAGGATGAACCAGCCGAGTCGCGTGCGCATAACCCGCATCTCCTTCGAAGCGTAGGCGCTTCCTGCCCCCGCAATGCGGCACTCCAGGCGGCTTCTCCCCCGAGAATCCGCCTGCAAGCGCAGGTGTTCCCTGCAAGTCGACCTTCATGGAAAGGGTGCGGGACTATAGCGGCACGAACGGGTGTGTCAAGCCGATTTGACGGCAATTCGGCGCTCCGACGCCGTGTTTCTTCGCGAGACCGGCCTTCGCCGCCTGCGGCAAACTTCCCAGTGCTCCCCGTCGTCGTAATTTCGGGTGGGGCCTGTCCTGGGCCACGGGCCACGCGCATCCCGCCCGAGTTCTGGATGGCGGCGCTATTTTTTTCCGGAATCTACTTGACGAAGCGAGGCAAATACGCCTGAATATATCTATAGGGTGGAAAGGAAGATTGCGCGACACGGCGCAAGCTGCATTTCAACCTGGGAAGTCGGTGCCAGGGCGACTTCAACGATTGCCCTGTGGTTTTCAAGGGAGACGAACATGAAGATCTGGACGCTCGTTCTGGGGGCAGCCTGCGCCGGCTTGATGGTCCTGAGCATCGCCGAGAATTCGCTCGGCGGCATCGCCAAAAAGCCGTTTCCGCCGCGGAACTTCCGCGGCTTCTATCCCCCCGCTCGGCCGCTGACCCCGCTGGATAACACCAACGGCGGCTTCAACGGCGGCCAGAACAAGCAGGGCGGCAACAACCAGGGCAACAACCAAGGCAATAACCAGGGCAACAATCAGGGCAACAACCAAGGAAACAACCAGGGCAACAACCAGGGAAATAATCAAGGCAACAATCAGGGCTTCCAGGGCGGCCAAGGGGCGACCTCGTCCCTCCCAGGCTCGGGCGGCACGACCCCGTTCTCGTTGCCGATGGTGGTGACGTTCCTCGGCAACCAGGGCGGCTTCGGCTTCCAGGGCGGCGCCCAGGGCGGCCAGTTCCAGGGCGGCCAGTTCCAGGGTGGTCAGGGCGGCTTCCAGGGCGGCTTCCAGGGCGGCTTCCAGGGCGGCTTCCAAGGTGGCTTCCAAGGCGGCTTCGGCGGCGGCGGCTTCCAAGGCGGCTTCGGCGGCGGCGGCTTTGGCGGCGGCGGCTTCGGCGGCGGCGGCTTTGGCGGCGGCGGCTTCGGCGGCAAGGGCGGTGGCTTCGGCGGCGGCGGCTTTGGCGGCTTCGGCGGCGGCCGACGCTACGGCATCTGATCAGCTCTGATCCACTCAACAAACCAAGGCTGACATTCCTCGCGGATTGTCAGCCTTCTCTTTTCCAGGACGCGTGGCATGCGCACTCTCTTCGCCGCGGCGCCGTTCCTCTGCCTGTGCTTGCCCTCCCCCATTGCCGCGCAGCCGCCCTCGGGCAACCACGTCGACGTCATCGTCAAAGAGGCCCTCAGCCACTGGCGCGTCCCCGGCGTCGCCGTTGCCATCCTGCATGAAGATCGCCTGGTCTATCTCAAGGGCATCGGCGTCAAGGAACTGGGCAAGTCCGACCCGATGACACCGGAAACCGTGGTTCCACTTGCCAGCTGCTCCAAGACGCTGACGGCGACCGTGCTGGCCATGCTCGTGGACGACGGCAAGCTCGACTGGGACGATCCGGTCCGCAAACACTTGCCGTGGTTCAAGCTCGCCGACCCGCTCGCCGACGCCAACGTCACGCTCCGCGATCTGCTCACCCATCGCACCGGCCTCGCCCCCCACAACCCGCTCTGGTATCGGTCGCCGTTGACGATGGAAGAGCGGGTGCGGCGCCTGGCCTTTCTCGAGCCGAGTCACTCGTTTCGCTCGGCCTTTCAATACCAGGCCGTCGCGTTCGGCGCCGCCGGCCTGGCAGGCGCCCGGGCCGCCGGAACCACCTGGCACGACTTGATGGAACGGCGCCTGTTTACGCCGCTGGACATGAAAACCGCGAGCGCGGTTTATCTCGGCGCCGGCAAGGCCGACTACGCCAGCCCGCACAAGCGGCTCGGCGAACGCATCGCGGTCATCGACCGCTACCCGCTCGACCAGCCCGATCCGGCGGCCTCGGTCCATGCCAGCGCCCGCGATTTGAGCCGGTATCTGCGCCTGCAGCTAGGCGGCGGCCTCGCCCAGGGCCGCCGGCTCGTCTCCGAGCGCAGCCTGGGCGAAACCCACACGCCGCAGATCGTCATCCGCAAGGACGGCCTGGTCCGCGCCTTGAACCCCGACAGCCACATCCTCACCTACGCGCTCGGCTGGGTCGCGCAAGACTATCGCGGCCGCGGCATCCTGATCCACGGCGGCATGATCGCCGGCTTTCGCGTGCAGTTGACGCTGGTCCCCGAAGCGCGGCTGGGCATCGCGGTGCTCAGCAATCTCGACGCCACCTGGATGAACTTCGCCCTGAGCAACACCTTGATCGACCGTTACTGTCAACTGCCGGCCAAGGATTGGAACACGTACTGTCAAGCGGTCGACAAGCAAGATGAACGCGACGACAAGCAAGATTGGCAGCGCACCCTGGCGTCGCGGCGGCCGAACACGAAGACGTCGTTGCCGCTGGCAGCCTACGCCGGCACGTACCACGACCCGGCCTACGGAACTTGCGAGATCCGGCTCGACAAAGCCCAGCTCCGTTGGAAATGGGGAAACGTACAATCACGGCTGGAGCATTTCCACGACGACATGTTCGTGGCCGTGGACGAACCGGTGGACACGTTGATGTTCGGGTTCGCGGTCCATGCCAAGGAAGGATCGGTCGAGAGCTTGCGTGTGATGGATCGCGTGTTTCGCAGGCGGAAGTGAAATCACGCACGCAGCACATTCACGCCGGAGCCTGTGGCCTCGACATCGTCGTCGGCGACCTGCGTGGCCCAATGCATGACGCGGCGCGTGATCTCGGCGGCCTGCCGGCTTTGCACCGGCGGCAACGGCTGCCCCAAGCCCAGTCCCAGGTCCACGCCCAGGCGCCGTTGCACGACGTCCGCCGTGGCCAGCGCGATCTCGCGGTTCGGCAAGCGGGCCAGGTCGCGCAAGGCGCTGGTCGCCTGGTCGCGCAACATGCCTTCGCCGTGTTCGGCCAGCAGCGTCTCGCAGGCGATGAGCCGAAGTGAAGCCGGGTTGGACGGCTCGATCATCTGCTCCAGGAGTGGCAACTCGAGCTCCTGGTAGAACTGCAGGAGCCGGCCCAGCTCCAGCCGCAGCACGGCGGGCGTGTGCGGATCGGCGAGCTGCTCCCGCAACGCGTGCAGGCGCTCGGGATCGAGCCGCTCATTCAGGCAGCGCTGGTAGTGGGCGGCCAGGGTCTGGGCGGCGCGGGCCGACAGGGCGCCTTTTTCCGCGCACCACGCCGTCAGGTCCTTGACCGCTTCCTCGGTCAGCTGCTGGCCATCGGAAACGAGCGGACCATCGCCGCTGAACAGCGGGTCGGCCAGGATGCGGCGCACGGCAAACCGGATCCACGTCCAGCGCCGCTCGGTGTCCCACAGCAGCGCTTCGACGGCGGCGCGGCGCACTTCCCGGCTGGTGTCGTGCAGGAATTGCGCCAGCGTCTCGACCAGCTCGCGATCGTCGAGGTTGCCCAGGGCGCCCACGGCGGCAGCGCGAACCAGCGGCTGCTCGGCCCGTTGTGCCAGCTGCAAGACCATCTCCGCCTGTCCCGGCCGCCAATCCTTGCGAAATTCCAGCGCCGCCAGGGCCGCCACGCGCACCTCGGTGCGCGGATCGTTCAACAGCGCCAGCGCCGGCGCGGCGTCATAGCCCAGCGCCGCTCGTAACGCCTTGACCTCGGGCAGCGCCCGGCAGCCGGCCAGGTCCGTCGGCCAATCCTGACGCGCGGCCAGGCGCTTCGCCAGCATGTTGGCGCGACGCAGCGCCGGCGCGCCGGAGTCGTGCAGCGTCTGGAAGCCGAACACGATCAACGGCACCACGAGCAGCACGGACTTGCCGAACGAGGTGTACCAGTCTTCGCGATGGTCGCCGAACCATAGCCAGGCCAGCGCAATGAGATACAGCGTGATGACCGACGGTCCCAGGGGTTGCCGCCACGTGCCGTGCGAAAAGAAGCTCAGGAAGCACACGGTCGCCTGGAACGCGGTGCCCAGCCAGAGGACGAGGTTGGCGCCGCCTTCTTCACGCAGGCTGGCTGCCAAGAGGATGGCGCTGGGGAGCAACAGCACAGTCAGCCGACTGATGAGTGCGACAGCCGCCCCGAGTTTTCGTTGCCAACGTAGGCCGGTCATGATGGCGGTTCCGGCGAGAATGACGGGCGGGAAAAGGGCTCAGAGCCTTTTCGGATGCCCCTGAGTGTACGAAAGGATATTCCTCATTGGCAAATATGGGTCACGGTTGCGGAAAAAGCCAATTATTCCGCGAAACGCGACCATCTCGCCGCATGTGCAACACTTGGTTTCAGTTGCGGACAAAGCCAATTATTCCGTGAACGCGAGAGGCCCGAGCCGGAGCCCGGGCCTCTGTGATCAATTGAATGCCGACGGCATCCAATCCGTTTCCTGGTCACGTCGAATCCCATTCGGCGCAAACGGCCGCCTCGGGAATCCGATCCCAAAGAAACGAGAGCAAGGTTAGCGTCAGCAGTTGACGGTTCGGAAAGTGGGGCCTGTCGCGCCGCCAGCCGCGCCGCCGCCGTTGTAGAAGCTGGTCCGGGTTGACCTGTTGGAGATCGTGGTCTCGACGACCAGGTTCGGATTGGCAAAACGGCGAAGTTGCTGGGAAAGCTCGCTCTCAGCCAGCGTGCCGTCGTGGTGAAACGCCTGCACGCTGCCCGTGCGATCGCTGATGACCAGGCCCGTTGCCGTGATCCCCAGGTCGCGCACCAGCCGTTGATTCGCGGCCAGGCCGCGGTCGAGGTATACGCAAACGTACCTGGTTGCGAGCAAGCGCTGTGTTTCGGCCACCAGACTGGCGCGTCCTGCCGGGCCGGCGCCGACGAAAACGGCGACGGGCCGGTTCTGCCGCTGTCCCGCCTCCAAAGCCGCGGAATAGTTGGTCTGCCACGCCGGCGCAGCGTCCCCACCGAACGCGAGCAGCAAGCCGAGGGTTGCAAACGAGGTGTACATCCAAAGCCCTCCTATGATCGATCACCTCTGAACAAACATCCAGACAACTGGTCTGGAGACACGGAAGGAGAGTTTATACTGATCAAGTTAGTGGTTGCAACGAAAAAACTATCCCAGTTTGATAATTATCCTCATTCATCCTAGTTTGCCGAACCATGACAATATCTCACCTCAAACCCAGTTCACCGCCAACCAGCCCAATACGACCGGCGCGGTCGAAAGAGTCAGCCCCGCTTGTCGCCCCGAGCCCCGAAACTCTTCGCCGCCGGCACGGAGTTGCCCCGTTTGTCGGCTAGAGTTTGGATGGAATGGATGCATCCGACTCAGGAGGAGCAACATGAAACGTGCGCTGTGCAGCGGCCTGCTCGCCGCCCTGGCGGTGCTTGGCTTGTCCGCAGTGGCGGGAGCTCAACACCCGCAATACCACTACTACACCGGCTATCAGCTGAATAAGTGGTACTACTACCCTTACACCTACTTCCCGCACAACTACTGGCCCGCGCAGGGACCGCGCTGGCCGGAGGGACCCGGGATGCCCTACATGAAACCGCCGGCCTACCAGGCCTATCCGCCGTTCCACGAAAAGAGCTGGCGCTATGAAATGTGGCAGCCGCAACGCTACTACCGCGGCAACCATTTCTGGCTGGACCAGTTCTAGGTAGGTCCCGCCCGGCAGGCGGGACCTACACTAGCGGCTAAGCGCAGCCCAGGCGGCCAAGGCCAGGGCCGCCGTTTCGATGCGCAGGATCCGCGGTCCCAAGCCGATCAACTCCCAGCCGTGGTCGCGACCGTGGTTGACTTCCGCGTCGGTGAATCCGCCTTCCGGCCCAACCGCGACGTGAATGCCTGCCTGTGGCCGGACTTGGGGGCCAAGGCCGGCGCCCGATGGATGCGCCAGCCAGCGCTGGTCGCCCGAACCGGGCTGCGCGGCGTAATCCAGCCACGGCGCCGGCGCTGCCACGCGCATCAACGCGTTTCGCCCGCATTGCTTGCTCGCTTCAATGACGTAGCGCTCGAGCTTTTCGAGCTTGGCTTCCCGTGGATGAATCACGCTCCGCTCGCAATCCAGCGGCACAAACGCGGTCGCGCCCAGCTCGGTCAGCTTCTCGACCAAGAACTGGGCCCGGTCGCCCTTGGGCAACGGGGCCGCCACCTCCAGAACGAACGGCAACTCCCGCTGGGGCGACTCGACCCCTTGAATCTCCAGGAGCACCGCCTTGCGGCGGACCTCGACGATGCGGGCCGGGTATTCACAGCCGTCGCCGTTGAACAGGCAAGCCACGTCGCCGGGGCGAAGCCGGCAAACCGACGCCAGGTGATGGGCCTCGGCGCCCTCCACCGTCACCGGTCCGGGCTGCAGCTGCCAGTTGAGGTAAAATCGTGCGGCCATTCCTGGTACAATACCGCGCCGCGCACCCCACGATCCATTTTCCGATGCGGCTCGGCTGAACCGTGAAAGGATTCGCATGGCGCTTACGCAAACCAGGGACGAGACCAAGGCCAGGTTGCACGACACCCGCCAGTTGCTGGATGAGCTCGATGCGCTGATGGACCAGATGCTGGCCCTGCCGATCACGGACGAGGACGAGATCGCGCCGGAGACCGCCGAGCCCGTTGCGCCAGCGCCGGCCACCGTGTCGGCCACCCTGACGATGCTGGAGTCGCCGGCCCGGCGCCAACCCGCACCGGCGGAATCGAGTCAACCGCGGGTCGCAGACGTTGCTGCTGAGTCAATCAGCGAGCCAACCGAACCAGTCCGCGAGTGGGGCGGCGAGTGGGGCGGCGAGACCGACGAGACGCCGGCGGCGCCGCCAACGATCGACGAGCCGGCGCCGGTCCCCGTGCTCGCCGACGTGGCCGCTCCCAAGAGGGTCGAGCTGGCGCCGTTGCCGCCGCCGGTGCGAACGTCCCTCTGGCGGCCCGATCACATCAGCTATCAGTTCCTGCTCTGGATCAATCAGGGCTACGACGGCGGCATGCGCCGGCTCGGCATGCCCGGAAGAATGCTGGTCAGCCGCGCCGCCAAGGCGCTCTTGGGTCTCGTCGGCCTGGGCTTGCTCGGCGTCGCGGCCGCCTGGCTAGCCCGAGATTGGCTGGGTTGGAATTGGTGAGCATCGGTCCTAAGATGATGGTTAGCGCCAAGATTGTCGCCGCAGCGACGAATACTCCGGCGAATACTGTCGCTTCGCCAGCCAAATGAGTCTTCCATGAGCACTCGCGCGCCCCAGGAACATCCGGTCTCGCTCCTTGGCGGCGTGCTGAGTTACCTGGTCCCGGGCCTGGGCCAGATCGTGCAGGGGCGGATCGGCAAGGGCCTGCTGTTCATGGTGAGTCTGCTCGGATTGTTCCACCTCGGGCAAGCCATGGGCGACTGGAAGAACGTCTACATCCCGATCACCGCCGGCGCCCGCGAGGATGAGCGCTTCTTCGAGCCGAAGAACCAATCGCGCAGCGAGCGCTTCGCCAACCTGCATCACAACCTGTACCAGCGCTGGCAGTACCTGGGGCAATTCTGGATCGGCATCGCGGCCTGGCCGGCGTTGTGGCAGTACTTCGACATGCCGGTTCCCGCCGACGAGAGCCAACGCTTCTGGCGCAACCTGCAACGCGCTCCCTCGGAGGCCGAGATCAACAACTTCTGGGTCAACAGCGACAAGACGCCGGACCTGGGCTGGATTTACACGGTCATCGCCGGCGTCTTGAACATCCTCGTGATCTACGACGCCTACGCGGGGCCCGCCCATCCCGGCGATCCGCGCGAGCCAAAGAAGGACAAGCAACCTCAGGAGACCGCCGCGTGACCTTGCCATTGTCCATGTACGCCCAGCTGCCGATCCTGATCGTGCTGATCAGTCTCGTGTACAGCGCCACGCGCTACGACCGCTGGGACCTCATTCTCGGCGAGGCCTTTCGCTGGGGCTCGCGCATGGCGATCTTTCTGCTGGCGATCGGCGCCGTGCTGTTCCTGGTCGCCTACTTCATTGACGCCCGGTAGCCAGAAGTTAGAGTTCAGAAGTCAGAGGTCAGAAGTCAGAGGTCAGAAGTCAGAGGTCAGAAGTCAGAAGTCAGAAATCAGCAACTTACGACCTTCGACCTCTGACTTCTGACCTCTCACTCCGCGTCGTGGCCTCTCAACATGTCTGCATCCGCGCCAAAGCATTCCGATGATGCGCCTGCCCCTCGGCGTCGTTCGCCCGGTGAGCGCTGGTGGCGCGCCGCCGTCGAACCCATGTTCCTGGTGAGCGGACAGCGCCGCTTGCTGTACGCCAACCCTGCCTGGGAAACCCTCACCGGCCTGTCCTTTGCCGATGCCCGCGGCCGCGCCTGCCGGCGGCGTGCGCCGGCCGGCGCGGTTGATCTGCTGGAGCTGGTCCTGGGACTGATCGCGCCTCCCGCGGAGGCGCTGCGCGGCCGAAGCTGTCAAACGCGCCGCCGCGCGCCGGGGCCGCGGCCGGCGTGGTGGGACATCGAATTCTTTCCCTGGTCCGACGCCGACGGCCCGCTGGCGATCCTGGGCAAGATCCGGGTGATTCACGAAGCCGGGCCGGCCCACGCAGTGTTGCCCGAGAAGCTGCTCCAGCTGCGAACGCGCGCCGCGGCCGCGTACCGGCTGGAATCCTGGCACGGCGACGCCCCGGTGATGCAACGGCTCGTCGCGCAGTTGCAGCTCGCGGCGGCGACCCGCCTGCCCGTCCTGATCCACGGTCCGCCCGGCAGCGGCAAGGAATGGGCGGCGCGCACGATTCATCTGCTGGGCGAGCAACATCGTCCGGGCGAACAGGGTGAGAGCTTCTTCGCCGGCTTCGACGCACGGCTGGCCACGGCCGCGCTGGCCGAGCTGTTGTCCGCCGCCCGCCACTGGCACATCGGCACGCTGTATATCAAGGACGTGGATCGCCTGCCGCGCGACGCCCAGGCCATGCTCGTGCAGCGCCTGGAAACGGAATCGGGCGACGCCCTGCCCCGCGTGCTGGCCGGGACCACGCTGGATGTCGAAGGAGACTTGCGCGCCGGCCTCGTTCCCGAGCTGCATGGCCGTTTGACGGCGCTCACCATCCAGGCGCCGCCGCTGACCGCGCGGTTGCAGGACTTGCCGCAGCTGGTCACCGACTTGCTCGCTCGCGCTGGCGCGGTTGCCGGACGGACGGTGCGCAACGTCAGTCCGGCCACCATGGAATGTCTGCGCCAGCATCGCTGGCCGGGGAATCTTGCGGAACTTTATCGAGTCCTGGTCCAGGCGTGCCGCCGATCGAAAGGCGATGCGCTCGAGCTGGACGACTTGCCGTTCTACCTGCGCGGCGGGCCGGCGCCGCCGGAGCAGCCGTTGCCGCTCGACGACACGCTTTCCAAGGTCGAGCGGCGCATGATCGAGCTGGCCTTGCGCCTGGCGGCAGACAACAAGAGTCGCGCCGCCGAGTTCCTGTCGATCTGGCGGCCGCGACTCATCCGGCGCATGCAGCAGTTGGGACTCGACGGCGGCGGCGAGGATACGGACAGCGCGGGCGCCGCGGCGCCGCCGCCGAACGGATAATGCTGATGCACAACGCGCAACTCATCACCTACGGTCTGGACGACAGCGCCGCCGAGCGGCTGCAGGCCGTGGCGCGCGACCGCGGAGCGGGCGTGCGCGTGGCGCGCCATGCCAAGGCCTGCCTGAACCTGTTGCGGCACGGCGCGGCAGGCGTCTTGCTGCTGCGCGTCGGCAAGAACCTGGAAACGGAACTCGGCCTGCTGGCGCAGGCGGCCCAGCAATTTCCCGACACCGCCTGCGTCGTCTGGGGCGACGCCGACCATCCGCGGCTGGCCGGGCTCGCCTGGGACCTGGGCGCCAGGGCCGTGTTGTTGCCGCCCCTCGACGATCCGGAGCGCTTGCACGACGTGCTGCGGCGTCTGTTGCCGGAGTGACCATGGCCAAGGGACAACCCGTGCGGGGAGCGAGCGCCGCCGCCCGCGCCTGGCGCGAACGCGAGCTGCCGAGCCTCGACGAGCGGCTGTGCACCGGCTGCGGCTGGTGCGTCGCCATTTGCCCGACTGATTGTCTGGCCATGGCCGGCCCGTTGCCGTGGCTGCCGCGCTCCGCGGATTGCATTTCCTGCGGCGCCTGCGTGTTCGTGTGCCGGCCGCAGGCGCTGGCGCTCGCCGTCATCTCGGACGCGGAGCATCCCGCGGAGTAGCATCCCATGAACAACCCCTTTTCCCTGCAACGCACGCTGTCGGTGGCGCGGAAGGAGCTGCTCCACATCATCCGCGACCCGGCCACCCTCTTCTTCGCGCTGTTCATTCCCCTGATCGAATTGTTCATGCTCGGCTACGCGATCAACACGAACGTGCGCAACGTCCGCACCGCCGTTCTCGATCAGTGCCGCACCGAGGAGAGCCGGCGCTTGCTGCAGGCCTTCGTCAACAGCAACGATTTCCGCATCGTCGCCGAGGTGTGGTCGGACCAGGAGCTGAGCCGGGCGATCGTGGCCGGCCAGGCCCGCGTCGGCATCAAGATTCCCGAGAACTACTCGCGGCAGCTCGAAGCCAAGCAGACCGCGCAGATCCTGGTGCTGGTGGACGGGTCGGAATCGAGCATCGCCGGCGAGGCCCTCAATGTCTCCAACGCGATCACCCTGCGCGAATCGCTGCTGCGCGTGCTGGGCGACCAGCCGCTGCCGATCCAGGCCATGCCGCGCATCCTGTTCAATCCCGACACGCGCTCGGCGAACTTCTTCATCCCGGGGTTGATGGTCGTCATGTGTCAGATGATGGCGATCATGCTCTGCGCCAACGCCATCGTCCGCGAGAAGGAAAACGGCACGCTCGAACAGCTTTTCATGACGCCGGTCAAGGCGGGGGAGTTGATCCTCGGCAAGCTGATCCCGTACCTGGTCCTGACGCTCATCGAGTTCTGCGCCATCCTGGCGTTCATGCGCGTCGTCTTCCAGGTCCCCATCCACGGCCACGTCATCACCTTGCTGATGCTCACCTTGCCCTTTGTGTTCACGTTTCTCGGTCTGGGCCTGTACATCTCCACGCGGGTGGCGACGCGCGAGGCCGCCGGCCAGGCCGCCATGGGCACGATGATGCCGTCGATCTTCCTCTCGGGCTACGTCTTTCCCCTCGACTCGATGCCGGTGGTCTTTCAAGTCATCGGCTACATGTTCCCGACGACCTGGCTGATCGACGCGGCCCGCGGCGTCATCCTCCGCGGCGCCGGCTGGAGCGAATTGTGGATGCACTCGGTGGTGCTGTGGTCGATGGGAGTCGCGGCGTTCGCCCTGGCGATGATGAAGTTCCGCAAACGGCTGACCTAAACCCCGAAAATCCTCTGGGTGTTCTCACGAAGCAGCAGCCGCGCCAGGTCCACCGCCTGTCGCTCGCCGTACACGCCGGGCCGCACGAAGTCGTCGGCGAGAATCTGGGCAAGGATGCGGCGATACATGTTGAACTTGGGGAGCACGAACTCGAGCTTGTAGGCGTCGCTGTAGTAGCCGAGCTGCTTGGTCTTGGGCACGGCCTGCAAGCGGGCGCGAAGGTCGCGGTCGATGAAGGTCGGGATGTTTGAGTACCACCAGTGCCCGTTGGTCACGACGTTGGGGAAAATCCAACTGTAGCTCACCAGCTCCTGGTTCTGCCCGCTCGTCAGCACGGAGATCGGGAAGACCACGTCGATGAACCGATTGAACAGCTCGGCGTACTGCAAGAGCGACGTGCGCTGGTCGAACAGGTCTTGCCCTTGATGGACTCCCTCGGGATACACTCTGCGGTTGACGCCGATCATCAGGTCGAACGGCAGCTTGAACTCGCGGCACAGCTCGGCCAGCATCCAGAAGACGCCGTGGGCCGCGGCGGCCCGGCTGCCGGCGTCGGCCTCGCCGCGGAACAGCTCGCCCAGCGCGGTCGACAGGTCTTCGGGAAACACCGGCGACGGCGCGAAATGGGGCGGCAGGGAAATCGCGCACGCCTTGGCGCCGCGCTGCGTGAACCGCTGAAACAGGATCGCCAGCGCCTCGCGCATCAGGTTCGCATCCGTCGCCTCGACGGCTGTCGCCTGGCTCAAACGCTCGCGCACCTCGGGCTTGTTGAGATGGAACACCAGGTCGTCGGTGCGCAGGCACGGCACGTAACGGCTCGTGTCGAAGTCCTCCAGGCGGTCGTCGAAGTCGTTGGTCAGAAAAATCTTCTCGACGTTGGTCCTCGCCAGGACCTGGCTCTCCCAGTCGGACTGATTCATGATCCGGTCGGCGGCGTCGCACAGCGCGTCGCAGTCGGCGGCCGTGACGCGCTCACCGCGAAAGCCGAGGAACGTGCGGCAGATGTCGAGGAACCAGCCGTACTGGGCGGTGTTGTCGATGCGGTCGAGATGGTTGAGGATGGCGCGATCGCGCTCGCGCGGCGACGCCTCGGCCGCCAGGGGCGCCTTGTCCATTCCCGCCGAATGGGCCAGCTCGGTGTAGTAATGGTAGCCGAGGATGTCGTCGAGGCTGCGCGCCGCAGGCCGGCGCGGATCGATGTGCGAATGCGGATCGATGAGCGGAATCTTGCAGATTTCCGCGTACAGATCACGGACGAGACGATCGGCCCACATCGGCGCACCTCAGGATGATTGCCGCCTTTCGCTCCGCGAAAGAGCGTCCGTTCGCGGAGCGAAAGGCGACACACTGGGACTGCCCAAGATTCGGTTCTTCTCTGTGTTCTCCGCGTTCTCTGCGGTTCCACTTTTGTCTCTGCACTCAATCCTCCGCAAGCCGTGAAGACTGCGACGGAACCTGGCAAATCGGCCACCGCCGGTGCCTTTCTTACAACGCTCGATTGTAAAATCCAACCAACCGGAAGATTTTACCAGCGAGCGGCACGATCCCAGGAATTTCTCCCGGATAGCCTAAAGACTGCGCCGGCAAGAGATAGAGATGGAAGTGCCGCAATGAGTCACGCCCCGCGGCATCGTTGGCACGTGGCTTGCTTTGTATACGAGCGGCCAGAAAAAACGACGAACTCCCGGAACAGAGGGGCTTGCCCCTGAGGCCGATGTTCGTCGGAATGATCTGCCAGGTTCCGCGACCCAAGGCCCAACCCCCGTGGGCCTTGGGTTCTGACCCCCAACAAGAAGGGAACCTTCAGTCCTGTCCCCCGGCCTACCAGACATCCTGTCGAAGCGCACTCCTCAACACCCCCGTTCTCCCCGCTCCTCCTTCCCCCGGGAGGAGCGTCTTTTTTTTTTGCGCTGGGCGCCAGCGAGAAGAGAAGAGTAACCAGCAAGAAGAGAAAGAGTAAGATGAATACTAGGATTAGGACGGAGAAGGCAAGATCGCCATTGCGCCGAGGTATGGAGTGCCACACGATGTCGGCGCCTTCGCCGCCAGCGGGCCGCCGGGTTTTGGCAGCCTGACGCCGACGCCCGGAGACTTGCTATGCCCACACCTCTCGCCGATACCGCAAGCCCAGCTTCCACCCTGCCACCCATGCCCGGTCCGCGCCTTGTGCAGTCCATCGCCCTGGGCAATTTTCTGTCCTTCGGTCCGGAGATGCCGCGCTTGCCGCTCGGCAACCTCAATGTCCTTGTGGGACCCAACGGATCGGGGAAGTCCAATTTGCTGGAAGCCATCTCGTTGCTCCGCAGCGCCCCTAATGACCTGCGCCCGGTCATTCTCCGCGGCGGGGGCATCGGCGAGTGGATCTGGAAAGGGAAACCGCATGAATGCGCCACGCTTGAGGCGATCTTCGCCGATCGCGGCGCCCACTCGCCGCGCCACGTTCTCTCTTTCCGGGCAGAACAGCAGAACTTCCGGCTCGACAACGAGCAGATCGAGAAACAACAGTCCGGCAACGGGACCTCGAATTTCTATTATCGCTATCGTCAAGGACGGCCGGTTATCGGCGTACCCAAGGGCAAACAACGTAAGCTTCGCCCAGGGACGGTGCAGCCGGACGTCTCCATCTTGGCGCAGTTGCGCGACCCGGAGAGGTACCCTGAGATCACCTTGCTGGCGAATCGCTACGAGCGCGTCCGGCTGTACCGGGAGTGGACATTCGGCCGCAGCGCGATCTTTCGAGAGCCACAAAAGGCTGACATGCGGAGCGACCGGCTCGAAGAGGACTTCTCCAACCTGGGATTGTTCCTCAATCGCCTGCGCCGCCACAGCAAGGCCAAGGCCGCGTTGCTGAACGGCTTGCGCGACTTGTACGACGGACTGACTGACTTCGACATCAGCATCGAGGGCGGAACGGTGCAGGTGTTTTTCACGGAGGGAGACTTCACCATCCCGGCAACTCGATTGTCCGACGGCAGCCTCCGCTACCTCTGCCTTCTGGCCATCCTCTGCGATCCGGAACCACCGCCGCTCATCGGCCTGGAGGAGCCGGAGTTGGGTCTGCACCCCGACCTGTTGCCGAAAGTGGCCGATCTACTGGTTGCCGCGGCCGAGCGGACGCAACTGATCGTGACGACCCACTCCGACATTCTGGTGGACGCGCTGACGGAGTACCCAGAGTTTCTTGTCATCTGTGAGAAGCGTGAAGGACGTACGGAGTTGCGCCGTCCGGAGACCAAGGAACTAAAGCCCTGGCTGGAGAAGTACCGGCTGGGACAGCTGTGGACGCGCGGGCAGTTGGGGGGGATGCGCTGGTGAGCAGCACCATCTACCTGGAGGGCGGGGGCGATTCGCATGATCTCCGGGCCCGTTGTCGCGAGGGCTTTCGCAGGCTGCTGGAGCGATCCAGCTACGCAGGCCGCCTGCCGAGGCTGGTGGCGTGCGGTGGGCGGGGAGCTGCTTTCGATGCCTTCAGGACTGCGCTGGCCACCGCGGGACTAGGCGACTTCGTCGGTCTCTGGATTGATAGCGAAGATCCGATGGCCGACATCGAGGCCACTTGGGAGCATTTGCAAGCCCGAGACCACTGGGACAAGCCGAACGGCGCGACGGACGATCAGGTGCTGCTCATGACTACGTGCATGGAGACATGGATTGTCGCCGACCGGGAAACTGTGGCGAAGCACTACGGGCAACGCTTACAGACCTCGGCCTTGCCGCGGAACAATCTCGAGCGACGTGCTCGCGATGCCATTCAAGACGCGCTGGCTCACGCCACACGCAATTGCCAGAATGCCTACATCAAGGGGAAGCGGTCGTTCGAGGTGCTGGGCCAGCTCGACGCAGACACCCTGAGCGAGAACTTGCCCAGTTTCGCCCGGGTCCGCCGCATCCTGGACGATTCCCTATGAGCCGGCGTCAACGCAGAAAGCCAAAGTCGAAACCAAAGCGGCGGGAAAGCGCTCCAAGGTGACAAGGGACGCCCCCCATCATCCCGGCGCCACCCCCTCCCGCACGATCCGTTCCGCCGCCGCGTCCGTCTCCTTCGGCGCCGGCACGATCGGCAGCGTGCCCAGAACCAGCTTCGGCCCGGGGTAATGCGCCTCGATGATGGACCGCACGTCGCTGCCGTCGATCACTTCCTTCTCGACCAGGGTCTTGGCCAAGGCGTCGAGGGCGGCGCGGCGGCTGCGCAGGATGTCCCGGACGTCGTTGACCGCGGCGTCGATGATCCGCCGCACCTCCAGATCGATCTCCCGCGCCGTTTCCTCGCTGTAGTGGCTCCCCTCGTACAACCCGGCGCCCGGCAAGAACGGATTGTCCGATTGCTCGCGGTAGTAGATCCGGCCAAGCCGGCTCATGCCGAACGCCTTCACCATGTAGCCGGCGATCCGGTTGACCTTTTCCAGGTCGCTGGTCGCCCCGTTGGCGATCTCGGCGTACACGATCTCCTCGGCCACCGTGCCGCCCAGGGCCTGCTTGATCTTCGTCTCCAGCTCGCTCTTGGTCTGCATGTGCCGGTCGTCCTCCGGACGCTGCAGCACGTACCCGAGCGCGCCGACGCCGCGCGGGATGATCGTCACCTTGTGGACCGGGTCGGCGTTGGGGAGCGAGCAGGCGACCAGGGCGTGCCCGGCTTCGTGGTAGGCCAGCCGGAGTTTCTCCTCCGGCAAGATGATCCGGCTCTTGCGTTCCAGGCCGACGGCGCCGCGCTCCACGGCCTCGTTGAACTCGGCCATGGTGACCTGTTCTTTGTTGTTCCGCGCCGCCAGCAGCGCCGCCTCGTTCACCAGGTTCGCCAGGTCGGCGCCCACCGAGCCGGGCGTCAGGCTGGCGACGTGCCGCAGGTCCACGTCGGTGCCAACCTTCACGTTGCGGACGTGAACCTTGAGGATCGCCTCCCGGCCGTTGACGTCGGGCCGATCGACGACGACGGTGCGGTCGAAACGCCCTGGCCGCAAGAGCGCCGGGTCGAGCGTCTCCGGGCGGTTGGTGGCGGCCATGATGATGACGCCGCGATTGGAATCGAAGCCGTCCATCTCGACCAGCAGCTGGTTCAGCGTCTGTTCGCGCTCGTCGTGGCCGCCGACGATGCTGCCGCCGCGGGTCTTGCCCAGCGCGTCGAGCTCGTCGATGAAGATGATGCACGGCGCCCGCGTTTCGGCCTGGCCGAACAGGTCGCGGACCCGGCTGGCGCCGACGCCGACAAACATTTCCACGAAGTCGGAGCCGGAGATGTTGAAGAACGGGACATCGGCCTCGCCGGCGACTGCCTTGGCTAGCAGCGTCTTGCCGGTGCCGGGCGGGCCGACCAGCAGCACTCCCTTCGGAATCCGGCCGCCCAGGGCCTGGTACTTCTCCGGCGTCTTCAGGAAATCGACGATCTCGCGCAGCTCGGCCACGGCTTCATCGATGCCGGCGACGTCCTGGAAGGTGATCTTGTTGTCCCTCTCCTCGTACAGCCGGTGCCGGCTGCGGCCAAAGGTCAGCGGCGAGTTGCCCCCGGACAGCCAGCGCAACAGGAGGAAGCCGAACGCCAGGGTCAGCATGACCATGAGCAGGAACGACAGCAGCGAATAGATGCCGCGCAGAAACGTCTCGTCTTCCAGGACCTCGACGGCGCCGGCGGCCCGGTCGTCGAGCCGTTTCATCAGCTCGCTTTCCTGTTCGTTGCCGACGATGCGCGTGCGAAACGCGCGGACCTCGCTGGGCAGTTCGTAGCCCGCCACATTGGCCGACACCCGGTCGTTGGTCTTGAGCTTGATGGCGATGTGCGAGTTCTTGACGACCTCGACGCGCTGGAACTGCACGCCCGGATCGTCCCCTTTGAGCATCTCCTTGAGCTCGCCGACGGCCAGCGGCTTGGTGGTCGATTCGCGCTGCAAGAACCAGACGGAGAACGAAGCGAGCACCAGCAACAACAGCAGCCATGACGCGCCGGCGAACGGCTTGCCGCGTTCCTTGCCTTTTTTTTGCACCAGACGTCTCCCGGTCATCAGTTCCTTGGGGATACTCTCACTGTACGCGTGCGCTTGCGGCAATGCAACGGATCGGCAACGACGTCGAACGCCATATGGCGGGGCCGAGTTTTGCTTGCACCAACCCGAGGCGTAAGCGAGGGATTTCGCCTCCTTCCCTCGCTAACGCTTCGGGTTGGTGTGGCCGCCTCCCGCTTCGCGCCGCTTCTCATCGATTTTTCATCCGCTCCGTGTAAAATCCACCGGTGTTCGATTTACGACGCCGGTCCTCATCACGGAGTCATTGCCCCCTCATCTCCGGCAAGCTAGAGTAGATCGGCACAGGCAAGCCCGATTGCCGCTTCCACGGGAGAGCCGACATGCACCTCTTTCGCAGCCACCGCAACGCATTGCTGGCGGCGCTCGTTGCCGCCATCGCCACAGCCATCGCCGTCCCCGTGCAGGCCGACCCGCCGAAGAAGGGCCAACCGGCCGAAAAGACGGTCATCTATCCCACCGGCTACTTGCGCAGCGAGGACTGGCTGAAGGTGTCGACCGCACCCCTGGCCCGCGGCGAGCTGGACCGGCTGGTGAACGGACAGCTGAAGAAGGCCAACGTCGAGCCGGCGCCGCGCACCACCGACGAGCAATTCGTTCGCCGCGTGTGGCTCGACCTGACGGGCCGGCTGCCGATGCCGGCCGACGTCACCGAGTTCCTGGCCGACAAGAGCCCGAACAAACGCGCCCGGCTGATCGACACGCTGCTGGCGACCGAGGATTTCGCCAAGCACTGGAGCCTGTACTGGCGCGACGTGATCACCAGCAAGGTCGCCGATCAGCGCCTCAACCTGCTCACGCGGCACTTTGAGAAATGGCTGTTCGAGCAGATCAACGCCAACCGCAAGTGGAGCGCGATCACGCGCGACCTGCTCACGGCCACGGGCGACGTCCGTTACGCCGACGCGGACGAGAACGGGCAGGCGTTCTTCATGGTCTCGCGGCGCGGGGCCGACGCCGTCACCGAGCTCGCCGCCGAGACGTCGCGCATCTTCCTCGGCATCCAGATTCAATGCGCCCAGTGCCACGACCACCCCAGCGACGTCTGGAAGCGCCAGCAGTTCCACGAGTTCGCCGCCTATTTCGCCCGCAGCCGCGAACGGCCGATCTTCGAGGAGAAGAAACTCAAAGGCAGCCGGGTCGTGTCGCTGCCGTTCGGCGAGCACGCGATGCCCGACAAGGACAACCCCGGCAAGAAAGGCAGGGCGCTGCAGCCGAAGTTCATCGACGGCAAGGGCCCGAGGTCGAAGGGCTTCAAGGGCCTGACCGATCTCGAGCGGCGCACGGCCCTGGCCGACGCCATCGTGTCGAAGCAGAATCCATGGTTCGCCGGCGCCTTCGTCAACCGCATGTGGGGCGAACTGATGGGCCAGGCGTTCTACCAGCCGATCGACGACCTGGGGCCGGAGAAAGAGGCGATGATGCCCGAAGTGCTGGCCCGCGTCGCCGGCAGCTTCCGCGGCAGCGACTACGACGTGAAGGGCCTGTTCCGCGACCTCATGACCAGCGAGACCTATCAGCGGCAGATCCGGCCCGGCGAATCGCCCGACGAGCATCTGCTGTTCGCGTCCCGCAACCTGGCCCGGCTCAGCGCCAACGCCTTGTGGATGTCGCTGGTGGACGTTCTCGGACAGCTGGGCCAGCCGCCGCGCGGCATGGGCGCGCTGGGTCCGTTCGCGCGCTTTGCCGGCCTGGAGCCGCTGTTCAAGCAGGAATTCGGCTTCGATCCGTCGTCGAAGGCGGAGGAAGTCGAAGGCAGCGTCAGCCAGGCGCTCCTCTTGATGAACAATCCGACGATCAACCAGAAGATCCAGGCCAGGGGATCGAACCTGCTGGCACGCATCCTGTCGTCGTACTCGCAGGATGACGAGGCGGTCCGCATGGTCTACCTGCGGGCGCTGGCCCGCCGGCCGACCGACCGCGAGCTGGCCCGCTGCCGCGAGCACATCCGCACGGCCGGCAGCCGCGCCGAGGCGTTCGAAGACATCCTGTGGGCCTTGATCAACTCGACCGAATTCCAGACCAAACGGTGACCTCCATGACCACGCAAACCCTCATGCACGTGCAGACCAACCGCGACGGCGTCGTCAGCCGGCGCACCTTCTTCCGCAACGTCGCCGCAGGCGCGGCGGGCCTGGGAGTTCTGGGCTGGAAGGACGCCCTGACCTTGCACGCCGACGAACTGCGCCGCCAGGGCAAGGCCTGCATCCTCTTGTTCATGCGCGGCGGCCCCAGCCAGTTCGAAACCTTCGATCCGAAGCCGGGCCACGCCAACGGCGGACCGACCACCGCCATCGACACCGCGGTCCCTGGAATCCAGATTGCCGAGGGCTGGGAGAACGTCGCTCGCCAGATGCGCGACATCGCGATCATCCGCTCGCTCAACAACCGCGAAGGCGAGCACCAGCGGGCCGTGTACCAGATGCACACCGGCTACATCCCGGCCGGCGGCGTCCGCCATCCCAGCATCGGCTCCATCGTCGCCAGCGAGATCGCCCCGCGCGACTTCGACCTCCCTCACTTCGTGTCCATCGGCGGGCGGTTCGCGACGCACGGCTCCGGCTTCCTGGGCATGGCCTGGGCCCCCTTTGTGGTCAGCAATCCGAACACGATGCCCAGCAACGTCGAGCGGCCCGGCGGCGTCACCACGACGCGCATGGCCCGGCGCTTGGGTCTGATGACCGACCTGGAGCGCGACTTCGCCGAGGCCGGCGGCGCCCACGCGGTCGAGCAGCACCAGCACCTGTACGGCAGCGCCGCCAACATGGTCCGCAGCCCGCGGATCCGCGCCTTTGACCTGTCGCAGGAATCGAGCAGCACGCGCGACCGCTATGGCCGATCCGGCGGCGGTCCCGGCCCGGGAGGTTTCGGCGGCTTCGGCAACTCGTTCGGCCAGGGCTGTCTGCTGGCCCGGCGCCTCGTCGAGGCCGGCGTCACCTTCGTCGAAGTGGATCTGAACGGCTGGGACACCCACCAGAACAACTTCGAACAATCAAAGCGGCTCAGCGAGCAGGCCGACCGGGGCTTCGCGGCCCTGGTGCAAGATCTGCGCGAACGCGGCCGCCTCGATCGGACGCTGGTGATCTGGATGGGCGAATTCGGCCGCACGCCGCGCATCAACGGCAACAACGGCCGCGACCACTATCCGCGTGCCTTCAGCGTGGCCCTGGCCGGCGGCGGCATCCGCGGCGGCCGGGTCATCGGCTCGACCAGCGCGGGCGGCAACGACGTGACCAATCGCCCGGTCGGCGTCGCGGACCTGTTCTGCACCTTCTGCCGGGCCCTCGACGTCAACCCGCGCAAGGAAAACATGACCCCGATCGGCCGGCCGATCCGCATCGTGGACGGCGGCGAAGCGGTGCGGGAATTGTTTGCGTGACCGCGCTGAACTGGACTTGAGTTTCGGCCGCCGATACACTGGAAAAACATCGGAGAGGTGACCGAGCGGCCGAAGGTGCGGCACTGGAAATGCCGTGTGGGGGTCAAACCTCACCGCGGGTTCGAATCCCGCCCTCTCCGCATTCTGTCCATTCCTCATTCTCCATCTTCCTTCTTCATTCTTCATCCTTTGCGGCCTTCATCATCACCTGCGCCGGATTGATCGCCTGGTATTTCCCCTTGTTCGCGGTGATCTCGAACGCTTGCGGAACCGAGTCGATCCCGTTCAGCACGTGCGTGATCGTCGGGCCCACCCGGACGCGGCCCGACGCCACCAGATTGACCGTGTGCTCCAGGTGGGCGTAGGTGCTGATGTCCGGGAAGAGATACCGCAGGCTGCGTTCGCGCAGGCGGTCGATGTCCATGGTCAGTGGGCCGCCGAACCACGACACGCCGATGATCTTGCCGCCGGAGCGGACGGCATCGATGGCTTGCGTCAGCGTCTTGGCGCCGGCCAGGCCCTGCTTGGGACTGCCGCCGGCGCATTCGAAAACGACGTCGGCGCCGTTGCCGCCGGTCAGGTCGAGGATGGCGGCGACCGGATCGATTTGGCCGGCGTGGAGGGCGTGGTCGGCCCCGAGGGTGCGCGACATGCGGCATGATTCGTCGCGCACGTCCACGGTGATGACCTGTCCGGCTCCTGAGATCCGGGCGACTTGCAGGCATTCGAGGCCCATGCTCCCCTGGCCGAAGATGGCGACGCTGTCGCCGATCTGGATGTCGGCGGTCTCGACGGCGGCGACGCTGTCGCTGAGCGATTGCAGGCATGCCGCCTCGCTGTCCGAGATGCGCTCGTCCACCCTCACGAGGGCGATCTCCGGCAGCGCTGCCAGCTCGCTGAAGCAGCCGGGCAGGTCGAAGCCGATCACCGGGCCTTTGCGGCAGAGGTGGCTGCGCTCGGCGCGGCACAACGGACAGCTCCCGCACGGCAGCTTGGCGCGGGCCGCCACGCGATCGCCGGCTTGCACGCGCGTCACGCCGGCGCCGAGTTCCACGACCCGGGCGCAGAATTCGTGACCGAAGAGCTGCAGCGGCGCGTCGGTTTCGAGCCGGCGTTTGATGCGCTCGTAGGCGAGCGTCGGGATGCCGAAGGCGAGCTGCGCCTCGGTGACGCTGGGCTGCACGCACAACGGCTCGACGAGGACATGGCCCGGCGGACAGGCGGGGACCGGGATGTCATCCAGGCGCAGGTCGTTGAAAGCGTTGAAGCGCCAGGCTTTCATGGGACGTTTGATTCCTACCTGCTGAACTTCTGCAGGCTGTGGCAATCGGCGGGCACCAATCCGTTCTTGCCGCCCGCGGACCAGGTTACCTCGGCGACGTAGATGTCGCCATGCGAATCGACGCAGATGCCGTGCGGCGCGAAGAAGTCGCCCGCCGCGCACGGGTTGTCGCCGCCGCCCCAGCGCTTCGAAAGCTTCCCCTGCCGATCGAACACGCTGACGCGCCCGCCCGTCGCATCGGGACTCGGCGGCGTCATGCCCGGCCACAGTCCCGCCCGCCAGCCCAGCTCCGCGACGAGCACGTCGCCCCGCCGATCGATCGACACCTGGCACGGACGGGCCACGTCGGTCCACTCCGTCACAGATTCACCTTCGGCGGTGAATAGTTGAACACGGCTGTTCTCCCGGTCGGCCACGTACACCGTGCCCTGCTGATCCACGGCGATGCCGTGCGGCAAATGGAATTGCCCCGGCCCGCTCCCCGGCTCGCCCCACGACCGCAGCAGCCGGCCATCCGGCGCGAACACGTGGACGCGCGCGTTGCCGTAGCCGTCGCTGACGAACATCGTGCCGTCCGCCGCGAGCGCCAGGTTCGTGGGGTAATGGAACGGCGGCCCGGCGCGGCGAACGGTTCGATAGTCCATGCTGGTCGCGCCCGTGTCGGACGCCTGGCCGCTGGTTCCCAGCGTCAAGAGCAGCCGGCCGTCCGGCGTGTACTTGCGGACGGTGTGATCCATATCGTCGGCGCAGTAGACGGAATCATCCGGGCCAATGGTGATGCCGTGCGGCCGTCGGAAGAGCCCTTCGCCCCACGACGCCACGAACGAGCCGTCGCGCTCGAAGATCATGACGGGATGTTCGCCGCGGTTGAACACGAAGACACGATCGCGCGAATCGACGGCGACCGCGGCAGCTTCCGCCCAGGAATAGCCGGGAGGAAGGCGGGCCCAGTGATCGGATGGATGATAGACGACCATTGACACTATCCAGCGCCGGAGTTACTTTGAAGCAAAGCGAGGGAGCGATGAACACATTATCCATTGAAGTGTCCGATTCTCAAAAGGCATTTCTCGAGGCCCAGGCGGCGAAAGAAGGACTCGGGTCGCCGAGTGACTATGTCCAAGAATTGATCCGCGCCGCCGAACGGCAAAAGGCTTGGTTGCTCCTCGAAGTGGAGATGCAACGAAGTTTGGACTCCGGCGAAGCGGTTCCCATCACCGAGTCTTCATGGGCTGAAAAGAGGGCAAGTTTTCTGAGGAGGCATCCAGAGGCCGGCATATCATGACCGCCCGATTGGCCATCCGACCCCAAGCCGACCGGGACATCGACGAGATAGTCGACTATCTCGCCCAACGAATCCCACGGCAGCGCTTCGTTTCCTGGACAACGTTCATGATACTATGAAGCGACTGGCGTCGATGCCGAGCCTCGGCAGTCCCTGTGAGTTCCCTTCCCCCAAGTTCGCGACCTTACGTACCTGGCCGGTGCGCAAGTTCAAGAAGTACATCATTTTCTTTGAACCATTGGACGACGGCGTCGAAGTGATTCGGGTGCTGCACGGTGCTCGCGACTATCCGGCGCTTTTCAAGGACTAGCTTCGCGTGAAACCAGCGCGATCCAGCGCGAATCACTACACAATCTGCCGGATCACCTCGCCCGTGCACGCCGCGATCGGGCGGCCGAGGCGGTCGCGGATTTCACTGTCGGGATGGATGCCCAGGCAGTGCAGGATGGTCGCGGTCAGATCCTGCGGCTGGACACGGCCATCGACGGGCTGAGCGCCCTGGCCGTCGGAAGCGCCGTGGACCACGCCGCCGCGGATGCCGCCGCCGGCCAGCGCCACCGAGAACACCGCGCCCCAGTGGTCGCGGCCGGTGCGATTGTTGAAGCGCGGCGTGCGGCCGAACTCCGCCATGCACGCCACCAGGGTCTCGTCGAGCATGCCGCGCTGGGTCAGGTCTTCGAGAAGCGCCGCGAAAGCCTGGTCCATGGGCGGCACGAGCACGTTCTTCAGCCGGGCCGTTTCCTGCGTGTGCGAATCCCAGCACGGGTTATCCGGCGGCTCGTCCGGGCCGCGATACCAGTTGACTTGCACCAGGGCCACGCCGGCTTCGATCAGGCGCCGGGCCAGCAGCACGCTCTGGCCGAACGGGCTGCGGCCGTAGCGATCGCGGACGGACGCCGGCTCGCGGTCCAGTTGCACGGCGCCGCCGCTGTGCGCGGACCGGAGGATGTCGAAGGCCTGCTGCTGCTGGCGATTGAAGGAGTCCAGGGCGCCGCTGGTTTCGGCGGCGGCCAGTTGCCGGTCGAGGCGCTGCATGAGCGATTGCCGCTCGTGCAAGCGCGGCGGCGTCATGTGGGCGTCGAGGGTGAACTCAGGAATGCGAAACGGCGTCGCGCCCGGCTGGCAGGTGAAGAGCCACGGGTCGGCGGCGCGGCCGAGAAAGCCGGAGTCCTGGCCGGGCCAGACCGAGGCGTCGGTGTTGAAGATCCGATGCGGCAAGCGAATCGACGCGGGGAGCAGACCGCGGCCTCCCCTTGGCTGCCGGCGCAGCGCCTGCACCAGGGCGCCGAGGGTTGGCCAATCATTGGGAGCGCCGGGGTTGGCGTTCTCGAAGTTCATCGGTTGGTGCGGGCGGCCGGTCATCATGTAGTAGCCGCTGGAGGAGTGGGCGTTGTCGCCGGTGGACATGGCCCGCAAGATCGCCAGCTTGTCGGTCCAGCGCGCCAGCCGCGGCATCAGCTCGCCGATGTGAATGCCGGGCACGGCCGTGGCGATCGGCCCGATCTCGCCGCGGACCTCGGCAACGGCGTTGGGCTTGGGATCCCATGTCGAATGCTGCGGGGGAGCGCCCATCAAGAAGAGCACGATGCACGATTTAGCCTGGCCAAACGAGCCGGCCGCCCGCGCTGGAACCGCGTGGGCCCGGTGGCCGCCGAGCAAATCGGGCAACGACAGGCCCAGGGCGCCGAGTCCGCCGAGGCGCAGGATCTCGCGCCGGCTGACGCGATCGCACACACGGGCGGCTCCGCCAAGAACTGGAAGCATGGCCGGTCTCCAGGGAAGCCGGGGGCGGCTCCGTGAACAATCTTATCGACTTGGCCAGGGGAACGCAAAGGGAATGGCCGCTCTCATTAAGATCCGATGAACCGCCGATGTACGGAAAATGAGGAACCGTCCATTGCACCCGAGCTGGTGATGAGTTACGATGAGACTCAACATGCTGCCCGGGCTCAAGCCTATCCCGCCGACTTATCGTCTTTTCCTTTTCTTGCGGAGGTCGATGTCATGCGTTTACTTCGACTGTGGCGCGCACCGCTCAAGGGGTTCACCTTGATCGAGCTGCTCGTCGTGATCGCCATCATCGCGATCTTGATCGCCTTGCTGGTCCCCGCCGTTCAAAAGGTGCGCGCGGCCGCCGCGCGGACGCAATGCGCCAATCATCTCAAACAGATTGGCCTGGGGATTCACAACTACAACGGCGTCTTCAAGAAGGTGCCGCCGGCGGAAGGCGCCGGAACGTTGCACAACAACCCCTACAATGCGAGTTTCAAGAGTCCCGACGGCACCAGCGGCACGCTGTTCTTTTACATTTTGCCCTACATCGAGCAGGATCCGTTATACAAGCTGGCCAACGGCAACTCCCACAATCTCCCGGCCAAGGTCGTTTCCATTTATCTTTGCCCCAGCGACCCGAGCGCCATCAATGCGGGCACCTACGGCGGTTGCGGGCAGATGCAAGGCGTGGACGTCCAACGCAACGGCTTCGGCAGCGCCAACTACTGCGCCAACGTCATGCCGTTCGATCCCCGTGGAACGCGGCCGATCGAGGTCGCCATGCCGGACGGCACGTCCAACGTGGTGATCATCGCGGAGCGGTACCGCAATTGCTCGCCGGACGGCGCCAACGGTGGCGGCTGCACCTTGCCGGCGTGGGCCTGGAACACCATCGTCAATGGCGGGGATTGCTGGTCCAGCCCCACCTTCGGCGCGGAGAACGCAGGCTATGGCCAAATGAATTGCGGCGGCGCGAAGTGGTTTCACGGCAGCGTGACGTTCCAGGCCGGGCCGAACATTCGAGCCTGTAACTGGTATGTCACGCAGGGCGGCCACGACGCCGCCATGCAAGTGGCCCTGGGCGATGGCAGCGTCCGCGGCGTCAGCCAATCCATGAGCCTGGCGACCTGGCAGCGCGCCTGCAACCCGGGCGACGGCCAGCCGCTGATCAATGATTGGTAGGCTGCCTGTTGTTCGAGGCGTGGAACCTGTGTTGTCCAGAGGATTCGCGGCTTCACTGCCAACACCGCCAGCGGGGCTCTCGGAACCTTCCGAGGGTCCTGTTGGTTTTGTCTCGATCGCCCGCCGATGCCGACCCTGACAAACCCGACCCGTGATCGGATCGCTCTCACTCGTCTCACTCCCAGGAGATCATCATGCGTTCGACGATGCGGCCGGTTCGGCGTGGAGTCTTGCTCGCGTCGGCGCTTGGCTTTTTCGTCCTGTGCGGCTGCGGCGGTCCGGCCCTCCCCCCGATGGTGCCCGTGGAAGGCTCGGTCACCGTCGACGGCGCTCCCGTGACGTCCGGTCAAGTCTCCTTCGTGCCGGTGTCGGCCGAGCCGGACAAGCCTGTGCCGCCTTCCAACGGTCAAATCGATGCGAGCGGCAGTTACAGGATCTTCACCGGCGGCAAGGCCGGGGCGCCCGCCGGCAAGTACAAGGTAACCGTCACCCCGAGCATGGTGCCGATGCAGGGCGCCACGTCGATGCCCAAAACGCCCTTCAACGAGCGGTTTCGCGATCTCAACAAGACGACGTTGCAAATCGAGGTCGCCGCGGACAAGGCCGCCGGGGCGTATGACCTGAAGTTGACGAAGTGACCTTCCGCACCTCCGCATGCCGGTTGCGCTTGCCAGCCGCGCGCCCTTCGGGCCGGGCGCCAGGCCGGTGCGCCGACCTGTCCGCACCAGGGTTCCGCATGACGACCGTGCGCTGGCTAATCATCGTGGCCGGTGTGCTCCTCGGCGTTCCCGGCTGCGGCAGCCGGCCGGCCGTCGAGCCCGATGCCGGCGCCCCACCCTGGTTCGAAGACATCACTGCCAAGGCGGGAATCCAGTTTGTTCACGACGCCGGTCCGGTCGGCGCTTACTTCATGCCGCAACAGGTCGGCTCCGGCGCGGCCCTCTTCGACTGCGACAACGATGGTCTGCTCGACATCCTGCTTCTGCAAAACGGCGGCCCGAAATCCGCGTCCACCAATCAACTCTACCGCCAGCTCCGCGGCGGCGCTTTTCGAGACGTGAGCAAGGACTCAGGCCTCGACATCAACGGCCACAACATGGGCGCCGCGGTCGGCGACGTCAACCACGACGGCTTGCTCGACGTCGTGATCACCCAGTACAGCGGCGTCAAGCTCTTCCTCAATCGCGGCAACTGCCGCTTCGCCGACGTCACCGACGCCTCCGGTCTTTCATGCCCGGCGTGGGCCACCTCCACCGCGTTCCTGGATGTTGACCGCGACGGCTGGCTCGATCTCGTCGTGGTTTGCTACGTCGATTACGATCCGACCTGGCCGTGCACGGCCCCCAGCGGCAAACGGGATTATTGCGCTCCCAAGACGTTCAAGGGCCGGGTCAGCCGGCTGTTTCGCAACCAGGGCCAAGGCGGCGACAGTCCGCGCTTCGAGGACGTCACCGTGACGTCCGGCCTCGGTCAGGTCCCCGGACCCGGCCTGGGCGTTGTCTGCGCCGACCTGAGCGGCGACGGCTGGCCGGACATCTTCATTGCCAACGACGGCGAGCCGAACCGGCTGTGGATCAATCAGCGCGACGGGACCTTCCGCGACGAAGCCGTCGAGCGCGGCATCGCCTACAACGACCAGGTGAAGGCGCAGGCCGGCATGGGCATCGCCGTCGGCGACGTCGATCGCGATGGCCAGCTCGACATCTTCGTGACGCACCTCGCCGAGGAAATGCACACCTTGTGGCGGCAGGACCCGCGCGGCCTGTTCCGCGACAGGACAGGCCCATCCGGCATCCTCAAGGCCCACTGGCGCGGCACCGGCTTCGGCACGTTGTTCGCCGACTTCGACAACGACGGCCACCTCGACCTCGGCATCGTCAACGGCGCCGTTGCCGCCCAGACGAAACCCAGCGACGACGCCCTCGGGCCGTTCTGGCGCTGGTACGGACAACGCAACCAGCTCTTCGCCGGCGACGGCGCCGGCCGCTTCCGCGACATCTCCCAGGCCAATGCCCCGTTGTGCGGCCACGCCAACATCGCCCGCGGCCTGGTCGCCGGCGACATCGACCGCGACGGCGGCATCGACCTCTTGGTCACGGCCATCGCCGGGCCCGCCCGGCTGTACCGCAACGTCGCCCGCCGCGGCCACTGGCTCAGCGTGCGGGCCGTCGACCCGGCCTTCAAGCGCGACGCCTTCGGCGCCGAGATCGAAGTCGTCGCCGGCAACCGGCGCTGGCTGCGCCTGTTCCACCCGGCCGAAAGCTACCTGACCAGCAGCGAGCCGCGCGCCCATTTTGGCCTCGGCGACGTGGCCACGATCGACCACATCGAGGTGCGCTGGCTCGACGGCAGCCGCGAAACGTTCGCCGGCGGCGGCCCCGATCGGCGGCTCGATCTGCGCAAGGGCGCCGGACTCAAACGGACGAAAGCATCATGACCGCGCAGGCATCAACGACGCCGGCCAGGCGGCGCTGGGCGTGGCCGGCGGCCATCGCCCTGGCCGCCGTCGTGGCCGCGGCGACGTGGTGGTGGTTTCGCCCGCCGCCCATCCCGGACATCGACCTTGGAAACGCCGAGCCGGAACTGGCCGAGGCGGTCGGCGAAGCACGCGCCGCGCTGGCGAGGGAGCCGCGGTCGGGCGAGGCCTGGGGCACGTTGGGCCGGACCTTGCTCGCCAATGAGCTGTACCCGGAGATCAGTCTCGTCTGCTTCACGCATGCGGAGCGGTTCGAGCCGGACAACCCGCGCTGGCCGTATTTCAAGGCCGGGGTCCAGTTGAACCTGGGCCGCCGCGCGGACGCCCTCGTCAGCCTCGAACGGGCTCTCCGCATGAACGTCGCCGCGGCGGACGCCGAAACAGCGCTGCGCATGCTGCTCGCGGAAACGCATCTCGCGCTCACGAACACCATGATTGCCGAGGGCCTGTTCCGCGAGCAGCTCGACCGCGAGCCGAATCACGCGCGGGCTCGATTCGGCCTGGCCACGGTGCTGATGAGCCGCGGCGAGTGGCAGTCGTGCCGCGAACACTTCGAAGCTTGCCTGCGCAGTCCCCACGCCCGGAAAAAAGCCTGCATCCATCTCGCCACGGTGTGCGCCCAGCTCGGCGACCGCAAGCACACGGCCTACTTCTCCGACCTGGCGGCACGCCTGCCCAAGGACCTCGCCTGGTCGGACCCCTATTACCACGAGCACGTGTACTTGCTCAAACGCATGCGCGATCGCTACGAGCTCGCCGACCGCTTCGAGGCCGAAGGGCGGTTCGGCCTCGCCCTCAAGATCGTCGACGGCATCCTGGCCGAGCATCCCAACGACGACGGCGCCCTCCTCACCAAGGGCCGCTTGCTGACGCGGATGGGCCAGCTCCAAGCCGCGGAAACGCACTTGCGCCGGGCCCTCGAGCTGGCGCCCGACAAGGTCCAGGCCCATTACTTTCTCAGCTTGGCGCTGCTGCTGCGCGGCGAGTCCGTGCTGGCCAAGGGCGCCGTCCCGGTCCCGCCCCCTCATCAGGAGAGACCGGCGGAGAAACCGGCGGAGAAACCGGCCGCGACGTTGACCGGCAGCGCCGCGCAGGCCGCCCCCCTGTTCGAGCAATCCGCCGCGGCGGCCCGCCGGGCCATCGCCGCCGCCCCCGACTTCGGCAGGGCCTACATGGCGCTGGGCCGCGCCCTCTACTACCTCGGCCGCAAGGCCGACGCCCTCGCTGCCCTCCGCCAGGCGGTCCATTGCAATCCGGAGTTTGTGGACAACCATTTCTTCCTCGGCGAGATGCTGGCCGAAGACGGCCAACTGGCCGAGGCGCGGCATTACCTCGAGCAAGCCCAGCAGCTCGCGGACCCGGCGGACCCCCGGCCCAGCAACGCGCTCAAGAAGTACTTTCCGCAGGTGAAGTAGATGCGGCGCGGCGAAAATGGCGAGCGTCGCGGCGTAAGCCCGACGTGGAGAACTCCGCCCAACACGTCGGGCTTACGCCTCGACGCTCGCCATCTTTTACGCCGCCGCCCGTTCCCCGGCTTGGCTGTCGGGCGGCCCCTCGGGTTGCCCTGCCGGCTGCCGGCGGCGCGGCTTGACCACGTCCCACACCAGGCCGATACATTCCAGCCCCCGGATGATCAGATAGGACACGTCCAGCTCCCACCAGCGGCGGCCGTGGGCGGCGCAGCGCGGCTCGGCGTGGTGGTTGTTGTGCCAGCCTTCGCCGTTGCTCACCAGGGCCACGAACCAGTGGTTGCGGCTGTCATCCTGCGTGTCGAAGTTGCGGTAGCCCCAGCGGTGCGTGATCGAATTGACCGCCCACGTGGCGTGCAGGTGGACCACCGTCCGCACGAACACGCCCCAGACGAGCCAGCTCAGGCCGACCTGCACCGCGCCGATCGCGCTCCACGTGATCAGCCAGCCAAACAACGTCCCCAGAACCAGGAAGGCCGTCCACACGGTCCACTCGATGTTGCGGCCGACGTGGGGCCGCTCCATCCATTTGTAGAAGCGGTCCTGGAACAGGTCGCGGGCATAGCGGTCGTACAGGCCGATGTTGAACACGGCCGGATCGTTGATGAGGAACCAGCCCATGTGTCCCCAGAACAGGTTGTGCCGCGGACTGTGCGGGTCGTTCGGCTCGTCGGAGTGCTGGTGATGCTGGCGATGGATGGCCACCCACGACATCGGCGTCCCCTGCCGGCAGCAAAAGCCGAGCACGGCCAGCGTATGCTCCAGCCAGCGTGGGCACGAGAAGCCGCGGTGCGTGAGCAGGCGGTGGTAGCCGACGTTGATGCCGAGCACGCCAAAGAGGTAATAGGCGACGACGGCACAAACGAGACCCGACCAGGTAAACAGCCACGGAATGCAGGCAAGCGCGGCAAGGAGGTGAAAGACGGCCATGCCCCACAGCAAGCGCCGGTTGACGCGGGCGGGGCTGGCCGGGTCCAGGATGCCGCGCCGCCACAGCCAGCGGTCGAGGAAACACGGGGGGCTCGCGAGCATGGGATCGGTCCTCCCTGACCGGATCAGCACGTTGGGAAGTTATAACAGAAGTCCGTCGCCGAAGGACAGGCCGAACGTTGGCGAGTTCCCCGCCCGCCCGGATGTCTAGATGAGCGTGCGTGACTTCGCTGCACCAACCCGAAGCGTAAGCGAGGGGAGCAAGCGAATCCCTCACGTACGCTTCGGGTTGGTGCAGCAAAACTGTGCGCGTTCCATAGGACAACATGAGGGGCATCATTTCGTGGTAACGAACCATGACGCGCCAAGCGAAAGTAGGAACCCGAGCGCCTGGATTCTCGCTGGCCGTCGTCGGCGGATCCGGGTCCGAACGTGGTCAGGCCGCTCTGGACGATTACCTTGACCGCTGGCTGTTGTTGCTGTTCTATCCGCGCGATTTCTCGCTCGTCTGACCGACTGAATTGACCGCCGTGAGCGGTCGAATCGCGGAGTTCCGCGAACGGGATTGCGACCTGCTGGCGGTCAACACCGACTCGATCGACACCCACGTGCGCTGGTTGACCACTCCGCCGGCGCAAGGCGGCATCGGGCCGCTCGCGTTCCCGCTGGCCAGCGATCCCCAGGGCGAAGTCTGCAAGGCGTACGGCGTCTTCGTCGAACGCGGCCACCTGGCCCTGCGCGGACTGTTCATCATCGATCCCAACGGCGTCTTGCAATATCACGTCGTCCACAACTTGAGCGTGGGTCGGAGCAGCGATGAGATTCTCCGCGTGCTCGACGGACTGCAGAGCGGCGGCTTGTGTGCGGCCGAGCGAAACCTCGGTCAGCCGCCGCTGGACATCCTCGACCATCTCGGCCCGAACCGGGTGATTGGCCAGTATCAAGTGGAGGCGATCCTCGGCGCCGGCGCTTTCGGCGTCGTGTACCGCGCCCGCGATTTGACGCTCGACCGCCCCGTCGCCCTGAAAGTCCTGCGGCCGGGCCACGTGGCTCGTGACCGGGTCCTGGCCGAGGCCCGCGCCGCGGCCGCCCTCAATCACCCGAATGTGTGCACCGTCCATGCGGTCGACGATTCGAACGGCGCCCCGATGATCGTGATGGAATACGTCGCCGGCGAGACACTCGCCAGCCGCATCCAGTCCGGCCCGCTGGCCCATGACTCGGTGGCGGCGCTGGGCCGGCAGATGGCCACGGGCCTGGCGGCCGCGCATGCCGCCGGCGTCGTGCACGGCGATTTGAAGCCGGCCAACCTGATGGTCACGCCCAGCGGCACGATCAAGATCATGGATTTCGGGTTGGCCCGGCGCGCCGCGGCATCGGACCGCCGCGACGCTACGATCGAGTGGACGGGATCGTCGAACTCCCATCTCAGCGGCACGCCGGGCTACATGGCCCCGGAGCAGATCGATGGCCAGCCCGCGTCGCCCGCCAGCGACGTGTTCGCCTTCGGGCTCATCGCCTACGAAATGCTCACGGGGACGCCGGCGATCTCCGGCAACAGCCTCCTGGAAGTGTTCAAGCGGATCGAGCAGTTCGACGCCGCCGCGCGCGTCGCGGGACTTCCCGAGCCGTTCGCGGGAATTCTCCGCGAAGCCCTGGTTCGCCAAGCGGCGGACCGACGGCTCACCATGGCCGAGATCGCCGAGCGGCTGGCGCGATGAGGAGACGTCGCGGCGATTACTGCCATGAGTTCACTCCCGAAAATCGGGCCGACCGCCGAACTCTCCGAACCGGATCAGGAAGCGGCTTGCCGATTTTGCTGAACCATGGTATGAACTGCAGGTCGCTGAGGAACTTCGCGACTGAGGATCTTGGTCGGGCGCGCATTCCATGGTCGTCACCAAGGCAGCGTTGTCTCAAGCTCGACCGGGGGTCGCCCCCTAGCCGATACTCTTTCCATGGTACACAGACTGCCGGAGCAAGAACGCCAAACGCCCGGTTCGCCCCGGGTTGCCAACTGGTGGCCAAGCGACGCCTGCGCCAAGGCCTTCTGGGCCCAGCAGGATTGCCCCCCTTACCAGCAATTATTGGAAGACACGGTCGACTGGGCTGCCCCCGGAGAACAGGAGCGGTGGCTCGATCTGGGGTGCGGTGGTGGGGCCATCACCCGAGCAATCTGGGAGCGAACGAACGGCACGGTTGGGGCCGTGGTCGGGGTGGACTGTGCGGCGGCGAACGAACAGGCCTATCGACGGTTGCGCGAGACACTGGGCCCAGCACTGGGTCCAGCGCCGGCGGACCGCATTCAGTTCATTCACCACGACTTCAGCTCCGGGCTCGGGCTCTTTCCCGATGGCGTCTTCGACCACGCCGTGTCCGGGCTGTCGATCTCCTACGCCGAGTCCTACGACGAAGCCGCCCGGCGGTGGACCGCGGCGGCCTACGACCGACTCCTGGCCGAGGTCCTGCGGGTGATCCGGCCGGGCGGCCGTTTCGTGTTCTCGGTCAACGTCCCTGACCCCTCGTGGGCCAAGGTGGCTTGGCGGTCCTTGCCCGGCTTGTTCGGCTGCGGGCACGCGCTGCGCTCCCTGAAACGGGCCTGGCGCATGCTCCGCTACGGGCGCTGGCTCAAGCGCGAGGCGCGGGCGGGTCGATTCCACTATCTTCCGGCCGCTGACGTGACCCGCAGGTTGACCGGCGCGGGATTTGTGTCCAACGCCTACCGCCTCAGTTACTGCGACCAGGCGTACATCTTCCGAGCCCTCAAGCCAATCCAAGGGGAGCACCGTCATGCGCGGCCGCCGGATCAGTCTGTCTCGCCCTCGACGGTTCCTGGTGGATCTGCTGCACTTCGCCGCGCAGGTCCCGACGGTCCCCGTCCAGCGGCGCATGGCGCTGGCCGAGGTGGCGGCGGCCCGGAACAGGATTGCGGACCGCCCCTGCTGGCCGGCGCTGTTCCTCAAAGCCTACTCCCGAGTGGCCGATGAGCTCCCGCCCTTGCGGCGCGCCTACGTCGGCCTGCCGTGGCCGCACCTGCGCGAATACCCGAAGAGCATCGGGAGCGTCGCTGTGGAGCGGGAGTACCAGAACGAGCCGTGCGTGTTCTTCGCCCGGATCGCCGACCCGGCGAGCCTGCCCCTGGACGAAATCCACGCCCGCATCCGCCATTTCGCCGAAGCCCCGGTCGAAACCGTGACCACGTTCCGCAAGATGCTGTCGTTCGCGCGGTGGCCGCGGCCGGTGCGGCGGGCCTTCCTCTGGCTGGGGCTCAACTTGCCGCGTATTCGGCCCGGGCAGTTCGGGACCTTCGGGCTGAGCGTCTATTCGTCGCTCGGGGCGGAGTCCTTGCATCCGCTCTCCCCGCTGACCACGACTCTCAATTACGGGGTCATCGATCGCGATGGGACAGTCTGGGTCCGTCTCATCTACGACCACCGCGTGTTCGACGGCGCCACGGCCGCTCGGGCGCTCGACAAGCTCGAAACGGTGTTGACCGGCCCGATTCTGGGCGAGTTGCGCGGCATGACCCCTGCTTCCCGGGCGGCCGCGTGATCAGACCATCAATACTAGCTCGATCATTTTGTTCATGATTTGCGGCACGCCCTGAGCAACGCGCAGGGCGTGGGCGCGAAGCTCCCGAAGTGGAAACGGCGCTCAGTCGCCGGCCGTCAACTCCGCGCGCAGGATGGCGAACGTGGCCGGGTGAGTTGGCAGGGCCAGGTGCCGCGTCTGGGCCAGGCGGAAGTTCCGGGCCCCGGTCACGTCGGGCCCGTTAAACAGGAGGTTCCGCCCCGTCAGCAGGTGCCCGCCGCCGGTGACGTTCACCAACCGTTGGGCGCCGGGCGCCCGCGTCTCCACCGTGTCGTGCAGGTAGTCCGCGCCGATGTAGGCGACCACTGCCAGCGGCACTCCATGCCGGAGCAGCCGGTTCGCCGCCGCCCGCGCCGTGTACGCCCCGAGGCTGTAGCCGATCAGCGCGAACCGGGCCGTCGGGTCGGCCGCGTGCACCGCCTCAATCTCCCGCTCGAACTCCCGGGCCCGATACCATCCGCCGTACCGGGTGTCCGGCAAGCCGGCCCGGCGGAGCTGGTCGGCCAGGTGCTGCATCCCGGCCGACCCGAACGGGTTGAACCCGTCGAGGAGGTACACGTACGTGTGGCCGGCGGGAACCGCGGGTTGCGACACCGGGTCGGTGGCGCTCGACCGGGGGGCGACGACTACGGCGGCCAACATCGCCAACAGAGCGCAGATCGAAGGCGTACGAACGTTCATTGTCTTGCCATGCGGTACGGGGTGAGCGGGCGTACTCTCTCCGCATCGGCGACAGTAACCTTGAGGCCGCAGGAGAATGGGGCGGAATCCGGGGGCGGCGCAGGGGCGCCCGGAACAGCACTACCGGGGGCGCGGGTTGTGCGGCTCGTGCTGATCGTGCGGCCTCGGGAACCTGCCATCGTCGTACGCGCGCCATAGCTGGTCCAAAAATGGGTCTTCCAGCGCCAGCAGCTTGCCGCGGACGATGAGGTCGAAGTCGTCTGAGACATAGCTGGCGATCTCGTGCTGCGTCGTCGCGCGGCTGACTGCCAGAAACGACTCGCGGCGAATGTCCTCCGCCAGGGCTCGAAGGTCCTCGGCGACGTTCGCGGCCGCCCAGCGGCACTTGATCTCCTCCGACAGCCGGACCCAGCGCGCCTCAAACTCCTTATCGTGATCGCGGGCGTCCAGGGAAGCGTCGCGATCAAGCTCGGCAAAGGCGGCGGCCGGCAGCAGTGTGCCGCCGGCGATTCGCCGCAGGATCGATTTCAGCCATTCTTCCACGACGCCTCCTGATGCCGGCCCGTCACGTGGAACGGCCTGTTCGCCATCGTACTTCTCCGGAATGAGCGGGGCGTCCGGAAACAACATCGCCACGGCGGCTCGCCAGCGGGACAAGAGCTCTGGATGCCCGCGCGCCTCCGTCAGCACGGCGAAGGCGCTGTACGCCGGCTCGAAGAACCGCTCCGCTGCGGGATCCGCTCGCGGCTCATGCATTGGATCTTGGTTGCGGTAGATTCGGATCTCCGAATCCTGGTCGCGATGCAGGAAATACTCTCCCCAATAGCCGCTATCACGTCGCTCGAAGACAACGTCGAGAGCGGCGCCGAGTCTTTCGGCCACTTGATCCGGGTGCTGGGCGGGTAACGCGTATGATGGCACGTGCACCTCAGGCGCTAACGACACGCGCGCGCGCCAAGCGCTAACGATGCGACTCCGCGCCGCGTCAGGGGTGATTGTTCTCGTTCTCGATCAGTTTTTCAAGGGCGCCGCATTCAACGAGGGCGGGGCGATCCCGGCCGGCGCCGCCGGCGGCCTCGACGGCGTTCCCGCGCCTGGTCCGCTGATGGTTCGCAGCGCTTCCTGGGCCTTGGTCGCCGCTTCCGTGCCTTGATGTTGCGTGGCCACCTTCACCAGGATGGCTTTCGCCCTTTCCAGTTCCTCCGCGGCGCTCTTTCGCGGGCCAGGCGTTGTTCCCGTTCCTTGGCGGCGGCCAGCTCTTTCTCCAGCTCATCGGCCCGTTGTTTCAATTGGGCCGCGGATAGGCGCCGGGACAGGTCTTCCTGAAGCTTCACGTACTTCGTCCGCAGCTGTTCATGCGTGGGCGGCGCGACAGCAATTCGCCGTCCGAAACGTAGCCTTTCCCAGTAGAGCATGTAATCGGGCTGCTCGGCCAGCGGCACATCGGTATCGGCGTTGGCGTGCACGAAGAAGTGTGTGTCGCTTTCGTAATACGGAACACAATCTTCTTCAAGGAAACGCCAGTGCCGCTCCGGGATCGATGGGGCAAAGGTTTCCCAATCGACGCCGGACCGGTACGACTCGACCCGGTGCGACTCGACCCGGTACGATTCGAGGGTTTGCTTGCCGCCGCAGCTCAGCCAGTCATGAAAGTGCTCCAGGTCGTCACGGGCGGCGAGCATCATGAGGTCGTGATTGCCCTTGAGAGTCACCATCCGGCAGCGCGGTCGCAAGGCGAGCAATCGGTCCAGAACGCCCTTGGAATCAGGGCCGCGGTCTACGTAATCGCCAAGGGTGACGATCAAATCGTCAGGCTGCGGCTGAACCTGCTCGAGGAGCAGATCCAGCGCCGTCAGACAGCCGTGAATATCGCCTATCGCAAGAGTTCGCATCGGGAAACCGAACGCCGTCGTCTCATCATTTTTTCGCTTCCAGCGCCTTGATCCTCTTCTCCAGGTCGGCGATCTTGCTCAGCGCGTTCTTGAAGGCCGCGTCCGTCACCGCCGCTTTCTGGATCCCCTCCAGTTGCTTGGCGACTTGCGCCAGGCGCTCCTCAAGTCGTTTCACGTCTCCTTCCGTGCTCTTGAATGCCTCTTCGCTCGATTTCTTGAGCACTTCGACCTCTTTGGAAATCTCCTCAATGACCACGGGCATCGCTCTCTCCCTTCTCCCTTCGGGCAACCTGGTTTGCGAGAACACGGGTCACGGCGATCATGACCGGGCATTGACTCAAAGGCTATCCGAAAGGGACGACCCCTTCCAGACATTCTCGTGTGGAAAAAACCGGGTTTTGCGCTCGGCCTCGAGAATGCGATAATGGCTCGAGGCCGGCCCAGGCACTGGCAGAGGCATCGAGGGATCGTCATGAACTTTACCGACCTGTTTGTCGTCGTCGCCGTGGGGTCCGGGCTCTATGCGGTGCTGGTGGCCGTGACCCGCCAGCGGCACTTCCTCGTCAAGGCGGTCAACCCCCACCGCCTGACCTGGCTGATCGGCGGCGTGTCGGCGCTCTGGGCCGGCCTGACCCTGATGCGCTGGGAGGCCGGCACCTGGGACCTGTCCACCTGGGGCACGTTGTTCGCGCAACTCATTTCCGAAGCCCCGACCCCGGCCCGCGTCAAGGTGGCGTCGGTGGCCCTGTTCCTCGGCCTGTTGCTGATCGCCCTGGTGTGCTGGTGCGTGGCATTCTACCCGCGCGATCCCACCAGCTTCCGGCGCCCGAAGGACCGCCGGGCCGCCCTTCGCTACTACGTGCAACTGCGGGGCGGCCTCGACTTCGCGATCCTGAGCCTGGGGGATGGCGAGCCCCTGGCCGAGGAGGCCGACCTGCGGGGAATCCAGGCCTGGAGCGAGAACCTGCCCAAGGTGAAGGTCGGCGACGAGCCGCCGCGGTCGCGCACGGCCCAGGACCAGGTCGAGTTCTGGCGGCAGACCGCCGCACGCATTCACCAGGGCATGAAGGACCTGGACCAGCTCATCGCCACGGCCCACCAGGGGCACAACCGGCGGCTGGCGTTCGACTGCGAGTTCGGCGGCCTGTTTTTCCGCTACCTGCGCCTGCCCGACCCGGCCAACCAGGTCGACACCGGCCTGTATCTCTTCGCGGCGACCCTGAACCAGATGGAGATGACCAACGGCCGCGCTGAGGAGCATTTCCAGTACCTGCTCGAAGCCCTGCACCACGTCGATCGCGCGGTGCGGGTGGCCTGATGACCCCTTCGCCCGAGGGACGACCCGTTTAGCGCACGCAAGCTCGCGCGTTCGCTAAACGGGTCCCGGAATGGCGCCTTTCAAAGCGCCGGCCTCTTCAACGAGGTCGTCCCGCCGGCCGGGTCAGTGCCCGGCGCTGATGACCGCCTTGGCGGTCACCTTCACGGCCAGCTTGATCTTGTGAATCTTCGTCCTCTGGTCGCAGCCGTCGTACTCTTGCTTGGTGATCGTGGCCCTGCAATTCTCCAACCACAGACGGTCCGTGGTGCCGCCTCCCCGGGTCGGCGCGTCGACGTAGTACTTGTACACGCCGGAGTCCTGGTGCCCCTTGGTCGTTTTGGGATAGCTGAGCAAGCTGATCGACTTGACCTTCAACCCTTCCTGCTCGGTGCTGTTCTTGGCCGGCTCGTTCTCGAGCACCAGGGTGTCGATGCCCCAGTTCTTGCCCTCCTCCAGCCCGCCGATGCACTTGTCGCGGTCGTCCGAGAGCTCGTAGCCGGTGTACGATTTGTCGCTCTTGTCCAGGGCGATGGTGAACGTAGGCGTGACGTTGACGTTCTTGTTCTTCCCGAAAATAGGCATGACATCCCCTCCTTCACGGGCCGTGAAATGGTCGCCGACGGCGGCCCAGACCGTCCGGCAACGAAATATGCTCATGTTCCCATGGACGCCATGGGCAGGCAAGGAAAAACCGGTCCTCATTTGCCTTGAGCGGTTTTCGATGCCAAGCTTGACGCAGTCGCTTCATCTTCACAACGTCGCCCCTGGCGCCGGGCTGAGCCCGGCGGTTGCACTCGCGGCAAACGCCGTCGGAGCGGTGGATGCGCGTTGGGACGTCACGCCGAGATCGCGCATGCCAGAACGACAGCAACTCGTGAAGGAGCCGCCGCGGGCTCGTCCCACCTACCCCGGAATCAGGCACAAAGAGGCGGTGGAGCGGCCGCACCCCTGGCAAGCCCTCTTCGACAACGCCCCGGAAGCCATGCTGGTCGCCGACCGGGCCGGCATGATCCTCGAAGCCAATCCGGCCGCCTGCCAGCTGCACGGCTGGCCGCGCGAGCAGCTTCTCGGCGTCAACTTCATCGACCTGGCCGAGGTGGAATGCCGGCCGGAGCTGGCGTTCGTGTGCCTGCCGGCGCCGCTGGGCGAACGCGCTCACGCGCTGCGCTGCACCTGGATGTCCGCGAACGGCGCGGTCCCGGTCGAGCTGCACGTCAGCGCCATCGAGTGGCTGGGCGAGGCGGCGGTGCTGGTTCGGCTGCGCAGCATCCGCGAGAGCCTGCGCCTGGAGCAGGAGCTGCGCCGCAGCGAAAAACGCTTCCGCGCCCTGTTCGACTCGAATCCCGCCCCCATGTGGGTCTGCGACGCCCAGACGCTGGCGTTCCTGGCCGTCAACCAGGCGGCTCTCCAGCATTATGGCTTCACGCGCGCCGAGTTCCTGCGCATGACGGTCCGCGACCTGTCCCCGGTCGCGCCGGCAACCGATGTGCCGGAGGACGGCGGCGCCGACGCGGCCGCGGTCGCCGCCGCGGCGGCGGACGGCTCGTCCGGGCACGCGCCCGATCAAAGTCCATGCCGCCGCTGCCAGCACATCACCAAGGACGGCACGATCATCGACGTCGAGACCACGGCGCACACGCTCCCGTACGGCGACCGCAAGGCCTGGCTGGTGCTGATCACCGACGTCACCCAGCGCTTGCAGGCCGAGCGCGCCTTGCGCGAGCAGCAGGCGCTCCTGGAGAACATCATCGCCCACATTCCGGGCGCGGTCTTCTGGAAAGACCGCAACGGCGTCTACCTGGGCTGCAACGACAACAACGCCCGCGACCTGGGCCGGAAGTCGCCGGCGGAGGTCATCGGCCTGACCGACTTCGACATGCCCTTCAGCCGCGCGGAAGCGGAGTTCTACCGCGACTGCGACCGCAAGGTCATGCAAGCCAGGCAGCCGCTCCTGAACATCGAGGAACCGCAGCATCGGCCCGACGGCAGCGAGGCGGTGCTCCTCACCAGCAAGGTGCCCCTGCACGACGATGCCGGCCAGGTGATCGGCGTCCTGGGCGTCTACACCGACATCACCGAGCGGAAACGGGCCGAGCAGCTCGTGGAGCAGCGCGAACGGCTGTTCCGGGCGGTGATCGAGGCGGCCGGCGCCGTGCCGTACACGCGCAACTATCTCACCGATCAATTCGACTACATCGGGCCGGGCATCGAGTCGCTCCTGGGCTACCGGCCGGAAGAGCTGACGCCGGACGTCTGGCAGTCGCTGGCCCAGGAGGTGATCCTCCCCGGGCGGACGCAGGGCTGTTCGGCGGCCGAAGCGAGCGCGCTGTTCCGGCAGAACCCGTCGGTGAGCTGGCATTCCGACGTTCGGGTCCGCACCAAGAGCGGCGAGGAGCGCTGGCTGTTCAACGCCGCCGTCAAGATGCTCGACGCCAGGGGCGAGGTCGTCAGCGCCTGGGGCCTGCTGCAAGACATCACCGAGCGGCGCCGCATCGACGAGCAGCTTCGCCAGTCGCAGAAGATGGAGGCGATCGGCCGCCTGGCCGGCGGCATCGCCCACGATTTCAACAACCTGTTGACGGTGATCAACGGCTACGGCGACCTGGTGCTGCGGCAACTGCCGCCGGATGATCCCTACTACGAGCCGGTGCAGCAGATGGTGGCGGCCGGCGGCCGGGCCGCGAAGTTGACGGGGCAGTTGCTCGCCTTCAGCCGCAAGGCGATCCTGGCGCCGCGCGTGCTCGACCTCCACAACGTGGTCGCCGACATGAAGGCGATGCTGCGGCGCTTGATCGGCGAGGACATCGAGCTCGAGACGACGACGCACGGCCCGGCGATGGTGAAGGCCGACCCGGGACACGTCGAGCAGATCATCCTGAACCTGGTGATCAACGCCCGCGACGCCATGCCGCAGGGCGGCAAGATGGCCATCGAGCTGTGCAACGTCGAGCTGGACGAGGCGTACGCCCGTACCCAGCCCGATGCGGTGCCCGGGCATTACGTCATGCTGACCGTGACCGACACGGGCATCGGCATGGACAAGGCCACGCAGGCGCGGATCTTCGAGCCGTTCTTTTCCAGGAAGGGCGACAAGGGGACCGGCCTTGGCCTGGCCACGGTGTACGGGGCGGTGCGGCAGAACGGCGGCCACATCACGGTCGCCAGCGAGCCGGGGCGCGGCGCGTCGTTCAAGGTCTACTTGCCGAGGCTGCACGAACCTTCCCGCGAAGACGCCGGCGCCCTGCCGCGCGCCGCCTTGCCGCGCGGCACGGAAACCGTGCTGCTCGCCGAGGACGAGCAGGCGGTGCGCGACCTGGCCGGCCGGGTCCTGAGCCAGTGCGGCTACCACGTGCTGGCCGCCACCGACGGCGGCGAAGCCATGCACCTGGCCCAGCGCTACACGGGCCAGATCGATCTGCTGCTCACCGACGTGGTCATGCCCAAGCTCGGCGGCCGCGAGCTGGCCGCGTCCTTGCAGAAGCTGCATCCCCACCTGAAAGTGATCTACCTGAGCGGCTACACCGACGACGCCGTGATCCGCCACGGCATCCTGGAGCACGACGTGCCGTTCGTGCAAAAGCCGTTCGCGCCGCTGGCCCTGGCGGCGCGGGTGCGCGAGGTGCTGGATGAGAGGGATGAAGTGGGGCCGGATGTGGTGCTGTGATGTCAAGCAGAATCATTCACCCTCCAGGCGGGTGTACAAAGTCTGGCGCGAGTAATCGGCGCCGCCTGCCTTGACGGTGAAGGGCTCCATCTCGGCGAAGATGTCCTCGGCCGGGGACTGCGGAGATGAGTTCGACGGCTCGTCAATCACGGCGATTACCTCGCGAATCTCAAGGTTATGCGTTCTCATCGAGATGCCCAAATGGTCCTGGCGAAACGGGCATCTCGATGAGATCGCCCGCGTCATCGCCACTCTCGAAAGTCAGATCACCGTCCCATCCAGCAGCACCGCCGCCTTGGGGATCACCACGATGCCGTCGCGGATCACGAAGTTCTTGCCTTCGCCGTCGGCCACCTTGTCCTGGTTGATGATCCGCACGTTGGCGCCGATGCGGGCGTCCTTGTCGATGATGGCGTTGGCGATCACCGAGCCGGCGCCGATGCCGTAGCTCGGCAGGCCGCGGCGCTCGTTGTCCTCCTTCTCGGCCGCGGTGTTGTAGCGGTCGGCGCCGATGATGACGCTGTTCGACAGCCGCACGTTGACGCCGATCTGCGTGCGCACGCCCAGGACGCAATGCTCGATGGTCGAGCCGGCGCCGATCACGCAGCCGTCGGAAACCACCGCGTGATCGAGCCGGGCCGCGTTGATCCGCGAGGCCGGCAGGTAACGCATGCGCGTGTAGATGACGCCGTCGGGGTGATGGAAATCGAAAGGCGGACTGTCGTGGCACAGGGCCAGGTTGGCCTCGTGGTACGACTTCACGGTGCCCACGTCCTCCCAGTAGCCGTCGAACAGGTAGGCCTGCACCTTGTGCGAGTGGATGCTGCGCGGAAAGATTTCGTGCCCGAAATCGGCGGCGAGCGGGGCCGAGTTCAACAAGTGGAACAGCGCCTCGCGGCTGAACAGGTAGATGCCCATGCTGGCCAGGTAATTCCGGTTCTGAGCGCGGATGCCGCGGGCTTCGATCCATGGCGTCGGCGTGTGATACGGCTCGAGCAGGGCGGCTTGCTTGGGCTTCTCGATGAAGCCGGTCACCCGGCCGGCGTCGTCGAGCTTGACGATGCCGAAGGCCGGGGTTTGCTCGGCGGCCACCGGGAGCACGGCGATGGTCACGTCGGCGCCGCTGTCGTGGTGGGTCGCGATCAGCCGCTGGAAGTCCATGCGATAGAGCTGGTCGCCCGACAGGATGAGCACGTCGCGGCACGGGTCCTCGTGAATGTAGCGGACGTTCTGGCGGACGGCGTCGGCGGTCCCCTGGTACCAATCGGAGGCCTCGTTGGTCTGCTGGGCCGCGAGGATCTCGACGAAGCCGCGGCTGAACGGGTCGAACTTGTAGGTGTTGCTGATGTGGCGGTGCAAGCTGACCGACAGGTACTGGGTGAGCACGTAGATGCGGTTGCAGCCGCTGTTGATGCAGTTGCTGATGGGGATGTCGATGATGCGATACTTGCCGCCGATCGGCACCGCGGGCTTGCTGCGCAGCATGGTCAGGGGGTAGAGGCGGGTGCCGCGGCCGCCGCCGAGGATCAAGCTGAGGACATCGCGTTGCATGGGGAACTCCTCGAAGCTTGGGGGTCTAGAGCACTTCCGAAGGTCGGGATGTTCGACGTATGGTACCACACGGGGAAGGATCAGGGAAAAAGAGAATTCCGCCGCCGGGGCCGGTTTCCACGGAATGACGCGCTCAACACGAATCTTCGTTTCACGCGGCACAGGCCGCAAACTTCGCCAATTCCTCAAGAAGCCGCTGTTGGCCGGCCGAACATGAAGATGATGTGCCGCGTTCCGACGAACCCCAGGAACGGGATGAACGCCAAGCGTTGCCGCGCCGGCTGGCGGCGCTTGAGGGCGCTCGCCGCGGTGGTTGTGGCCGCCCTCGGCGCCAGCCAGACCGTGGCCTCCGCACAGTCCCTGACTGCTCCGGCGGTCAAACCGGCCGAGCCGCAGGTGTTTCCGCTCGCGCCCGCGGCAGTCGCGCCGTTGCCGCCCGTGTCGTTGCCGCCTGCGTCGTTGCCGGCCATGTCGTTGCCGCCTGCGTCGTTGCCGCCTGCGTCGTTGCCGCCTGCGTGGTCGCCTCCTGTTCTGGGCCGGTTGTCGCGGCCGGCGCTGGTCGGCGTGAAGCGCCCGTGCGGCGACGATGCGTCGCGCCCCGTCGTGGCCAGCGCCGAGGAATGGCAGCGCCTGCAATCGGGCCAGGCGTCGCCGGTCGAGGCGGCGGCGACAAAGCTCAAGCTCGACGAGGCCGGCGTCCCCGCCCGCTGCGCCGCCCTTCGCTACCTGGCCACGATGCCGTGCCACCATGATCCGGAAGCGGAGGCGGCCCTGATCGCCGCGTTGCGCGGCGATCGCAACGAGCAGGTGCGCCTCGACGCCGCGCAGGCATTGGCGACCTGCTGTTGCTGCACGCCCAAGACCATGGCCGCCCTGCTCTTGGCGGCGAACGGCGGCGGCGACGACGGCAACCCCACGGAAACTTCCGAGCGAGTCAAAGCCGCCGCCAACACGGCGCTGCGCCACTACGCGCAGCGCGGCTTCAACGTGTCGCTGCCGGACAACCTCCCGCCGCTCGCCCAGCAACCGCTCGCCGAGCAACCGCCCGCGGAACGGCCGCTCGCGGAACAGCCGCTCGCGGAGCAGCCGAAGGAAAGCAAGACGCCGGCGGCATTGCAGTTGACCGGGTACACATCCCCGCTGCCGATTCCAGCCATGGCGCCGAGCGGGCCGGCCACCGCCGCCGAGCTCCGCTTCGCGGAACAGGCGGGAACCCGGCCACACGTCCTGGCTACTCCACGGACGGGCGTCCCCAGCCGGCTGCCGATGATTCGCTTGCAGCCCATCGGGGTGATCCCGCCGGGAAGCCGCTGAGGATCCGGACGATTGTCCATCTTGCCCCAATTCACTCGTCGCCGTGAAATCAACTTGTCCTGCGCGACGTGCCGATATTGAAGGGGCGTTGCATTTCTGAACGGCCCGGTTATAGTCAAAAGCCGCTACGGGAAGCGCCACGCGGTGTTTGCGCCTCCGCCATGGGTTCGGCGCTGTTCCCGCGCCACACAAGGGAGCGGGCATGACCTTTCAGCTCCTCGATCAGCACGCGGGTTCGCCCGAGGGCGGGCCACGCTCCGAAATCGATCGGCTCGCGTACGCCAAGGACATCGTCCGCGCCGAGTCGGCCGCGCTCCTGCAAGTCGCCGACCGGCTGGACGGACCCTTCCTGAGCGCGGTCGATCTGTTGCTGAGCTGCCCCGGCCGGGTCTGCGTTACCGGGACGGGCAAGTCGGCGGATGTGGGCCAAAAGATCGCCGGGACGCTCAACTCGACCGGCACGCGCGCCTATGTCCTGGACGCCACCCGCGCGGTCCACGGCGATCTCGGCATGATCCATCACAATGACGTGGTCATCGCCCTGTCGCACAGCGGCGAGAGCGACGAGATCGTGCGCCTGATCCCGTCGCTGAAGCAGATGGCCTTCGCCTTGATCGCCTTGACGAGCCAGCCCCAGAGCACGCTGGCGCGGCAGGCCGACGTCGCCGTCGTTCTGGGGCCGCTCGCGGAAGTCTGTCCGCTCGGCCTGGCGCCGAGCACCAGCACCACGGCCATGATTGCGGTCGGCGATGCCCTGGCCTTCGTGCTGATGCGGCTGCGTGACTTCACCCACGAGGACTTTGCCCGCTTCCATCCGGCCGGCAGCCTGGGCAGAAAGCTCCTGAAGGTCGAAGCGGTGATGCGTCACGGCGCCGCCCTGCGCGTCGCGGCCTGCCGCAGCACAGTCCGCGCGGTGTTCGCGCAGGGGCCGCAACTGGGCCGCCGCACCGGGGCCGTGATGCTCGTCGACGACGCCGGGACCTTGTGCGGCCTGTTCACCGACAGCGACCTGGCCCGGCTCTTCGAAACGCGCCGCGACGAGGCCCTCGACCGCCCCATCGCCGAAGTGATGACGCCGCAGCCGCACACGGTGGCGCTCGGCACGCGCCTGGACGACGCCGTGGAGATCATGAAACGCCGCAAGATCAGCGAGCTGCCGGTCATCGACGCCGCCGGCCGGCCGGTGGGCCTGCTCGACATCACCGACTTGATCGGACTGATCCCCAAGGAAGACGCGGACCACTGGACGCGCGTGGCCTGAATTGCGGCTTGGCGCTCGCGTCGAACGATCAACCAGCAGCAGTGTTGAACGCGAACGCCAAGCGCCAGCGGCCGGCCCTTCAAGGATGAAGCTGTGTGGACTCCGAAGCGAATCCTGATCCTCATCGCCGCGACTTTCGTGTTCGCGGGGGGGTTCGTCGTTTACGATTACTACTTGGGCGGCTACGACGGTCTGCCCCCCTTGCCGGAACAGTATCGCCCCAATCCCACCGGCGACGTCGCCATCTCCGACCCGCGCGATCCCGAAACCGACCAGAAGATGCGCATCGCGTTTGGCAACGCGGTGGACGACTTCCATGAGTCGCGGCGGAAATTCATCCTCAACAGCGTCTCGCGCAGCCTGCTCCTGTCCGTCGATCACTTCACCATCGAGGACGACGGCCGCGTCAAGCTGGCGCCGTTCAGCGTCGCCCTGTTTTCCAAGAAGAAAACGGAGCCGGGCGCCTACCCGGAAGTGAACACGATTCAAAGCGACGTCGCCTATCTCACGCTCGATCGCAAGGCCCAGAGCTTCACCGACCTGAGCAGCCGCCGGATCATCGGCGTCGAGCTGCGCGGACAGCGCGGGGTGACGATCATCAACAATCGCCGGACCGCCGAGAAGAACGACGACATCGAGGTGAACATCAAGCTGGCGCCGGTGGTCTACGAGGAGCGCAGCAACAAGATCTGGTCGGAAGGCTTTGTCCGGCTGCTCGACACGGCGCCGCAGCCGAACCCGACCGAGATCACGGCCAAAGGCCTGGAGCTGCAATTGACCAAGGACGCCACCAAGGAGTCGCACAAGAAGGGCGAAAGCGTCGGCGACGTCGAGTACCTGATCTTGAAAAGTCACGTGGAGATGCACCTGTACATCGACGCCCGGAACGGCTTCCTCATCGGCGCTCAGGACCCGCCGGCCAAGCCCGACATGGCCAAGCCCGACATGGCCAAGCCCGACACGGCGAAGCCCGACATGGACAGGCCGGGAGCGCCGCCGCCGGGCGCCGCGCCGGCTGAAAAATCGCACGTCATCGTCCGGACCCGCGGGCCGATGCACTACGATCTGCCCAAGGAGCAGGCCCAGTTCGACATTCCCGCGCCCGGCCCCGGCAGCGATCCCGCCCCGACCGATCAAGTGCTCGTGATGCGCGAGCACAAGGTGGGCCCCAAGGACGTCATGGTCGACCAGCTGACCTGCGACAGCCTCAAGCTGCAGTTCCGCCGCAAGGCCGCCGGCGCCGCGGGCCCCAAGGACTCGGTGACCGGCGACAAGGAAATCGAATCGGCGCTGGCGCTGGCCCGGCCGGGCCGCGAAGTGACGCTGAGCATGGACACCGAAAGAAACATGGAGGCCTACGGCAGCGAGCTGTTCTTCGCTTGCGCCACGCCCACGGCGGGCTCGCGCACGGTCCTCAAAGGAACGCCGCTGCACGCCATCCGCGACGGCAACGTGATCGAGTGCCTGGAGCTGCACCTGTTCGGGCCCGACAAGAACGGCAACGGCCAGCACACGTTCGCCAAGGGCCCCGGCAAGATCGACCTCCTCGCCAGGGCGGTCCAGTCAAGCTTCGGGGACCCGGACGAGCCGAAGGACGGCGACGCCAAGCCGGCGCAAGCCGAGAAACCCATGACGACCGCCGTCAAGCCGCGCCACACCATGCACGCGTTGTGGAAGGACAACCTCATCGCGACCAAGGACCGCGACGGCAACCGCGTCTTCGACTTGCTGACCTTCACGGGCGACGCCTGCTTCATCGACGACGATCACCAGCAATCGCTCCACGGCCAGCGTCTGCAGGTCTGGCTCGAACAGACCAGCGGCCCGGCGGGGAACAAGCAGCAGGCGGGCGGCGGCGCCCGCCAGAAGCCGTACAAGGTGGAAGCCTTCGAGCGCGTCACCGTGCAGTCGCCGGAGATGCAGATCGACCAATGCCACCACCTGATCGTCAGGTTCAAGGACGAGCCGGCCAGGGACGACCGGCTCCCCAGTCCCGTGCTCCCCGTGCCGCTCGTCCCCGGCGGCGCGGAGGCGAACCCGCGGCCCGAGCCGACGCCAATCTCGACCACGCCCATGGTCGAGCTGAAGGCCCCGCTGCCGGAAGTTCGATTGCCCGACGACCCGAACCTGGGACCCATGGACGGCGGCCCGCAGCGCCCGCCGCGGGTCGCGCTGCCGGGGAACGGCGCCGCCAAGGACAAGCCGCGCCAGCCCATCCGCCTCAAGGCCCACGACGTCGTGGCCTACGTGTCCACGCAGGGGACCAAGAAGCAATTGCAGGAGCTGGTGACCGAGGGCAACGTGCACGTGCAGCAAGACGGCGAAACCCCGAAGGACAAGGGCCTCGACATCACCGGCGACATGCTGAACCTGATCTACCATCCGCTCGGCAACCGGCTGCTGGTCTACGGCGATTCGCGCCGCCCGGCCCGCCTGCAGATTGGCGAGCTGACCCTGGTCGGACCCAAGGTGGACATCGATCAGAAGGACAATACCGCCGCCGTCGACGGCATCGGCGCCATGCGCATGCCGAGCAACACCAACTTCGACGGCGGCAAGCCGGCCAAGCAAGGCACGTACGTGGACATCCACTGGAAAAAGGACATGCTCTTCAACGGCAAGTTCGCCCAGTTCCACGGCGGCGTCGAGGCCCACCAGGAAAAGGCCCGGTTGCTGTGCCAGTCGATGCAGGTCACGCTCGACAGTTACGTGTCGTTCAAGGAAGGGCAGAAGGAGAACCAGAACGCCAAGGTCGACAAGCTCGTCTGCGACCGCAAAGTGTGGATCGAGGACACGGTGCTGGCCGCCGACGGCAAGCCGCTGATGCTGAAGCTGCTGACCGGCGCCAACCTCGACATGGACAACCCCGACGGCCGTTTGTACGTCCCCGGTCCCGGCACGGCGCGGCAGCTCGCCTACGGCACGATCGAAGTCGGGCTGAGGCCGGTGAACGCGCCCAAGAGCAACGCTCCCGCCCCGAAGCAAGACTTGCGGCTGATCCTGACTCGCGTCGATTTCGAAGGGAGCATGTGGGGCAACAACAAGCCCGGCGGCCCGCAGATCGCCAAGTTCTACGACAACGTGGAAGTCTATCACCAGCCAGGAGACAGCCTGCACGCCAAGGTCAAGCCGAACGAGCCGCCCAAGGACGGCTTCTACCTGCGCTGCAATAACCTGACGATCTCGAAGTACTTGCGCGACGGCAAGACCTACCAGTACATGGTCGCCGAGAACAACGCCTCGTTCCGCACGCCGGAGTTCTTCGGCAACGCCAAGACGATCAAGTACGACGAGAGCCAGGAGATCATCATTTTCGAAGGGGAGCCGACCGTGCTGTACAAGTTCGGGGCGCCGGGCGAGAAACCCAAACGCATCGAAGGGCGAAAGATCCTCTACAACCGCAAGACCGGCAACTTCGACCTGAAGGGCGGCACCGCGATCACGTCGTGGTTGTCCCCGTTGGATGGCAACACAGACCGCTTATCAACGCTGTTCAACACGAATGCTAATGGACGGAGCTGGCAGCCATCGGTTTACTCCCGTGCCGCTGCCGATTGCTGCTTCCCATCAGCGTTCATCGGCGGTCATCAGGGGTCTTGCTGGCGGCCTAGTCCTTATCGTTGCACGGCTGGACTTGAACCGCCAGGATGAGCCGTTCCTTCGCCTTGGTCTGATAGCGCGTGACGATCGGCAGGAACTTGCCGCACACGGTGCGATAGACGATCTCGCCCTGGTCCGGGGCGGTGACCGCGAGGCTGACGCGGTTGTGCTTGTCGGCGCCGTGCTTGACCACGACCTGAGCCGACTTGTCGTCGACGAGCGCGAACATCGCCTTTTCGTCGGCCGTCAGTGATTTGCACGTCATCGTCTTGAGCTTGAAGCTCTTGAAGTTTGGGTTCTTCTCCCGGATTTGCTTGGCGATCCATTTGAGCCGCTTGTCCACGAAGTCGCCTTCCTCGGACGCCAGGATGACGACGAGCGTGACCTTGACCTTTTCGTTGGGACAGGCGGCAACCGGCGCCGCCAGCCGCACCAACAGGATGAAGGCGGCTGCGCAAAAGCCGAGGGTCAGGCAACGCATCGCGGGGTCCTTCCTGATTCTTCAGTCTTCATTTCGTTCTTCCTTCGCTCAGTCCGTATCCAGCCTGGCCCAGATCATCGGCCGGCCCGGACCTTGGGTGCGGACTTCGGGCATCATGTTGTCGCGGACGGCGGGCTGAACGCTGGTGACGGTGACTTCGCCGGGCCCCGCCAGCTCGAGCGGTCCCTGGACGGGCAGAGCGCCCACCACCAGGGTTTGCGTGTCGGCGCCTTCCACGCGCAGGATCTCGACTTCGTGCGCCGCGGCCACCGGCAACGGCTCGTCATCGGCGACCGCGACGGGCGCGGGCGCCGGTTCCACCGCGCCACGAAACCGCGTCGACCAGATCGCGACGCCGGCAACAACACATGCCGCCAAGGCGGCGGCGACGACGGCGCCGCGCTTCCAGGGCCGCCTGGGGCGTGTCGCGCGGTTCGGGGATTTCGCCAACGCCTGCACGATGCGCTGCCACGCTGCCGGCGCCGGCTCGTCCGGCGTCGATTCTTGCCAGGCGGCTTTCAATTGCCGGAGTTGCGCCAGCTCCTGGACCGCTTCGGGATGGCGCGCCAGCCAATCCTCGACGCGCTGCTTCAAGATGGCGAGATCGTCGCGGCCTTCAAACTCCCCGTCGGCGTACGCGGCCAGAATCTCATTCCAATGCAAGGTCGGATGCGGAATCATCGGTTCTCGACAGCTATTTCATGCTGACCCGCGCGCGGCGACGTGACCGCGAACGGTTCAGCGGTTCTTGGTCCACGATTCGAGCAACGCCCGCAGTTTCTGGCGGGCGTAATACAGCCGGCTCATGACGGTGCCGATCGAGATCCCCAGAACGTCGGCGACCTCGCGGTAGCTCAATTCGGCCTCGGCATGCAGCACGAACGTTTGACGCTGCGCCGGCGGCAACTGGTCCAGCGCCTCGACCAAGAGCCGCCGCAGGTCGGCGCGCTCCAGCTCGCGCGTCGGCTCGGCCTGCACCAGCGGCTCCAGGCCCTCGCGCTGCGCCGGGCCGAACATGTCCATGCTCAGCATCTCGCGGCGGCCGCGCTGCCGCCCGAAATCCAGGGCGGCATTGCTGACCACGCGCAGCAGCCAGGTCTTGAATGAGCTCAGTCCTTGAAAGCCGGACAGATGGGTCAAAGCCTTGACGAATGCTTCCTGCACGGCGTCCAAGGCGTCGGCTTCATTGCCGAGCAGCCGGTAGGCGACGCGATACGCCACGAGGCGATAACGGCGAAACAATTCCTCCAGCGCCTCGCGGCGGCCCTCTTGCCAGCAAGCCAAGAGCTGCTCATCGCTGGGGAGGGCCAGAGCGGTTCCACAAGCCATGGCGCAGCGCCTTCTTCCTAAGGTGCAGACGAACAATCCGCTATCGTTATTTGATTCTACCCGGCCGGGGCGGCGACGCAAGTGTGTAGGGTGGGTGGAGCCTTCGGAACCCACCCGTCTTGATTTGAATGGATCGGTGGGTTCCGAAGACTCCACCCACCCTACCATGTGCTACTACCCATGTGCTACCAGGGGAGGTTCTCCAGATCCACGTTGCCGCCGCTGAGCACGACCGCCACGTGGTGAATATCTGTCAACGCTCGAAACTCTGGGTCCAACACCGCGGCCATCGGGACGGCGGCGCTTGGTTCGATCAAGAGCTTGGCGCGCTCCCACATGAGCCGCATCGCTTCGATAATCTGCTCTTCGGTCACCGTGATGACGCGCTCGACCAGGTCGCGGATCACCGGCCAGGTCAGGTCGCCCAGGCTGGTGAGCAATCCGTCGGCGATGGTTTTCGGGTTCGTCTGCGGAATCAGCGTGCCGGCGGTCTTCGAGCGCGCGGCATCGTCGGCATTCAGCGGCTCGGCGGCGAAGATGCGAATCCTGGGATTCAACGCTCTGGCGGCAATGGCCAGCCCGGAAACGAGTCCGCCGCCGCCGACCGGCGCCACGATGGCCTCGACGAGCGGGGCCTGCTCGCGCAGCTCCAGCGCGATGGTTCCCTGCCCGGCCATGACATCGGGATCGTTGTACGGCGGGATCAGGGTCGCGCCGGTCTCGGCCTGTACTGATGCGGTTGTGGTCTCGCGCGCCGCCAGCGTGGGCTCGCACAAGACGATGCGGGCGCCGTAGTCCTCCACGGCCCGGCGCTTCACCTGGGCCGCCGAGCGCGGCATGACGATGTGGGCCGGAATGCCGCGCATCCGTGCCGCCAGGGCCAGGGCCTGGGCGTGATTGCCGGAGCTGTGCGTGACGACGCCGCGGGCCGCCGCCTCGGGCGTCAGGTTGCGCACGGCATTGCAGGCGCCGCGAAACTTGAAGGCGCCCACCTTCTGCCACTGCTCGCACTTGAAGAACAGGGATTTGCCGGCGCGGCGATCCAGCGTGCTGCAAGTCATCACCGGCGTCACCTGCGCCCACCCGGCAATGCGACGGGCGGCGGCGTGAACGTCGGCCAGGCCGATGGCGTAGCTCATGCTCGTGATTCTATCGACCCATCTGCCATTGCGCGTCGGGATGATATACAAAGAGGATACCAGCTCGCGCGCCGGAAGCGCGAAGCCCCGACGTGTCTGCCTCGACCCGCCCGAGACCCCGCAACTCCGACCCTTTCTGGACCCGCCATGGACTCCCGACTCTTCGACGACCTGCAACAGACGCTATCGACCGACGGCCCGGTCGCGGCCATCGACAAGCTGTGCGCCGACCTCAAGGCGCGCAAGGAATACGCCGGCCTGTTTTACACGCTGCTCATGAAGAAACGCCACGAGCTGGGCGTGTCGCCGATCGCGACCGGCTCGAACCAGGACCTGCCGCCGGCCCTGCACCAGGCTTTTGAGGACGGCATCCGCGAGGCGGCCCGCACCGTCGGCAAGCTCTGGCTCGACGAAGGCGACATCCCGCAAGCCTGGGCCTACTACCGCATGCTCGGCGAGACCGAGCCGGTCGCCCAGGCCCTCGACAAGGTGGAGTTGAAAGAAGATCAGGACGTGCAGCCGATCATCGACATCGCTTTCCATCAAGGCGTGCATCCGCGAAAAGGCTTCGAGTGGATCCTGCGCCGCTACGGCATCTGCAGCTCGATCACGACCATGGCCGGCGGCGACCTGCCGTTTCCGCTGGAGGTTCGCCAGGATTGCATCAAGCGGCTGATCCGCGCGCTCCACGAAGAGTTGTTCGAGCGCTTGAAAGCAGAGATCCAGCGAAAGCAGGGCTTCGCGCCGACCGGCAAGACGATCGCCGAGCTGATGGCCGGCCGCGATTGGCTGTTCGCCGACGAGTTCTATCACATCGACCTGTCGCACCTGAGCGCCGTGGTGCAGATGAGCGCGCAGCTCGACAACTGCGACGAGCTGGGCATGGCCCGCGAGCTGTGCCAGTACGGCCAGCGGTTGTCGCCGCGCTTCCAGCAGGTGACCGATCCGCCGTTCGAGAATCAGTACCAGGATTACGAGGTGTTCCTGTCGATCCTGCAGGGAGACGATGTCGAGAAGGGTCTGGCCCATTTTCGCGCCAAGGCGGAGAACGCCGACCCGGAGACCGTGGGCACGTATCCCGCGGAAGTCCTGGTCAACCTGCTGCTGCGCCTGGGGCGGAAAGATGAAGCGCTCGAGACCTCGCGGCGTTTCCTGGCGCGGCTCGGCGAGGCGCGCACGTCGTGCCCCAGTTTCGTCGAGCTGTGCCAGCAGACGAGGAACTTCCAGGCGCTGGCGGATGTGGCCCGCGAACAGGAGAACCCGGTGAACTACCTGGCGGGACTGATCGCGGCACGGACCGCGTAGCGCGGGCCCGCTTCGTCGGCCGCATTTTGTCGCCCTGCCTCGTTTGTCCTCGGCGGCATCCATCCTATGGTGCGACTTTTTTCTCAAGCATGTCCTGGGTCAACAACGATAGCTCCGTGGGCGCGTGGATCTCGCCTCGGATGACGGCGTTGATGATGTTCGGTTTCATGGTTGCATTCCTTTGTTCCGGATGAGTTCAGCACGCGTGATGGGCCGGCCATGGACATCGCCGGCACTGTGCCACTCAACATACACCAGCGTGGTTTCCTCACCACGGCTGAGAAGTTTGCGACGACACGACTGCCGATTCCTTGAGCGAGGATTAACAAATCCCCTCGCGCATCTGGATATTCCCACCCGGTTCCCAATCGAACAACATCAGTTGCGCCGGTTGCCCCGATTCCAGCCGCCGCCGCGGCAGCCCAAATAACTCGCGCGGCCGGGCGCTGGCCATGTCAATCGCCTCCGCGAGCGAGACGCCGGCCATCTGCATCGCCTTGCCGACGCACAGGTCGGTAAACGCCCCCGAACCGGCCAGGAACGTCGTCCCCGGCACCACGATCTTGCCGCTCGGCAGGATTTCGAATTCCTGGTCCCAATCGCGATACTTGCCGGGCGGCAGGCCGGCCAGCGAGCTGGCGTCGCAGGTCAGGATCGCCCGCGCCGGCGTCTTCACGCGCAGGATGCACTTCACGAGCGCCGCCGGCAAATGATGGCCGTCGCAGATCAGGCTGGCCCACAGCTCGTCAGCCGCCAGTTGTTCCCACAGGTAGTTGTCGTGCCGAGGCAACATGGCATGACAGCCGTTGCCCAGGTGCGTGCTCAGCCGCGCCCCGGCGGCGACGGCGGCGTGGATGTGCTCGCGCTTCGCCGCCGTATGACCGAGCGCCACGACCACGCCGTTGTGCACTAGCTTCTCGATGAAGCCGATCGCGCCGTCGTGTTCCGGCGCCAGTGTCACCAGTCGAATCCGGCCGCCGGCGGCGTCCTGCCAGCGTTGAAACTCGTCCCAGTCGGGCGCGCGCACGTGCTGCAACGGGTGGGCGCCGCGCGGGCCGTCCTCGGGCGAGATGTACGGCCCTTCCAGGTGAAAGCCGATGAGAGCACGGTCCAGCTCCGGCTCCGCCGCGCAGGCCTGGCTCAGCGTCGTGAATCCATGCCGCAACGCTTCGAACGAGCCGGTGATCAGCGTCGGGCACAATTCACCGATGCCGTGCTTGCGGCACGTGTGCACGACGTGGCGGACGTCGTCGCGCGTCAGGTTCGCCGAGTTGAAGCTATGGCCGTCGCAGCCGTTGATCTGCAGGTCGAACAATGCCGGCGCGATCCAGCCGGCCTCCCGATCGGCCTTCGCGTCCGTCGCCGGACCGACGGAGGTGACGGTGCCGCAATCGCAGGTCACCTCGACGCGGTCGCCGGTCCGATAATGTCGGCCACGAAGGAGCATGTGTCAACGTCCTGACAGGCGGCCTACGACCCAAACAAATAGAACATGATCCAGATGACCACCACCAGCGCCAGCATGGCCGCCGCGCCGATGCCGGCCACGATCCATTCGCGCTTCGACCATTTCCACAACGGCGCCGGCGGCGGCGCTTCGGCTGCGACCAGCTCGACGTCAAACTGCGGCGTCGCGGCGGCCGCGTTGAGCGGCGCCGCCGCCGCCGCGGGAGGCGACGCGGGGGCAGCGACCGGCGCGTCCCGGCGCGTGCCGTCCTTGCGGCGCTTGTGCTTCTTCTTGTCGCGGCGGTGCGGCGGGTGGGGGGTTTGCCGGGACCGCACCTTGTCAGGAATCGCCGCCGGCGCGCCGCCGGACGGCGGCGACACGGATGATGCGGGAGCGGCGGCGCCCGGATTGCCGCCTGGACTGGCGGCCGGCTTGCCGGGGACTTGCGCCGGCGCCGCTTGGGGAGCCGGCTTGGCCGGCGCCACGGCACTGGCCGGGATGTTCACCGTCTCGGCTTCATCCTGCTGGTTTGATTCCAGCCACGTCAGGTACGAGCGCATCTGCGGCCCTTCGTCGATCGGCCGGGCCGGGGCGTCGTCGGCGAGCAAGAACATCTGCAGCGCTTTCGCGGCCCGCTCCGGCGTCGGATAGCGCTCCTCGGGCTTCTTGGCGATCATCCAGTCCAGGATCTGCTGCAGGCCATCCGGAATTTGCGGGTTGAAGTCGCGCAGCGGCTTGGCCGTCTCCGTGGCGTGGCGCACCATCTGGCCGAGGATGTTGCGATCCAGGAACGGCGGCCGGCCGGCCAGCGCGTGGTAGAGCACGCAACCGAGGCTGTAGATGTCGGCGCGAATGTCGACGGTGCGCGGATCGCGCGCCTGCTCCGGCGCCAGGTAGTCCGGCGTGCCGAGCAACACCCCCTCGGCGGTCAGTTCCGGATTCGTTTCCGGCGGCGGCTGGCCTTCTTCGAAGAGCTGCCGCGCCAGGCCGATGTCCAGGATCTTGACCGTGGCCTTGAGGGTCGTGTCGCCGTCGGCCGGCGGTGCGGCGGGAACCAGCATGAGGTTGGCCGGCTTCAGGTCGCGGTGGACCATGCCATGCTCGTGGATGTGCTGCAAGCCCATGAGCGCCTGGTGGATGATCCGCACGGCCTCGGCCGGCGGCAGCCGCTTGCGGCGCTGCAGCACGTCGTCCAGCGTTTCGCCTTCCAGATACTCCATCACCAGGTAGTGCACGGCGCCGGCCTTGCCGACCTGGAACGAGCGGACGACGTTGGGATGCTTCAACTTCACCGAGAGCTGCGCCTCGCGCTGGAACCGGCCGAAGGTGAGCGGGTTCTTCGCCTTGGACGGCGGCAGCACCTTGATGGCGACGACCTGGCCCAGCGGATGGGCGGCCTTGTACACCCCGGCCATGTGGCCGCGGCCGAGCCGCTCCAGGATCATGTATTGATTGAGGAAGAAGTCGTCGGCGTGGCCCTTGGCGAGCAAGCTGGCCTGGTACTCGGTGACGTACTTGTTGGCGATCAGCCATTTCGTGAACTGCGGGAGGCTGGCCGAGTTCTCCTTGGCCTCCGCCTGCCAGCGCTGGAACATGGCCTTCATGCCGTCCGGAGACATGAGCTTGCTCCGGATGAGAAAGCCGCACAGATTCTGGACGGTGAATTCCATGTACAATCTAAGGATAGTGTCGCCGGAGACCGGTGACGAGATGAGTGAGTGAGAGTACCGACTACCGAGTACCGAGTACCGAGTACCGAGTATCGAGTGATGAAGCGAGCTGTTTCTGGAGGTGTGCCATGGCCGAGCGGACTTACACCGACGCGGAGGTTCCCGCCAAGCTTCAGGAAATGGGTTTGCCGGACTGGTACCTGGAAGAGGGCTGGCTGCGGCGCAAGTACACCACGGACGGCTGGCCGACGACGCTGATGCTGACCAACGCCATCGGCTACCTGTGCGAGGCCGCGTTCCACCACGCCGATCTGTCGATCACCTGGGGCAAGCTGTGGGTGAAGCTGAAGACGCATTCGGCAGGCGCGATCACCGACAAGGATTTTCTGCTGGCCCAGAAGATCGAGGAAACGGTGCTGTGGCGGCCGGCCAAGGACAGTCCGTTCGACGGCGGCACGCCGAACAAGTTCGTGCAAGGGAAGAAGTGATGACCGGTCACTCCTCCCACCGTCGTTGCCGCGGGCGCTCGTCGTCCTCGGCGCGACGTGCGCGGGCGCGCGAGCCGCGCCGCGAGATGTCGAATTCATCGCCGTAGCCGTCGCCGGGCGGGTCCAGCAGCGTCCGGTAGAACGCTTTGTGGTGGATGTCGTAGAGCAGCATCAGCACGCCGCCCAGCAGGCAGCCGGTGAACGTCCAGCCGACGAACCAGGTCATGAACAGGATGATTTCGACCTCGCGTCCGCGAAAGCGCAGCAGCGGAAACGCCTGCATCACCGTCACCAGCACGGCAACGACCAGGGTCGCCAGCAAGCCGACGTAGCCGGTGAAGAACAGGCCCCGGCCGCGCAACGGATGGGAATAGGGGTCATCGGGGTACACGACGGTATCGTGCAATTGGCTCATCATCCGGTAGAAGCCGACGACCAGGACGTTCAAGAACACGAAGGCAACGACTACCACAAACAGCAACAGCAGCGCCCCCTCGCCGCGGCGCAGAAACAACGGCACCAGCAGGGAGACGGCCGCGAAGAAGCAGAAGCCGATGATGCCGACCAGGAAACCGGCGGCGCCTTTCATGGAGGGGACCTCCGCGGAGGGACGTGCGACGGTATTCAGTGTAGCGGGAGCGGCGGGGCGATTCCAAGGACCTCGGGACTGATTCTGCATGATGTCCGATCCCACCCCGTGGACGATGACCGCCCGCTGGATATTTCCCGCGGACCAGCCGCCGCTCGCGGGCGGCGTCGTCACGATCGGGGACGACAAGATAGTCGCCGTCGAACCGGCCGACAGTCGCAAAGCCGACGTCGATCTGGGAAACGCGGCGATCCTGCCGGGGCTGGTGAACGCGCACACGCATCTGGACTTGAGTGGCGCCGCCGGCGCCTGCCCGCCGACCAATGACTTTACGCAGTGGCTGCGTCAGGTCATCCGCTTTCGCGGCGGGCGTTCACTGGAAGAAGTTGAGGCGGACATTCGCGCGGGGCTCGCGGAATGCCTGAGTCACGGCGCCACGCTCCTGGGCGACGTCGCCGCCTCAGGGTCGAGTTGGAACGCGCTAGCGCGTGAATCGATCCGGGCCATCGTCTTTTACGAACTCCTGGGCCTGCCTTACGAACGGGCGCTGGCATCGACGGCGGCGGCCATATTCTGGCTTGATGAGCATGAAGCGACACCGACCTGTCGTGCGGGGCTGAGTCCGCACGCGCCGTACAGCGTCAGCGCGGCGCTGTTGGCCACGGCGGCTGACCTGGCGCGCCGGCGCAAGCTCCCGTTGGCCGTCCACCTCGCGGAGTCTCCTGATGAACTCTCGCTGTTGGGGCCCGACCATCGGGGTCCGTTCGTGGATTTTCTAAAGGAACTCGGTGTTTGGGAACCGGGCGAGCTGGTTGCGAGTCCGGAAATGGTCTTCGATCTCTGCGCGCCCGCCCGGCCGCGCCTGTTCGTGCACGGGAATTACCTCACGCCGCCGCGCCGGGGCCGCGCCCGTTCGCGCCACAGTTCTCTCGTCTACTGCCCGCGCACCCACGCCGCGTTCGGCCATCCGCCGCATCCGTTTCGCGAGTTCCTGAAGCGCGGCGTCCGCGTCGTACTCGGCACCGACAGCCTCGCCTCCAACCCCGACCTCGACATCCTCGCCGAGGCCCGCTTCGTCGCCGCCCGGCATCCCGATCTGCCGGGCGAGACGCTGTTGCGCATGATCACGCTGGACGGCGCCATCGCGCTCGGCTGGGGCGATGTCACGGGGAGCCTGACGCCGGGCAAATCGGCGGACCTGGTGGCGCTGCCGCTGCCGGAGCGGGAGGAGGAGGATCCGTATCGGTTGGTGTTCGATTCGGAGCTGGCGGTGCAACGCGTATGCTTTCGCGGGAATTGGAACTAGGTGCGCCAAGAATCTCGCCTTAAGAAGCTGATCGAGTCGTGGCTCAAGGATGAATCCGGGTACGACGAGGAACCGGGCCCTGGCTGAAAAAGGTCCTGGAGGAAGATCGGCTGTCTTCGCGGAGATTATTCCGTGACTAACGTGGTCTTCCTCGACACGGGATGGCGGTCGCGCGCGTCCTGTTTCGCGGGCAGCTAGCGGAAGGAGGAATGTGATGCGACAACAACAGGCCAGAAAGCCAACTCGTCGCAACGCGCAAGCTGCGCCCAACGGCAAGGCGTCGCCGTCGCCACGGACAACGTGACGCATTGGCGCCGTTTCGTGCCGGCCCAGCTTGGCAGACCATTTCCTGATTGAATCGCCGCACCGCATCCCTAAAACATCCCCATGGCACAAGGTTACCTCTGCCTAGTCTTGCACGCCCATCTCCCCTTCGTCCGTCATCCCGAATTCGATGACTTTCTCGAAGAAGACTGGCTGTACGAGGCCATCACCGAAACCTACATCCCGCTCCTGGACGTGATGGACGGCCTCGAGCGCGACCGGGCCGATTGGCGGCTCACCATGTCGGTGACGCCGACCCTGGCCGCCATGCTCAGCGACCCGCTCTTGCAGTACCGCTACGTGCGGCACATCGACAACCTGATCGCCCTGTCCACGAAGGAGATCGAACGCACCCGCTGGCAGCCGGAATTCCATCACCTGGCCCACATGTATCACAACCGCTTCGAGCGGGCCAAGCACGTCTTCGTCAACCAGTACGGCAACAACCTGCTCAACGGCTTCCGCCGCTTCTTCGACCTCGGCAAGCTGGAGCTGATCACCTGCGGCGCCACCCACGGCTTCATGCCGCTCATGACCAACAACTGGAACGCCATCCGCGCCCAGGTCGAGATCGGCTGCCGCGAGTTCGCCCGGCACTTCGGCAAGCGGCCGCAGGGGATCTGGCTGCCGGAGTGCGGCTATGCGCCGGGCGTCGATGAAGTGCTGCGCGATTGCGGCATCCGTTACTTCTTCGTCGATACCCACGGCGTCCTGTTCGCCGAGCCGCGGCCCAAGTACGGCGTCTACGCCCCGATCATCTGTCCCAAGAGCGGCGTGGCGGCGGTGGCCCGCGACACCGAATCGTCGAAGCAAGTCTGGAGCGCCATCGAGGGCTACCCGGGCGATTACGTCTATCGCGACTTCTATCGCGACGTCGGCTTCGACCTCGATTTCGAATACCTGAGGCCGCACCTGCACCAGATGGGCATCCGCAGCCACCTGGGGATCAAGTATTACAAGATCACCAGCCGCGAGCTGCCGCACAAGCAGCCCTATCAGCCGCAGGTCGCCCTCGACAAGGCGGCCGAGCACGCGGGCAACTTCATGTTCAACCGCGAAAAGCAAGTGGAATGGCTGGCGCCGGCCATGGATCGGCCGCCGCTCATCCTGGCGCCGTACGACGCCGAGCTGTTCGGCCACTGGTGGTTCGAGGGGCCGGACTGGATCAACTTCCTGCTGCGCAAGATCCACTGGGACCAGCAGAACATCAAGACGATCAGCATCCCCGAGTATCTCGACCGCCACTCGCGCTGCCAGATCACGCAGCCGTCGTTTTCGAGCTGGGGCTACAAGGGCTACTGCGAAGTCTGGCTGGAAGGAAGCAACGACTGGATCTACCGGCACCTGCACGAGAACGCCGACCGCATGGTCGAGCTGGCGAAGCACCACGGCGACCACGGCCATCAACTCAAACGCCGCGCGCTGAACCAGGCGGCTCGCGAGCTGCTGCTGGCCCAGTCGAGCGACTGGGCGTTCATCATGAAGACCGGCACCATGGTCGACTACGCCCACGACCGGACGCGGGTCCACGTCAGCAACTTCAATCACCTGTACGACCAGATCAAGAGCAACGACATCGACGAGCCGTGGCTGAGCGAGATCGAGCGCCGGCACAACCTGTTCCCGGATGTGGATTATCGGGTGTATGCGTGACGGCGTGATCCTCGCGAATCCACCGGCCGCAGTATACAGTAGCACCGGAGGTATTTGCCATGAAACGTCCCTTGCTCGTCGCGCTCGTCCTGTTCAGCTTCTTCCCCGCCTGGCGCTGGTTCGAAACCCATGCCGTCGTCGTCGCCCAGGAGGCGGCGCCGGCCGATGTCATCATCCATCATGCCAAGATCCTCACGGTCGATGCCGGCTTCACCATCGCCGAGGCGCTGGCGATCAAGGGGGACAAGATCATCGCGGTCGGCGACGACGACGCCATCTTCAAGCACAAGGGGCCGAAGACCAAAGTCATCGACATGAACGGCCGCAACGTGCTGCCGGGGCTGTACGACAGCCACACGCATCCCGTCGGAGCGGCGACCAGCGAATCGACCGAGGTCCTTCCGTACTTGACAAGCTTGGAGGACGCCTTCGCCTACATCCGCAAGAAGGCCAAGGAAACGCCGGAGGGGCAGTGGATCGTGCTGCGTTACGCGTTTCCGACGCGGTTGAAGGAAGGCCGCTTCCCGACGCGCGCGGAGCTCGACATGGCGGCGCCGAACCATCCGGTCCTGTACCACGCTGGTCCGGCGGGCATGGCCAACACCATGGCCCTGCGCGTCTCCAAGATCACCAAGGACACGCCCCATCCCACCAACGGCGTCGTCGTCAAGGACCCGGTCACCGGCGAGCCGACCGGCATGCTGCGCGGCGGCAGCGCCACCGGTTTGCTCAAAGGCGCCGGCGGCGGCGGCGGCAAAGGCGGACTCAGCCGCAAGGACGCCGTCAAGAAGCTCTTTGCCCTGTACAACGAGCGCGGCATCACCAGCATCGCCGACCGCGCCGGCAACCGCTCCGGGCTCGATCTGTATCATGATTTGCTCAAGGCCGGCGAGCTGACAGTCCGCATCAACCATAGCCAGAGCATCAGCCCAGGCGGCAGCCGCGAGCAGATCGCCCGCCGGCTCGACGACTTGCCCGGCAAGGACCACCTCGGCGGTCCGACCGGCGTCGAGATCAGGGCGCCCGAAAAGGAAAATGCAAAAGGGCCGGTCCCCTTTTCAGGCGTGTGGATCCGCATCGGCCCGATCAAGTTCTTCATCGACGGCGGCATGCTCAACGGCACCGCCTTCATGCGCCAGCCGTGGCCCAAGGGGGACACGTACCAGATCGTCGAGGCCGACTATCGCGGCCTGCTGTTCGTGCAGCCCGAGCAGCTCAAGATGTTCGTGGAAGAGTGCGCCAAGCGCAAGTGGTCGGTGACCGCCCACTGCGCCGGCGAGGGAGGCATGGACAACCTGCTCGACGCCTACGAGTTCGTCAATCGCACCATCCCGATCAAGGACCTGCGCTTCTGCATCACCCACGCCAACTTTCCGTCGCAGCGCAATCTCGAACGCTGCCAGGAGCTCGGCGTGTGCGCCGACGTGCAGCCGGCGTGGCTCTACAAAGACGGCGCCACCCTGGCCCGCGTCCTCGGCAAGGAACGCATCCGCTGGTTCCAGCCGTACAAGAGCTGGCTCAAGTACACGACCGTCGGCGGCGGCAGCGACCACATGCTCAAGTTCGACTCGCTGCAATCGACCAATCCGTGGGACCCGTGGCTCGGCCTCGAGACCGCGATCACTCGCGTGCTGGAAGACGGCCAGGTGCTGATGCCCGACGAGCGCCTGAGCCGCGAGGACGCGCTGCGGATGTACACGGTCCACAACTGCTACATCAACCGCGAGGAGAAGGAGAAGGGGAGCCTCGAACCCGGCAAGCTGGCCGACCTGATCGTCATCGACCGCGATTACCTGGCGTGCCCGGCAGCGAGCATCTGGCAGACACGGGTGCTGTTGACGATGGTGGGGGGGAAGGTGGTGTTTGAGGGGAAGGAGTGAGGCCCGACGGCACCCTGGGGTGACCCGACGTGCGCGATCATCTAACTGTCCTGCATAGAGCGCGCAGAGTGCTGGTGTCCGCCGAAAGAAGCACTTGGGTGCATGGACGTTCCTCGCTATTTCTTCGACTTCAGTATCTGCAAAGTGTATCGTCCGGTTTCGCCCGGACGGTACGTGGAGGCCCAAATCGAATATGAGCCGGACTTGGCCGGTTCGAAGAAGTAGCGCGCGTTCAAGTCGTCGCCGCTGTCATCGTCGAACCCCAAGGTCGTGTCGCCATCTTTCACATAGACGAACGCATCAAAGTCGGCGCTGATCAAATCGATTCGGTACACATAACCGGAGGTGAAGTCGTGCTTGTGCACCTTGTAGTGCTTGTCGTCTCCTCGAGGATCTGTGCGTAGGAGTTCCTCCTCCGGCCAGTGCCGATCTAGCGCGGCCAGGAGACTGCGCAGAGCGGTTTCGGCTGCGGCCCGGACCTCCGGGTCGGGGTCGTCGGCGCGCAAGCGCGCGAGCTCGGAGCTGACCTTGGCGAAGCCGCGGCCGATCTTCTCCAGGCCAAAGACGGCTTCGAGACGGACATAGGTGTGTTCGTCGTTGAGACTCTCGAGCAGGGCTTGGACCGCAGCCTCCGATCTGGCGCCGATCATGCCGAGCGTGCGCACCAATTCTTCACGGATGACTTCATCTTTCTCCTTGTGCAAGTTCTGGATCAGCAGAGGCACGTGGCGGACATCGCGTCGGCCTGCGAGAACGGCTAGCGCCGAGCGCGCGGAACGTGTGCTCATGAGCAGAGTTTGGAAACTCTCCCTCACTTGCGCGGCATTCGGGTCCATCTCAGCAAGGCCGAGCAATCCGGCCCGGAACGGCCGATCGCCGGCCCGGGTGACTTTTGCGCCGAGCAGGCGGTTGATGTTTTCGATGGCGCCGATTCTGCCGAGCGTCTTCGCCGCTTCTTCCCAGATCTTGGCTGCGCTGTGTCGATCGTTGACAATCGCGAGCACTCCGTCAACTGCGACCCTGGCCGGCGCGCCGATCTTGCCCAAGGCGATCACGAGTTCATATCGAAGATTCTCGTCCTTGACGTCGAAGAAGCGCGCCAACACTGCCACCGTCTCGGCGTTCTTGGCCTTTATCTTGCCGAGGGCGATCATGATCTGCTGACACAAAAGATAGGTCTCGGTGTGCTGCAAGAGACCGTTGATGTCCGCAGGGAAGAGTTCGACAAGACGCCGTTCGAGGTGATCGTCTTGCAACCCAATGGAACCCAAGGACCAAACGACCTGGGTCAGCAGCACCCTATCCGAATGATCCAACAGCGGCAGCAAAGCGTCGGTAACTTCCTTGTCCGCCTCCGGTCCAATTTCCCCCAGGGCACGGACGATGTCCAGCCTATCGCCCTTGGTGGCGCTCTCCAGTTGCGTTAGCAAAGGCCGGATCGAGTGTTTGCCCAAGCGACCGAGCGCCTTGACCGCCAGTCGGCGAAACTGAAAGTCCTTGTCCTCTAACAGAGCCGTGAGAAGCGCCGCGGCGAGGTCCGCACGCTTCTTGTCGCTCCGGATCTTTTCTCTTGCGAGGCGTGACAGCACGATGCCAGCCAGTCTCTTGGTTTTGTCGTTGGAACTGCCGAGAAGGGACTTGAAAAAGTCGTAGTCGTCCGTGACGCGTTGGGCCAACGGCGCCAGAATGCGATCGAGCTTTCGGTTTTCTTCCGTACGCTCCGTCAGGAAACTCGCGTTCAACTCCTCACCGACCACCTCCAGGATCGTCTCGGCATACGCTGACACCCGGCCAAACCGTTCCTCGAGGTCCTTGTTGTTGGTGCCCAGTTCTTCTTTCTTCTTTCTCAGTGCCTCCACTTCGCTCTTCAATTCGCGGACTTCGATATCAGCCAGTTTGCGATCCACGTTGCACCCGTACATCGTGACGCCTAGAGCGAGTGAGGAAAGCACAGTCGTCAGCACCGTGAAATAGAGGTGCGGATGCTTCCACGGCTTGGTGATCTGCTCGACCTCAGCGGTCAGTTTCTTGATTTCCCACTGCGTCTTGGCGCTTTCCAGTTTTTGCCGTTTCGACGTACCGGCAGCACGCGTCGGACGCGGTGATTCTGGCTGAGGATTGCTGGGAGACATGGCAACACGTCCTCCGTCGAGTCACGCAGGAGAAGGGCAAGCCATGCGGCAACGGAGCGGCGGCGCACCATGCCGCCGGCAAGTCTTCTGAATCAACTCGTTAGTTGAGCGTAAATTATCGATGGAAACAAGAAAAAAAAATTCGGCCGACCAAAGAAGACGGCTCGCGAATGCAGTACGATGGCCTGGACGGACGTGTTTCGGGTAGGCGCGGACTTGCGAAAACTGCAGGTTCGTACGCTCGTAACCCAGCCATCGGGTGCCGGTGCGACGCAACCAACGCTGGTGCGTGTGCGAAGGAAGTCGTCGTGAATCCCAAGCCGCTACCGTTCCGTTCCACGCTGGACCAGTACCAAGCACAAGCGGAGGCCCTGCTCGCGGCGCACCACGCGGGCGATCCCCAGGCCCTTTGCATCATCCACCGATGCCATCCCCGGTTCCTCGACGCGAACATCCCTTGGCTGGCGAGGAACCTGTCGCCCGCCGAGATCCAGAATGCTGCGTTTGACCTCGCCGACGCGCAACTCACCGTCGCGCGCGGCTACAACTTCAGAGACTGGCATGCGCTGATCGAGTACGTCGATGCGGTGACTCAAGACGGCGCGGTCTCCCGGTTCGAGGCGGCCGTGGAGGCGATCATCACGGGCGACCTGGCCGGGCTGCAAGCGTTGCTGCGCGAGCATCCCGGCCTGGTTCATGCGCGCTCCACGCGGGTCACGAATTTCGATCCGCCGGTGCATCGCGCCACGCTGCTTCATTACGTCGCCGCCAACGGCGTCGAAAGCTACCGCCAGCAGACGCCGAGAAATGCGGTTGACATTGCCAAGGCCCTGCTCGAGGCCGGCGCGGAAGTGGACGCGCTCGCCGGCATGTACGGTGGGCAATACACGACCATGAGCATGCTGGTGTCGAGCAGTCCTCCGGCGGAGGCCGGCGTGCAGATCGCCCTCGTCGAGACGTTGCTGGACCACGGCGCCAGCATCGAAGGGCGCGGCTCGCCCAAGTGGGGGTCGCCGCTGATGACGGCCCTGGTGTTCGGATTCCCGGCCGTCGCCGAAGCGCTCGTGCGGCGCGGCGCGGCGGTGGACAACGTCGCCGCGGCGGCCGGCTTGGGGCGGCCCGACCGGGCGGCGGAATTGCTGGCGTCCGCCGACGCCGACAGCCGGCATCGCGCCCTGGCCCTTGCCGCGCAACTCGGGCACGCGGAGGTCGTCCGGCTGCTTCTCGACGCCGGCGAAGACCCCAATCGTTACAACCCCGATGGAACCCATGCCCACGCGACGCCGTTACATCAGGCCGCCTTGGCCGGCCATGACGCCGTGGTCCGCATGCTGGTCGAGCGCGGCGCGCGTCTGGATATCAAGGACACCATCTACCAAAGTACGCCGCTCGGCTGGGCGGCGCACGCGAAGCAGACGGCGATCGAGGAATACCTGCGCGGCCGTGGGGCGAAATGACGTTGACTTGACCTGGCGTCGGAAGAAAGGCTTTTTTACGCCAGCAACTCGCGCACCACGCCCCCCTCCGCCACCAGCGGCATCGGACGGCCTAAACGGTCGGGGATGGTGCGGTGCGGGTCGATGCCGAGAACGTGATAGATCGTGCACAGGATGTCTTTCGGCGACACCGGCCGTTCGGAGGGATAGGCGCCGCGGCCGTCCGAAGCGCCGACGATCCGGCCGCGGGCCACGCCGCCGCCGGCCAGGAGGATGCTGTAGCACTCCGACCAATGATTGCGGCCGTCGAGCGAGTCGCCGCGGCGTTCGGCCAGCGGGGTCCGGCCGTGCTCGGTCATGCACACGACGAGCGTCTCGTCGAGCATGCCGCGTTGTTCCAGATCGTCGAGCAGGGCGGTGAAGGCCTGGTCGAAGCCGGGACACAGCTCGTTCTTGAGGCGGACGGTCTGCCTTTCGTGCGTGTCCCAGGCGCCGTCCGACAGGCCCCATTCATCCCAGTGCACGCTGACCAGCCGGGCGCCGGCCTCGATCAGCCGCCGCGCTTGCAAGGTGGATTGACCGAACAGGTGCTGGCCGTATCGTTCGCGCATCGACAGCGGCTCGCGGTCGAGATCGAGGGCCTGCCGCAACTGGGGCGACGTGGTCACCGACAGGGCGAGCCGGCGGCTGCGGCCCAGGGACGCCACGGCCGCGGTTTCGTCGAGGTGGCGAAGCTGCTGATCGAACTGCTCCATCAGGCGGACGCGGCGGTTGAGCCGATCGAGCGTGAGGTCGGCGGCGAGCGCGGTGTGGGCGATCTCGAAACGGCCCCCGGCGGCGATGCTGCCGTGCGGATCATCGGGCCGATACGTCGCGGCCCCCGCCGTCCGGCCGGCAAACTCGGCAACCACGGGGTTGTAGCGCGGGCCGAGGAAGCCCCCGAAATAGCCGGCCCGCTGATGGGGCGCCGAGCGCGTGCTCTGCAGCCACGGCAGGTGGATCGTTCGCGGCACCCGAGGCGCCGTCACCCTCTCTCCCCGGGCCCGGGCAGGAGCGTTGTCGTCCAGATAGTCGAGGACCGAGCCGAAGTACGGCCAGTGGCGGATGTCGTGGCGGTTCAGCTCCATCGGGATATCCACGCGATCGATGCCGGTGACGGCATAGGCCACGCCGTGGATCGGATACGGGTGCGACATCGACCGCACCAGGGAGACCCGGTCGAGCGCGGAAGCCAGCCGCGGCAGATGCTCGCTGACGCGGACCCCCGGAAGCCGCGTGGCGATCGTGCCGAAGGGACCGCGGATATCCTGCGGAGCATCCGGTTTCGGATCGAGCGTATCGAGCTGGCTGACGGCGCCGTACAGGAAGAGCAGGATGACGTGTTTCGCGGGTGGCCGGTCGGCCGAGCGAGTTCCCCCCTGCCCTGTCAGCGAGGGTGAATCCGCCGCCAACTCCCCCAGTCCGAGTCCCAAGAGCGAAATGCCGCCGGCCTGCAAGAGATCCCGGCGGGTGACGCCGTCGCACAGCCGTTTCGGCGATCCGAGCACGCGCAACATGAGAGCCCCCTCGGCAACGCGATGATTGTACTGTACCGCGCTCGGGGGCGCGGTCAAGCGCGGACTTACTTCGTGCTCGGATTGCCAAGGCTGCCGTCGCCGATCTCGGCGCGGCACAGAATTGCTTGCTCGCTAGCCGCCCTTCTTGCCTTTCTTGCCGCCGAACTGAAAGCCGCCGCCAAACGGACCGCCCTTGCCGCCGCCGAACTTGGAGCGCATGTCTTGCATCTTGGCGCGGAATTCCTCGCTGTTGAACTGGTTGTTGCCGCCGCCGAATCCACCGCCGAATCCGCCCCCTGGACCGGCGAACGGACCACCGCCGTTGTCGCCGTTGCGGCCCATGAGCGAATTGCCGGGACGGCGGTCCCGATCTCGATCCCGGTTGCCCTCGCCGTTGTCGTCGCGGGCCTGGTTGTATGCCATCGTCGTGCGCAGCGCTTCCTCGGGAGTGATGAAGCCGTCCTCGTTGCGATCGAGGGTGGCGTAGTCATCCATGGACTTGCCGGCCTTCCGCCATTCAAACATGGCAACCTGGCCGTCGCCATCGGTGTCCAGCTGCTCGAACCACTTCAACTCCTTGGGAAGCTTGCCGGCGCGGAGCACGGTCGGCCGACTGTCGAATTCCTCCTGGATGATGATCGTCACCGGATTGGCCAGGCCGCCGCGGCCATCGCCGTTCTGCAGCCGCGCCACGAAATAGCCGCGATGCTCGTCGCGGTCGATCAAGTTGTCGTGGTTGGCGTCCCAGCGGACCAGGTCGTTCTTGATCGCGTCGGGCATTTCATCGGTGTTCAGCACGTCGTCGCCGTTGGCGTCGCGGCGATTGAACTCGTCGTCGGCCCAGCGGGTCATGGAGCTATACGAACCGCTGCCGCGACGGTCACGGTCGCGATCACGATCGCCGCCGGGGCCCGATGCAGAAGGAATGGCCATGAGATTGCCGGGCGCCTGGAAGCCGCCGGGCACCATGAAGCCGCCGGGCGTGGAAAAGCCACCGGGCCTGGCCGTCCCGCCGGACAGCGCCTTCATTTGCTGTTCGTTGTACTGGGCGAACAGCTCGCGCGTGACCTGGCCGTTGGTGATGCCGCGCTCGCGCAGGTACTGCGTCAGCGGGTCGCGCAGCCGCTGGGTTTCGGTGACCAGGAAATAGGGCCGGCCCCTGGCGAGCATGTCAAAAATGCGGTTGGGATCGCTGCCGCCGCCGCCAAACGGACTGCGGCCGCCGCCACCGCCGAATTGACCCCCGCCGCCAAACGGCATCCCGCCGCCGCCGAAGCCGCCTTTGCGGCCGCCGGGGAACTGCCCCCACGCGGGTGAGAACATCAACACCGCCAAGGCCAACACGGCGAGGCCGCTAACAATGGCTTTGCGACGCATGGGACACCTTGAAGGGCAGCAACAGGTTCAACCGTTCACCCCAACAACCTAACCCCATTGTCAACAGGTTGTATCGACCACGCAAGCTCTCCCGCGATTTTTAATCGATCTCTCATGACTGGCTTGGAGCGTGCCCGGGGCTGAAGCGCTAGGGCGCCTGGCGCTCGTCCGGACCGGTATACCGTGCCCGCGGCCGGATGATGCGATTGTTGTCGAGCTGCTCGATTACGTGGGCGCTCCACCCGGTGACGCGCGACGCCACAAAAAAGGGCGTGTACAGCGACGTTTCCAATCCCATGGCGTGGTAGAGCCGGCCGGCGGGCCAGTCGAGGTTGGGATACAGGTTTTTCTCGCTCGCCAGAATACGCTCGATGATCTCGGCCGCGTCCTCCCACTGGCTGAGGCCCGCGCGGGTTGTCGCTTGCCGGGCGAACTCCTTCAACACCTTGGCCCGGACGTCGCCGGTCTTGTAGACCCGGTGCCCGAAGCCCATCACCTTTTCCTTGCGCGCGATGGCGGCCCGAATCCACGCCTCGGCCTTGTCCGGTCCGCCGGTCGCCAGGAGGACGTCCATGACCTTTTCGTTGGCGCCGCCGTGGAGCCGCCCTTTGAGCGCGCCAATCGCCGCCACGACGCTGGAATGCAGGTCCGATTCGGTCGAACACACCACCCGCGCCGCGAAGGTCGAGGCGTTGAACTCGTGCTCGGCATAGAGAATCAAGGATACGTCGAACGCCTTGCGGTCGAAGTCATCGGGGGCCGTGCCGCGCACCATGTACAGCAGGTTGGCCGCGAACCCCAGCTGCGGTTTCGGCGCCACCGGCGGCAACCCCTTCACGGCGCGGAAATGCTGGGCCAGCGCCACCGGGATCTGGGCCAGCAGGCGTTCCGCCTTGCGCAGGTTCGCGGCCCGGCTGTTGTCGCCGGTTTCCGGATCGTGCAACGCCAGCATGCTCACCGCCGTCCGCAGCACGTCCATGCTGTTGGCGTTCTTCGGCGCCTCGTTGAGGAAGGCGCTGACCTGCCCCGGCAATGATTGCGAGCCAGCCAGCCGCGCGTGAAACTCGCCAAGCTGCGACTTCGTCGGCAGCTCGCCGTGCAACAAGAGATGCGCCGTTTCCTCGAACGAGCAGCGCTCCGCGAGCTCGACCACCGGGTAGCCGCGATAGCGCAGGCCGCCGGAGACCGTGGAAATGGCCGTTTCGCCGGCGATGACGCCTTCAAGGCCGGGGGAGTAGATTTCGGGTGTGGACATGGTATGAGATTGGCGGGTTACAACAGTTCCTGAATGATTCGGCCGCCGGTGGACACGCCCAGCACCGCCGCCTGTTCGCTGGTGATGCCGACGGCGTGATGGATCGTCGCCGCCAGGTCGGCGGGGGTCAGCGGCCGTTCGTGAGGCCGTTCGGCGCGGGCGTCGCTCTCGCCGATGACACGGCCGCCGCGCACGCCGCCGCCCGCCACCAGGGCGCTGTAGCAATGCTCCCAGTGATCGCGGCCGGCCTTGTCGTTGATGCGCGGCTGCCGGCCGAACTCGCCGACGGCCACGACCAGCGTGGAATCGAGCAGGCCGCGCTGCCGCAAGTCGTCGATGAGCGCGGCATAGGCCTGGTCCAGCCACGGGGCGTGCCGATCCTGCATGATCTGGAAATTGCGATAGTGATGGTCCCAGCCGCCGTCGCCCGAATCTTCCTCGGCCTCGACGTGATCGCTCCAGTTGACCTGCACGAAGGGAACACCGTGCTCGACCAGCCGCCGCGCCAGCAGGCACGATTGGCCGAAGCGGGTGCGGCCATAGCGATCGGCGAGTTCAGGCCGTTCTAGTCCCACGTCGAACATCCGCAGAGCGTCCGGCGACGTGAGAAGGGCCAGCGCTTGCGACCGATAGTCATCGATGGTGCGGCCGGCGACCTCGACGCGCCGCTGTGCGCCTTGAAGCGCCCGCAGCAGATTTTGCCGGTCGCCAAGACGCTCGGGAGTGAGATTGTCAGGGAGGCGCAGCGCGGGGATCCGGGTGCCTTCCTCGGGGTCGTATTCGAGCCGGAAGGGATCGTAAAGGGCGCCGAGCGTGCCGCCTCCCTCGCCGACGATCGTTTTCTTGCCCTGGTGCAGTTTGCCGCCCACGACCATGAACGGCGGCATCGCCCCGCGAAAACCTCTGGCACGTGCGACGACGGAGCCTAACGACGGCCGCACCGCGCCGGCGGCCATCTGGCCGCCGAGGTTCACGCTGCCCAGCGAGCTGCCGGTCAACCCGATCGTGCCGGCGACGCCGTGATCGTTCGACGTGGTGTGCAAGGAACGCAGGACCGCGATCTTGTCGGTGATGTTGGCGATCTGCGGAAACAGCTCGCCGAAACGGACCCCGGTGATGCGCGTGTGGATGGTCGCGAAAGGGCCGCGGTATTCGGCTGCCGCGTTGGGCTTGGGGTCCCAGGTGTCGAGCTGCGACGGTCCGCCCCACAGCCACAGGAAGATGACCGAGCGGGCCGACCCGACTTGATAGGTGGTTGACGCCCGCAGCCGCAACAGGTCGGCCAGCGACAACCCGAGCACCGATGACGCGCCGATCTGGACAAACTCGCGGCGCGTCATCCCTTGACACGTCCGCTGGCGCCCACGGCCCAGCAACAACATGGTTCGATCCCCCTGCGGCAGCGGTGATGATTATATCATGATCGGCGTCCGCGATTCACCATCTTTTCAACAAGTGCGGCGAGCCGAGCCGCGTCAGCGGCCGGATGACGTGACGCATGACAAACGCCGTGCATGCTGGGATCCGTTCGTGCTGCAGCAAGCGGAGGTTTGGGCGAAGGAGTTGGTCGAACGGCCCGATGAAAGCGTCGCGGCGCGCGTCGATCACATGTTCGTCAAGGCGCTCAATCGCCCGCCCTCGAAAGAAGAACAAGAGCGGTTTGGGCGGTTCGTGGGCCAGATTGCCAAAGTGCATCAACTACCTGCCGCTGAGCAGATGAGCAGTCGTACAGTCTGGCAAGCCGTGGCGCAGGCGCTGTTCAACGTGCAGGAGTTCGTTTATACTCCTTGATGGAGGCACACATGACACCAATGACCATTTCCGCGCACGTCGTCAACGGGCATCTTCAGCACGAGGAGAGCCTAGCCGATCTGGAAGGGCAGCGGGTGCTGGCGACGCTGACGGTGGTTTCGACGATGCGCGACAACGGCGCGGGTGCGCAACCACCGACGCCAGAGAAAGCTGCCGACGAGGATTTCGACCCAGAGCCGCCGACGTGGCTCGACGTTGAAAAAGATCTGTACTTTCCCGTCAAGGTCCCCAGGATTCCTTTGGGGAAGGTTGACATTCGGGTCAGGGAGGGCAAACCATCGATCATTCTTCCGAAGGAATTGCCGGATGAGTGATTATCCATGGTACGGACTTGCGGAAGGCGACGACCTTCACCAAGGTGACCTAGTATTCGGGTGTCCTTTCGAGTACGTGGAATCATCGGGCCAAGCGGACCGCAGCAATTTCAATGTGGTCGTGGTGAGTCAATCCTGCGATCTGGCGCACGAGAAGCTGGAAATGGTTCAGGTATGTCCATTTTGGGATTTGGAAAAGCTTGCCACTGATATGGAGTATTTTCGCGGCAAACGGGGTCGTGAAGAGATTCGCAGGGGAAACTTGCCCGGATACCATTTGTTGAACCGTTGCACTTTGGCCGAACTGCCAACGGGACTGCTCATCGTGGATTTCCGCGCACAATTCGCGATAAGCCGGCCGAAACTCCAATCGCTAGCCGCCGAGCAAAAACCCCGTCTCCGCCTGTTGCCGCCCTACCGCGAACATCTCGCCCAGGCTTTGGCCCGCTTCTACATGCGCGTCGGTTTGCCTGTCGACATCCCCGCGTTTTGAGAAAGAGACGCTTCACTCAACCGACACTCCCAAGCGGCTGTACGGCATCCAGTGTCTGCGCGCCCGCCGGCTGGTGGAGGCGGGCGTTCGCTTCGTCGAAGTCGGCTGCCCTGCCTTGGCTGCCAGCAACGGCACCTGGGACCAGCACGGCAACCTCAAGGGCGGCCACGAGCGCAACGCCGGCGTCACCGATCAAGCCATCGCCGGCCTCATCAAGGACCTGAAGTCGCGCGGCCTGTTCGACGAAACGTTGATTCTGTGGGCCGGCGAGTTCGGCCGCACGCCCCACTCCTCAGGCCGCGACGGCCGCGATCATCACCCGGAAGGCTTCACCATCTGGATGGCGGGCGGCGGCATCAAGGGGGGCACGATTTACGGCGCCACCGATGAATTCGGCATGCACGCCGTCGAGAACGTGGCCACCATGCACGACCTGCACGCCACCATCCTGCACCTGCTGGGCCTCGACCACGAGCGCCTGACCTACCGCTTCGGCGGCCGCGACTTCCGGCTGACCGACGTACACGGGCACGTGCTGCGGGAGATTCTGGCGTAGCGGCTGAGCCGCCTCCAATGTTCCACGCCAATTCGCTCGCAGCTATCGGACGCGCGCCCTGTCCCTACAATCTCAAGGTGCAATGGCTTTGGACTCTGCTTGGGCTGTTGAGCATCCCGGCCCTGGTCGGCTTGAACGCGTTTTTCGTGGCGGCGGAATTCGCGCTGGTGGCCGTGCGCAAAACCCGCGTCGAGCAGCTCCTGGCGGAGGGGGCCAAGGGGGCGCGGTCGGCTCTGACCGCCGTTGACCATCTCGACCGCACGATCGCCGCCACCCAGCTGGGCATCACGCTGTCGAGCATCGGCCTGGGCTGGGTGGCGGAAGTCGCCCTGGCCCGGTCGCTCCTGGGGGCGTTCGGGAATCTGCCCGAGCCGTGGGCGTGGCTGGCCCGGCATTCGGTGGCCGGCTCGATCGCCTTCGTGCTGGTCACCTTCTTGCACGTCGTCTTCGGCGAGCTGTTTCCCAAGACCATCGCCCTGCAAACTCCCGATCGCGTTTCGCTCTGGGTCGCCCGGCCCCTGGGCTGGTTCGGCTTCATCACCCGGCCGCTCATCGTGGTCATGAACGGCACCGGCAACTACTTCGTACGGCTGTGCGGTTTTCGGGCGACGCCGGAATCGCTGGTCCATTCGGTCGAAGAGCTGGCGCTCTTGATCGAGGACACCGAAGAGGCGGGGATCCTCGACCCGGATCAGGCGGAGCTGGTGCAGAACATCTTCGCGCTGGCCGACAAGCAGGTCCGCGACTGCATGGTGCCGCGCGACAAGGTGACCGCGATCGAGCTGAACACGCCGCTCGACACGGTGCTGGCGAAGGTCCGCGAGACGGGGCACACGCGTCTGCCGGTGTACGAAGGCGACCCCAACAACATCGTCGGCATCGTCAATTCCAAGGACTTGTTCTTCCTGCTCCACCAGGAGCGCGTGTTCGTGCTCGAGGACGCGATCTATCCGGCCATCTTCCTGAAACCCGATGAGGAGATCGGCAATGCCCTGCGGCTGTTCCGCAAGGCCAAGCGTCACATGGCGGTGGTGCGCGACGAAGACGGAACGGTGTTCGGCATCGTCACGCTCGAGGACGTGCTGGAGGAGATCATCGGCGACATTGAGGATGAGCAGGACCGGCCGCACCCCAAGCGCGGCTTCTTGAAGCTGCGGCGCCGCAAACCGAAGCCGCCGGAGAAAAAGGCGTAACAACCACCCTTGGAATCCATGGCACGGCGCTGTCGGGCTAGTAACTGCGGTTGGGGTCAAGTGCCCCTGAAGGCCGACACGAGGGGCACTTGACTCCCTCGGCACATGTCATTGCGCCACTGTCGTTTGTGATTCACGTCCGAGTCAAGTGTCCCTCTTATTTGTGGGGACCGGCCGTGGGGGAAATGCGTCGCAAGCAGGCCAAGGTCGCGCCCGGCACTGGGAAGGTCGGGCAATGCCCGAAAAAAGTCGCCGGGCGGTTGACAGCCGAGCGTAGAATAGGGATGGAGCGGCAAGGAATCTCGCAGCACGAACCGCACCGAAGAATTCATTGCCGCGTTCACGGAATCCGGGCGTTTCGCTGGTTCAGCCCCCCCATGCCAGCGGACGTCCGGATTTTTTGTCACTTCGCTGAGCGCCGGTAGTTCGACGGCGCAGGGCCGATCAGCACGCTGCTCGCGCGACCCGGCAGTTCGAGCACCGCCCAGGCGCCCCGCCAGCGGTGGACAAAAATGTGCACCGGCGTGTCCGCCGCTTTCTTGCCGCGGTAACTGGCGACACCGTAGCTGACGGCCGCCAGGTCCGGATCGTCCGGGTCCATCAGCGTTTCCTTGTAGAGAGGGGTGGCGATCGTGCCCGCGCTAACCGCGGCAACGATGTGGCCCTGGGCGGCGGCGCGCGGGGAACCGGAGCTGATGGTCCGCTTCCCCAGATCGCCAATCTCTTCCCGGGTCAGCAACAAGCTGCCGTACAGCTCCAGCGCGGGGTCGTCGGGCTGAGGATGGTCGTAGATCAACTTGCGTTTAGCCTGGAGCAACTCTTCGCGTTTCCGCACCAAGCTGAGCGTATCCTTGTTGATCTGCCGGACCGCCGCAGCCAGGTCTCGGAGGAATGCGCCATACCGCGCGCCGACTTTGGGGACAAGCTTCTTCTTGAAGAGATCGTCTTCCACCGTGTGCAGCCGTTGCAAGGTTGCTTGGTTGGTGGCGTGTCGCTTTTCGAGCGGCGCCAGGACCTCTTTCTCCTTGGCCTCCAGCTCGGCGAGCTGCTCGGCGCGGTTGAACGGCGGCGGCTCGGGCGGCGCTTCGGGCTCTGCCGGCGCCGGCTCGACAGGCGGCTTCGGGGGCGGCGGCTTCGGGGGCGAGGGAGTGGGTTCCTCAGTCTGAGCGATTGGAGCGCCCTCTTGCTGAGACAGGTGGGCGATCGGAATCGGGGCCGATGGGTTCAGAAAAACGACGAGCACGGCGATCACGAGAACGAATGCCACGCCCAGGCCCGCCGCCAGCAGCGCGGTCAATCCCGCAGTGGCCGACTCGCCGGGAACGGGCTCGCCGGGAATGGGCAATGGGTCCGCGACCGGCAAGGGCGACGGCTTGGGAAGAGGCGCCGCCTCGACTGGCGCTGCGCCGGCCGGCACGACCATCGACGTGTTGCATTTCAAGCAGCGGACGGTGCGGCCGGCCAGGAGCTCCGGCCCCTTGAACAAAGCGCCACACGCGGGACAGCCAATGAGAAGGGACATGAGGCTATTCCACCAGCCGCTTGCGGCTTAGCGTTCGCCTGCCATACCCGAACCGGGGGCCAAAGCGAGCGGCCGTCACAGGATCGCCCAGACGAAGGCCGCGGCGCTGACGGCGCTGCCGAGCAGCACCAGCACGCCGTCGCGAAGCGACTCCATCGGCGTAGTCCGCCACGCGATGACGCCCGCGATCAGGCCCACGCCGGCGAGCGCAATGGTCAGCCACGGAAGCAGCCCGAGAATCGCGCAAAGCAGGGCGCCGGCCCCCAAGACCGCCGGCGTCAGCAGCCATGCGTTCCACTCGTCCTCGTCCGACTCACGCTCGGGCGACGGAGAGAATTGCGTGAGCCGCGGCATATCCGGAACAGTGACCATGGCCACGTGCTTGAGCGTTTCAGTCTGCGGCGAGCCAGTCGGCGCCGAGCCGGGTTTCGCGGCAGGTGCACTCGCCGATGTGGCGGCCGTGTTGCCGGCGACCGGCGGGGCCGCGGCATTGGACTGGGCCCTGGCATCGTGCGCGGGGCGAGCGCCCGCTTCCGGCGGCACGTTGTCTTCCGGAGCGAGCGTGAAATAGTTGTGGCACTTCTTGCAGGCCACACTTTGGCCGATGGCGGCTTCCGGCGCTTGCACCTTGCGCCGGCAGAACGGACAGGCGGCGAGGAACGGCATGCGCGACCCCCACGGAACCAGCGTGAGTTCCAGATCCGCCTTCTATTGTGTTCGGTCGCGGCCAGGCCTGCAACAGGAAAGTCAGCGCGGCAACATGGTCCAGATGCTCCAGCCCGCCATGAAGACGGTCGCGGCCAGCGCCACGGCGCCGAAGCATCCGGCCCAGAGCGGATGCCGATAACTTCCCATCAGATCGCGGCGATAGGCGGCCAGCAGGACCACGCCGAAAACGATCGGCAGCAGCAGACCGTTGACTCGGCCGGCGGCGATCAACAGCGGCGTGGGTTGCCAGCCGAACCAGCGCAGCCCGAGCGTCAGCGCCGTGCTCAACAGGATGAAGGCAACGATCAACCCGGTGCGGCGGCGCGGCCGGTCCTGCACGGGCAGGAACGACACCGACGTGTACGCCGCCCCGATCACCGACGTGATCGCCGCCGACCAGAAGACCAGGCCGGAGAGATAGTAGCCGAAGTCGCCGGCGCCTTGCTGAAACGCGTCGAACACCGGACGGTCGCGGTCCAGCGTCGCGCCGCGGGCCACGACGCCGAGCACCGCCAAGAACAGCACGAAACGCATGGCGCCGGCGATCAGGATGCCGCGCACGGACGCTTCGGTGACGGCGGCGAGCTGCTCCGGTCCGGCGACGCCGCCGTCGAGCAAACGATGCGCGCCGGAAAACATGATGTAGCCGCCGATCGTGCCGCCGATCAAGGTGACGATGCGGTCGACGTTGATGGTTTCCGGCGCCACGGCGCGCAGCAGCGCTTCCCCGAGCGGCGGCGCCGTGCTGACAACGACATACAGCGTGACGACAATCATGCCGGCGCCCAGAACCTTCGCGACCCAATCGACGCCCTTGAGCATCGCCGGCAGCAGGAACAAACCCACGGCCAGGGCGGCGGAGACAACGATCCCCCAGGCTTGCGGCAGGTTGAGCAATGTCTCCAGTCCCAGAGCGCAGCCGCCGAGGTTGCCGATGTTGAAGAAGAGCGATCCGACCAGAATCACCGCGGTGACGACATGCCCGAATCCGGGCAGGACGACGTTGGCGATCTCCTGGCCTCGTTGGCGTGAGACGCAGATGACGCGCCAGGTGGTGAGCTGGGCGCCGATGTCAATGATGGTGGACAGCAGGATGGCGAACGCCAGGCTGGCGCCGAGCTCCGCGGTGAACTGCGTAGTCTGCGTGAGGAACCCCGGACCGATCGCCGACACCGCCATGAGGAACGCGGCGCCGGTGAGGATGCCGCGGTTAGATGGCGCCGCCATGCGAGGCTTCTTTGCGTGAAAGTCAATTGAGTTTCAATTCTGCGGCCGAAAGAAAAACTCCTCCGCCGTCCGCCGCAGCAGCCAGTCCTTGTCCTCGTTCGTCAGGAACGCCAGCCGCGTGCGGACCAGGTCGATGCTGGCGCGGTAGGTGTGGCCGTTCTGCACCTGGAACGGACAGTCGCTCTCCCACATGCACCGCCTGGGCGTGAAGGCCTTGACCACGGCCTGGATCATCGGCCCGAGATCGGTGTACGGCGCCTGCTTGTTGCCCAGCGCGTAGAAGGCGCCGATCTTCACCATGACGCGCTGGTGGGCCGCCATCGCGCACAGCGCCTTGACGTCGGCGTCGCGGATCGTGCCGTCCACGCCGATGCGGCACAGATGGTCGATGATCACCGGCGTGTCGGGATAGCGCTTGCACATGCGGTCCAGCTCCGGCAGCGCGTCCGGGTCGATCAGGCAGCTCATCGCCAGGTTGTGCTTGGCGCCGGCGGCAAACATCGCCTGGTAGCCGGGCGGCTCCAGCCAGCGCGGCGGCGGCAGCTTACTGAGCCGGGGATGGATGCGGAAAGCGCGGACGCGCTGCTTCGCCAGCCGGGTCATTTCCCGATCCGGGTTCTTCGCATGAGGATCGATGACCGCGGTGCCGGCGAAGGTGTCCTTGTGCAGGGCCATCATGTCGAGCATGTAGCGGTTGTCGAACTGTGTAACCTTTTCGCTAGACGGCTCGCGCGGGTAGTAGTAGGACATTTGGATCAGCACAAGTCGATTGACGCCAGCCGGCCGCGTGTGCTTGAAGAGGTCTTCCGGCGTGAACCGGCGCGGCTGCATGTCGGCCGGCTTCCACCCAGGGGCGAGCGGGTAGTGTCCGGTGTCGCTGGTCCAAACGTGGCAATGCGCGTCGATGTAGTTCATGGCCTTCAATGATCCGAGATGCCCGGCATCCCTGCAACCGTTTTTTCCTTGCACGCTGCGCCGGCGTGCCGTCTCATCGACTCAAGCCTTTCCGATGTCCCATCGGCAGCGAGAAGAGCGCCGGGAGATTCGCCCCATGGCGTTCATCGTTCTTTGCTCATCCGGCAAGTCTACCTTGCGGCTTCCGGCCCAGCCCACAGGAGCCATTGATTGCCCGAAGTGCGGTGCGGTGATTCCACTCCCGCCAGAACCACGACCAGAACCACGGCCACGACCGGCAAGGCGACGCGATACCATTGACGATGAGCCGATGCCGGTAGTTGTCGTTCAGCCCAGGATCATCCCGCGCATTTTTGCGACCGTCCGCATCATCGTGTGGGTCATCGCCCTGGGGCTAATCGTCCTGGATTACTCTACGGCCATGCGGCTCGCGACGAACAACGTGCAGTACATCCAGTTCATCGGCAACATAATCTTCTTTTACTGCTGCGCGCGGGCGTTTGACTTTATCCTTCGCTACGCGGACGAGGCGCTCTGACGGAACGATCAGGGCGAACGTAGGTGCGGCTTCCTTGCCGGCGGGCAGTGAGTCGCTGTCGTGGTCCATCGCGATGAAGACAACCCTTCGAACCCTTGCTCCCCTCGCCGCGGCGGTCGCCGTGTTCGTGGTCCTGCGGCCGCTCTTGGCGTTGGAACCGCAATGGCTCGAATGGCTCATGCTGCCGGTCGCCCTGGCGGTCGTGATCTGCATCATTGTGGATGACCGCGCGGGAGAGACTCGCAAGTCGGATTGGTTGCATCGGGCCGAACGCACGGAGAGAATCGAACCCGTCGAGGCGGAGCACGTCGAGGCGGACAGCCGCATTGTCAAGCATGACCCGGACGAGCATATCAGGCGAACTTAGGCAGGTCACGGCCGGCTGTGTTTGAAGAGTTTGGGCAAGTCTCCGTGCGGCACATCATGAACGAATTCACCCAGTATTTCCAGCGTGAAATCGGGCAATCCCGATGATCCAGCGTCGCCGGCGCCGACCTGCCAAGGTTGCCCAGGCTGCGTGGCTCATGTTGCTTGGAGGCACGCGCTGCAATGCCGGCTTGCTTTCGAAACCGCAAGCTTGGTATGACGGCCCACCGAAGGGGACGCTCATGAACTTTCTCCGCTGGCTGCTGTCGATCGGCGTCGGGATCGTCGTGGGCGTCATCCTGCACTACACGCTCTACCGGATGGGTTTGCCGGTGGAGCCGTTCATTTACCTGGCGTTCTGACCCAACGGGCTTGCTGCCGGCGCGGAGGGCACCGCGAGATCATGAACAATACGCCGCCTCGATCCGCGCTCGAGGAACGGGTGCGCCGGCTGCTGACGCCGCCCGGGTTCTTCGTCGGCTTGGTGGCGGGCTTCGTCGCCTGCTGCGTCGCAGGCCGCAAGGCGCCGACGCTGCTGCCGATCGAGGATTTCCAGCGGTTTCATCGCTTCCTCAATCCCGAAGGCCTCTATTACGCGACCGCCCTCCAGGTGCGGGCGCTGGCGCGGCGCGAGCTGCCATGCGACAAGATCGGCGTCATCATCGGCGGCAGCTCGGTGATGCAGGGCGTCGGCCAGAGGGCCCATGCGGCGTGGACCATCCGGCTGCAACAAGAGCTGGGGGACGAGTTCCGGGTCGTGAACCTGGCCATGCGCGGAGGCGCCCCGAACGAGCACGGCCAGATCGCCGCCGAGATGATGTGCCGCGACGGCCGCAAGATCGTCCACGTATGCGACGTGTTTCTGCACACGTTCGCGGACGCGCCTGACGGCAACCGCGATGTCTATCGCTATTTCTTCCACGACGCGCGGGCGCGAGGCCTGCTGTTGCCATTGCCCGAGCGCGACCGGACCATGGCGGCGCTGGCGCACGAACGCCGCGACGATGCCCGGTTCGACGAGTTGCGGATTCAGACCCGGGCCAACCGCTGGCTGTCGTTCAACGACCTCTGGCATGTGATCGGTTACGAGCATGCGTTCACGGTGTGGCACCCCTTCGCGCGCAAACATCCATGGCGGGCCCGCAAAGCGTGGCGCGAACCGCCGCTGAACCGCAAGCCATTTTTGAAAATTCGAGAGAAGGGGCTGGTCGCGGTCGCCCAGCAGGGAACGCCTTACGATCGCGAGGACCTGGAGCGCCTGCGAGCTCAGGTGCTGCAATCGGTTCCCGAGGTCCTGCGGCCGCGGACCCTGGCGGTGGTCAATCGCTTGAACCCCGAGTTCTTGCAGGTGGTGGACCAGGATACACCCGGGTTTCTGGAAGGCTACGACCGTAAGGTTCAGGACGCACTCGCTTACCTGCGGGCGGCCGGTCTGCACGCGGTGGAAGGCTGCGTCTCGCTGCAAGCCGCGGACTTCCTGGACTACGGTCACCTGGTTGCCAGCGGCGGCAACAAGCTGGCGGTCGAGCTGGCGCCGCACATCCGCGCCCTGGCGGACGAGCTCGGTTATCTCGAACGGAAGACGGCGCGGCGAAAGAGGGACTGACCCCTTGGACGCGACCCGCCCTTAGACGCGACCCGGATGGATTCGAACGCCTGGGATCACGGACATGATTTTTCTGTCGTACTGGTTTGTCGCGTTCGTGGCGTGCTTCCTGCCGGTGTACTGGTTGCCCTGGCCGCCGGCCGTGCGGAAGTGGCTGCTGCTCGGCGCCAGCGTCGTCTTCCACGGCCATTTCGCCGGCCCGGCCGGCGTCGTGCCGATCGTCGCGCTCGGCATCCTGACTTACGTCGCCGGGCTGCTGCGCAGCAAGTTCTGGTGCGTGGTCGGCATCGTCGCCAGCGTGGCCGCGCTCGTCTTCTACAAGTACCTGCGCTTCCTGTGCGAAAGCCTGCTCGGCGCCGTCGTGCCGGCCTGGGGCGAGGCCGCCTGGTCCTCGGCCCAGGATTGGCTCCCCGGGGCGCCGCCCCTGGCCATCAGTTTCTTCGCCTTCGAGTTCATTCATTACCTGATCGAAGTCTATCGCGGTCACGAGCCGATCCGCTCGAAGGTCGATTTCGCCTTGTTCGCGATCTTCTGGCCGTCGATCGTCGCCGGACCGGTGAAGCGCTACGCCCAGTTCATCCCGGAGCTGGAGCTGGGGGCAAAGAGCGTGCGCGGCGACGATGTGATGATCGGCTTCCTCCGGCTGGCCATGGGGTTGGTCAAGAAATTCGCGGCGGACAACCTGACGGCGTGGATCAGCTTCCACGACGACCACTACGCGTCGCTGCCGATGAGCATGCGCTGGCTGATCTTTGTCGGCATCGCGTTGCGCATCGTGCTCGACTTCAGCGGCTACAGCGACATGGCGATCGGCTTCGCGCGGATGATGGGGATGCGGCTGCCGGAGAACTTCTGGTTCCCGTACCTGGCGCGCAGCCCTGCCGATTTCTGGCGGCGCTGGCACATCTCGCTGAGCAGCTGGATTCGCGACTACATCTACATCCCGCTCGGCGGCAACCGCATGGGCCCGGTGCGCAGGGTCGTCAACGGCATCGCGGCGTTCACGCTGTGCGGGCTGTGGCACGGGGCCGCGTGGAATTTCATCGTCTGGGGCCTGTATCATGGAGCGGGTTTGGCGATCACCGCCAGCATCCCGGCGCTATTGGGCCGCACCGGCGCGCGCCTGGAAACCGGCATGCAGCGGCTCTGGCCGGTCGCCTGGGCCTTGACCATGCTGTTTGTCGGCGTCGGCTGGCTGCTGTTCTTCTATCCGTTGCCGCAAGCGTTGACGATGCTGCGGCTGCTGGTGGCTCGCTCATGAGGGCTAACGGCTGATCCGCAACCCGCCGCCCTTCAGCATCCCCTCAACCTCTTCACGCGTGATCCAGTTGAAATCGCCCGGGATCGTGTGCTTCAAGGCGCTGGCGGCGACACCCCAGTCGAGACCCTTCTGCAAATCGCCGTCGAGCAGGCCGTGGATCAGCCCGGCCGCGAACGAATCCCCCGCGCCCAGCCGGTCGACGATCTCGACCTCGTAGGCCCGTGTTCGCAGCACCCGCTCGTCGTGATAGGCAATGGCCGTCCAGCTGTTCTTCCACACGAGCGGGTTCTCGCGCACGGTGATCGCGACCGTCGTCAGCGCGAACCGCTTCGCGGTCAGCGCCGCCGCTTCCTCGTAGTCCTTCCCCTTGATGCTGAACACGCGCTCGATGTCCTCTTCCGTCGTGATCAGCACGTCGCAGAACTGCATCAGCTCGGACATGCACCGGCCGGCCTCCTCCTGGCTCCACAGCTTGGCGCGGTAGTTGAGGTCGATGCTTGCCGGCACGCCGGCCGCGTCGGCTGCTTGCAGGGCCTCCTTCGTGACCGCCGCGGCGTCCGGGCTGAGGCCGGGCGTGATGCCGGTGACGTGGAACCAGTTCACGCCCGTCATCAGCTTCGCCCACGGGATCATGCCGGGCTTGATGTGGGCGATGGCGGCGTCCCTGCGATCGTAGAGCACGCTGCTGGCCCGCGGCGCCGCGCCGAATTCGAGGAAATACAGGCCGACCCGGTTGTCGTTGGTCCACAGCACGTGCTCCGTGGACACGCCGGCCTCGCGGGCATGGTTGGCGATCAGCCGGCCCAGCGGGTTGTTGGTCAGCCGCGACACCCACGCGGCCGAGCGGCCCAGCCGCGCCAGCCCGACGGCGGTGTTCAGCTCCGCGCCGCCCACCTGCACGTCCAGGCTGCGCGCTTGTTCCAGCCGGCGAAAGTTCGGCGGACTCAGACGGATCATCGCTTCGCCGAAGGTGACGACGTCGTGTGGCATGATCGTTTCCTCAGGGTCAGGAGTCAGGAGTTCAGCAGTCAGGAATCAGGAATCAGCGGCGGGAGTCAAGAGCCAGGCAGCCGCTCCGACGCCTCCCTGATCGTGCCCCCTGCCTCCTGACCCCTGACTCCTGAATACAATCGCCCCATGGAGCGCACCATCGAGCACTTTCGACGGGCATGCCAATCCTTGGCCGGCGGCGTCACCTCCTCCACGCGCGTCAACAAGGCCCTTGGCCATCCTCTGTACTTCGACCGCGGCGACGGCTGCCGGGTGTGGGACCTCGACGGCACGGAGTATCTCGACCTGTGCTGCAGCCACGGCGCCACCCTCCTGGGCCACGGCGAGCGCCGCGTCCGCCGCGCGGTCGAGGCGGCCATCGAGCGCGGGGCGCCGTGCTCCTACGAAAACGAGCAGCACGCCGAGCTGGCCGAGCTCTTGTGCGAAACCGTCCCGTGCCTGGAACGGGTCCGCTTCACCGGGTCCGGCACCGAGGCGACGCTCCATTGCCTGCGCCTGGCCCGGGCGTTCACGGGGCGGTCGAAGATCCTCAAATTCGAAGGCAATTTCCACGGCTACCACGATCAGGTCATGTACGCCATCGGCACGCCGGCCGACCAGCTCGGCCCGGAGACGCAGCCGACACGTTTTCCCGGCTCGACCGGCATGCCGCCGGTGCTGGGCGAGCTGCTCGTCATCGTCCCGTACAACCGGCCCGATCTGCTCGAAGCCGCGTTTCGACGCCACGGCCACGAGCTGGCGGCCGTGATCGGCGAGCCGGTGTATTACAACGCGGGCTGCATCCTGCCGACGCCCGACTTCCTGGACGCGCTCCGGCGGTTGACGCGTGAGCACGGCGTGCTCTTGATCTTCGACGAGGTGCTCAGCGCGTTTCGCATGGCGCCGGGCGGCGCGCAACAATACCTGGGTGTCACCCCCGATCTGTGCACGCTCGGCAAGGCGGTCGGCGGCGGCTACCCGCTCAGCGTGTTCGGCGGCGGCAAGGACATCATGGATCGCTTGATGCCGACGGGAGATTGCCAGCACTCCGGGACGTACAACGGTCATCCGACGGCCGTCGCCGCGGCGCTGGCCGCGGTCCGGGCCTATCGCGAGCCCGGCTTCTACGAGCACATTCACGCGGTGGCGCAGAAGCTGTACGATGGGTTGAACGGACTGTTCCAGCAGCACCGCGTCGCCGCGCAGGTGCAAGGGCTCGGCGCCCGGTTCGGCATCTACTTCGGACTGGTCGAGGCGCCGCGCAACTACCGCGACGCTGTCCTGCATCAGCGCGAACAGATGCTGCGCTTCATCAAGGCGGCGATCAACCACGGCGTCTACTTCCACGATTACGGCGGCGCCGCGTGTCACCACGGTTTCTGCGCCGCCATGACGCTCGCCGATGCGGACGAAGCGCTGCGCCGCCTCGACCGCGCCATCGGCGCCATGCAACGCGAATAGCTTGCGGCTTGCCGTTTCGCGCTCGCTTGCCCTTTCAAAACATCCAGGGAGCTTCCCAGGTGCGCATCGCCATCGGTCAGCTCTGGCAGGAAACCAACACGCTGAACCCGCTGCCGACCACGCGCGCCGACTTCGAACCGCTCGGGATCTACTTCGGCGACGAGCTGCTGACCAAACTTGCGGACGTCAACGAACCCGGCGGATTCATCCAGAGCGTGCGGCAATGGCCAGAGAACCCGGAGCTCGCCGGCCTGGCGCGGTTCGCCGCCTGGCCGAGCGGCCCGGTGACGCCCGACACGATCGCGGAACTGCTGACCTCGATACTCGATCGCTTGCGCACAGCGCTGCCGGTGGATGCCGTCTATCTCGCGCTCCATGGCGCCATGGTCGCGGAGGGTATGCCGGACGTGGAAGGCGAGCTGTTGCGGCAGGTGCGCGCGCTGGTGGGGCCGAGGATGCCCGTGGTCGCGTCGCTCGACCTGCACACCAACGTCACCCGGCAGATGGTCGAGCAAGCCAGCGCGCTGGTCCTGTACCACACAGCGCCGCACATCGACGTGTGCGAGACCGGGCAGCGGGCAGCGGCGGCGCTGCGGCACATCTTGATCGACAGGGCCGTCGTCGTGACCGCGTTCCAGAAACTGCCCCTCGTCGCGCCCGCTGAACGCGCCAACACCCAGGACCCGGCGAGCGTCAGCTTCAAGTTTCGCGAATGCCTGCAACGGGCGGAAGCCGATCCGGACATCCTGTGCGCCGGCCTCGCCACCGTGCAGCCGTGGCTCGAAATTCCCGAGCTGGGCTCGGCGGTGATCGTCACGTCAACCTACGCGCCCAAAGCGCTGCGCTTGTGCCGCGACCTGGCCGAGCAGCTCTGGCAACAGCGGCGTGGCTACCTGCCGGAACTGACCGACCTGCCCGATGCGGTGCGCCTGGCCCACGCGGAACCGGACGGCCTGGTCGTGCTCGGCGACGCGGCCGACTCGACCAACTCCGGCAGCACCGGCGAATGCACCGCCATCGTGAGCGAATTGACCAGGTACGATTGGCCGCGGCCGGCGCTGACGACCATGGTCGCGCCCTACGCCGTCGAGGAAGCGCAGCGGCAAGGCGTCGGCGCCCGCTACACGGCGGACCTGGGCGGCGTGCGCGACCGCCGCTTCTCGACGCCGATCCGGCTCGACGTCGAAGTCGCCAACCTGTTCGACGCCAGGTTCACGCTCACCGGCCACATCGGCAAGAACATGCCGATCGACATGGGCCCGGCCGCGGTGCTCAAGCACGGCAACGTCCATCTGCTGGTCACGACGCGCTCCGGCCCGCACTTCGCCCCGGATTTCTTTCGCACGGCCGGGCTCGATCCGTTCGCCGCCCAGGTCCTCACCGCCAAGAGTCCGTGCGGGTTTCGCGCGGCGTATCAGGATCACGCGAAGAAGATCTACATGGTCCGCTCGCCGGGCTGCGCCCCTTCCGATTTCTGGAATCATCCGTACTTGAACATTCCGCGGCCGCTCTGGCCCTGGGATGAAATCGACGCCTGGGCGCCGGAACCTGTTTTGATCGCGTGACAACCGCCGTTATAATAGATTCCTGAGCCGCATGTCCGTGTCGCGCCGATGGGTCCATCCGCATGTCCATTCGTTTCAAGTGCCCGCACTGCAAGAAGCCGCTCGCGGTGAAGGACAACCTCGCCGGCAAGCGCGCCGCCTGCCCGGCCTGCAAGAAACCGATCTTGATCCCAGCGCCGATCGCCGCGCCCGTGGACGTCGAAGCGCTGGCGGCGGCGGCGCTGGCCGACCCCGTTGAAGCGCCCAAGGACGACGCGGCCAAGCCCATCGAATTCAACTGCGTGTACTGCGACGAGCCGGTGACGGCTGCCCCCGACATGGCCGGCAAGCAGATGCCGTGTCCGTCGTGCCGGCAGATTCTCAAGGTGCCGCTGCCGCAAGCAGACAAGCCGAAAGACTGGCGCGGTATGGACAAGAAAGGCCCCGTGGGCGCCCTCATCAATCTGCCGGAGCAGCTCGACGGCGCCTGGGGCACGGAAGTGCAAGGCCGGGTCAACCGCGAGTCGCTCGAAGACGCCGGCGCGGTCGAAATCCTGGTGGAGCCGGTCGGCGTCGCCGGCTGGATCCGGCGCGGGCTGTGGGCGGCCGCGGCGGTCGGTTTCATCACGCTGCTGACCATCGGCATCAGCCGCAACAAGGAACGCGTCAAGGAAAAGGCGACGTTCGAGGGCTTCTGGAAGTACGTCGAAGGAATAGATCCGAAGAAGAAACCGCATCCGGCCCTTCTTGCCGAGGCGGAGCGTCTGGAAGGCGAATTGCTGCTGCTGGCGCAGGGCAAGGGCGAGGAGGCGAGGAAGAAGTTTGCCTCGGCCCGGGCGACGAGCGGCGCCAAGGACACCGATATCGATCGTGATTTCTTTCTCGTCGACCTGGCGCGAAGCCAGATCGATCTGGGGATGGAGAACGAGGATCAGTATCGCGCCAAGTCCCGCGTTGAGTGGGGCACGGTCATTACCGAGGTCAAGCGCACGCTCGACAACATCAAGAATCCTGAGGTCAAGGTGATCGCCATCCGCGAGCTGGCCAGCGACTTGATCGCGCGCAATCAAGCCGACACCGCGGTCAGCCTGGCGTCGGGCCAGTTCAATCCCGGCGCCGCGAAAAAGGGGCAGCCCGCGCCGATGTCGTCACAGTTGACGGCGCTGCTCTTCGCCAGCGACAAGACGCCGCCCCTGAAACTGCCCGATCGCGCCAACCCCCTGCCAACCGACCTGGCCGCGCGCATCGGATATGCCGAGGGACGTGCGCGCAAGGGCGATCTGGAAGGCGCCGGCGAACTCGTCAGACGCAAGGGTGCGGTGAAGTTGCACGACCTTGAGGCGGCGACCAGCGTGGCGGCCGTCCTGCTGTGCAACGCGGACGACAAGGCCGCGGCAACGAAGGCGGCGCCATTCGTCGCCGACGCCATGAAGATCCACGGCGGCCAGAGCTACCCCGCCTGGCACACCCTGCAACTGTGCCGGGCCGCGTTTCGCATTCCCGATCAAGCGGCCACCGCCAAGGAATACGGCCTCAAGCTGCCGGGCAACTTCAAGCGCCGCGCCCAGCTGGAATGGATTTACGCCCAGCTCGAACGCGACGACGGCAAGGTGTCGATGGACCTGGTCAAGGACTTCCCCGACCCCGGCGGCGCGGCCCGGACCCTCGCCTGGATCGCCCTGGCACGCCACCTCGGCGACGCTTGCGAAAGGCCGTCCGCCGACGGCGACGACGCGGAACATCGCGAGTTCGTCAAGATCGGGCAACTCGTCGGCAAGCGTCGGAAGTGATTCCTAAGGCGCTCATCTGGCCAACGCTTCCCGCAGCCGCTGAATCTGCTCGGCCATCGCCCGCGGCGGCTTCGGCGTCTTCTGGCCCAGCCGGCCTTCCACTTTCAGCCAGATCACCACCGGACCGGGGCCGCTCAGGGCCGCGGCGGCCCCGGTGTGCCAGGCCTCGAGCGTGTCAAAGGCATGGACCCGGCCGATGCCTGCCGCCCGCGCCACGGCGGCGAAATCGACGCGCCCCGAGCCGGCGGTCCGCTGGCCGCCGGTCACCTCGTACAGGCCGTTGTCGACGATGATCAGGTAGACGTTCGCCGGATGGGCGGCGAGCGTGGCCAGGCTGCCCAGGTTCATGAGCATGCCGCCGTCGCCGTTGACGATGATGACGCCGCGGCCGGGATGCGCCAGCGCCAGGCCGAGCCCCAGCCCCGGCGCGTGGCCCATCGCCGACGGCATGTAGGCGAAATCGAGCGGCGAGTCCGACAGCTCCGGCCAGAGGCCGACCGCCGACATCGTGGTGACGACGACGTGGTCGCCGCGATGCTGGGCCAGCGTTGCCAGCGCCTGCCGTTGTGTCATCGGCATGTCGCTACTCCGTGATGCGTTACTCCGGGCCGGAAGTCCTCAGCATGCCCACGCAAGGCCGTGGGCATGGCACCCCGTTACTCCGCGATGAGGACGGCGGCGGCGCGGTGCTCCGCTTGCGCCTGCCGGTAGCTGTGCGCCAGGTCGGCGCTCGAATGCCGGCGATCCAGGAGCGTGTAGGGAAGCCGCCAGGCCTGCAGGATCGGCTCGGTGAAGACGGGGCACGAGTCGCCGCTCTTGCCCTCCTGATGCGTATACCAGCTTCGCACGCCGACGATGAGGAAGAGCGGCAGCTTGAGGTCGTGCACCACGTTGCGCAGCGCATCGCCGGCTTCGAACAGGCCGGTGCACTGGATGACCACGACCGGTTTCCGGCCGCCGAGCATGAGTCCGGCCGCGACGGTGATGGCCTCGCCTTCGCGGCACACGCGGATCAGCGGCAAGCCGTTCGGCCCGGTCAAGGCCGCTTCCCAGGTCCCCAGCTCGCTGTCGGGGAGCCAGACGATGTGGGTGACGCCGCAGTCTTTGAGAGCCGCGACAACGGAAGGGCCGTCGAACATGGTGCATCAAGGGTCAGGAGTCAGAGTTGTAAAAAAATGGGGACTGGCTCCGGCCGTCCCTCGAAGAACGTTGGCGATCGGGAACGAGGCCGGCGCCTGTCCCCATTGTTTCACAACTCTCGACAAAAAAACCCGCCAGCGCAGCGCTGGCGGGTGGAGAGCCGGCGTCGCCGGAACGGCTAGCCCTTGTGTTCCTTGTGGCAGGCGGCGCAGTTGGCGAGTTTGCCGAGCGCCTTGGGGCCGGCGGCATCACCCGCGGCTGCCTTCTTGGCGGCCTCGAGCAACGCGGTGGTCCGCTTCTTCCACGCCTTCTCGTCGCCCATGGGGGGCTTGTTCTTGGTCAGCGAGGTGAACAGCTCGACCAGCTCCTTCTTCTCGTCGTCGCTCGCCTTGCCCGTGGCGACCTTCTTGCACAGGCCGCCCTTCATCGCCTTGGCCATGACTTCCGGGATCGTGTGCTTGGCTTTTTCACCGGCGTTGTTCTCGCCCAGCAGCAACGCCATACTCAGAGTTGCAACCACACCTGCAAACAGGTACTTCATACCGGTCCCCACCTTTGTTGTTGTGCCTCCGCGGTCGCGCAGAGGTCCTGCCTTGCCGCCTTTCCCCAGCGTGAGAGAACGACCATCGTTGTCCCTGGAAAGGCACTGCCCTTTCTAACGGCCCCGGCAGCCCATGACAAGAAAAAAACCGCCTGCTTCCAGAAAAAAAGGGCAGCTGCCATGCTGGACGGATTCTCACCTGGATTTATTCAATCGTAGAATAGCGTCGATGATCGACACGCTGGAGCACCGGCTCAAGATTCAGGCTCGATCCCTCGGCTTCGAGCTCGCCGGCATCGCCGCCGCCGCGCAGGCCGATGGGTTCGACCAGTTTCAGGACTGGCTGGCCCGCGACTTCGCCGGCGACATGTCATACCTGCGCCGCCTCGCCCCCGCGCGCCGGCACCCCGCCGCCATCCTGCCCGACGTGCGCAGCGTCGTGATGCTTGGGCTCAATTATTATGGTGCAGCTCCGTCGGCGGGCGAAGCCCGCATCGCTCGCTACGCGTGTGGCGAAGACTACCACGTCGTGCTGCGCCGCAAGCTCAACGAACTCCTGGCGTGGGTGCAGGCCGAGGTTCCCGGCGCACGCGGCCGCGGCGTCGTGGACACGGCCCCGCTCCTGGAACGCGATTTCGCCCGCCGCGCCGGCCTGGGCTGGTTCGGCAAGAACACCATGCTGATCCACAAGCGGCTCGGCAGCTTCTTCTTCCTGGCCGCGCTGTTGCTCGATCTCGACTTGCACCCCGACGCTCCATTCGAAGCCCGGCATTGCGGCACGTGCACTGCGTGCCTTGACGCCTGCCCCACTCAGGCGTTCGTCGGCCCCTATCAACTCGACGCCCGGCGCTGCATCAGCTACCTGACGATCGAGCTGCGCGGCCCGGTTGCCGAGGAGCTGCGCGCCGGCGTCGGGCCGTGGCTGTTTGGTTGCGACATCTGTCAGGACGTATGCCCGTGGAATCGCAAGGCCCCCTGGGGCCGCGAGCCCGCACTGCAGCCACACGCTGACCTGGAGGCGCTCGATCCGGCGGAGCTGGTGGGGATCACCGACGCGGAATTCCGCCGCCGCTTTCGCGGCACGGCGCTATGGCGGACGAAACGGCAAGGCCTGGCGCGCAACGCGGCGCTGGTGTTGGGCAATACCGCCGGGATCGAGGCGTTGCCGGCGTTGGAGGCCGCCGCCGGGGATGCGGATCCCGTGGTGCAGGAGGCGGCCCGCTGGGCGATGGCGCGGATTCGAGAGCGTGCCGGGACCGGTGGCTAAGTCAATTTGGAGTGCGGCTCCAAATGGTCCAAATGGCGCTTGCCTCGGCGCCGGCTCGTTTCCATAATGGTGAGCGTTCCTTGGGGCGATTGGTGCACGCGGGGAAAGGAGCTTCCCGTGCCGAGATGTTGGCGCTCGCTCGCGGTCGTCGTGCTCGTGTGGTCTGTTACTGGTCTGGCCGAGGCGCAGCAGCGCATGCTGCCCCCTGCGCAGCCCATTCCCGGCCGTTCCGTGTCGCGAAGCCGTTTCGTGGTGACCGGCGGCGTCGGTCGCGGCTACTTCGTCGGCCCGTTCGCGGGTCCGCATGCGGGCCCGTACGGTTGGGGCGATCCCTACGGCATTGTCGAGCCGCGCGTCACCTTTCACATCATTGCGCCGGTCAGGCCGCGCCTGCTGGCCCCGCCGTTGGATTTGTCCGGCATCGATCTGGACGTCGAAGTGCCGCCGTGGGCCCACGAATTCGAACGGCCCAAGCACGACGTTCCGCCGCCCAGGCAGCCGGACGAGGTTGCCAAGCGCATTGAGCCCCCGCCCAAGGCGCCGGCCCCGAAGCCGCTGGCGCCCGATCCCATGGCGCCGCGCGCGGACCCGGTGGAAGAAGGCCAGCGCCTGGCCACGCTGGGCGTCGTGGCGTTTCGCGGGCAGGAATACGGCCTGGCCGCCCGCAAGTTCAAGCAAGCGCTGGAAATCGATCCGACCGCGAGCCGGGCGTACTTCTACCTGAGCCAGGCGTATTTCGCGCTGGGCCAGTATCGTGACGCGGTGCAGATGATCGGGCTGGGCCTGGGCCTCGATCGCGGCTGGCCGCAGCGCCCCTTCCGGCCGCGCTTCGATTTATACGGCGAGCTGCCCGAGGACTGGCTGCGGCACCTGCAACTGCTCGAAGACGCGCAGGCGCGGCAACCGAACAATTCCGGCTACGTCTTCCTGCTGGCCCACCAGCGCTGGTTCGACGATCAACGCGACGATGCCCTGAAGTTGTTTCGCCAGGTCCGGCCGCTGGTCGGCGATCCGGCGCTTGTCGATTTGTTCCTCAAGGCAGCCCCATAATGCGGCCCCATAATGCGGCCCCATAATGCGGCCCCGTAAGGTGATCATGAAACGCTTTGCCGTCCTGCTGTTGGCGGCGACGAGCTCGCAAATCAGCGGGCTGTCGCAGGAGAAAGAGAAGTTCCCCGATCCGACGCCGCGCAAGGCGGCGATCCTCAAACGGTTCGCCGAGGAATTCGTGACGCTCGCGCCCGGCGAAGGCAAATTCCCACCCAGCTTCCTGATGGGCTCGAAGGCGGCCCGCGAGGAGTTGCCGGTTCGCAAAGTCACGTTTGCCTATTCGTTCGCCGTCAACAAGTACGAGGTGACCCAGGAGCTGTACCACGTCGTCATGGGCAACAACCCGAGCAAATGGAAGGGGCTGCGCAACGCCGTCGAGGTGGTGAGCTGGGCGGAGGCCAACGACTTTTGCGACAAGGCGACGAAGGAGCTGCGCCGGGCGAAGCTGCTGGCGGACAAGAAACGCATCCGATTGTTGACCGAGGCCGAGTGGGAGTATGCCGCCCGCGCCGGCACGACGACGTACTGGTCGCACGGCGATTCGCTGGACGAGCTGGGCAAGTTTTGCTGGTACTCGGCGAACTCTGCCGGCTTCGATCCGCCGGTCGGTGAAAAGGCGGCCAATCCATGGGGCCTGTACGACCTGCACGGCTACAACTGGGAATGGGTGGCCGACGACTGGTCGCCGAACTACAAGGGCGCTCCGACCGACGGCAGCGCCTTCCGGGTGCCGGGAGCGAAGGATCGGGTCATTCGCGGCGGCTCGTGGAACGATTCGGCCGACGCCGCCCGGTCGGCGGCGCGGCGCCACGTCCCGGCGGACACGCGCAACGACAAGATTGGGTTTCGGTGCGCCAAGGTGAGTGAGTAACTTGCGAATCCCTTCCATCATGCGTTGGCTCACGCTCGGTTTGCTGTGTCTTGCTCCGGCGGCCGCGCTGCGCGCCGACGACTGGCCGCAGTTCCTGGGCCCGCGCCGCGACGGCGTGTCGGCGGAGGCCGGCGTCAAGGCGTGGGGGCCAAACGGCCCGAAGGTCCTCTGGTCGCGCGGCGTCGGTCCCGGTTACGCCGGCGCGGTGGTGGCCGGCGAGCGCTTGATCCTGTTTCACCGGGTGGGCAACGACGAAGTCGTCGAATGCGTCCGCGCCGATACCGGCAAGCCCGTCTGGAAATCCGACTACCCCACGAAGTTCGAGGACGACTTCGGCAAGGGCGACGGGCCGCGCGCCACCCCGGTCATCGCCGGCGGCAGCGTCGTGACGTTCGGCGCCGACGGCTGGCTGCACGCGTTCGAGCTGGAAAGCGGCAAGAAGCTCTGGGGCCGGAATGTCGTGGCGGAGTACCGCGTGCCGCCGGGTTTCTTCGGCGTCGGCAGCTCGCCGATGGTCGTCGGCGACCGTGTCCTGGTCAATGTGGGCGGCAAGGACGCCGGCATCGTCGCGTTCGGGCTGGATTCGGGCAAGGAGCTGTGGCGCGCCACCGGCGACGGCGCCAGCTACTCGTCGCCGACCACGGCGACCGTGGGCGGCGTGACGCACGCCGTGTTCTTCACGCGCCAGGGCGTCGTGCTGCTCGACCCGACAACCGGGGACGTGCGTTTCCAGACGCGCTGGCGCGCGCGGATCGAAGCGTCGGTGAACGCGGCCACGCCGCTGATCCTCGGCGACACGGCGTTCTTCTCGACGAGCTACGACACTGGCGCCTTACTGATCAAGCTGAAGAAAGACGGGGCCGAGAAGTTGTGGGACAGCGACGCGGTGATGACCAACCATTACAACACGTCGATCCATCGCGACGGCCACCTCTATGGGTTCCATGGCCGGCAGGAAGCGGGCGCGAGCTTCCGCTGCGTCGAGCTGAACACGCACAAGGTGTGCTGGGACCGGCCGCGCTTCGGCTGCGGCTCGATGATCCTGGCGGGCGACAGGATCATCGTCCTGACCGAGTCGGGCGAGCTGCTGCTGGTCGAGGCGACGCCGCAGGCGTATCGCGAACTGGCGCGGGCGCAGGTGCTCACGTCCGGCCCGTGCCGTGCGCAGATCGCCCTGGCGAACGGGCGGCTGTATGCGCGGGATCAGAAGAAGTTGAGTTGTTTCGCCGTGAAGTAACGGTCACTTCGATTCCTGAATCGCCGTCACCAATTCGCTTTCGAATTTCTGCTTCGAGTCGTACCGATCATTGGTCATGTCGCGGCGGAACGTGGACAGCCGCGTGTGATACGCCTTGTAGTTGTTGAGGTAATGGTCGATGAACTGCACCTGCCCCGGCGCCAGCGCCGGGTTCAACTTCCACTCCTCGCCTTCCTTGACGATCTCAATTCCGCGCGGGTCGTGGATGGCCAGGGGCATGAGCACGCGATTGAACATGCGCGGATCGAACTGGCCGAGCTCGGCGGGACCGCCGGGCCCGAACGCGGCGCCCGCCGCATCCGGCCAGATCTTGGCGTCCACCGCAATGAAGCCACGCGCCTTCGCGGCATCGATTTCCTTGGGGGCCGCTGCCATGGACAGATTCGTGGGAAACGGATCGAGGAAGTGCAAGTAGGTCACGCTCTTGTTCGTGGCCAGCCCCTTGTTCGTCATGTACTCAAAGATGCCGTCGAGCACCGGCCCCATCTCCTTGGTCGCCGTCGCGGCGCGCTTCAACTGGGCCGCGTAATCGGCGGTCACGAACCGGGCCGCCGTGTTCATGTCGCGGGCCTTCACCGCCTTCAAGAACTTGTCCACGGCCTCGGTCGGCGTCGCCGCCGGGCCGTAGCCGGTCGCCTTCAGGTACAGGTCCTTCGCCCAATCCGGCGTCAAGAAGATGAAGTACAATGCCGTCAAGACAAGTGCGGCAAAGATCACGAGCGACGACACGCGCATGTCCAGCTCCTTCGAACGTGGGCTTCAGCGTTGCTGCATTTCTAACGAATCGGTCCGGGAAATGCAATCGGTGCAAGCCCAGCCCGTTTAGCCCCGGTTCGTAGAACCGGGGCGGACAGAATCCCGCGCGAAGGATGAATCCATTGCCGTTGTCACGCCCGCCCCGGTTCTTCGAACCGGGGCTAAACATTTCACCCGGTTCGTGCGGCTTCGTAGCTCAGCCTAACCCACAGCCCGGCTAGTCGCCGCGCAACGTCAAACCGTACTGCCGCAGCTTTTCGCGGACCTCGTTGAGCGAGGTCATGCCAAAATTCTTCGATTCGAGCAGTTCGTCGGCGGTGCGATTGATCAGCTCGCCCAGGGTGTTGATGCCGAGGCGGTTCATGCACTTGCGGGCCCGCACCGACAGGTTGAGCTCGCTGACCGCCTTGTTCAGCACTGCCTGCTCCTGCTCGCTGAGCGGCTGCTGGGCGTGGAAGCGGCGCTCGAACTGGCTGCCTTCCTCCAGGGCCATGCCGAGCCGCAGCCCCTTGGCGCCGAGGATTTCCTTGATCTCGGCCAGCGACGTCTCGCCAAAATTCTTGCTGCTCAGCAGTTGCTGCTCGCTGACGCGGGTCAGGTCGCCGAGCGTGCGGATGTTCATCTTCTTCAGGCAATTGCGGCTGCGGACCGACAGCTCGAAGTCGGTCACTGGAATCTCGAGCACCTGGCTGAAGCGGCTGTCGGCGGCATCCTGCTCGGGGTTGTAATACTGCGTCAACGATGCCTCGGCGTCCTTCAGGAACAGCCGGGCCTGCTCGTGCCGCGGGTCGCCGTGCAGGATCTTGCGGTAGCAATCGACCGCCTTGTCGTACTTGTCGCTGTCCTCGTAGAGGATGCCCAGGTTCATGAGCAGGCCGACGTGCAGCGGCGGATGATTGAGGCAGCGTTCGTAGAATTGCACGGCGTCGTCGTCGTTGCCGGCCAGGTCGTTGGCATGGCCGAGCTGAAACAGGGCGCCGGTGTGGCTCGGATCGAGCTCCACGGCCCGCTCGAAGCTTCGCAGGGCCTGATCGCGCTGGCCTTCGGCCATCAAGCAGCTTCCCAGCTGGAAGTGATACTCGGCGTTGTGGGTTGCCTGGTCGGCCAGTTTCGTCAGGATGGCGCGGGCCTGGGTCAGCTCGCCTTTGAGGCGATGGATGCCGGCCTTCTGCAACAGGACCTGGCTGGCGGTGTAGCCGGATTTTTCGGACCGGTCAAACGCCTTGAACGCCTCGTCAAGCTCCTGATGCTCCAGCAGGGCCTTGCCGAGATAGAACGCCGCCAGCGCCCCTTCGGCCTGCCGCAAGTTTTCGATGGCCACCGCGAGATGGCCGAGGAAGTAGTTGGCGATGCCCAGCTTCAGATGGATCTTCTTCGCCTGGGCGCCGGCGGCGGTTTCGACCCGTTTCTTCAGGGTGTCGTTGATGTCGCGCAGGGTGCGGAATTGGGTCTTGCCCTGGGCCAGACCGTCGCGGACGCGCTGCACGGTGCCGGCGTCGCAGTCCTCGCGCTCCACCAGCAACGCCTTCAAATCGATCAGCATGGTGTCAACCATCGCCTGCCCACCTCACGGACACGAAGAGTGGAAAAAGGTAGTATAACGAGACCGCGAGGGGCTGCAAGAGGAGGGTGGTTTGCCGCGATGTCTCGTCCCCAACCCCATGCCAATCTCCCCGCTTGTTATGCGATGGTCCACCCCGGCCTGGAAGAAGTCGCGGCGGACGAGATTCGCGCCGAGCTGGGCGGCGACGTCAAACGCGCGGAACGCGGGTTTGTCGTGTTTCGACTGCCCGAGATCGACCGCGGCATCCTGCACCTGCGGACCGTCGAGGACGTATTCCTGTACGCCTGGGGGACCGACAAGCTCAGTTACCGCGCCGCCGATCTGGACAGCATCCGCCGCTGGACCGACAAGGACGCGGATTGGCCGGCGCTCCTCAAGATCCATCACGCCGTCACGCCGAAGCCCAGGAGGAAGCCGACGTATCGGCTGGTCGTGCAGATGAGCGGCGAACACGGCTACCGGCGCGTCGATGCCCTCAAGGCGCTGGGCCGCGGCTTGAACGGCAAGATGCCCGCGAGCTGGCGGCCCGCCGAGGAAAACGCGGCCATCGAATTCTGGCTGTCGATCCACGGCGCCACGGCGATCTGCGGGCTGCGATTGTCGGACCGGACGATGCGGCATCGCACGTACAAGGTCGAGCATTTTCAGGCATCGCTGCGGCCGACGATGGCGGCGGCCATGGTGCGGCTGGCGGATGTGAAGCCGCAGCACGTCGTGCTCGATCCCATGTGCGGCGCCGGCACCATCCTCGCCGAGGCGCACCTGTACGCGCGGCAGCAAGAGCGGCCGCACGTGCCGTGGAACGTGACGCTCGTGGGCGGCGACGTCGATCCGCATCACGTGCGTGCGGCGAAAGCGAACTTGTTGAAGCTGACCGAGGCGCCGGTGTGGACCTGGGACGCCCGCCGCCTGCCCCTGGAGGACGCGAGCGTCGATCGCATCGTGTGCAATCTGCCGTTTGGCAAGCAGCTCAGCAGCCCTGCGGAAATCGGCCCGCTGTATCACAAGGTGGTTCCGGAAATGGACCGCGTGCTGCGCCCGCGCGGCAAGGCGGCGTTGCTGGTCGCGGAGGCGCCGGCGTTGAAGGCCGCCATTCATCCGCTCGGCTGGAAGCAGGAACGCTACGTCCCGGTGCGCGTCCTCGGGCAGCGCGCCGTGATCATGGTCTACCGCAAACCGTGAGGCGTCTCGATCATGTCGAACGTCGATACTGCACGCCGCTCGTTCGCCCTGGGGGCGTTTGTCGTCTTTCAGCTGTTGTTCCTGATCCTCCACAACCTGTTCACGGTGCTGCAAGACGCCCGCAGCGAGATGGCGCCGGAAGCTCGCGCGGTCGTCGAGCAGTTCGCCCCTGGTTGGCCGGAGAGCAAGGGCCATCTGTCGAGATTCATGGAAGGAACGACGAACGTGACGAATCGCTATGCGCAGGCCACGTTGCAATTGCAATCGTGGTCGTTGTTCGCCCCCAACGTGGGGACGGTCTGCGTGTTTCCGGCGTTGCTGCTGTCGGATGAGCCGCTGCCGGACGCGCCCGTGCACGCGACCGACGCGCCGGGCAACTACGACGTCCGCGGCAAGATCGTGCTGTCGGACAACGAGCCCGCCGACATGACCCGTTACTTCCGCTGGGGCAGCTTTCGGCTGCGGCGCCTCGAGAACAACCTGGTGGTGTACCTGTCGCCGGATGACAGCGAGACGGCCGCGGCCATGGCCGAGCGGTTCCGCGAGCGCATCAAGTCCCATGTTGCCGAATACGATGAGGCGCTGCTGGCCTATCTGCGCTGGCGCTTGAAGGCGCAAGGCGCGGCGCCGCCGCGGCAAGTGATCCTGTTGATGCGGCGTTATTCATTGAAAGGTCCCAACGCCGGGGCCAACTTCTTCGAAGGCCCGTTCACGATGCCGGTGGTCCGCTGGCAGCCGCAAGCGCCTGTACGGCCCGCTCGGCAGGCGCTGGAGTATTTCAATCCAGTCACGCAGCGCTTCGAATCACTCTGATGTTCGTGGCGGCAAGTTGTCAACTTGCCGCGAGACAGCGGCGCGCGGCAAGTTGACAACGTGCCGCCACAGCTATGAGCCATCCAAACTCACCCCCGGTTCGTCTGGTCGGCCTGGCGCCGTGGCTGCCGTGGCCGTTGTCCGCGTGGCGCTGGTGGACGCAACCGGTCGCGGCCGAGCGACTCGCGGCCTTGCGCATCGGCCTGGCGCTCTTTCTCCTGGCGGACATCTGGACGACGTACTGGCCGAACCTGGACGCGTATTTTCTCGAGGGCGAGGCGGGCGGCTCGGCTGTCCACGGGTGGTACAGCCAGGCGCCGCGCTGGACCTGGTCGGTGCTGCGCGGCCTGGGCGATCCGTTCCTGTCGACGTTGATCCTGTTCGTGTGGTTGGGGTCGTGCCTGAGGATTCTCTTCGAATGGCTGACGGCCGGGGCGCGGCCCAGCGTCGGCTGGCGTTGTGCTTGGCTTTTGGCCGGCGCCGCGCTCACCGGCGGCAACTGGCTGCGCCTGTGGGACAAGCCGGCCGAAACGCCGTCATTCTGGATTGTGCCCTGCGGGCTGAGCGCCGTCGCGCTCCTGGTCGTGACGGTTGACGCCATTCGGCATTGGCTGGGAACCGGCTCGCGCGGCGTCGTCCTCGTCGCCGGCATCGCCCTGGCGGCGTGTGTCGCCCTGTTGGCCGGCGGCGTGTGGATCGACGTTCACGATCTGGACATCCCGATCCTGCGGCGTCTGCTCGGTCCCTGGCAGAGCGACCCCATCCTGCTGCGCATGGCCGCCGTCTGCTGGCTGGTGGCCACCGCACTCTTGCTGGCCGGCTGGCAAACGCGCTTCGCCGCCATCATTGCCTGGGTCCTCAGCGCTTCGTTCGCCAACGCCAACCCGAACATCGACAACGCCGGCGACGTGATCCGCGGCATCATCCTCTTCTACTTGATGATCGCGCCGTGCGGCGCGGTGTGGTCGATCGATCGTTGCTTGCGTCGTGAGCCGGAAGCGTCAGGCGTTGTTGTCCATCCGTGGGCACTGCGGCTCCTGTTCATCCAGCTGGTGCTGATCTACTTCGTCAACGGCGTCTACAAGGTCAGCGGCCGCGACTGGCTCAGCGGCGACAGCCTGCACTACGTCCTGTCCGACGTGACCTTGACGCGGTTTTCTTACGCGCAAATGCCGTGGCCCTTGTGGCTCACCCGGCTCGCCACCTGGTCGGTGTTGATCTGGGAAGTCGGCTTTCCGCTGTTCGTGAGCCTGCCCTGGACGCGGAAGCCGGCGTTGTGGTTCGGCGTCCTGTTTCACGCCGGCATCTACGTCACCATGGAGCTCGGCAATTTCGTCCCTTATGTGCTGACCATGTACCTGCCGCTGCTGCCGTGGGAGACTCTCCGAAATCGCTGGCCGTTTGGCGCTCGCGGCGGGACGGTGGAAACGGCGGCGCGTTACGGCGAACGCTAAACGGCAAGCCACTAGACGCCATTACCAACGCTAATGGCAAGCCACTAAACGCGAAACGGGAAGTCGCTACTTGACAACGGCCGCGGGGTTGAAGATGATGATGGCACACACCCCCCAACCGAGGAATCGCTCTCCCTTTATCCGCATAAGGAGCACAGGCATGACCGAACAGCAACCGTTTTGCCCGGAATGCGCTGACGAGGCCCTCGACCGCCGCAACTTCTTCACTGCCGTGGGCGGCACCGCCGTGACCCTGGTCGGCCTGCAGGCCGTGTCGTCGGGCCCGCGCGTGCTTGGACAGGCGCCGGCCGCCCAGGCCCCGGCCGCTCGCCAAGCCAGACCGGCCGAGGCCTTGATCCGTGAGCTGCACTCGACGCTGACCGATGAGCAAAAGCGCCGCGTTGTCCTTCCCTGGGACCACGGTGGGGCGGGGTCGCCGACCCGGCTGCGCATGTATAATGCGGCCATCTTCGGCGACCGCCGCATCCAGGACGTGTACACGCCGGCGCAGCGCGAGCTGTGCGAGCGCATCCTCCGCGGCATTTGCAGCGGCGACGACGGCTATCGTCTCATCAGCCGTGGCGGCACCTGGGACAACAGCCGCGCCTTTGACAACTGCGGCGCCTACATCTTCGGCGACCCCACCGGCGACAACCAGTTCTCCTGGGTATTCACCGGCCACCACCTGACGGTCCGCTGCGACGGCAATTCCGAGCAAGACGCGGCCTTCGGCGGCCCGATGTACTACGGCCACAGCCCCGACGGCTGGAGCCAGCGCAACATCTTCTTCCCGCAAACCCGTGCGGTGAAGGAAGTGTTCGACTCGCTGAACGACAACCAGCGCCGCCAGGCGATGGCCATGTGGCAACAGGGCGAACAGCGCGAACAGGCCGGCTCGGTGCAGTTCCGCCAACGCCATCCCGGCCTGCCGGCCCGCGAGCTGACAGCCGATCAGCGGGCCCTGATGCAGCAAGCGATGCGCGTGATCCTGGCGCCCTATCGCCGTGAAGACGCCGACGAGGTCATGCAGATCCTTCGCCGCAATGGCGGCCTGGAGCGGCTGCACCTGGCGTTCTACCGCGACCAAGGCGCCAACGATGACGCCCGCTGGAGCTTCTGGCGGATCGAAGGCCCCGGCTTCGTGTGGAACTTCCGCGTCCTGCCGCACGTCCACACCTTCGTCAACATCGGCGTGCCGCGGAACGCGTAGCACCTTTCGTGGGATAGAACTCCGATTCTGTCCGCTTTCGGACAGGCTCGGAGGCCTATCCCACGTCCAATCACTCCCGCGTTCGCACCCGCAGCAGCACGTCCCACTCGTGCGAATCAATCGTCTTGCGGCCGATGGTCGTCGGCTTGATCGCTTCCAATCCCAGCCCGAGCATGACGTGGCAATCGTCGAGCCGCGCCCGGCCCGCGACCACGGCCCACTTCGACAGTTGCCGTTCGCCTTCGGGAATGATCGTCGAGCGGTGCAGGTGTCGCGCGAAGCCTTCGTGGCTGAGTTGCATCGGCCAGATGCGCACTCGCGGCTTGTCGGCGTTGAAGATGCCGCCCAGCCCGGGCAGGACGCGGTCGAGCAGCTTGTCGATTTGCTGATCGTCGAAGCCGGACTCGGTTCCCGCGGCCGCCACCACGACGAGCCGCAGCCGCACCGGCACGCCTTCGATGGTCAGCCGGCGGTCGCCGCTGCTCGGCTTCAGGGGCGGATACTCGGCGAAGCGCTCCTCGAGGTTCTGAGTCGGAATCCGCGGCTTGCGGGCGAACAACCGGCGCAGGAAGCTGAACAAACCCAGCAGCACCAGCAAGAGAATGACCGCGGCGACGCCGAGCACCACGTACCAGCCCCAGCCTTCGAGCCACGCGCCGACGTCCTCGGGCAGCGCCTCGATCAGCTCCTTCGGGGGTTGTTTCAAAGTTTCTTCCATGACATCTCCGCGAGATGTGCACGGCCGGTTTCGTTCCCTTATAATGGGTGCAATTCACTCACCGCAATCGAAAACCGGCTTCGGAGCCACGCATGTTCTCGTTGATCGCGCTGTTCGGACTCGCCCAGACCCCCGTGGACTGGCAAATCCGTGAGATCGACCACCTGAAGAAGGTCCGGCAAGTCACGCGTGACTTCGTCCGCGCCGGCGAAGGCTATTTTTCGCCCGACGCCAGGTCGATCATCTTTCAGGCCGAGGAAAAGGGCGAGAACCCATTCTATCAGCAGTTCGTGATGGAACTGGCCACCGGCGCCACGCGCCGCGTCAGCCCGGGCGTCGGCAAGACCACGTGCGGCTACTTCCATCCCGCCGGCACGAAGCTGATCTTCGCCAGCAGCCATCTCGATCCGGACGCCAAGAAACACTACGCCGCCGAAACCGACCTGCGCGCCGAGGAGAAGCGCACCAAGAAACGCCGCCGCTACGTCTGGGATTTCGATCCGCACATGGACATCTTCGAGGCCAACGTGGACGGCAGCGGCGGCCTGAAGCGCCTCACCAATTCCCCCGGCTACGACGCCGAGGGCTCCCATTCGGCCGACGGCAAGCACATCGTCTTTTGCTCGAACCGCACCGGCGCGAAGAACCTCGAGCTGTTCATCATGGACGCCGACGGCGCCAACGTGCGGCAACTGACGAAAGCCCCCGGCTGCTACAACGGCGGCCCGTTCTTCTCGCCCGACGGCACGAAAGTCATCTTCCGCAGCGATCGCAGGAAGAAGGACCACCTGCAGCTCTACGTGATCAACGCCGACGGCACGGGTGAAAAGGCGCTGACCGACGACGACAACTGGGTCTTCTGGGCGCCGTACTGGTACAAGGACAATAAGCACATCATCTACACCGCTGCCGATCACAGCAATCCGGCGGCGCGGCCCAATTACGATCTCTACTGGATGAACATTGAAACCGGTACGAAGAAGCGTTTGACCTGGGCGCCGGGCGCCGACGTGCTGCCGGTGTTCAGCCCGGACTACCGGCGGATCCTGTGGACGTCGACGCGCGGGGAGGATCGGTCGTCGCAGCTATGGGCGGCCGATTTTTCGGCGCCGTAGGACAGATTTCCAATCTGTCCCGGATGTCGCATCCATGCGAAGGGGTAGTGACGTCGGAAGAGAACGGCTTCATTCTGGAGGCAAGTCCATCTCGTGATGACGCTTCGCCAGTTGTCCGCGCGCCCGGAATCCATACCGACCGCCACGTCGTGGTATCTCGCGGATCTCGGTCAAGCCTTGGGCAAGCAAGAACTGTTCACCCGCCAAGCGCCGCAGAGGTTGAAGGCACTGCGCGAACACGCCTTGATCGAGAGCGCCGTCGCCTCCAACCGCATCGAGGGAGTCGAAGTCGAACCCGACCGCGTCGGCACGGTCGTTTTCGGCAAGTCGCACTTGCGGGACCGGGACGAGGAGGAGGTCCGCGGCTATCGCAACGCGCTGAAGCTGATCCACGAGCAGGCGCGGCAACTGTCGTTTTCCGAAGGAACCTTGCGCCGGCTGCACCGCATCAGCCGCGGCGGCATCGGCGACGCGGGCCAATACAAGGAACGCAACAACGACATCGTCGAGAAACACCCGGACGGGCGGACGACGATTCGCTTCCGCACCGTATCGGCCGCGAAGACTCCCGCCGCGATAGCCGAGCTCGTGCAACTGGGAAACCGGGCATTGCGCGAGCGCTGGGCGCCGCCGCTCATCGTCGCCGCCGCTTGCAATCTCGATTTCCTGGGCATCCATCCGTTTCGTGACGGCAACGGACGTGTTTCCCGCTTGCTGTTGCTCCTGCAGGCATACCATTTCGGCCTGGAGGTTGGCCGGTACATCAGCCTCGAAGGCCTCATCGAGCGCACCAAGGACCGCTATTACGAAACGCTCAAGATCAGCTCGCAGCGGTGGCACGAGGGGAAGCACGACCCTTGGCCGTACATCAACTACTTGCTCTACACACTGCTCGAAGCCTATCGAGAGCTCGAGCGCCGCGTGCAGGAGCCCGGCCCCGCGCGCGGCGCAAAAACGTCGCTGATCCTGGCGGCCATCGAACGCTTCACCGGCGCTTTTCAAGTTGCCGACCTGGTGCGCGAATGTCCCGGAGTCGGAGTCGAGCTCATTCGCCGTGTGCTCAAGGAATCCCAGGCCTCCGGACGGGTCGAATGCGTGAATCGTGGTCGTAACGCACGATGGAAAAAGACGTTGCGCCCGAACTAGGCAACAACGTCTAAATTGGGTACTGAATTAGGTACTGCCAACAGGCGACAGGCTCAGCGCATCGCCTGCAACGCCGTGTCCAGCCGCGTCAGGAACGCCTCGGCGTCGCGAGCGGTGCGCTCCGGCATATCCGCCCTGCTCTCCTGAAACGCTTTCCTCAGATCGGCAAGGTGCTGGGCCGCCTCGTCAACGAGGCCGCGCTGCGGCCGGCCATCGGTCGCTTGCTTGGCCGCCACGCGAACCAGGCCCTCGATCCGCTCGCGCAGCATTTTCGTTTCGAGCGCGGGCCGGGCGATTTGCAGGCCCAGCGGCCAGGCGACTTTCCCGTCGGCATCGACCAGTCCCGCCAGGACGGCCATTTCCGGCGCCGGGGCTTGGGCCTGGGGCGCGGGCGCCGGCTGCGGCATGGGCACAGGATAGGGATACGGCTGGATCGCGTAGCCCGGGGCGATAGATTGGTATGGAGCCTGACTCGCGTAGGCCGTGGCGAGCGCGGCTTGCTGGAGCGCCGCCCGCGTCAGGGCTTGCTGACGCAACATAAAACTAAAGAACATGCGGCGCCGGCGCTCGGCGTCGTCCGGTCGATTAGGATTGGGATTTGGATTCGGCGTTGTCGACGGTCCCGGTCGAGAGCGCGGACCAAAGAAGCGTTGCCCTTGGGCCAAGGCGGTGGACGCCGACAAGCCAATCAAAACCAGCGCCAGGCATCGTTGCAGACAAGACATGACTGTCTCCTTCGCGTTCGTCGGCCAGCATCGGGTGAGGATTCAACGCCGAAACAGCAGTTTGTTGTGGGTCCTAGACCCAAGGCGAGCAACCTCCATGCCATCATCCGGGCTGCGGGCGATTGGCGTCGGCCCAGAGTTTGCTGATCCCACGGCTGCACAAGACGTTGCGTCAATGAGAAGGAGCGGAAAATCTCGTCAGGCCTTCATCGTGACGGTTTCGAGCATACAATTTCCCCCGCGGACTGACTCAATTTGAGGAAGTTTTCGTGACCTCCGAACCAAAAGTGCACATCGTCGGCGTCGGCAGCGACGGCCTCGGCGGGCTGACCGGCCAGGCGCGCGACCTCCTCCAGCAGGCGGACGTAATCCTCGGCTCCGACCAAACCTTCAGCCTGCTCCCGGAACTGAAGGCCGAGCGAATCAAGATCGGCGCCGATCTCACCGAACCGGCCAGGTTTCTCGAGAAGAACCTCGGCTCCAAACGGATGGTCGTGCTCGCCAGCGGCGATCCGCTCTTCTACGGCGTGGCTCGCTGGTTGTGCGACCACGTCGGCAAGGAACGCTTCGAGGTGCTGCCGCACGTGTCGAGCATGCAGCTCGCCTTCGCGCGCATCAAGGAATCGTGGGAAGAAGCCTACCTGACCAATCTGGCGACCCACTCGCTCGAGGAAGTCCTCGACCGCATCCGCACCGCGGAGACCGTCGGGCTATTCACGAGCGAGCAGGAAGACCCGCCGCGGATCGCCCGGCAACTGCTGGCGCGCGGGCTCGACTACTTCAAGGCTTACGTGTGCGAGAACCTGGGCGCACCGGACGAACGTGTGACCCAGGGCGAGCTGACCGACATCCAGGACATGGAGTTTGCCCCGCTCAACGTGATGATCCTCAAACGCAAGCCGGGCCGGCCGGACCAGCAGCGCCTCGCGAGCCGGTTTCGCCGCTTCGGCAATCCCGACGACGTCTTCGCCCAGAGCCGGCCCAAGAGCGGCCTGATCACCCAGGCCGAGGTCCGCGCCATCGCCCTGGCCCAGCTCGACGTGCAGCCGGCCAGCGTGGTCTGGGACATCGGCGCCGGCTCCGGGTCGGTGTCCATCGAAGCCGCTCAGCTCGCCCACCTCGGCATGGTGTATGCCATCGAGCAGGATGTCGCCGATTATCATCTGATCGTCGCCAACGCGCAGACCTTCGGCCTGCGCAACCTGACGGCGATCCACGGCATGGCGCCCGCGGTGTTCGACGGCCTGCCGGCGCCGGATTGCATTTTCGTCGGCGGCCTGGGCAAGGAAGTGGCCCGGCTCTTGGAAGCCACGTTTGCCGCCTTGCGGCCGGGAGGCCGGCTGGTGGTTCACGTCGCCTCGCTCGACAACTTGAGCGCCGTCTACGCCACTCTGAAAAGCCTGACGGCGCATGTCAGCGCCTTGCTGGTCAACCTGGCCCGCGGCAACGAGCAACTGGAGACGCTGCGCTTCGAGGCGCTCAACCCGACGTTTCTGCTGGGCACGATCAAGGCGGAAGGGAACAGATGACGTCGCCGTGAACCAGGCGACCGCAGGCTTAGCCCCCCTGCTCCTTCAGCAATCGGTCGATCGCCTCGTCGAGCGCCGGCCCGGTGACGTTGCGGACGCGGATCACGCCGTCCGCGTCGAGCACGTAGATCGTCGGCCAGACGCGGACTCCGTAGCGCTTCGCGATCGGCCCATCCCGGCCGCCGCCGTTCCAGAAGTGGGGCCAGGCGAGCTGCTCCTTGGCGATGACCGTCCTGGTCTTCTCCCGATCCTTGTCGCTGTTGACGCCCAGCAACGTGAACGGCTTGCCGCCGAGCCGCTTGGCCAGCGCGCGTTGCTGTGGGAAAAGATCGCGGCAGGGCGGACTCCAGTTGCCCCAGAAGCACAGGAGGACGACCTTGCCCTTGAAATCGCTGAGCCTGAGCGGTTTGCCGGTGACCACGTCCTCGCCGTCAATGGCCGGGGGCCGCATGCCGGCGGTGAGATGCTCCAGGGCGAACAAGGCGACGACATATTCATCAGCCGAGTTAGTGTTGCGATACGCCGCTTGACCGAACCGGAGCAGCTTCCCGGCTTCCTGGAGCAACCCGCCAGGCTCGGTGGGGTTTTTCTGGAAGGCCAGTTCGTGCCGCCGGCGCAGGTTTTCCGCCAGGACCAGGCAGGCCCGGCTCTGGACCTCCGGATCAGCATGCACTTTCATGATCTGGCGCAGCGGCTTGTCCAGCTCCGGCGTGCTGGCCGACCGTGCCCATTGCAAGGCCGGACCGATGCGCTTCGACTGGGGGAATTCGGCGACCAGCAGGGCCAGCGCCTTGGCGCCCTGTGCCTCGGCGGTTTCGTCCACTTCCAGGAGCGTGGCGGCTTGCGCCAGCGCCTCTTCGGCGCCGGGATCCTTCGGATGATCGGCGGCGACCTTGAGGAAGCGGTCGCTGAACTGGATCATGAGGGCGACGATCTGGCGTCGAATCTTCAGTTTCTCGTCGAACGTCGTGGCGGCCTGAAACTGGCGGACGAGAGCTTGCCGCTCGGCAACCAGGTTCTTGAGCGCGGCGCGGTAGTGTTCCTGGCCGGGGGTGAGTTTGGCCTTCTGCGCTTGGGCGGCCGTCGCCGCCGTGAATACCCACAACAGGATCAAGAGAACGAACGGGCGATTCATGCAGTACTCGAAGCAATGGCGTCAACGTTTAGCCCCGGTTCGAAGAACCGGGGGCGGTGAGCGGCGGCGATAAATGAATCCGGCGCGTGGCATGACCTCCGCCCCGTTTCTGCGAAACGGGGCGAACAAGAACGTCACTTGGCCCGGCGCGTGTAGGCCGCGCCGCCGGGACCTTCGATCACCAATCGGTCCGGCCCGTCGAAACGCAGGTCTTGCACGGCGTCGGTGTTGTCGGCCTGCGTGCGCCGCACTTTCAACCGGTCGCCGGCTTCCTCCACGATTTCCCAGCGGCCCCTGGTCGTCAGCGCGTCGCCCTTGTCGGGCCGGGTGGCGAGTTGCAAGGTGCCGTCAACCAAGAACTCCAGGGTCACTGCTTCGCCACCGGGCGCCTTGCCTTCCCAGACGCCGATCAGCCGGCCACGGCCCGCGCCGGCCGGCGCTAGCGGCGGAGCCGGAGGCGCCGGTCCCTCTTCTGCGGGCGGCGCAACCAGCTCGGCAATCGCCGCTTGCCGCTGAGCCACTTGCGCTTCATTCCGCGCCATGAAATAGAAACCCGCGCCGAACACCCCGAGCAACACCAGCAGCAACACCACGCCGCCGCCGACCATCATGCCGATCAACAAACCGGTCGACGACCCGCTTGCTTGATCGCTTTCTCGCTCGTCCATGGTGCACCTCCGATCCGGAGCCCAAAACCTGTGCTGCCCATCATTCTGGACCGGCGCGGCGGCGAAGACAAGGAAAAACAGAGGGAGCGGATCTTTGGGAATTTCGCTTGACAGCGGCGGGTCGCCGCCGATAATACATAGGAATTCGATGTATTGGATTCCTTTGGTGCCGGGCGCATGGACACCGAGCTCCTCAAGGGCACGCTGTCGCTCTTGATCCTGTCGCTGTTGAGCCGCCAGTCGATGTACGGCTATGAGATCGCCTCGACCGTGCACCGCGACACCGATGGGACGTTCACTTGGCGCGAGGGTTCGCTCTATCCGAATCTGCACAAGCTAGAGGCCGACGGCCTGATCGCCGGCGCCTGGGAGGAAAAGGAGACGGGGCGCAAGCGCCGCTACTACCGCATCACCAAGGAGGGACGGGCGGCGCTCAAGTCGAAGCTGCAGTCCTGGAGCGAGCTCTGCGCTGCCGTGAATCGGATCCTGGAGAAATCCCATGGACAAGCTTGAGCGCTACCTCGATCAAGTTTGCCGCGGCATCGGCGGGCCGATGGCAATGCGCCGGCACGTCCGCCAGGAGCTGCGCGAACATTTGCTCGACGCCGTGGCGCAGCACCAGGCGGCGGGCCTGCCGGGCGACGACGCCCTCCAGAAGGCGCTCGACGAGTTCGGCAAACCCGACGAGGTGCGAACGGAGCTGGAAGCGACGCACGGACAGCGCATGAACTGGTTCATCGACAAGGCCATGCAATGGAAGGAGATGACGATGAAGGCGAAATGGTTGTGGACGTCGTGGGCGCATGGAATGCTGGGAGCGATCATCGGGCTGGAGGCCCTGTTCATCACGTTCAACGTGATCTTCATCATCCCCAAGTTTCAGAAACTCATGGTCGACGGCATCATCGATCCCGCCATCATGGACGACGAGGGGGTCCGTTGGTTCGTGAACTATCTGCACACCCTCAGTTACGTCGCGGGCCGGCATACCATCTGGCTCGTTGTCGTGCCGGCGGTGCTCTGGGGCGTGTTCGAGTGGCGCGTCCAGAGCGACAACAAGCCGTTCATGCGGCTGTCGGCCCTGGGAACCGTCGCGGTGGCGCTGATGGCGGTGATCATCCTCATGTCCATGGCGCTGGTGATTTCCTTCACCTTGGGCGCCCCGGCGCTGGGCCGAATCGCGCGGCCGTGGGCCGTGGAGCAGGTGTTGGCGCTCGACGCATCGGTGACTTCGCTGGAGCAAGCGCTGAAGGAGAAGGACTGGGAGGCGATGCCGGCCAAGGTAGAGCAGGCCCTCGGCGCCGCGACGCGACTATCGGCTGGTCCCGCGCCAACGTCGCTGACGGCGGAGAACAACAATGCCAAGATCGAGGAAATGCGGGGGCGCATCAGGGCAACGCGGCATCGTCTTGACGCAGTGCAACAGGCCATCCAGCAACTGGACGCGAGCAAGCTGGAGACGGCCTTGCGGGAGTTCCGCGACGTGTTCGGGCCGATTCGCGAGGCGGCCAAGCGGCCGGCCCCGTGACGTCGGCCCCCGTGACGTCCCGCCGGCGCCTCAGAATCCCAGCAGCCACCACCCGGCGGCCGCGACCAGCGCGAATACGACCACGCCGCCGACGATCATGCCGACAATCAAACCGGTCGAGCCGCCGCCAGTTGCCCCGGTAGACCCCCAAGGCTCGAAGACTCGCCATGGGGCTTGACCACTCACTACTTGACCTGATCGGGCCGATACTTGATCAGCGTGAACGGCCCGATGGTCAGCACATACACGTTGCCGTCGCGCGCTTCGCAGACACCCATCGGCGTGGTCGGCGTCATGGTGCCGTCCTTCTCCTTGCGCATGCCGTGGTGCCACGGCAGCGGCTTGCCTTTCGCATCGACGAACGGCGTGAAGTCGGGATTGGCGACGCCGACCTTGCCGTGGTTGCGAACCCCTTGGTGTCCCGGCGTGTAGCTTACCAGGTAAAGCTGGGTCTGTGGAATGCCGTGCTCGGTCACCGCGGCCCACACCTTGCCCGTCGGCCCCACGCACATCGCCCGGCAATCGGTGATCCGCGGATTGCCCTTCGCGTTCTTGCCGGCGAGCAGCGGTCCATGGCTCTTACCCGGCAGCACGCTCCCCGCCGCCGTCAGGTCGAACGAGTACAGCATGTTGTGCGACATCTCGACGCACCAGAGCGTCTTGCCGTCGGGCGACGCGTCCCAGTTGAGGATGGCGCTGGCATGGGCCTTGGGATTCAGGCCGATGATCTCCTTGGGACACGGTTGGCCGTCGACGGTGACCGTGAGCGTTTCCAGCTTGTCGGCGTCCGGATCATAGCGGAAGATCTTGCCGCCGCGAACGGGGTGATACGCCCGCCCCTTGTGGTCGAGGACGATGAACGCGTAGTGATGCTCCGAGTCGCCGAGGTCCTTGTAGGTCTTCTTCTTCATGTCGTAGACCATGAAGTGCGAATGCTCGATCGGCCGGCCGTCGTCGCAGGTGGACACGTAGATCAGGCCGCGATGCTCGTCGGGCATCACGCTGATGACGCCGTGATGCTTCTTGGGCATGCCGAAGTTCTCGTTGGTCCCGGTCTTCGGATCGTAGGCCAGCACGTAGCCGCCTGGATAGTCGCTGCGCTTCTCACCTTTCTCCGGGTAGCCCTGCTTGGAGCCGACGTAGATCTTGCCGGTGAGCTGGCCGACGTTGTTGCGTGTGTGGATCTTGGCCTGGGCGGCGAACCCGGTGAGAAACTGCATGATGACCCGATGCACGTCCATGACCAACCGCATGACGGCGTTCATTGGGTTGAACTCGATGAGGTAAGCGTTGACGCCGTACTTGGCGGCGCCAACGTAGACCCGGCTGTCGTGCCCGGCGACGATCGAAAAGTAACCGCTTTCCTGGTTCGTGTATTCCGAGGGAATGTGATGCGCCTGGCCGAGCAGCCAGCGGCTCTCCTCCTGCTGGCCGGCTCGCATCGGCGCACAGGCCAGGAGCAAGGCCGCCAGGCAATAGAGCACCCAGCGCCGCAGCTTGAGTTTCTTGCCGAACAGATGGATCGTCTTCATGTTTCCCCCCCCCCAATTCACTCGAAGTACGTTGCTTCCTCGATCCGCAGCCCACGCTTGATTTTCGCCGCTAATTCGTCCGCGTCCAGCGCAAACAGCGGGCTGATCTCCAGGGGAACTGCCGCCTTGCCGTGTGCGTCGCGCGGCACGACCCCGCCGGCTTGCTCCAGCCAGGTCGCCGCCAGATCGAACAGGGCCGAGCGGGCGGTGTCGATGGAATCGTCGCCGCTGGCGTTCTTGAGGGGCGCGAATTCCACGGCGCGCTCGGTCGCCGCCACGGTCCAGCGCTCCGCCAAGGGCAGCACGTCGAAGATGAACTTCTCGAACTTCAGGGCATTCTCCTGCGCCGGCGCCACGAGCTGTCCGCCGGGCCCCAGGAACGGCGCCTTCTTCTTGGCCAGGTGCCAGGGAATGGCGTCGCCTGCTTCGCTCATCCGTCGCAGGAAATCGACATCGAACACATGAATCGCCGTGTTGCCGCCCCAGAAGAACAACTCTCCTGATTCCTGACCTCTGACCCCTGGCTCCTGGTCCCCGACCTGCAACGTGGTCCAATCATCTGGAAGGTCGGAGTATTCAATGATCGAGCAGCGGCCATCGACGAGCACGAAGTTCCCCATCTTTTCCTTGGGATGCTTCTTGGGCAAGATCTTCGACGATGCTTCGGCCCGATGCGCCACGTGCCGGCCGAGAAACTGCAAGTCGCCGAGGTTGGTGAGCGGGTTATCGACCTGGAAATAGAAGATCGTCCGTGCCCCTTGCTCGCTCAGGAAGTCGAACAGGCCCGCGTCGCGCAGGGCCGCCAGGACGCCGCCGTGGCCGTCGGGACTCAAGCCGAGACTTCCCGGACTGTCCATCAGCAGCTTGCCGGTCTCGAAGTCGAGCGCCGGCATGGTCCCTTGACAGAAGAAGCGAACGGTGTCGCCGAGGCCGAATTGATCGTACCAACCGAAGAACCGCACGGTCTCGTCGTGCGTCGCCGGACTGGTCATCACCAGGAGCGGCAACGCGCTCTGGTAACGCCGGCGCAAGGCCAGGACCTTTTCCGCGTGGAGCTGGTACAGTGACTTGCCGGACACTGGCCCGATCGGATACATCCCCTTGGGATAGTCGAAGCCGAGGCGCGTCCCCTGCCCGCCGGCGACGACCAGATACGCGACCGCGCCGGCCCGCAGCGCCTCGTCGCCCACTCGTCGGAAGCGCTCGAGGTCCGCGGCGCTCTCCGCCGGCCGCGGCAACGGCGCCAGCCGCGACAAGTCCGGAATGGAGTTCTTCACGTGCCGTCCGGCGTGCAGCCGTTGCAACTGCTCCAGGTCGAGCGCCGCGAGTTGATCGACCAGGCGGCGGCGCTCATCGACGGTCAAACTCTCCCAGCCGGACAGGACGTGCTCCTGGCCGAACTGTTCCAATCGCCGCCGCAGGTCGTTGGGGATCTCATGCATACGGGATCTTTGGTTCTCGCGGGTTGGGGCGTGCGCTAAACGGACGGTCGATGGAGGGATGTTGTCGGCCGTTCAAAAGGCAAAACTCAATCCATCATACGCCAGCTCCATGCCGGGCGGTAGCCGGCGATTCGTCTCCGCGTGGTCCAGGTCGTGCGACATGTGCGTGAAGTACGCCTTCTGGGGCCGCAGCCGCTGGACCACCTCCACCGCTTCCTCCAGCGAAAAATGCCCCGGATGCGGCTTGAAGCGCAACGCGTCGAGGACCAGGATGCGCACGCCCTCCAGGAGTGGCCAGCTTTCCTTGGGAATCTTGTTGACGTCGGTGCAATAGGCCACGTCGTCGAAGCGGAAGCCGAGTACGTTGAAGTGGGCGTGGATCAGCGGGATCGGGACCACGCGCTGGCCGAGCACGGTGAACGGGGCTTCGTCGATCGTCTGGAACGTCAGTTTCGGCAAATACCCGGCGGGAACGTTCTCGACATCGCTGCCAAAGGCATAGGAGAACACCTGGCGAATCTTCCGTTCCACTTCCGTCGTGCAGTACAGCGGCACGGCGCCCCCCAGGTGCCGCGGCATCGGCCGGAGATCGTCCAGGCCCATCAGATGATCGGCGTGGTAGTGCGTGAACAGCACGGCGTTGACGTAGCTGACCTTCGCGCGGAGCAGTTGCAGGCGCAATTCCGGCGGCGTGTCGATCAGGATGTTTCCTTGCGGCGTCGTCACCAGCACAGCACAGCGGTAACGATGGTTGCGCGGGTCGGACGAAGTGCAGACGGAGCAATCGCAACCGACCATGGGCACGCCCGTGGATGTGCCGGTGCCGAGAAAGGTGAACGTGCGTTGGGCCATGAGCTTGTTATACACGCCAGTCGCGCGATATTCCGCTGGCAGGCGGCATGTTCGGTTGGTATCATCTCCCCATTCGCTGCGCCGAAACTTTAACTATTCAGGCGGACCAGGCTTCGCCGAGGAACATCACCATGAGCAGTGGAGAGGAACACATTCGAGCGGGGGCGCCGTTTGGGACGCCGTCGTCGGGCGCCGATGACGCCGGCAGTCGCGGGAGGAGCCCATCCATCGCCACCGGCGCGCCATCGTTCAGCGACCAGATGCTGTTCTGGGCCAGCTTCTTCACGCTGATCGCCGCCGGCATCGGCTTCTCGGTCCGCGGCGAAATCCTCGGCGACTGGGGCCAGCAGTTCGGCTTCACGCAAAGCGAGCTGGGCACCATCACCGGCGGCGGGCTGTTCCTGTTCGGCGTCAGCATCATCGTCTTCAGCTTCCTCGCCGATTGGATCGGCTACGGCAAATTGATGGCGCTGGCGTTTCTGTTGCACACGTCGTCCGCCGTGGTCACGTTCGCCGCGACCCCGGTGTTCGCGGCCTACGGCAAGGAAGCGACGTTCTGGTGCCTCAACATCGGCATGTACCTGTTCGCGCTCGGCAACGGCACCTGCGAGGCCGTCATCAATCCGTTGACCGCGACCTTGTTCCCCCGCAACAAGACCCATTGGCTGAACATCCTCCACGCCGGCTGGCCCGGAGGCTTGATCCTGGGCGCCCTGATCGCCCTGGGATTCAATCAAATTCCAGGCGGCGTTCGCTGGGAGTACAAGCTCGGCATGTTCATGGTCCCGGTGCTGCTCTACGGCCTGATGATGGTCGGCCGCCGCTTCCCGCATTCGGAAGCCCGGCTGTCCGGCGTGGACCTCGGCACCATGGTGCTGACGTTGCTCAGCCCCGTGCTGCTGTTCTTGTTCTTGCTGCACGCCATGGTCGGCTACGTCGAGCTGGGGACCGATAGCTGGATCACCAACATCACCAACACCGTGCTGGCCAACAAGGACCTGGCGCTGTTGGCGTTCATCTGGACCAATCTCTTGATGTTCGGCCTGCGCTTCTTCGCCGGCCCGATCGTCCACAAGATCAATCCGCTCGGCCTGTTGTTCGTCAGCGCCGTGATCGCCACGATCGGTTTGTGGATGCTCGGCCAACCCTTCACGGTCACGGCGTGGGCCTGGATCGGGGCCGTCACCATCTACGGCATCGGCAAGACGTTCTACTGGCCCACGCTGCTGGGCGTCATCTCGGAACGCTATCCGAAGGGCGGCGCGCTGGCGCTGGGCTTCAGCGGCGGCATCGGCATGCTGTCGGCGGGGCTCCTGGGCGGCCCCGGCATCGGTTACAAGCAGGACTACTTCGCGGTGGAGAAGCTGCACAGCGCCCCGGAAACCTACGAGCGCTATGTTTCCCGCGACGAGGAAGGCAAGAAGAACCCGAGCGGTTTCCCGATCGTGACGAAACTCATGCCCGACGAGGTCCCGCCCGTGGCCGGGCTCGACAATTCCAAGCTCAAGGTGTTCGACGATTACACCGCCATTCTGAAGGAAGGCAAGTCGGACGCGAAAACGACGCTCGAAAAGGACCTCGAAACTCTGGACAAGGTGAAGAAGGAAGGCGGCAAGGTCGAGCCGAAGCTGGACAAGACGCTGACCGAGCTCAAGGAATGGTGGGACGCGCAAGGCCGGCCGAACTACGAAACGGACAAGCCGCACCTCGACGAGGCCCGCATGTACGGCGGCCGGACGGCGCTCCTGTACACCGCCGCCGTCCCGGCGGCCATGGCGGTCGGCTTCCTGCTCTTGGTGCTGCTGTTCGCCGCGTCCGGCGGCTACCAGCAGGTCCACATCGACGGGCATTAGATTCCGCGGCTTGCCGCTTAGCGTTCGCCGGATGCGGCGAACGCTAAACGGCAAGCCAACTCAGCCTCGTTCCCGCTGAAAAATCTCCAGAAACAGCTCCCGCGTCCGCGTCGTGTGCCGTTCCAGCTCTTGCAGGAACCGCTCCGCCGCGTCAACCCCCAGGCCCGGTTCCGTGCCCATGCGCCGCGCCAGCTTCTCCAGCTCCTCCGGCGACGACGGCAGCTCGTCCAGCGAACGGTTGTGATAGATGCGCAGCCGGCTCTCCACCAGCCGCAGGAACTCGTAGCACGACCGCAAGGTGTCGTGATCGCTTTCCGTGATCAGCGTGGCGGCCACGAGCGCGTCGAGCGCCGTCCACGTGTTCGGATGCCGCACCTCCGGAAAGCGTTTGCCGTACTTCAAGCGAAACATCTGCACGAGGAACTCGATGTCGATGATGCCGCCGTAGCCGCGCTTCAAGTCGCGCTTGCTGCCGCTGGCCTCGACGCGCTCGCGCATCGTCTTGATCTCGTCGGCGATCTCCGGTTTCCATTCCAGCTCGTAGACGGCGCCGTTGAGCACGTCGGTCACCTGCCGGCCGAACTCCGGATCGGCGTGGACCACCCGGCCGCGCGACAGGGCCTGGCGTTCCCAGAGCTGGGCGCCGCCGCCGTGGTAGTAACGCTCGAACTCGCCCAGCGGAATGACCAGGCTTCCCGAGCCGCCGGTCGGCCGCAGCCGCATGTCGACCTGGTAGAGCCGGCCCATCGGCCCCATCTGGCTGGCGGTGCGGATGATCTGCCGGGCCAACTCCGAGAAGAAGTGGAAGTTATCGGTCAGCTCGAACGTGTCCCAGCGCGACGAGCCGGGCGGCGGCGCCGTGCGGCCGTCGCCTTCGTAGACCACGATCAAGTCGAGATCGCTGTGATAGCTCATCTCCTGGCCGCCGAGCTTGCCGAGCCCGAGGATGGCGTAACGGCTCGCTTGGCCGGCGCGCGGCCCCTCCATCAGCGCGGGCAAGCCGAGACGGCGCACCAGAGGCGGATATTGCAGCTCCGCGATTTGCTGGAGAATCACCTCGGCCAGATCGGTCAAGGCGGCGGTCGTGGCGTGGATGTCGACCTTGCCGAGGATGTCGCGGACGCCGATTCGCAATAGTTCCTTATCCTTGAAGCTGTGCAGGATCGGGTCGGGGTCGTCGGCGCCCTTACACAGGTCCGTCAGCTCTTGCCGCAACTCCTCCAGTGTCCGCGGTTGATTGAGGACGAGGCTGTCGAGCAGCTCGTCGATCATGCCGGGATTGTTGATGAGGATCTCCGAAAGGAACTGGCTCCAGGCGCACAACTCGACGTACAGCTTCAAGCTCGGGTAGTTGACGCTGAACAGCTCCCAGAGAATCCCTTTGCCGCCGAGCGAGGCCGAGACTTTTTCCAGGTTCACGAGGGCCAGGTCGGGGTCCGGCGTCTCGGCCAGGGTCCGCAAGAGCCGCGGCGCGATGTTGGCCAGGAATTGCCGGCAGCGGCGCGACGACAGGAAACGGATCGTCTCGGTGGCGAGCTGGTTCAGGTTTTGATAGGCGGCCTGGACATCCTTGAACGGATACTTGCCGAGCACTTCCTGGATGCGTTCCGGGTCGGGATTCGGGTCGAGGATCAGGTCCGACTCCGGCTCGGCCGCCCCGCCCTCGCTGCTGAACGTCTGGTGCAACAGGTGATCGAGAATGCGGCGGTTGAGGTCGGTCTTCTCGCGGAAGTCGCGCTGGAACGCTTCGAGCGGGTCGAGCCGCGTGGTGGTGGTTGGGAAGAGCGCCGGCTCGTTCGCAGCCGCGCCCAGACTTCCGAAGTCTTCAAGACTTCGAAAGTCTTCGTCGTCGCGGGCCGTGTAGCCCATGCGCAGGGCGAGCTTGCGCAGCTCGTCGTGGCCGCCCGGGACCGTGTGCGTTTGCAGGTCGAACATGACTTGCAGCCGGTGCTCGACCTTGCGCAGGAAGCGGTAGGTGTCGTCGAGCACGCGGTACTCGGTGTCGGTCAGGCAGCCGACTTTTTCCAGCGCCGCCAGTCCCTTGAGCGTGTTGGGCTGGCGGACCTCGGGCAGATCGCCGCCGTTGAGCAGTTGCAGGAACTGCGTGGTGAATTCGACGTCGCGGATGCCGCCGTGGCCGGTCTTGACGTCGGTGATGGTCTCGCCGGCCCGGTCGGTCTTCTGCTCGATGCGCCGCTTGAGGGCCTTGATCTCGTTGATCTCGGCGACGCTCAGGTATTTGCGATAGACGAACGGCTCGATCGCTTTGAGGAATTCTTCGCCGAGCTTCATGTCCCCCGCCACCGGCCGCACCTTGATCAGGGCCTGGCGTTCCCAGGTGCGGCCCAGCGTGTCGTAGTACGACAGCGTGCTGGCCAGCGATCGCGCCAGGGGCCCGCGGTGGCCTTCAGGCCGAAGCCGCAGGTCGACGCGATAGGCCTGGCCGTTGTCGGTGTGGGTTGAGAGCAGGCGGACCACCTCGGTGCACACCCGCGCGAAGAAATCGTCGTTCGTGGTCGCCGAGCCGCGGGCGCCCCTGGTCTCGCCGTCTTCGTCGTAGAGAAACATCAGGTCGATGTCGGAGCTGTAGTTCAGTTCTTTGCCGCCGAGCTTGCCGAAGGCGAGCACCGTGCAGCGGGCCGGCTGGTCGGCCCGGGTGTACGGTTCGCCGTAGCGTTTGCCGACCGTGCGCAACGCACAGGCCAGGGCCACTTCCAGGGCGGTGTCGGCGACGCGCGCGATGTCGCGGGTGATCTCTTCGAGGGGCCGGTCGCGGATGATGTCGTTGACGCCGATGCGCAGCAGGTGTTTGTGGCGGAAAGCGCGAAAGGCCCGGAGGACGCCGCCGTCGTCAAAGGCGGCGTCGATGTCGTGCTGCAATTGTTCGAGCATCTCGGCCCGGTTCGGGCTGCTCCGCAAGGGGATGCGCAGCACGTCGAGGTAGTCGGGGTGGGCGATGAGCAGGTCGCTGAAGAACTGGCTGACGCTGAAAAGCTGCACGAGCGTTTCGAGCGTCCGCGCCCGGCTTTCGAGGAGCGCCGGCAGTTGTCCGGCCCCGCCGGGCGCTTCGAGGAAGCGATCGAGATTGTTGAGGGCCATGTCCGGGTCGGCGCTGCGCGGCAACAGCCGCACCAGGGGCTGACAGATCTCGACGAGCGTCTCGAGGCCGACCGCCTGTCCGAGGCGTTGCAGGATGGCGCGGGAGCGTTCGAGATCGCGCACGCCCCATTCGCGCAGCACGGCCTGGGCTTCGTCGGCGGAATCCAGACAGCGGCGGAGCTGGTCGTGGTGCATGGTAAGAGTCGAGCGCCGTTTAGCCCCGTTCGCAGAAACGGGGCGGACGTGATCCCCAGGCAAGGATGTATCCTTCTCCCTGCCCGCCCCGGTTCTACGAACCGGGCTATATAAACGAAGTTCTACGAACCGGGGCTAGGCGAAATCAGAGGATCGGTAATGAGATTCGGGTCGCGGTGTCGAGCGCCTTGGCCGGCGCGGTGTCGTCGCCGTCGCTGGACCGTGTTGCATGCTCTCCCGTCACCACGTCACCGAACAACGTAAACGCCGTCGCCTCCACCACGTCAACCGCCACCGTCGCCCCTGCCAGCCGCGGGTTGCCGTCGAACACGACGATGTGATCGGTGGGCGTGCGCCCGGTTAATTGGATCGGGCCCGTAGTCTCGTGCTTCCAGGCATTCTTGCTCGGCCCCTCCACCAGCACCTCCACCCGCTTGCCGATCATCCGGCGATGATCCTGCAAGCTCACCTCGTTTTGGATCGCCAGCAGGTCGTTGTTGCGGCGTTTCTTGACTTCCTCGGGAATGTCGTCGGCGTACAACTCGTGGCCCTTGGTGCCGGGCCGCGGGCTGTACTTGAAGATGAAGCTGTTCTTGAACCCCCCCGTGCGGACCAGGTCGCAGGTGCGCTCGAAGGATTCTTCCGTTTCGCCCGAGAAGCCGACGATGAAGTCGCTGCTGATCGCCACGCCCGGGACCAGCTCGCGCGAGCGCGCCAGCATGTCGTTATAGAATCCAACCGTGTAGAGCCGCTTCATCCGCCGGAGCACGTCGTCGCAGCCCGATTGGGCCGGCACGTGCAGGTACGGGCAGACCTTCGGCAACGTCCGCACGGCGTCGAGCAGGTCGTCGGTCATGTCCTTGGGGAAGTTCGTGATGAACTTGATGCGCTCGATGCCGGGCGTGTCGTGAATCTTGGCCAAGAGATCGCCAAGCCGCAAGCGGCCGTACTTGTAGCTGTTGACCGTCTGGCCCAGCAGCGTGACTTCCTTGCAGCCCTCGCCGGCGAGCTGGCGGACCTCGGCGGCGATGTGCTCCGGCGGCCGGCTCTGCTCCGGGCCGCGCACGCTCGGCACGATGCAGTACGTGCAGAACTTGTCGCAGCCGATCATGATGCGGACGTACGCCTGGAAGCGGTTGGGCCGCATCGACGGGTCGCGCAGCGGGTCGTAGCTCTCGAAGCTGCGCTCGACCTCGTGCCGCCCTGCCGTGCGATCGAGACTGAGCGCGATCTGCAGCGTCCCTGTTTCCTGGACGTTGCGAATCAGCGCCGGCAGTTGCGCGAGCTGGCCGGTGCCGACGATCAGATCGACGTGCGGCGCCCGCTTGCGAATCAGCTCCTGGTCCTTTTGCGCCATGCAGCCCAGAACGCCGATGACCTTGTCCGGATACTTGCGCTTGTGCGGCCTGAGGCGGCCCAGGGCGCTGTAGATCTTGTCCTCGGCGTGCTGGCGGACGCTGCAGGTGTTGAAGAGGATGACGTCGGCCTGCTCGGGCGTGTGCGCCAATTCATATCCTTGGCGGCGCAGACTGCCGACGACCAGCTCGCTGTCGAGCACGTTCATCTGGCAGCCGACGGTTTCGAGATAGAGCTTGGGCATCGTGTGTATTGTAAGATTTGCGGCGACGGGATGCTACGCGGGATGTGGCGGCGCGTGCGCTAAAGGGGTCGGGGACAGTGTAAGAACAGCCGGCGATCGGTTACGGTTTCGCGCTCGCCGAATCCCGCGCGGCGGCGTCGGGGCCCATCCACGCATCTTGCAGGTTGTGCCCGAGCAAAAATTCGGATGCGAGCATGCATTTCTTGCCAGCGGGTTGAAGGTTTGTGACATCGACAAGGTTATGATCTCCGCCTGTCACGAGCACGCCATGAGGCCGGAAAACGACGGCACCTGGATCGTGGTCGTCAGCGCGCCCGCCAAAAAGTGTGGCCTTGGTGATGATCAGGCGCAGCGGCGGCTTTTCCGCCCGATGCAAGAACGTATACGCCGTCGGCCAAGGCTGCATCGCCCGAATCTGGTTGACCACGTCGGCGGCGGGGCGCGACCAGTCGATCAAGCCGTTGTCCTTGGTCAGCTTCGGCGCCTTCGTCGCCTTGCTCTTGTCCTGGGGAATGCCCGTCACCGGTCCCGCGGCCAAGCGGTCGATGGTCGCGACCGCCAGCCGCGCTCCCAGCGGCCCAAGCCGCGCTTCCAGCTCGCCGGCCGTTTCTTCCGGGCCAATGAGGACTGCTTCCTGCGCGAGAATATTACCCGCGTCGAGGGCCGTGGACATGCGAATGATCGTGACGCCCGTCTCCGTTTCGCCGTGATAGATGGCCCAGGCGATCGGCGCAGCCCCGCGGTACTTCGGCAACAGCGAAGCGTGGACGTTGATGCCGCCGGACTTCGCGGCAGCCAGCACGTCGCGCGACAGGATCTGCCCGTAGGCGGCCACCACGAGCAGATCCGGCTGCCAGGTGAGCAGTTGCTGGACGCCTTCGGGCGTGTTGATGCTGTCGGGCTGGTAGATCGGAATGCCGCGCTCCGTCGCGATCTCCTTCATTCCCTTGCCGACCTGCCGGGTGGAGCCGCGCTTGTCGCCGACGTGGCGGTCGGGCTGCGTGACCAGGCCGACCACCGGATGGGCGCCGGCCAGGATGGCTTCGAAGGTCGGTTCCGCGAAGGTGCCGGTGCCCATTATGACGAGACGCATTGATGCTCCTGCAGGTTAGGTTGTCAACCTGACCGGACAGATTGGAAATCTATCCTACGAGTCAATCAATGCTGCGCTTCGAGCGATGCCAGCAGCTTCTCGATCTCGACTTCCGGCGGAATCTCGCCCTTCTCCTGGGCCTTCTTGAATTCACGCTCGAAGTTCTTGATCGAGCTGCGGCTCGTGAGCTTGGCGATCGGACCCATCATGTCGATGAACAGCACGCCATTCAGGTGATCGATCTCGTGCTGCCAGGCGCGGGCCTCGATATCGTTGACCACTTTTTCGACGAGTTGGCCCTTCAGGTTATACGCCTGGATCTTGACCGACTTGGAGCGGCGAATCTTCTGGTACAGCCCCGGGAAACTGAGGCAGCCTTCTTCGTCCTCGACCGTCCCCTTGCGCTCGACGATGCGCGGATTGAGGTACACTTCCTCGCACTCCCGCTTATTCGCGTCGCCGGTCACATTCATGACCAGAAGCTGATACGGCAACGCCACTTGCGGCGCCGCCAGGCCCAGGCCCTTCGCCTCGTACATCAACTCCATCATCTGGCCGATGGTCAGATGGAGCTGCTTATCGATGCAGCCGACCGCCTTGGCCGGGTGGCGCAGGGCGGGATGCGGATAGTGAACGATCTTCATGAACTGATTATAGCGGGAGACGTGGGCAGAATGGAAACTACCCCTCATTGAAAATGCACGCTCAGTCCCGGCAGGGCGTTCTTCAGGCCGTTCACCGCTTCGGTGCTCACGCGGGCCTTCGGCACCCAGATGTGTTGCAGGTCCTGCAGCTTTTCCAGATGAAGCAGCCCCTTGTCGCTGATCGGCGTGCCGCCCAGGCCGAGGTTTCGCAGCTTCGTGCAGCCGTGCAGGTTCGCCAGGCTGTCGTCGGTCACCTGCGCGCCGTACAAGCTGATGGCGCGAACTTCATTGAGCTTGCCGAGCTCGACCAGTGCCGAGGCGAGCACGTGCCGGCCTTCGAGCTTGATGTTGGTGACCCGGCCGTCCGCGTCGAGCTTGTACACCGGGTTGTAGTAATCCAGGGCGATCAGCACTTGCTCGTCGATCGACGGCAGCTCGTCCGCGGCCGGCGGGTCGGCGGTGCAGCCGGCGAGACTGGCGGCGAGGCAGCCGGCGACGACGGCCGTCCATGTTCGCAAGTGTTGGCGCGGTGATGTCATCGCGAGGTTCCGATCACGGTTTGCCGGGCTTGACGGCGGCGCTGTTCGGGTCGGTCGTCGTGTCCCCCGGGGCTAGACCTGTCTTGCCGCAGTGCGGGCATTTCACCTTCTTGCCGGCCATGTCCTTCTTGACTTTCAGCGTTTTGCCGCAATCGGCGCAGCGGAACGACGTGTACGCGGTCGCATCCGACTTGACGCCGCCAGGTTTGTCCACGGTCGAGCGCGTCCGGTCGCGGCGGTGACGCAGCCACAGCACGCCGCCGACCGCCAAACCCACCGCCAGCACGGAAGCGCCGAGAATCAGCTCCATCGGCATTGTCGTTGGCGGGGTGACCGCTGCCTTTCGCGGGAAGTCATCGGCGCGGATGCGCCAGTCGGTGAGGCGCACGTCCAACGAAGCCCGCGGGCCGCCGGTCGAGGCGAGGATGCGGACGTTCTTCAGGTCCGCCGTGCCGAATTCGGTCTTGCGCAGCGTCCTGAACGTGTCGCTGTCCCCCTCGGCCACGCAATAGAAAAGAAATGATCCGGAGCGCACCAGCCGCAGCCGGCCTTTGGTGGCGCCGGTGGGGAAGTCGACGGGCGTCACCGTTTCCTTGAGGTGCAAGAGCTCGTTGCCCCATTGGTCGGTGACGGTTTCCTCGTTCCATGTCGTGGACATGGCGACGAAGCGGCGCAGGCTGAACGGCGTCTCCCCTTGCCGCGCCAGGCTCGCCCGGTTCTGATTGGCCTTGACCCACACGTCCGGCTCGGGCGTGTGCCGCGGGACGATCACCAGGCTCAATTCAGTGTTCGGCCCGGAGTCCTTGGCCGCGGGCTCGCGCAGCATCTCGAAGCTCACCGTGATCTCGAAATCCCCCTTGACGCCGAAGTCGGTAACCAACCCGGTGCCGGGACGTTTTCCCTGGTATCCCGCCGGCAGGCCGATGCGAACGCCTTCCGGCTCGAACTTCACGCACTCGTCCGCCGCCGGGCCGTACGGAACGAAGCCGGGTTTCTCGTCCGGCTCGCCCTGGAGCGGCCGGTAGAATTCCTGGGCGTAGTCCTTCTGGGGCGGCGTCTCGTCCGGGTCCCGGGCAATTACCACGTTGGCCGGCGGCGCCTTGCCCTGATCCTTGCCCTGCTCCTTGTCATGATCCGCGCGATCCGCTTGATTCGCCTGCTGCGGTCGCTCGGGGGTTCCCTCTTTGAGCTTGCCGTCGAGCTGGGCGATGAACCGCGGGCCCCACAGCTTGACGATGCCGTCCCACGACGCGGTCGCCAGCGTGCCGTCGCGCGAGAACGCCACGCCGAACACGCGATCGCGGAGCAGCAAGCGCCCGCGCGGCTGGTGCGTCGTCAGGTCCCACACGATGACCTCGCCCGGCTGGGGCGCCATCGGGTCGATCTCGGAGTCCGACCACTTGCCGCCGCCGGAGACCAGCATCCGGCCATCGGCCGAGAAGGCCAGGCCGAGCACCTTCTCCTTGTGTCCATAGAGCGTGGCGGACAACTCACCGGTTTCCAGTTTCCAGAGTTTCACGGTCTTGTCCCAGCTTGCCGTCGCCAGCGTCTTGCCGTCGGGAGAGAACGCCACGCCGTGGATGGTGCTTCGGTGCCCGCTCAGCAGGACCTTCATGGCGCCGGTGTCGGCGCGCCACACCCTCACCTGGCTGTGACTGCAGCCGGAGGCGACCAGATTGGGATCGAGGGGATGCGACGCGGAGGTGAACAGCTGGCCCGCATGCCCGAACAGCGTGCGCAGGTCGTCGCCGGTCGCGGCGTCCCAGATCTTGATGGTCCTGTCCCAGCTCGCGGTCGCCACGGTCTTGCCGTCGGCCGCGAACGACACCGCATCGAGGCCGGACTTGTGGCCTTTGAGCATGAGCAGGACTTCGCCAGTCGCCGCGTCGCGCACCCGGGCAGCGCTGTCGTGCTCGGCAGTGGCCAGTTTCTTGCTGTCCGGACTGAAGGCGACCGAGCGCACCGACTTGCTCGTCTCGACGCTGTACAGCGACTTGCCGGTCGCGGCGTCCCACACGGTCAGCTCGCCGCGGCTGGGGACGTAGCCGCCGAAGCCGCAGGCGACCATCTTGCCGTCGGGTGAAAAGGCGATGGACCAGGCCCGCAAGTTGGGCCCTTCGAGAACGCGGACCTCTGTCCCCAGGTTGCCTTCCCCGGAGTTGTCCGTCGCGGGCTCCGGCGGCGACAAGGCGATCACCGCGGCAATGAGCACGGCGGCGGCGACCGAACCGACCGCGAGCATGGCCGACAGCTTGGCGAAGAGCGGCGCTCGCAGCATTTCCTCGGTCAGGGCGACGACGTTGGGCGCGACGGTCGCAGGGATCGCGCCGGCGGCGACGGCCACGCTCGAGTTGACGGTGGTCACCACCAGGGTCGGCGGCGCCGCCGCCGAACAGAGCGCCGGCGTCAGTCCGGACACGGCCGCCACCGCCGACGCCGTGACGCCGCGCCGGATCAGCCGCGCCCGCAGCTTCTGCCGGCCACGTTCGAGCCGGCCGCGGAGCGTGCCGAGCGGCCAGCCCAGCTCGCGCGCCGCTTCGTCGTGGGTCCGCCCTTCGAGATGACAAAGCAGCAACGGCGCCTTGTAGTGCTCGGGCAAGCGATCCAGCTCTTCGTCCACGAGCCGGCGCACTTCGCGCCAGCTCAGGTCGGCCGGCTCACTGGCGACGGCGGCCGGCGCCGCCGCGGCGTTCTCGTGGGTGCGCCGTCGCGCCAGACTCGTCAATAGCTTGCGCGACACCCGCCAGGCCACGCCGTGCAGCCAGCTTCCCAGCGATTGCCATCGGCGGATGCTGCCGGCCTTGCGGGCCAGCACCAGGAAAGTCGCCTGGCAGGCGTCCTCGGCGTCGTGGGGGTTGCGCAGGACGCGCTCGCACACGCCCAGCACCATCGGCCCATGCCGCTCCATGAGGGCCGCGAACGCCGTCTCGTCGCGTTTCGTGAGGAAGCGGCTGAGGAGGGCGTGGTCGCCGGTCCCCTCGCTGTGCTGGGTCGCGACCAGACTGCCGAGGCGGCTGAGCACATTTCGTAACTTGGCGCCGGCCATGCCAGGATCTCACGGGGTGCGCTTTGATCCATCATAGTGCCCGGCGCCGCCGACGGTGTCGTGCGAGATTTCGATCTTCTGCGGGGCTTGGTATGCCAATCTACCACACACCACTCACCACTCACTACTTCGCAAGCTCGCCCGACATTTCCATGAGCGCCGCCAGCATCTTTTCCGACGCCCGCACTTCCAGCCGGTTGGTGCCGAGCCAGGTCTCGTAACCCCCCAGCTCGTGGTGCTTCGGCGTCGGCAGATAGCCGTAGTAGCCGTGGGCAATCGACACCAGCCACGCCGGTTTCATGGGGCTGCGTTTCTTGAAGTCGAGGCCGATCTCGCAGAAGACCTCGCACGGCATGGTCCCGACGACCAGGTCGCCGATGCGGAAGGCCTGCAGCGGAATCTTCAATTGCTCGGGATGTTCGTTCATGCGCAGCGTGCGCTCGGCGTA
>JAKEET010000046.1 GCA_022616435.1 Gemmataceae bacterium
AAGCCGTGCCCAACGCCGCCTCGCCTAGTGCCACGCGCGATTTGTGAAATCATAACATATGGCAATTACTGGACTTACGACTTTCGACTGTTGAAGATGAGTGTGACTGCCTCACTTCGCGTCATGCACAATCGTCATCGGATTCCTGGCGCCCGCGCTGGCGCAGCGTCCAGGTCCAGCGCCTCCATTGAGCCGAACAGTGTCTTGCCATCTGAACCGCCGATGGCGTAAAGCGTTCTGCCGATCGCCGCGACCGCCAGCCGTTGCCGGGGCACAGTGAGTGCAGGCAGCGAAGCCCAGGTGTCGGTGGCGGGGTTGTACGCTTCGACGGCGTTCAGCGTCTTTCGTTTCGCATCGGCGCCGCCGACGATGTAGAGCTTGCCGTCGTGGGCGACGCCGGCGAGGTCTGTTCGGGCAACGGACATCGGGCGCTTCGTGCTCCACTGATCGGCGGCGAGGTCGTAGACATCCAGGTGCGCAGTCGGTGAGCCGTCCGCGTCGTAGCCGCCCGCGACGTAGAACTTGCCGGCGATGATGCCGCCGGCGCCTCCGGCGTGGCCATGGGGCGGCGACTTGAGCCGCGTCCAGCGGTTGGCGGCGCGATCGAAGACGTGAAAGTGCTTCTGGTATCCGAAATTGCCGTCCGTGCCCGTCAAGACATGAAGCTTGTCCGCGAAGAAGCCGGCGACCGAGTTGCCGCTGCGGATCGGCATCGATTCGCCGCGGGTCCACGCATCCTTGTTGTTGCCGCCCTTCGGATCTTTCGCGGGGTCGTAGATGTGAACCGTCGTCGTGGGAAGCCTTTGGAAGATGCGCCAGCCGCCGATGACGAAGAGCTTTCCGTTCGAGACAGCCACGGCGCCGGCGTAGCGGCCGGGGTCGCCCTGATCGGTGGCCGGCAAGTGGGTCTTGTCCGCGGTCCAATCGTTCTTGATGGGATCGTACGCCTGCACCGTGGGAAGGCTGGAGCCGCCCGCCTCGCCGCCGACAACGTAAATGCGATCGTCAATCACGGCCGCCAGGACACCGTGGGCCGGCACCCGCAGCGGCCTTCTCTCAGCCCACCCTTTGGGCCTTTCCAGGTACACTTCGACGATCTTGTTTCGTTCGCCCCGGTACAGGACCAGGCGATCGGTCTTCAGTCTCAATCCCTCTTTGCCGCGCTGCAGCTCCAGCTCATAGGTCCCCGAGCGCAGCGTGAATTCCTGGCCCGATTTCGTGTCGAGAATCTTGATGACTTGGCCGTTCTGCTTCACGGCCACCTCGACGTCCGGGTCGTCCGTCTTGACGACGACTGTTCCGACATCGGTGACAACGTAGATGACGCCGCCGGCGACAAGAGCCAGGGCAACGAAGCCGGCGACGGCCGCCCGGAGCTTGGTCCAGAAAGAACGCTGGACGCCGACCGTCGCGGTGAATGGCGCCAGGTCCGCGACGACTTGCGCCGGCGTGGACGGCCGCCGAGCTGCATCCTTCGCCAGCAGTTGATCCAGGAGCTGGGACAGCTTGGCGGGAACGTCCGGACGCAATTGCCGGATCGGCGTCGGCGTCTTTTCGAGATGAGCGATCCTTTGCTGCAATACGTCCCCCGGGAAAGGCGGGTTGCCGGCCAGCAGGTGGTAGAGAGTGCAACCCAGGCTATAGAGGTCGGCACGAATGTCGACCGCGTGCGCATCCTGCCATTGCTCGGGGGCCATGTATTCCGGTGTTCCCATGGCGGTGGTGGCGGCCGGCAACGATTCCCTGGCGGCGTCGTCCCGATCCGGCGGCGGCGTTTGTTCACGCAGACGAGCCAGGCCAAAATCGAGGATCTTCACGACCCCGCCCGTGGTCAGCAGCAGATTGGCGGGCTTCAGATCGCGATGAACCATGTTCTGCTCGTCGGCATGTTCCAGTCCCAGCGCCGCCTGGCGGATGTATTCGCAGGCGTCGGCCACCGGCAGCGGTCCGTTCTGCTTGACCAGGCTGGCCAGGTCGATGCCCTCCAGGTATTCCATGGCCAGGTAGGGCACGCCATCGGCGCTGGCGCCGGCGTCGTGGGCCTGGACGATGTGGGCATGATTGAGCCGGCCGACCGCGTGCATTTCTTGATAGAACCGCTCCAGCAGCGAAGCCGACACCTTTTCCCGCGCGCACCGCTTCAGGGCCATCACCTTGTTCAGCGCGAGATGGCGCGCCTTGTAGACCTCTCCCATGCCCCCCTTGTCCATGAAGTCGAGGATCTCGTATCCCGGGATGGTCGGACGCTCGAACGGCGGCCGGGCGGCGTCGGGAAGCGTCTCGTAATCCAGCGGTGTGCCGACCAACGGAGTGCTGCCCGGCGTCGCGCCGGGCGAATCACTCCAGGCCGTTTGGGACAACAATCCGCACACGCGTGAAACCAGGTTCTCGACCTCCGGACCGTTTTGCGCCACCAGGATATTGCCCTTGAGGGAATGCACCATGTCCAGCAACGGGTCGTGCGCCTTCAGGGCGGCAAGGGCTTGCACGCAACGCTCGCAATCGGTGACATGGCTGGCCAGCTCGCCGATGTTCGGGTCGGTCAGCTGGCCTTCCACGAGCGCTTGCAGGGTGGCGTGATCTGGACAGCCCATACGTCACCTCACGATCCGAAAAAGGGTCAAACCCTTTCGGATAGCCATGAATGAATCAGTCCAAAAGCCCCGCCAGCTCGGCGCGGAGCCGGGCCAGGACGCGGGACTTGTTGACCCAGACGGCCCCGACCTTGAGACCCAACTCCTGGGCGACCTCCGCCGCGGCCCGGCCGTTCACTTCGCATTCCCAGAACGACTTCCAGGTCTGGGGCGCGAAATCCGTTTGCATCAGCTCCATGGCTCGCGCCAGCAGCCGCTGCCGGTACTCCGAGTTTTCGAGATCGTTCACCGGGTCGGCGGCAGCAACATCTTCGACCAGGGAACCGGCCGCCGCGCGGCGAAACTTCTTCCGCAGGATGTTCATGAGGATGGTCTTGAGCCAGGCCCGGAAGTTTCGCCTGGCGTCGTAGTGAAAGCCGGGCAGTTCCTCGACGAGGACGGCGAAGACGTCCTGCACCAGGTCCTCCGCGTCGTCAACGCCGGCCCGGCGGGCCCAGTGAACAAGCAGCGGCGTGTAGAGGTTGACGAACTCCTCCCAGCTCTTGCGGTCCTTGAGTTGCCGCAGGCGTTCCAACAGGCTGGGTCTGGTATGCAGCATGGGAGCGGATCGCGCGGAGCTTGGTGGTTAATGTGAAGTGACAACCCGAACACTCACGACAACAGTGCGAGTACGGCCCGTGCTTCACTTGTCAAGAGATTTGTCGTCCTCCGATTCAGTTTTCCCTCCGATCTTAGCTTTTTGACCTTGCTCACAAATGCTTTCAACGACACAGCTGCCTTGCGGGGCTGTCCGTTATTCAGTGTTTTTTTTGCGCGGTTCAGGTCAGGGTTCAAGACCTTTCTGTGTTTCTTGGCCCATATGGACACGTCGATCTGAAGATAAATAATCCCCAACGCCGGGGGGACCTGGACATGGACGGTAACCATGGCGCTGGCCGCCCCGCCGTTGACGCCGTACCAGAAGGTGTCCGTGCCCCGGAAAAACACAAAGAGCGTGTAGGTCAGCGTGCCCTCGGGGTTGATCTCCACGATCCCCTTCTTGCCGTGGGTGACGCTGGTTACCTTGAGCGCTTCGCCCGTGTCATTGGCGAGGACCGGGATGCCAATGGAAAACTCGGTAAGAGTCGCCGTATCGTTGTGGGCTGTCGGTGGGCCTGTCACCTTCCAGGAGCCGATCCAATCTTGAGCCGGATGGTTGGTCAATCGGGTCGGCTCCGAACCGTCGGCGTTCATGACATAGATTTCGTCGTTGCCGTCAAAGCCTTGGCGCCTGATGAAGGCGATCTTCGTGCCGTCGGGCGACCACGCCGAGCCAGCGCCCGATGCGGCCGGTCCGGCCAGTTCCGAACCATCAGGGTTTATCAGCCAGATTCCAAAATCGCCGAAGCTACCGCGACTGAACGCGATCTTGCTCCCGTCAGGCGACCAGGCGGGCAAGAACCCGCCGACAAGCTCAACTTGTCCCGAGCCGTCGGGATTCATCACGTTGATCAACGACCCGCCCGATGAGTCGTAGCGGCTGAAGGCAATTTTGCTTCCATCCGGCGACCAAGAAGGTTCCCGCTCATCCTCAAAGACGGTATCCGTCAATCTGGTTTTTCCGGTCCCGTCGGCGTTCATCACGAAGATGTCACGTGGGTCGGTGACGAAGCCGGTCGTCCTGCGGCTGAAGGCTATCTTGCTTCCATCCGGCGACCAGGCTGGGGTAAAATCAAACGCCAGTTCATTGGTCAGGTTGGTTTGCTCCGAGCCGTCGGCGTTCATCACGTAGATCTTGTCGATGCGCGTAAATGCGATCTTCTTGCCATCAGGCGACCAAGCAGGTTCCTTATCGCCCCACGCGTTGTTGGTCAAGCGGATGATCCCCGTGCCGTCGTCGTTCATGGTGTAGATTTGATGACGGTTGCCGTCCCGGTTGCTGGAGAACAGAATCGAGGGCAGGGTTCGATCTTCGAGACGCTCGAGCCGGGGTTGATATGACGGGGGCTTCGGGGATGAACCTTGTCCCTTCGATCGGCCGGCGCGTGCTCGCAGCGGGAGAAAGAAATCAGCGATGGACATGACCATGCTCCTCTGCTGAAAAAGGGCACAAACTTTCTTGCTAGGACAGGAGCGAGAGGACGGCCGACGCCTCACGTCTCAAGAAACCCGCCGTTATCGGGTCCAGCTTCCCCGCCCGCCGAAACTTGTTGACGCGCGCGCGGAACTCCCGCATCGCCGCTGCCGCCTCGCGCGGACGCCCGCTCTTCAAGAGTGTGGCGGCGCGACTCATGGGGTTCATCACGTAGATTTCAGCGTTGCCATCCCGATTGCTGTTGAAGGCAATCTTGCTCCCATCGGGCGACCACGCCGGGTCAAAATCGTCCTCCGTATGATGGGTCAGGTTGGTTTGCCCAGAACCATCAGCGTTCATCACATAGATTCCAGCGTTGCCGTCTCGGCCGCTGACGAACGCGATCTTCTTGCCATCGGGCGACCAGGCCGGGTCGAAATCTGAGTCTGGGTGGTTGGTCAGGTTGATCTGCCCCGAGCCGTTGGCGTTCATCACGAAAATTTCAGATTGGTAACCCACCGCCAGATAGCTGCGAAGGCGATCTGGCCATGCGAAAAAACGGTTCGATCTTCCAGACACTCCAGCCGGGGTTGATACGACGGGGCGCTTCTCGGGCTGGAACGGCGAAACATCATGGCAGGACCCCTCCCAGTGTGGCAATGCGTTGACTTCTTGTGGATGGCCTGAAGAAGAGTATCCACGGCCGGGGTCGAACCTAACAGAAAACCGGCGGATTGGAGACCACCCCATGTTGACATGAACCCGTGGCCTGGCGGCCGGTAAACTTCCCGTTGGCAAGCGTGGCAGTTTGGCAAGCTGCCCTCGGATCCTGCCTGCCAACCGCAACCACGGCTCCGCCGGAAGTGCTGTTACACGATCGCCCAGATCTACCAGGCATGTCGGGGAAGCTGAAAACTCCCGGTTTCCAGGAGGGTCAATTCGACCCCGGAAAAGTAGGGATGAGCGAGGGGAGTTCTCGCTTCGTCCACGGGGGCAGGGGAGGAGATGGACTCTTGAAGCGCGCGCCAACGGCGGTTTACAGTCGACCATCACGGTTTTTTCATCAAATCTGGACAATTCTCGTCTCTTTTTTGTTGCGTTCGGAGGATGCTTTAGGGATTATCACTCAAACCCTTCGACTTCGGGACTGTCGTGTTCACGGGTTGATTCCCAGCCGCGGGCAGCGCCTCATGAACGCCCGCGCGAATTCACCGCCGAAAGCGGACTGGGGGCCGTGAGTCCACCATCGCCTCGGAGCAAGGGCGGCCGTGTGAAAATCTGCTGCGAGCATGTTGCGATCTCGGTTGGCAATCGCGTTGTTGTTCGTGGTCAACACAAGCGCCGCGAACACGGGCGCTCCAATCCGCTTGGTGACTGAGAACGACGAGCACGGTCGTTGTCGGTGTTCCTCCTTTGGTACGACGCGCGGAACGCAAACGGACTTGTGATTCTTCCGTCGTCGTCGTTCACACCCAATCCCAGCCTGCCAGCAGGGCAAGCCGATCTCGGGCCAACGGTCCAACTGTTGCCCGAGGCACGTTGTTTGCTAGCGAGAGCTGTTTCCTTCGCGCAGCACGGGATGACGCAGCACGGGATGATGCCGGTTCACGCATCCCAACGTTGGTTCCGTAAACGAATTGCAAACGGTGATGCCAAATGATTGCACAACGTCCAAGATGGTTCCCGCGGAATCGCAGGCCGAATCGTTGGCGCGCGCCCCTGTCGCTGGAGCCGCTGGAGTCGCGATTCCTGCCGTCGATCACGCCCTTCGGGAACAACCTCCCGTTGTCGTTCGAGTCCAACCAGGGACAAGCCGGCGGCAGCGTGGAGTTCCTGGCGCGCGGCCCCGGCTACGACTTGTTTCTGCTCCCCAACGAAGCCGTGCTGACGCTGGTCCAGCCGGCGAGCCCTGCCGCAAGCGCGGCCTCCGCCGACGACACCGCGGGCGCGGTCGGTCCACTGCCGCTCGACATGGCGTCGCTGTCCAGCACTTCTGTGATCCACCTGCAGCTGGTGGGCGCCAGCGACGCGCCCCAGATCGCCGGCCTGGGCGCCACCGAGACGGTGAGCAACTACTTCCTGGGCGAGGATCCTTCGCAGTGGCTCACCGGGATCGTCAACTACAGCCAGGTCGAGTACCTGGGCATTTACCCGGGCATCGACGTCGTCTTTCACGGCAATCCGACGGAGCTGCAATACGACTTCACGGTGGCCCCAGGCGCCGATCCAGGTCAAATCCAGCTGAAGTTCGCCGGCGCCGATCACGTCGATCTCGATCCCCAGGGCAACGTCGTCATCCATACCGGCACGGCGGAGGTCCTGACGCGCGCGCCGTTCATCTACCAGGACGTCGACGGCGTCCGGCAGCAAGTGGACGGCGGCTATGTGCTGCTGGGCGACAATCAGGTCGGCTTCGAGATTGGCAGTTACGACGTGTCGCTGCCGCTGGTCATCGATCCAACGCTGACGTATTCGACCTATTCCGGCGGCGCCGGGACGGACTACGGCCTGGACATTGCCGTGGACGGCTCCGGCAACATCTATGTGACGGGCCTGACCAATTCCACCGACTTTCCAACGGCGGGCCCATTTCAGGGCGCCGTCGGCGGCGGCGTGGACGCCTATGTGACCAAGCTGAATCCCGCCGGCACGGCGCGGCTGTACTCGACCTACTTCGGCGGCAGCGGCGATGACCGGGCCTTCGGCATCGCCGTGGACGGTTCGGACAACGCCTACATCACCGGGTACACCACGTCGGCTAACCTGCCGCTGGCGCGAAATGGCGTCGCCGGCCAGGCGATCCAGGCGGCCCACGGCGGCGGCACTTCCGACGGCTTCGTGGCCAAGCTGAACGCCGCCGGCACGGCGCTGGTGTACTCCACGTACCTGGGGGGCAGCGGGGCGGAAAACAGCGCTGGCCTCGTCGGCCTGCTCGACGGCGCTGGGATCGCGGTGGATGCCGCCGGCAACGCCTGGGTCACGGGCATGACGGCATCCACCAACTTTCCGACGGTCAACCCGCGCCAGGGCACGTTCGGCGGCGGCGCCTGGGACGGTTACGTGACGCGCGTCAACACCGTGGGCACGGCGCTCGACTACTCAACGTACCTGGGGGGCAGCGGCGACGACCGCGGCCAGGGCATCGCGGTGGATAGCGCCGGAAAGGCTTATGCCGTCGGCCGCTCGAACTCGGCGAACTTCCCCACCACCAGCGGCGTCGTGCAGCCGGCGAACAAAGGCGGATTTGATGCCTACGCGACGAAGTTCGATGCTTCCCTGACGGGGGCCGCGACGCTTGTCCACAGCACGCTGCTGGGCAGCAACGCCGACGATCACGGCGGCGGCATCGCCGTGGACGGCGTCGGCAACGCCTACGTCACCGGCCTGGCCAGCGGCGCCGCGTCGGTGGGGTTTCCGACGACTCCCGGCGCGTTTCAGGCCGCGGGCCGCTTGGGGTTCGACGTCTTCGTGACCAAGCTGAACGCGACGGCCAGCGGCATGATCTACTCGACGTTGCTGGGAGGCGCGGGCACGGACTACGGTCTCGACATTGCCGTGGATGCCGCGGGCAACGCCGCGGTGACCGGCCTGACCAGCTCGTCGGATTTCCCGCTGGTCGATCCCGTGCAAGCGAGCTTGGGGAATTTCGCGGCCGCGACCCAGGACGCCTACATCACGCGGCTCAATGCCACGGGCACGCCGTATTACTCGACCTATCTGGGCGGGACCGGCGACGACCGCGGTCAGGGGCTCGCGCTCGACGCCTTCGGAAACGTCTACGTGGCGGGCTTGACGACGTCGGCCAACTTCCCGACGGCGGCGCCGCTGCAAGCCAGCAGCGCCGGCGGCACCGACGCCTTCGTGATCAAGCTGACCGATGCGGCCAATCATGCGCCAGTGATCGGACCCATCGGCACGCAGGCGGCCAACAAGGGGACGGAGATTTCGATCGACGCCGGGGCGACGGATGCCGACCTGGGCAACCCCGGGGCGGCAGGCGCTGTGAGCTGGTGGAGAGCGGAGGGGAATGCCAACGACAGCCTCAGCGGCATCAATGGCACGCTGACGAATGGGGCGACGATTGCTGCCGGCAAAGTCGGCCAGGCGTTCGCGCTCGATGGGGTCAACGATTACGTGGACGTGGGCGGCTCGTTCACCGTGTCGGGCGCCCGCACCATCACCGCGTGGGTCTATCCCAACGCCAACATCGGCGGGGCCATGCCGATCATCACCAGCGGCGTGTCCGGCCAGGGCGACTTCTGGAACATTGCCAGCGGCGACGCGGCTACGCCGTACGAGATCATGTGGGATCATTGGGGCTTCAGCACCTACCACAGCGGTCTGGCCCTGACGCCGGGCACGTGGAACTTCGTGGCCCTCGCCTATGATCCCAATATTTCTCACCAAGTCCGCTTCTTCCTCAACGACATCGAGGTGTTTGCCGACGGCAACCTGTACAACACCGACATCAACACGTTCGCCATCGGCGGCAACACCATCGGCGGCACCACGACCAACCCTTCGTTGAACGGCGCCATTGATGAAGTGACCTACTACAATCGGTTCTTGAGCGCCACGGAAATCCTGGCGATCTACAACCAGACGAGCACCGTGGGGCTCACGTACAGCCTCGAGGACGGTCCGGCCGGGGCGGCGATCGACGCCAGCGGCGTCGTCACCTGGACGCCGCCGCCGACGGATGCGGTGGGGTGGTGGCCCGGCGAAGGCGATGGCGTGGACGTCGTAGGCGGCAATGACGGCTCGTTGGAGAATGGGGCGACCATTGCGGTTGGCAATGTTGGCCAAGCCTTTTCGTTCACTTCAAGCTTGAATTCGAAGTTGGTTGTTGCGAATGCGCCAAACCTGAGCCCGACCGAGGCGATCACGCTCGAGGCGTGGGTCAAGCCCGCCAGCTTGCCCAACGCCTTTTCCTCCGTGTTCCGGAAGTTCGTGGACGGGGCAGGAAACACTCAGTACATCCTGGCGATCACCGATACAGGTCAGGCGCACGTCAACATCGGGGGCTTCGCAAACACGACCGGCGGCATAGTTCCTCTCAACCAATGGACTCACCTGGCCGCCACGTACGACCGTTCGATGGTCCGGCTCTACGTGAACGGCATGGAGGTGGCCAGCGTGGCCGCGACGGCCGCCATTCCGGCCGGGTCTGGCAACCTCGTCATTGGCAACTGGGATTTTGGCTCGATCGACCGCTCCTTCGATGGCTTGATCGACGAACCTGCCGTTTTCAGTCGCGTCCTCAGCGCTGCCGAAATCCAAGCCATCCACGCCGCCGCCAGCGACGGCAAGGGCAGCATTGGGGCGTACAGCGAGACGGTGACGGTGCTGGCCACCGACAACGGCTCGCCCAGTCTCAGCGGCACGCGGACGTTCAACATCGCCGTCAACGCCGCGGCGTCGCCCGCGGTCGCGACGCCGACGCCCGACGCCGCCGGCAACGCCGTCCAGCTCGACGGCATGAACGATTACGTCACGGTGCCGTACCACCCGTCGCTGGATGATTCGCGCAATGTGACGATCAGTGGCTGGTTCAAGGCCGACGGCTATCCGCGCGAGTGGCAGAACATCTTCTTCCGCGGCAAGGAAAACAACGGCATCAACTTCGACGCCCGCGAGTACGCCATGTGGCTGCACTGGGGCGGCGAATTGCACGTGTCCTCGACACCCGTCAATCGCGTCGGCAACTCCGGGCAGGTGACGATCTTCACCGCACCGGTGGTGACCCTCGGACGCTGGCATCATTTCGCCGCGGTCATCTCGGCGGACCTGGGCGTCATGCGGCTCTACGTGGACGGCGACCTGGCCCAGGAAGTGCCCTACCTGAATGCCGGCAGCGACATCCGGGCCACCGACGCGCCCCTGCACTTCAGCTACAACTGGAACGAATTCCAGGGCAGCATCGACGAAGTGCGGCTCTACCATAGCGTGCGCACCCAGGAGCAGATCGTTGAGGAGATGAACCGGCCGCTCACACCCGCCGAAGCGGCCAGCCAGGAGGCCGATCCGGACGTGCGGCTCGCCGGCTACTGGAAGTTCGACGAGGCCGGCGCCGTGGCGTTCGACCAGACGAGCAACCAGAACCACGCCCGCATGGCCACGCCGGATCATCCGGAATGGGTGGCCAACGGCGCCGGACATCTCGTGCCCTTCCCGGGGGCGGGCGGGGCGCTGCGCTTTGACGGCGTCAACGACCGAGTGGATGTCGCCAACGAGCCCAGCGTCGCCGGGACGAGCGCGTTCACCGGCGAAGCATGGATCTACCCAACCGATATCGCCAAGACGCACCACGTCATCTTCAGCAACGAGGGCGAGTACATCCTCGCCTACGGCACCGATGCCAGCCTGTGGCTTGGCCTCGTCACGCCTACAGGCCCCGGCTGGAACTGGGTGGACACCAACGTCCAGGTCCCCTTGACGCAATGGAGCCACGTCGCGCTCACCTACGACGGCAGCTTCATCCGCGTCTGGGTCAACGGCGTGCAGAGCTACCAGCTGGCCGCTTCAGGCAATATCTTCGACGCCGACACGAACCTCAACGATTTTTACATCGGTGGCCGCGAGCCCCGGCCCGAGTTCTTCGCCGGCAGCATCGACGAAGTCCGCATCTGGAGCGTTGCCCGCACCGATTTCAGCGACCGCAACCAGGCGCTGGTCGGCGATGAGCCGAACCTCATCGGCTACTGGAACTTCAACACCGACGGCGGCAGCGTCACCGCCGACTCCCGCCTCGCCCCCGTCAGCCCAAGGCCCGGCGACCTGACCCAGGATTTCGGCATCACCAGCACTGCCGGCGCCCTGACCGGCGCCCCCGATCCGGCCTACCAGATCGAAAACGGCCAGGTCGATCTGCTCATCCCGCAACTCAATACGACCGCGGGCGGTTACAACACCGTGTCGTTCTGGATGAAGTGGAATGGCTGGGAAAACGTGATGCCGGTTGGCTTCAACCTCTACGACCTGCGCTTTGCGGGCGGCTTTTTCGGCTTCGATACCGGCAACGACGACATCTACGGCATCAGCTCCGCTGGCCTGGCAGATACCTGGGTCCATGTCACCGCGGCGTTCCACAACGGCGGCGGCGTGACTCAGTGCCGCCTGTGGATCAACGGCGTCGAGCAGGCGCTGACGCAGCTGCGCGGCACGCCGATCGTCCGCAGCGTCGGCACCCAGGCCCGCATCAGCGGCTGGCCGCCGGACGCGTGGAATCGCCTGTATGGTTACCTCGGCGACTTCTCGAGCATCGATGAAGTGGCGTTCTTCAACCGGGCGCCCGATGATCCGACCAATCCCATCGACATCAACAAGCTCAAGAACGGCGGCAGCGCAACCTACGCCGACGACGTCCTCGGCGAAGCGCCGGTTGCCTACTATCGCCTCAATGATGCGCCCGCCAGCCCCGAGGCCGCCGACGTTTCCGGCAACGCCAATCATGGCCGCATCGGCTCGCGGCCGCTCACGGAAACCTCCGGCGCTTACCTCTTCAGCGCGCCCACCTCGGTCGCCATCACCGTCACCAACACCGCCGACGCCGGCCCCGGCTCGCTGCGGCAAGCGATCCTCGACGCCAACGCCGTCCAGGGCGGCCTGCCGGTCGACATCAGCTTCGACATTCCGACCACCGACCCCGGCTACGATCCCGACACCAAGGTCTTCACCATCACCCCCATCACGGCGCTGCCGGCCATCACGTCGCCATTCGTCGCCATCGACGGCCGCACGCAGTTCGACCGCAACACCGGCACACTCGGCGCCGGCGGCACGGTCGGCGTCGGCGCCGACGGCGTGGCCGGCACCGGCGACGAGCTGATCCTGAATCCGGTCGACCGGCCAGATATCCAGATCGTCGACGTCAACAATGTCTCGATCGGCCTGAACGTCGCCGCCGGCAACGTCACCATCCGCGGCCTGGCGATCTACGGGTTCGGCAATCTGTCCAACAATGGCAACGAGGCGAACATCCGCATCCAGAGCGGCGTCACCGGTACGATCATCGAGGACAACGTCATCGGCGCCAGCGCGTCGAGCTTCAGCGATCCCGGACCGGGCCTGCGCTCCGGCGGCGTCAATGTTCACACCAACGGGGCGGGCTTTGGCATTCTCCGCAACAACTTGATCGGCTTCAGCGCCGGCCATGGCGTGCAGATGGGCAACGCGACGAACTGGCTCGTCCAGGGGAATGAAATCCGCACCAACGCCCTGGAAACGACCAACCTCGACGGCATCGCCAATCCGGGCACGGCAACGACGATCATCGGCAACCTGGTCGCCGCCAACCAGGGCGGCGGCATCGACGCCACGGGCACCGGCGTTGTCGGACTCACGATCACCGACAACACGATCACATTCAACGGCGCCCTGGTCACGGGCGGGCCGGGGGCCGAAACCTACGGCATCCGGTTGTTCGGCAGCGGCGGCCTCGTGTCGCACAACGTCATCAGCAACAATTTCGGCGCCGGCATTCAGGTCAACCCCAGCGCCCAGGGCAACGCGATCAGCCAGAACTCGATCTTCGACAACGGCGTGGCTCCCCCACAGGGCGGCGTCGCCAGCGGCCAGATCGGCATCGACCTCCTGAGCTCCAGCGACAACGCCAGCGTCGGCACCGCTCCGTTCCGCACTCCGAACGACCCCGGCGACCCCGATGCCGGCGGCAACGGCCTGCTGAACGCCCCGGTCATCACCAGCGCCCGCTCCGACGGCACGAACCTGACCGTGACCGGTTTCGCGACGCCCGGCTCGACCATCGAACTATTCACTGCCAATCCCGATCCAAGCGGCTTCGGCGAAGGCCAGACTTACCTCGCCACGCGGACCGTGCCGATCGAAGGCCCGTTCGCCGGCTCGGACAGTGCGCTCTCGTTCCGCGGCGCCGGCGACTACGTCGAGCTCCCCGCCGCCCCCGAGTTCAGCGACTTCACCGGCGGCCTGACGATTGAAGTCTGGGCGTACCCGACGGCGGTCTATTCTTGGCAGCGGTTCATCGACTTCGGCAACGGCCCGGCGGGCGACAACATCCTGTTCGCCCGGCAAGGCACGAGCAACAACCTGGCGTTCGAGGTCTACGTCGGCGGCACGTGGTCAGGACAGGCGGTCGCCAGCAACGTCATCGAGCTCAACAAATGGCAGCATTTCGCCGTCGTGATGAGCCCCAGCGGCGCGGTATCGCTCTACAAAGACGGCAACCTGCTGACCCTGACCAACGGGCAAACGAGCGCCACGCTGGGTGTGCCGCGCAACGTCACGCGCACCCAGAACTTCATTGGCCGCAGCAACTGGGTCGTGGACGGCTACTACGCCGGCCTGATGGATGATGTGCGCATCTGGAACAGCGCGCGCACGCAAGGCCAGATTCAGGCGGGGATGAATCAGCAGCTCGTGCCAGCCAGCGAAGCGAATCTCGTTGCGTACCACACCTTCGACGAGGGGACAGGCCTCGCCGCCGCCGATGCCGCCAACGGCAACGACGGCGATCTCATCAGCGGATCCATGGGCTTGCCGGCGTGGGTCGAGACCGCGACGCCGGGAAGCCTCCCGACCGGCAGTTACAGCTCAGCCACGCTCGGCAGCGATACGACCACCACGTTCACCCTGGTCATCCCGCTGACCGACCTGGCCGCCGGCGTTGCCGTGAGCGACCAGCTCTCGGCCACGGCGACCTTCGTGGGCGCCACCTCGGAATTCGGCCATAACGTCACGGTGAAGACGGCAAACGCGGCGCCGGACATCACGACCACAACGCTGACGCCGCAGATCGACGAAAACGGCTTCGCCACGCTGACCGTCAACTACACCGACGCCGACCTGCAGGACGGCCATATCGCGACGATCGACTGGGGCGACGGCGACATCCAGACGGTCGAGCTGACCGGTCCCACCGTCGTCATCTCCGACCCCGTGACCTTCCAGGACCACACCTACTACTTCGTCTACACCGGCCTCAACTGGTACCAGGCGGAAGCCCAGGCCCAGCTCATGGGCGGCCATCTGGTGACCATCGGCAGCCGGGCCGAGAACGACTTCGTCCGCGATCTGATCCTGGAGAAAATCGGCACGGCGCAGGCCTGGCTCGGCATGACCGACGCCGACAACGAGGGCGTGTGGCGCTGGGTCACCGGCGAGCCGATCACGTTTGCCAATTTCTTGACGCCCGGCGAGCCCAACAATTCCGGCTTCTTCCAGGACCACGCCTACATCAATTTCGGCGTCCCGGCGAATGCCCCCGGTTTCTGGGACGACGCGGAAGGCCGCACTTCCTCGCGGGTCTCGGTCATCGAAGTGGGGCCCGAAAAGACCTTCACGCTCACGCATCAGTACAAGAACGACGGCAATTTCACGGTCGACGTGACGCTGGCCGATGACGACGGGCTCGATTCGCTGGACGACGCCGCCAGCGCAGCTGTCACGGTGCGCGAAGTCGCGCCGGCATTCGCCGTCACGACCAGCGGCCCCACGGCCGTTCAGAAAACCACGCCGGTTGGCGGCGATCAATTCGGGACGGCGGCCGCCATCGTCGGCAACACGCTATACGTTGGTGCGCATTTGGACGACACGGGCGGGATCGCCGACGCCGGGGCGGTCTATGCGTACGACGCCGCCACGGGCGCGGCCACGGGCACGGTGATCCGCAAGGACAGCTTCGCCAGCGGCTACGGCCTGGTTGCCAGTGATCAGTTCGGAATCGCGCTGGCCGCCTTCGGCGACAAGCTGCTGATCGGCGCTAACCTGGACGACACCGGCGCGACCGATGCCGGCGCCGTCTACCTGTACGATCCGGACGCCGGCACGCTGACGCGGATCGCCAACCCGTTCCCGGCGGTGAACGATCAATTCGGCATTTCCATTGCCGCCGTGGGCGCCAATTTCGTGGTCGGCGCCCACCTGGCCGACAACGGCGCCGTGGCCGACGCCGGCGCCGCGTACCTGTTCGACGGCGGCACGCTGGGGCTCTTGCAGGTCTTGAAGAAGAGCGTGATCACCACGGCCGATTCCTCCGGCAACAACAACACCGGCACGCTGTGGGGGACCTTGACGCGCGGCGTCGCGGGAGCGCTGCCCAACGACGCCGACGCCGCCTTCGAGCTCCGCGGCGGCCGGGTCGCCGCCACCATTCCGCAGCTCAACCAGACCAGCGGCGGCTACAACACCGTGTCGTTCTGGATGAAGTGGAACGGCGGCAATACTCAAATGCCGATCGGCTTTACCTCCTATGATCTGTTTGCCTCGGGCGGTTTCTTCGGGTTCAATACCGGCAACGGCAACATTTACGGCTTCAGCTCGTCGATTGTCGGCGACAACCAATGGCACCTGATCACCGCCGTGTTCCAGAACCTCGACGGCACCAACGCCGTTGATGACTTGAGCGCGAATCAGATCTGGGTGGACGGCGTCCAGCAGACCCTGGCCCAGGTCGTGGGCTCGACTCCGGCAAACCTGGTGCGCAACGTCGGCGCCGAGGCGCGCATCAGCGGCTGGACCAATGACGACGGCTATCGGCTCGGCGGTTCCATCGACGAGGCGGCCTTCTTCAACCGGCAACTGTCGCCGGCCGACATTGCGGCCCTGTGGAACGCCCGCTTCGACAGCGACTTCAGTGCCACCGTGATGAACCTCCCATCCGGCGAAGGCGCCCCGGTCGCGTACTACCGGCTCGGCGACGGCCCAGCCGGATTTGTCGACGCCGCCGGCGTCAACGATCAATTCGGCTTCGTCGTGGACGCGGCGGCCAACAACCAGGTGCTGGTCGGCGCGCCGCTTGCCGACGTCGGCAAGGAGAACATGGGCGCCGTCTATGTCTACAACGCAAGCAGCGGCGGCCTCGTCCGCACGCTGACCAACCCGTTCGGCATTCCCCTGGAGACGCACAACAACAACTTTGAGCAGTTCGGGCAAGCGGTCGCCGGCGTCGGCGACTACATCGTGGTCGGCGCGCCGCTGACCGACATGGACGGCACGAACGTCGGCTGGGCGTATGTCTTCGACGCGGCCACCGGCACACTGTTGCGCTCCCTGCAAAATCCCAATCCGACCGCCGGCGACCAATTCGGGTTGGCGCTGACCGCGGTGGGCGCGGACAAGGTGCTCATCGGCGCACCCTTCAACGATCGCGGCGCCACCGACGCCGGCGCCGCCCACCTGTTCAACGTTGCCACCGGCGAATTGCTGGCGCTCTTCGAGAACCCCGCCCCCGGCAACGACCGGTTTGGCGCCGCGCTGGCCGCCACCGACACTCGACTGGTGATCGCCGCGCCGCTTGACGACGGCCCCAACAATTCCGGCTCCGCCTTCCTGTACCAGCTCGGCGCTGGCCTGACCCTGAGCCCCGCGACCATTTCCGAAGGCGGCATGGTCACCGTGACCGGCTCCTTTGTCGATCCCGGCCGGCAGACCTGGCTCGCCGATTCCATCAGCCAGTTCTCGCTCGTGCAAGGCCAGCACAATTGGTACTACGGCTACTACGCCACCCCGGGCGACACCTCCAGTTTCACCCTCATGAACTACGCCAACGGGAAATGGTCGGAGAACCCAACGCAGCCGCCGTGGACCTTGCTCCGGAACATCGGCGGCCATCCCAACGGCACCGACACCGGCCCCATCCACTGGGCGGCCCGCCGCTGGATCAGCCCCGTCACCGGAACCGTGACCCTCTCCGGCTTGCTCGCCAAGGAGAACACCGGCACGTTCGGCGACGGCATCCGCGGCCGCATCTTCGTGGACGGAGTCGAAGTCTACAATCAAACCATCGCCGGCACCGACGGCGTCGGCGTCACCTACTCCGTCACCGTCTCGGTCAGCGCAGGCATGCCGATCGATTTCCTGATCGATCCCATCACCCACGCCGGTCAAGACGGCACCCGTTTCACCGCCACCATCACGACGGCCGACGATTCCGAACCGCACACGGCGACGATCGTCTGGGGCGACGGCGCCACGACCATGGTGGCGGTGCCGGCGCTGCCGCAAACACCGACGGCCCCCCTGTCGGGCCCGTACTCCTATGGGGGCCACACCTACTACGCGATCAAGGACGGGAACATCACCTGGCAGGAGGCGGCAAGCCACGCCGAGCGGATGGGCGGGCACCTGATCGCCATCAACAGTGCCGGCGAATCGCAGTTCGCCGTCGAGATGATTCGCCAAGAGTACGGCGGCAACCCCGGCGCCTGGATCGGCATGAGCGACACCGCGGCCAGCGGCGTCTTCGCCTGGGCCAGCGGCGATCCGGTCTATCACACGCGCTGGGCGAGCGGACAGCCGGCCAACACCGCGGGCGTCGACGGCGCCGCCATGAACCAGGGCGGCGTGGGCAACTGGACAACGTTCGCCGCCGCTCAGCTCTTTAACGCGGCCATCATCGAGATCGACGGCAAGCAGTCCTTCACCGCCGCCCATCAATACACCGACAATCTGCCGGACAACGCAGCGTACGCGGTCAGCGTTACGGTGGACGACGGCGACCTGAGCGACCAGAGCACGACGACGGTCGGCGTCAACAACGTCGCCCCGGTCGTCAACGCCGGGCCCGACGTCGTCCTCAACAGCCTGGGCGCGTTTACTTCAGCCGGCTCGTTCACGGACCCCGGCGCCGACACCTGGACTGCCACGGTGAACTGGGGCGACAGTCCCGATGCCGTTCCCCTGGCGCTGAACCCCGACAAGACCTTCGACCTGAACCACACCTACGCCGCCGACGGGGTCTACACGGTTACCGTCACCGTCACCGACGACGACGGCGGCACGCACGCCGACATGATGGTCGTGACCGTCCACCGCTTCACCGTGGACACGATGGCCGACACGGTGGCGAACGACGGCGTGCTGACCTTGCGCGAAGCGATCGAGAACGCCAACGCCAATCCGGGTCTGGACACGATCAGCTTCAATATTCCGGGCGGCGGGGTGCGAACGATCAGCCCAACCTCCGCGTTGCCGACGATCACCGACGCGGTGACGATCGACGGCTACAGCCAGCCGGGCGCCAGCGCCAATACCCTGGCGGTCGGAAACGATGCGGTTGTGCTCATCGAGTTGAGCGGGACGAGTGCCGGCGCGGGCGTTAGCGGTCTGACGATCGACTCCGCAGGCAGCACGATCAAGGGCCTGGTCGTCAATCGCTTCGGCGGCGACGGCATTCGCCTGACCGGCCCCGGCGCGACTGGGAACGTGATCGAGGGCAACTTCATTGGCACCGACGCCGGCGGCGCGGCCGACCTGGGAAACACCGGCAACGGCGTCCTCATCCAGAGCGGCGCCGCCTCCAACCGCATCGGCACCAACGGCGACGGCGTGAATGACTTCGCCGAACGCAACGTCATCTCCGGCAACGCCAGCGGCGGGAATGCCAACGTCAACATCATTGGCGCTGGCACCGACAACAACACGGTGGCCGGCAACTATGTCGGCTTGAATGCCGCGGGGACCGCCGGGATCGCCGGGGCCCGGGGCATTCGCATTGCCATTGGCGCAGCCAGCAACACGATCGGCACGGACGGCTCGAACGACGCGTTCAACGCCAACGAACGAAACATCGTGTCCGGCAACGGCGCCATCGCCATTTTTGTCGCCGGCGGGTCCAACGACAACGTGATCGCCGGCAACTGGATCGGTCTAAACGCCGCCGGCACGGCCAGCATCGGCAATTCCGGCGAGGGCGTGAACGTCTCTTCCAGCGCTCGCACGCGTATCGGCACCAACGCCGACGGCGTGGCTGACGCGGCCGAGGCCAACGTGATCGTCGGCTCGGGCGGCGTCGGCGGCATTCTGCTGGAAGGATTGGCGACCCAGCAAACCGTTATTGCCGGGAACATGATCGGCACGAATCCCGCTGGAACGTTGGCCTTGCCCAACACCTATGGGATCACGCTGGGCAACTCTGCCAACAACAACACCATCGGTGGCACGAGCGCTGCCGAGCGTAACGTGATTTCGGGTAACTCGGGGGCTGGCATCTGGGTGGTGCAGCAGACGTTCCCGGCAGCGCCTGACAACATCATCCAGGGCAATTTCATCGGCACGGATGGTACTGGGACCCTGGATCTGGGCAACCTGGGCGACGGCATCCTTATTGAAAATAATCCCAACACGACGATCGGCGGCGCAGTGGCGGGCACGGGCAACGTCATCAGCGGCAACGATGGCGACGGCATCCGGATTACCGGCAGTGGCTCGACGGGCAACCTGATTCAGGGCAACTACATCGGGACCAACGCCGCCGGCACGGCTGCCCTGGGCAACTCCGGCGAGGGCGTCGACGTCGACGCCGCCGGCAATACCATCGGCGGCAGCGCGGCCGGCGCGGGCAACGTCATCGCCTCCAACCAGGGCCCGGACGGCGGCGTGCTTGTTCACGGCAGCGCCGATGGAACCATCGTCCAAGGCAATTCCATCGGCACGAGCAAGGACGGCCTCCTGCTCACGAACCATTTCCACCAGGCCTACGGCGTCAACATCGTCGCCGCCGACAACAATCAGATCATCGGCAACGTCCTGTCCGGCAACCAGCACGGCGTCAACGTCAACCAGGGCGAGTTCAACCATATCGAAGGCAACCTGATCGGCACGGACCCGACCGGTACGGTCGCTGTGCCGAACACCAGCGCCGGCGTGAGGCTAGCCCAGGCGTCCAACAACACTGTCGGCGGCACGGCCGCCGCGGCCCGCAACATCATTTCGGGCAACGTCATCGGCGTGAGCATCGACGGCAGCCTATCCACAGCCAACATCATCGCCGGCAACTACATCGGCACGATGCTCGACGGCGACCAGGCGCTGGGCAATGGCACTTATGGCGTCTTCATCGGCGGCGGCGCGCATGGCAACACGATCGCCGGCACGGCGGGGGGCGCGGGCAACGTCGTCTCCGGCAATCAGTACGGCATCTATGTTTCCGATGCCGGCACCGACAGCAACACGATCCAGGGCAACTTGATCGGCACCAACGCCGCCGGCGACGGCGACCTCGGCAACGCGGGCGACGGCATTGCGATCGTCGCGGGCGCCTTCGGCAACCTCATCGGCGGCGTTGCCGCGGGTGAGGCCAACACGATCGCCTACAACGCCGGCGCCGGCGTCTCGGTGTCCACGGGCGGCCTGGGCAATCGTATCCGGGGCAACTCGATCCACAGCAACGACGGCCTGGGCATCGATCTTGCCGACGACGGCGTCACCGCCAACGATGCCGGCGACGGCGACAGCGGCCCCAACAACCTGCAGAACTTCCCGGTGCTCGCCGGCGCCTCCGTCGGCGCCAGCACGCACGTGGCCGGCACGCTCAACAGCACGGCCAACACGCAGTTCACCATCGACTTCTACGCCAGCGCCGCCGCCGATCCCAGCGGCTTTGGCGAAGGCCAGCGCTATCTCGGCTCGACCACGGTCACCACCGACGGCAGCGGCAACGCCGACTTCGACCTGGTCCTGCCTTCGGCGACGACGGTCGGCGAAGCCATCACCGCGACGGCGACCGATCCCGCGGGCAACACCTCCGAATTCTCGGCCGCTGTGATCGCCACCGACTTCGTGGTGACGAGTACGGCCGATTCCGGGCCGGGCACGCTGCGCGACATCATCGTGCACGCCAACGCGCTCGACGGGCTCGACACGATCACATTCAATATCGCCGGCGCCGGCGTGCACACGATCAGTGTCCTGTCGGCCCTGCCGACGATCACCGAGGCCTTGGTCATCGACGGCTACAGCCAACCAGGCGCGAGCCCGAACACGCTGAACGTCGGCGGCAACGCCGTGCTCCTCATCGAACTGAACGGCGCCAGCGCCGGGACGCTGGTGAACGGTTTGACGGTGTCGGCGTCCGGCAGCACGATCCAGGGCTTGATCATCAACCGCTTCCTCGGGCACGGCATGTTCGTCAGCGGCAGCAACAATGTGATCCAGGGCAACTACGTCGGCACGAACGCGGCCGGCACGAGCGCCCTGGGCAACGGCGCCGGCGCCGGCGGGATCGGCATTGTCGTCCAGGGAGCCTCCAACACGATCGGCGGCACGACCGCGGCGGCTCGCAACGTCGTCTCCGGCAATTTGCGTGAAGGCATTTCGCTGGGCACGACCGCGGCCCACCACAACCTGGTCCAGGGCAACTATGTCGGCACCAATGCCGCGGGCACGGCGCGCCTGCCCAACGGCAGTTTCGGCGTCAACATCGGTGAAGGCGGCGACAACCTCATCGGCGGCACAGCGCCAGGCGCCGGCAATCTCATCTCAGGCAACAATCGCGACGGCATCGGCATCGGCGGCATCTTCGCTCATGACAACCAGGTCGTCGGCAACTTCATTGGGACCAATGCGTCGGGAACCGCGGCTCTGTTCAACTCACTGAACGGCATCTTCGTCGGCGCCGGAGTGCGTGCGCGCATCGAGGGGAACCTGATCTCGGGCAACTTGGGCAGTGGCGTACACCTCGCCGCCATCGCCCCGAACAACACGGTTGTCGGTAACTTCATCGGCACGACGACTTCGGGCTCAGGCGCCATCGCGAATCTCGCCGACGGGATTTTCGTTGCCGGCTCCGGCAACACCATTGGCGGCCTGACCACGGCGGCTCGCAACGTCATCGCGGGCAACTCCGGCGATGGCGTGGAGATCAACGGATCAGCAGCGACACACAATGCCGTGCAGGGGAACTACATCGGCACGGATGTCGCTGGCACGGCCGCGCTCCCCAACAGCGGCAACGGCATCACGATCAATTCGGGAGCCAATCACAATACCATCGGCGGGGGCGGCGCTGGCAACGTCATTAGCGGCAATGACGGCCACGGCATCGAGATCGTCGATAGCGGCACCAGCGACAATGTCGTCGCCGGCAATTACATTGGCACCGACAAGGATGGAACGGCCCCGCTGGGCAACGCGCTCGCTGGCATCCATGTAGGCACAAGAGATATCTTCGGCCCGGTGAACGGCGCAAGCAACAATCTTATCGGCGGGAATACGCCGGCAGCCCGCAACATCATCAGCGGCAACGGCTACGCCGGTGTCTCCCTGGACGGTGCCGGCACGACCGGGAACGTCGTCAGCGGCAACTACATCGGCACCGACAAGACTGGCATGCTCCCGTTGGGCAACGCCGCCTACGGCGTGCGGCTGTTCGTCGGCCCAACCGGCAACACGATCGGCGGCGACACTGCCGGCGAAGGCAATGTCATCAGCGGCAACACCGACAGCGGCGTCAACCTGAACGAAGCCAACGCCAACACCGTCAGCGGCAACTACATCGGCGTGGCGGCCGACGGCAGCACGGCTATGCCGAACATGAATCTCGGCATCACCGTACATCACAGCTCGAACAACGTGATCGGCGGCGATGCCCCCGGCGAACGGAACGTCATCAGCGGCAACCTCTATTTGAACGCCGCCACCGGCAGCCATACCCAGGTCAGCATTAGCTCCACCAGTGCGGTAAGCAGCGGCAATCGCGTCATCGGCAATTACATCGGCACCGACTGGACCGGGAATTCCGCCGTGAGCATGCCGGGCTCCGGAAGCGGGCTTATTGTGCTTGTCGCCGCCGGCGGCACGGTGACGAACAACTTCATCGGCGGCACGGGGCCGGGCGAAGGCAACGTCATCAGTACCGACACCACGTCAAACGGGGTCTTTCTCCGCGGCGTCGGTGTCGAGGGCAATCAGGTGCTGGGCAACATCATCGGGCTCAATGCCGCCGGCACGACGGCGTTGGGCGCCGGGCTCAACGGCGTGACCATCGATTCGGGTGCGGCCAACAACGTCATCGGCGATTTGGCGGCGAACGCCGGGAATGTGATCTCTGGCAACGGACTCGCCGGCGTCGCCATCAGCGACGCTGGCACGTCCGGCAACGTTGTGCGCGGGAACTCTATTTTCGCCAACGGCGGCCTCGGCATCGACCTGCTGAACGGCGGAAACAATCTCATCAACTTCCCCGTCCAGGCCACGGCCTACATGTTCGGCGGCGTGCTCACCCTCACCGGCGCCGCGCCGGCCGGCGCTGCCATCGACTTCTACATCGCCGATCCCGATCCGACCGGCTTTGGCGAAGGCCAGACTTACCTGTTCAGCTTCGTCGAAGGGTCGCTCGACGATCTGGACGCCGCCGCGGGCAGCTACATATTCACGCTGATCGCTCCCGTCAACGTCGTCGATGACACCGTCCTGACCGCCACCGCCACGGTTGCCGGGTCCGGCACTTCCGAATTCTCCGGCAACCTTGATGTGCGCGAGGCGCCGACCGAGGCCAACATCTCCGTGGTGCCCGGCCATGCCGAAGACGGGAGTGAGCTGCCTGTCACCCACGACGCCCTTGGCCGGGTGCTATCCGTCCGCGGGCAGGCGATGCTGTTCGAACTGACGGCGGTGGACGCGTCGCCCGCCGATCAGGCCGCGCCGTTCACGTTCCGCGTCAACTGGGGCGACGGCACGGAAGAAGACCTCACGGTCACCAGCGGCACGCACGTGCTGCACATCTACCGCCCCGAAGGCGCCTTCCCGATCCAGCTCCTGTCCGTCACCGACCGCGACGGCAGCGTGCTCAGCAGCGCGCCGACCGGCGCCGGCACGCCGTTTGTCAGCGATCCGACCAAGCTCACGGTCAACAACCCGCTCGACGCCGCCGACGATGCGGTGTTTACGCAGAAGGTTGCCGTTGTCTCCGGCGGCTACACGCTCCTGGTCGGCGCCGCGACCACCGGTTCCAACGTTGTCTTGACGCAGCAATTGGCGACGCAGCG
>JAKEET010000047.1 GCA_022616435.1 Gemmataceae bacterium
CCCGCAAGGCCGGGCACAAGGTCGGCCGCGCCCCGACTGAGGACAACCTGCTCGTCTTCTACCTGCCCGACACAGACGAGTGGGAGAGGGCAGTTGCTCGAGCCTGGAGAGGGCAAAAGGGAGGGCAAAAGGGGACATTCTACTTTTTTAGGCGGTTCGATCGTCGCAGGAGGGCATTCTGGTGAAGGCGATTTTCAGCGATGCTCACGGCAACCTTGAAGCCCTTCCAGGCTGTGCTCGCCGACGCGACCGACCAGCGCGTTACCGGCGTCTATAACCTCGGGGACACGACCGGGCTACGGCCCCAACCCCATCGAGTGTCTCGATCTCGCGATGGGCATGACGGTAGTGTTGCTCGGAAACAATGACCAGGGCATCTTGTTTCCCCCGGATGGGTTTTGACCCAGTGCCGAGCAGAGCATTATTTGGACGAGGAGCCTGCTCGAATCCTCGGTCGAGGATGCCTTGGTACGGGAGCGTCGCATCAAGTATTTGGCCGGGCTGACTCCCAGCCACCGCGACGGGGAGGTGTTGTATGTACATGGGTCGCCCCGCAACCACCTGAACGAATACGTCTTCCCGGAGGACATCTACAACGAGCGGAAGATGGGCAAGCTCGGGGCGCAGTTCGACCGGGTGTGCTTCAACGGGCACACGCACGTCCCCGGCGTGTTCGTCGAACGCGGTCCCGGCAAGTGGGAGTTCCTGCGGCCGGACGAATGCGCCAGGGGCTTTCGAGCCTTCTTCGACTCGTTGCGCTTCGCAACTACGAAGCTGTGATCTACCAAATCATCCATCACAGGATCGTCTTCAGCTCGCTCAGCAGCCGTTCGCGCCCCGGCGCGTTCGGCAAGGCCAGCGCGCCGTCGCGGAAGATGCCGCGTTCCTCCAGCCACGCGTGAAACTCCGGCGCCGGCTTCAGTCCGAACAGCTTGCGCACGCCGGCGGCGTCGTGGTAGCTGGTCGATTGATAGTTGAGCATGACGTCGTCGGCGCAGGGCACGCCCATGAAGTAGTTGCAGCCGGCCGCCGCCAGGAGCAGCAGCAAGTTGTCCGCCGAGTTCTGATCGGCGACCGCGTGGTTGGTGTAGCAGACGTCGCAGCCCATCGGCAGGCCGAGCAGCTTGCCCATGAAATGATCTTCCAGGCCGGCGCGGATGATCTGGCGCTCGTCGTACAGGTATTCCGGCCCGATGAAGCCGACGACGCTGTTGACCAGGAACGGGCCCAGCGTGCGCGCGACGCCGTAGGCGCGGGCTTCCAGCGTGAGCTGATCGACGCCGTGATGGGCCTCGGCGGACAGGGCGCTTCCCTGGCCGGTTTCGAAGTACATGACGTGGTCGCCGGCCCAGGCGACGTCGCGGCAGCGATGCTGTTCCAGGACGCGCTCACGCCCCTCGCGCAGTTGCGCCAGGCTGATGCCGAAGCTGGCGTTGGCCGCCTGCGTGCCGGCAATCGATTGAAAGAGCAGATCGATGGGCACGCCGCGCTCCAGACAGGCGAGCTGGGTGGTGATGTGGGCCAAACAGCAAGCCTGGGTCGGCACGCCGAGGTACTCGATCAACCGATCGAGCCCGTGCAGGATGGCCGCGACCGCATCCACGGACTCGGCCGCCGGGTTGACGCCGACGACCGCGTCGCCGCAGCCGAAGAGCAGGCCATCGGCTGTCGCCAGCAGAATCCCGCCCAGGTCGTCGGTCGGGTGATTGGGCTGGACGCGGATGCCGAGCACGCCGGGCTGGCCCATGGTGTTGCGGCAGCGCGTGACGTTGCGGACCTTGCTCGCCGCCAGCACCAGATCCTTGTTGCTCATCAGCTTGGCGACGGCGGCGGCCAGCTCCGGCGTCAGGGCCGCGCTCAGGTCGTGGAGAGCGGGTTCAGCGGTCGCGTCGTCGAGCAGCAGCTCGCGCAATTGACCGACCGTCAAGCTGCGCAGCGGCTGGAAGCGTTCGCGATCGAACGTGTCGAGGATCAGGCGGCTGACATCGTCGGCGTCGGGATCGATCAATGGCTGGCCCACGATCGTGCCGAGCGGCAGGTCGGCGAGGGCGAACTTGGCGGCGACGCGTTCGCGTTCGGAAGCGGCGGCGATGCCGGCCAGCGCGTCGCCGGACTTGGTTTCATTGGCCTTGGCGAAGAGTTCGCGCAGATCGCGGAAGACGAACCGCTCCCCACGGATGACGTGCGCGAAAGACATGACGCCATTGTAATCGGGGGAAGTTGCCGCCGGCAAAGCAGCTTGCTTGGTCGTCGTGGTGGTCAGCGTACGCTGGACGAGTCGGTCGGCGTGGACACGGTCTGCGGAGCGGTCATGGAATGGACGCCGGCCAGGATGTGCCCCGGCCGGGCGCTGCGATAGTACGTGTATTCCAGCGAATAGCCCTGGTTTTCCGGCGTGTGCACATAGCGGCCGCGCGCCCCCCATTTGCTTTCGATGAGGATGCCAAGATCGTCCGCCACCCGCACCAGCCCGGTGTGCAAGACCTCATGGCGACTGTTGCGATACACGATGATGTCGCCGGCCTCGGGGCAGTCGACCGGATAGTAGCCGTTGTCCTCGAGGATGCCGTCGACTTGTTTTCCCCCGATCCAGAAGCGTCCGCCGGTGAACACCCAGCCGTGACAGTTGTAGTCCACGCCGGCGGAGTCGGTGCAGATTGCGTCGCGTGTCGGCTCGGCATTCGCCCCGGCAATTTCGTCGGGCGTGGCGGCCCGGACCGGCGCCTTGACTTCCACCACCCGGCCGGCGTCGGTCCGCACCAGGTCTTGATCGATGGCCGTTTTGCGAATGTCGCAGAGTTCCGCGCGGTCGCTCGGCGCCGCCCAGTATTCCGGCGTCGAAGTTGCATGGAACGACCACACCGTGGCCAGGAGCGGACTGGCGACCAGGAGGCTGCCCCACGCAATCGCCGGCCGGCGCAGCACGCTCACGACCCGATGGAGCACGGCCAGCAGCGTCTCGCCGAAGATCAACACCAGCCAGAATGCGGCCAGGCCCAACGGCAGCCAGGCGAGCTCGGGCGTGTCGCTGGTCAACGCGACGATGCCGGCGGCCACGACCGGCGCCAGGGCCGCGCACTGGACCGCCCGGCCCTTGATCCACGAACTGTTGACCCGGGCGTAAAAGAGTCCCAGCAGGCCGATCACGCCGCCGCCGAAGCCCAGCAACACGATTCCGAGGAGATTCGGTTCCATCGACAGTTCCGATCCGATGCGATCACGCACGGGCGCACAGCCCGTCTTTCAAGTTCGACGCGCTAATCTTGCATATTGGCGATTAGAAAAGGATGAATCGTTCCGGATTTAATATGCTCTCAGCATTCTCTCATGGCTTTCTCACATCGACTGGAATGCGTGTGGGCGCGCGGCGATCATGTTGCTGCTGACTACGGACTGCTGACTACGGACTGCATGCAGTGTTCCCAGGTTCCCCAGATCTTCGATACCCGGACAATATCCACGCGCAGGAGTTGGATGGGCGGATCGCGCGGCGGCAGGACCATCCGAAACGGCGCGCCTTCCGGCCGCGGTTCGATCTGTTGATAGTGCGCGTGGGCCTGGTCCGCGAGTCCGTAGAGTTCCAGGGGTTGGTCGCACGTTCCGGTCACGGCGCCAGTGACTTCCAGGCTGCCGTCTACCAGCTGCCGGACGTGCACGTCGTGAAGGTAGGCGCTGCAGCGGATTTCGAGGGCGACGTTGCCCCACAAGCCGCCCCGGTCGGAATCGGCGCTGACCGTGATTTTGAGACAATTGTGGCGCTTCAGCAGCGGGGTGACCTCGACAGCGAACGGCGCCCGCTGGTCCGTCGCCAGCACGGTGTCGTTGAGGCGCAACGTCGCGACGCCTTCCATGCCGTCGCCGACCAGCCACACGCGCTCATAGTCGTCGATCCGCCCCGGATAGCCGAACTTGCGGACGAACCGCACGCGGCCCGCGAACCCGGGAAGGCCCAAGTCGCCCCACGATCCCGGCAGGGTCACGCGCCGCGGCGCCGGCAGCACCCCGCCGCCCAGCGCTTCGAGCGGCTCGCACTCCCACGGTCCGCGCAGCCGAATGCGATGCGGATAGGTCATTGGTCATTAGTCATTAGTCATTAGTCACTGGTCATTAGTCATTCGTCAGCGGTCATTGTACAGTATCTGGGAGTCCGGCCGCCGCCGCGGAGGCCTGAGGTCATTGACCATTGACGAATGACCAATGACCAGTGACTAATGACGAATGACCAATGACCAGTGACTAATGACGAATGACCAATGACCAGTGACTAATGACTAATGACCAATGACCAATGACCAATGACCAATGACTACCACAAAACTTCGCTGGGGGATTCTGGGGGTCGCCGGCATCAATCAACGGTTGCTTCCGGGTTTCGCGAAGGCCGCCAATGCCGAGCTGCGCGGGATCGCCAGCCGCGCGCTCGACAAGGCCCAGGCCGCGGCGAAGGCGGCCGGCATTCCGCAGGCCTACGGCAGCTATGAGGCGTTGCTCGACGACCCGAACATCGACGCCGTTTACAACCCGCTGCCCAACACGCTGCACGCGGAATGGACGCGCAAGGCGGCGGAGCGCGGCAAGCATGTCCTGTGCGAAAAGCCGCTGACGCCCACCGCCGCCGAGGCCCAGGAGCTGGTCGCCTTTTGCGCGGCGCGGAAGATCTGTCTCATGGACGGCTTCATGTGGCCGCACCATCCGCGGACGGCGGCGCTGAAGAAGTTCCTGAGCGAGGGTAAGATCGGCGCCGTCCGGCGGGTGGCGGGATGCTTCACGTTTCAGATGGAGCCGCTCGATCCGGCCAACATCCGCCTGCAAGCGCCGCTTGGCGGCGGCAGCTTGCTCGACGTCGGCTGCTATCCCGTCTACGGCATCCGCTGGGCGATGGGGGCCGAGCCGGTCCGCGCCTGGGCCGCCGCCCACTATGTAAACGGCTGCGACGTCGAAATGTCCGGCACGCTCTGGTTCGCCGACGGCCGGCTGGCGACGTTCGATTGCGGCTTCACGCATCCCTTCCGGCAGTGGCTGGAGATCACCGGCAGCGCGGGCGTGGTCCACGTTCACGACATGTGGCTGCCGCCCAGACGGGCGGTCTTCGAAGTCCGGCGCGGCGGCAGCTATGACGCCGAAGTTTGCGCCGTCGAGGGCTACGATCAGATTCAACGGATGCTGGAGAACTTCGGCCGCTATGTCCTGGACGGCCAGCCGGTGACGCCGCCGCCGAGCGAGGCGGTCAAGACGCTGAAGGTGCTGGACGGGCTGGCGGCATCGGCGCGCAGCGGTTACCCCGTGGTTGTGGTGTGACAGTTCTTACGACATTGCGCCTTCTGTGCGGAGCCGAGACCGGTGTAGAATGTCAGCAACCAGCGCGCATCTGAGGTGACCGATGACCATTGCGGCAAGCGGACTCCTCTTCACGCCGATCCGCCTCCACTCCGAGTGGACGAAGGAGGCGCTGTTCGCGTCGGCGGCACGCGCATCAGTCTCGACTTGGTCGTCGAGCAATATGAGAACGGCATGACGCCGGAAGACATGATCCGCGCTTACGATACTTTGGACCTCGCCGACGTCCATGCGGTGATCGCCTACTACCTCCGGCACCGCGACGAAGTGCGGGCCTATTTGAAGCGGCGCGTCGCGGAAGCCGACGCCCTGCGCGCCACTGTCGAGGCCGGGCGCCCGCGCGTCGGCCGGGAAGACCTGCTGGCAAGGCGGAGCGCCAGGGAGAAGGCCGATGCTGCGACTGGCCAGTGACGCCGATGTCCATGGCGAGATCATTCCGCGGCCTGCGCCGGCGGCTCCCGGAAATCGACCTGGTGCGCGTGCAGGACGCCCTGCCTCAAGGCATGCCCGATCCAGCAGTCCTGGCTTGGGCCGCAACCGGCTCGGCCATCGATGACATTCTGCTGCTGACCGAGTATATGCCAGCGCAAGAAATCGCAGAGCAGGTCATCGTGTACTTGCCCTTTCGGGGATAGAGGGCCTGCCAGCGTGATCGAAGAACGGAACTCCATACCCACCATGCAAGCGCTCGTCAAACGCAAAGCGGAGCCCGGCCTCTGGCTCGATGACGTGCCGGTTCCGACCATCGGCATCAACGACGTCCTCATCCGGGTGCTGCGCACCGGCATCTGCGGCACCGATCTGCACATCTACAACTGGGACGCCTGGGCCCAGAAAACCGTGCCGGTGCCGATGGTCGTCGGCCACGAGTTCGTCGGCCGCATCGTCGAGACCGGCAGCAACGTCAAGGACTTTCACGTCGGCGACATCGTCAGCGGCGAGGGGCACGTCGTCTGCGGCCGCTGCCGGAATTGCCTCGCCGGCCGGCGGCACCTGTGCAAGGACACCCAGGGGATCGGCGTCAATCGCCCCGGAGCCTTTGCCGAGTACATCGCGCTGCCCATGACCAACGTCTGGGTCCACGACCCGCACACCCCCCCGTCCCCCCCTTCGCAAGGGGGGGTTGGGGGCATGCGCGACGTCCAGGCGATCTTCGACCCGTTCGGCAACGCGGTGCACACGGCCCTGTCGTTCCACGTCCTCGGCGAGGACGTGCTGATCACCGGGGCCGGACCGATCGGCTGCATGGCCGCGGCCGTCGTGCGTCATGCCGGCGCCCGGCACGTGGTCGTCACCGATCTGAATCCGTATCGGCTGGACCTCGCCAGGAAACTGGGGGCCACCCTGGCCGTCGATCCCCGGCAAACGCCGCTCGGCGAGGTGCAGAAGCAGCTCGGCATGAAAGAGGGCTTCGACGTCGGCCTGGAGATGTCGGGCAACGCCGCCGCCTTCCGCGACATGCTCGCCAACATGGCCCACGGCGGCAAGATCGCCATCCTCGGCATCCCGGAAAAGGAGTTCGCCATCGATTGGCACACCGTGATCTTCAACATGCTGACCCTCAAGGGGATTTATGGCCGGGAGATGTACGAAACCTGGTACCAGATGACCGTGATGCTGCAATCGGGCCTCGACATCGGTCCGGTGATCACGCACCGGTTTCCCTTCACGGAATACGAGAAGGGCTTCCAGGCGATGCGCACCGGCGACTGCGGCAAGGTGGTGCTGACGTGGGCGGAGGGCTAGCAACGCATGAACGACTTCACGCGCATCGTGCTCGCCTTCGGCTCCGGGATCATCAAGCTCCTGATCAGCGTGGTGGTCGGAGTCGGAGTCGGTTTGCTGGTCTTCGGCATCACCACTGCCGGCCGGCCGGAGATCTGGGAGATGCGCGGGCCGCCCGGCGAGTTCTTCATCTCCCTCGGGGCAGGTCTGCTCAGCGGTGGAGCGTTGCTGATGGCCTTGTTCTTCGTGCCGTGGTTTTTCCGGCGAGCACCGGAGCCGATGGAGGAGCCAACGCTCATGGCCCGGCCGGCGCCGCGGTCGATGCGGTCGGCGCCGGACGATTCCTCCCCGCCGCCGCGAAGTCCTAGACCACGTCCCGAGGCCGACGACGCTCCACCCGCGGTACGCCCGCGCGAGGAGCCGGACCGGGGTGGGTTTTTTGAGAAGTAGGGCCGTCAGCGCCGACACGGCACTGCGCCTGGCGCGCTATTTCGGAACCTCCGAGCGCTTCTGGTTGAATCTGCAAACACGTTTCGACCTGGAGACCGAAAAGGATCGGCTCGGCCAACGTCTGCAACGGGAAGTCAAGACGCTGACGTGATCCGCAACGCGGGAATCGGACCGAATCGGAGTTCTATCCCACGTAATGCTCGCTCCTTGGCCGCTTCCCCTTCCCTTCCATAAACTTATCGCCAATGACACGCGCTCCGATGCGTGGCCTCTCCGGCTGCCCGCGGAGCTTTCTTTTTGGTCGTAGGTCAGGACTCCGCTCCTGACCCGCACGTTCCTGATCCGCAAAATCGGTCAGGAGCGGAGTCCTGACCTACAAGACAGGAGCCCCCATGACCAAGCACGTATACTCCTTCGGCGGCAAGACGGCGGACGGCAACGGCAAGATGAAAGAGCTGCTCGGCGGCAAGGGGGCCAACCTCGCCGAGATGTGCCTGATCGGCATTCCGGTGCCGCCGGGGTTCACCATCACCACCGAAGTCTGCGCGGCCTACTACGAAAGCGGCAAGAAGATCCCCGAAGCCGCCATCCCAGAGATCAACGAAGCCCTGGCCAGGATGGAAGGCCTGGCCGGCAAGAAGTTCGGCGACCCCGCCGACCCGCTGCTCGTGTCGGTCCGCTCCGGCGCCGCCCTGTCGATGCCGGGCATGATGAACACCATCCTCAACCTCGGCCTCACCGACCAGAGCGTTGAAGGCCTGGCCAAGAAGACCGGCAACGCCCGCTTCGCCTACGACAGCTACCGCCGCGTCATCGACATGTTCGGCTCGACCGCGATGGACGTCGAGCACGAGCACTTCGAGCACGAGATCGCCAGGCTGAAAGCGGAGAAGAAAGTCAAGCTCGACACCGAGCTGACCGTCGATGATCTCAAGGAGCTCGTGAAGCGGTACAAGGCGGTCTACAAGAAACACGTCGGCGACGACTTCCCGCAGGACCCGAAAAAGCAGCTCATGCTCGCCATCAACGCCGTCTTCAACTCCTGGAACGGCAACAAGGCCGTCGAGTACCGCCGCATCGAGCGCATCACCGGCCTCAAGGGCACGGCCGTCAACGTGCAGGCGATGGTGTTCGGCAACATGGGGAACACGTCGGGCACGGGCGTCGCCTTCACGCGCGATCCGAACACCGGCGAGAACCTGTTTTACGGCGACTACCTGATCAACGCCCAGGGCGAGGACGTGGTGGCCGGCATCCGCACGCCGGAGCACATCGACGAGCTCGGCAAGCACAATCCGCAGGTGTACAAGCAGCTCTGTGACATCCGTCAAAACCTCGAGAAACATTACAAGGAGATGCAGGACATCGAGTTCACCGTGCAGGAAGGCACGCTGTACATGCTGCAGACCCGGACCGGCAAGCGCACCGGCACCGCGGCCGTCCGCATTGCCGTGGAGCTGGTGCGCGAGAAGCTGATCGACGAGACCACCGCGGTGAAGCGCGTCAACCCGGACAGCTTGAATCACCTGCTGTTGCCGCAGCTCGACCCGAAGGCCAATGTCAAGCCGGTCGCGCAAGGCATCGCGGCCAGTCCCGGCGCCGCGTGCGGCATGGTGGTGCTGTCGGCCGAGGCCGCGGTCGATCACGCCCACAAGCATCCCAACGATCCGATCCTCTTGGTGCGCAAGGAAACCAGCCCGGAAGACGTGGCCGGCATGCACCTGGCCAGGGGCATCCTCACCAGCACCGGCGGCAAGGCCAGCCACGCCGCCGTCGTGGCCCGCGGCTGGGGCAAGCCATGCGTCGTCGGTTGCGAGGCCGTGAAGATCGACGAGGCCAAGGGCACGATCAGCGTCGCCGGGCAGACGGTGAAGGCCGGCGACTTCCTGACGATCAACGGCACCACCGGCGACGTCATGATCGGCAAGGTGCCCACGGTGGCGCCGACGATGACCGGCGACTTCGCGACCTTGATGAGCTGGGCGGACAAGGTCCGCAAGCTGAAGATCCGCACGAACGCCGACGCGCCGGTCGACGCCGCCAAGGCTCGCGAGTTCGGGGCCGAGGGCATCGGCCTGTGCCGGACCGAACACATGTTCTTTGGCGAAGACCGAATCACCGCCATGCGCGAGATGATCCTGGCCGACACCGACACGGCGCGGGCCAAGGCGCTGGCGAAGTTGTTGCCGTTCCAGAAGGCGGACTTCGTGGGCATCTTCCAGGCCATGGCCGGCCTGCCGGTGACCATCCGGCTGCTCGATCCGCCGCTGCACGAGTTCCTGCCGCACGATGCCAAGGGACAAGAGGAAGTGGCCAGCAGTCTGGGCCTCCCGGTCGCAAGAATCAAAGAACGCGTCGATGAGCTGCACGAGTTCAACCCGATGATGGGCTTCCGCGGCTGCCGCCTGCCCGTCGTGTACCCGGAGATCGGCGACATGCAGGTGCGGGCCATCATCGAGGCGGCCATCGAAGTCAAGAAGCAGGGCAAGGAAGTGCTCCCCGAGATCATGATCCCGCTCGTCGGCGTGGTCGAGGAGCTCACCATCCTCAAGAAGCGGGCGATCGCCGTGGCCGACGAATGCATGAAGAAAGCCGGCGTCAAGGTCGAGTACCAGATCGGCACGATGATCGAGCTGCCGCGGGCCGCCCTGACCGCGGACAAGATCGCCGAGGAAGCCGAGTTCTTCTCGTTCGGCACCAACGATCTGACGCAGATGACCTTCGGCTTCAGCCGCGACGACATCAAGGGCTTCATGCCCACGTACATCAAGGAGAAGATCCTGCCGGTCGATCCGTTCCAATCGATCGACGTGGGCGGCGTCGGCCAGTTGATCGAGATGGGCGTCAAGAAAGGCCGCGACAGCCGGCAAGCCAGGCACGGCCAGCACCTCAAGGTCGGCATCTGCGGCGAGCACGGCGGCGACCCGGACAGCGTGCATTTCTGCCACAAGGTCGGCATGGACTACGTGAGCTGCAGTCCGTTCCGGGTGCCGATCGCGCGGTTGGCGGCGGCGCAGGCGGCGCTGGGGAAGTAGTGTCGGCGAATCGAAGTTTGAGGTCGTCGCCATGCCGCTGGCACAACGTATTCAGGGCCGGGCGCATTCCATCCAGAACCTACGTTTGTCAGCGCTTGCCCGTTTTCGTGAAGGCCGCCTATTGGTGATCAACGACCGCCGACTGGCAGGCATCTATCTTTGGGGATACTGCGTTGAAATGCTGCTGAAAGCGGCGTACTTTCGGCTGAAAGGGTGGTCGCCAATTCAAACGATCACAGTCGATGACATGCGACAAGCCAAACAGCATGCAACCCAGCTTCTGAAATGTGCATGGCCCGGAAATCTTCATTACTTGCCCGGCTGGAAGGATCTGCTGACGGAAGAGCGCCAGCGTGTGGGCACTCCCTTTGCGAGGAGCTTCTCGCGGAGTCTCAACGCGCAGGTTTCCCGTTTGGCGCTCCATTGGAGCGAAACCTTGCGATATCATGATCTTCGTCCATTCCGAGGAGAGGTGCGTGTTTGCGAGCAGGCGACGACGTGGTTGGTCGGCCAATTCCGATTCCTGTAGGAGATTGTTATGCCCCGCATCGTCGTTCAGCAGACTCCGCGCTCTCCAAGGTTTGAAGGTTTTGTTCGGCGCTTGACGCAGGAGTTGAAGAGTCCAAGCCCTGGCCCCCAACCATTGATTCTTGAAGAGGAAGTAAGCTCCACCCGATCCCGCCACGTGCGTGTGATTTGGGACCAGTGGAAAAAGCTTCGCGAGGAGGAACGGACGGACGTGATTCTTGAAGCCTACAAACAGGCCGAAGGCAAGGACTTTGCCGACCAGATCACCATTGCATCTGGCCTGACCGGTCCGGAAGCACTGGCGCTTGGCCTTTTGCCTTGGACGGTCGAGCCGATCCTCTCGCGGCGGGACGGATACTCCATCGAGGACTATGGACGAGCAATCAGTGAAGAAGAAAAACGGTCAGTCCTAGGTGTCGGCTCGGCAAAGAAATACGGACACCTTCGTTACGCCCGAAAAGAAGACGCAGAAGACGCCATTCGACGGCTGCGCACGAGCTTGCCGAAGTCTTCCTGGACGATCGCTCAGGATGTGTATGCGGAGTGATGACCAATGATTGCCGCTGCAGCAAGAAACCGAATAACGGTCAAGCACGCGGTCGTCGTTCACGACCACGGCACGATGGGGTGTAGCCTACCATGTGCCCCGAGCGCGCGACTTGCTGTTTGCCATGCCTGCCTATTGCGTCACTCCCGCCCCAGCTTCTCATCCACCGCCGCCAGCACTTCCGCCGGCGCTAGCCGGACCAGGAACCGGCTCGGCCGGTAAATCCAGCGGACCGTGCCCGCGCCGTCGATCAGCAGCGTGGTGGGCGCGCTGGTGTCGCCGCCGTCGTGGTGCGATCCGGGATGGAGCACGGCCAGGGCCTCGGTGAGCTTGCGGCCGGCGTCGGCGATCACGACCAGGTGGGGAAAGTCGGCCTGCGTCTTGGCCGCCGTCTCTTGATCTTCGATGGACGCCACCACGACCCGCGTCTTCCGCTTGGCGAATTCCTGGTGCTTGCCTTCGAGCTGACCCAGCTCGATCATGCAAAGCCCTCACCACCGGCCGCGAAAGAAGGTCAGCACCGTCGGCGTGCCGTCGGCAAGGTCCGCGTCCGAAAACGATTGGCCGTCGGCGCGGGTGGTCTGAAACGCGGGGATCCGCTGGGCCACGCGCGCCGGTCCCTCGTAGTCCGGCAACCTGCTGAGCACGATGAGAAAATACCACTGGAATCCGGCCAGCGCGACCATCAGCACGAGCAAGATGAACCGCGTGACGCTGCCGCGCTTGCCGACGGCGACCAGCAGCATCAGGGCGCCGAGCGTGGTCAAGGCAGGCAGGTACCACGGGACCACGAAATGCTGGAGCGCGTATTGGGCGACGACCAATCCGATGGCGAGCACGCACGCGCCGATGCCCGCCCAGATGAAGCCGCGGCCCCTGGCGCGGTCGGCGGTGGGCGTCATGGTTGCTTGGTAGTTCATACGAGACCTCCCGCGAAAGCTCCGGTGGTGTTCCGAGAATTGCCCCCCGTGGATTATACGCAACGGACAGGGACGGAGGTGGGTGCTACAATCACCACGCCGTTGCTGTCACATCCTTGCTATCGAGGTGCGTCATGGTGCGCCAAACGTTGCCTCTGCTCGTCATGGTTCTGCTGGGCCCGCTGGCGCCGCTGGCGACCGGCCAAGAACAACTGGCCGGCCGCTGGCCGGAGGAGCGCGCCCGTGCCTGGCAGCGCGACCGGCCGTGGCTGGTCGGCTGCAATTTCATCCCCAGCAGCGCGATCAACCAGCTCGAGATGTGGCAGGCGGACACGTTCGACCAGAAGACCATCGACCGCGAGCTCGGCTGGGCCCAGGACCTCGGCTTCACCAGCGTCCGCGTCTTTCTCCACGATCTCTTGTGGAAGCAGGACAAGGACGGCTTCTTGAAACGGATGGAGCAATTCCTCGACACCGCCGAGCGGCACAAGATCGGCGTCTTGTTCGTCCTGCTCGACAGCGTCTGGGACCCGCATCCCAAGCTGGGTCCGCAGCGCGCCCCGAAGCCGCACGTCCACAACTCGGGCTGGGTGCAATCGCCCGGCGCCGATATCTTCAAAGATCCAAAGCGCCACGACGAGCTGAAGGGATATGTCCAGGGCGTGCTCCGGCACTTCAAGAACGACCAGCGCATCCACGGCTGGGACCTGATCAACGAACCGGACAACACCAACGGCAACTCGTACGGCAAGCTCGAGCCGCCGGACAAGCCGAAGCTGGCGTTATTGCTGCTGCGGAAGGTGTTCGCGTGGGCGCGGGAAGTGAACCCGGACCAGCCGCTGACATCGGCCCCGTGGCATGGCGACTGGACGAGCCTGGAGAAGATGGCGCCCGTCAATCGCTTCATGTTCGAGAACTCGGACGTCATCAGCTTCCACGAGTACGGCGACTTGAAGGCGCTGCAGCGGCGCATCGGCGCGCTGAGGAAGTTCCAGCGGCCAATCCTGTGCACCGAGTACATGGCGCGGCCCAACCGCAGCACGTTCGATCCGCACCTCGGTCACATGCAGCAAGAGAAGGTCGGCGCCTACAACTGGGGCTTCGTCGCCGGCAAGACGCAGACCCAGTATCCGTGGGATTCGTGGCAGAAACGGTACGACGCCGAGCCGGCGTTGTGGTTCCACGAGATCTTTCGCCAGGACGGCTCGCCGTATCGCGTGGAAGAAGTGAACTACATCAAACGATTGACGGCCAAGGCCAGAGCGCCGCAACCGTGAGCATGCATGCCCAGGACCAACCGCGGCGCACGCAGCGGGTCGCGGAGAAGGTGGGGTTGGCCACGCGATGGGGGAGTGATCGTGGCGGCCCTGGATTGCACACCTGGGACAGGTAGCCGGCATTTTTGGCTTGACAGCATCGAGCATTGCGATCAACATCTTAATGGACAGTTCATTCTTCTCTAATCAGTCCCAAACGTGGAGGTCTTTATGCGCTGCCGATTCAGTCGAGTCGCCCGGCGTGCCGGGTTCACGCTCATCGAATTGCTGGTGGTGATCGCCATCATTGCCATCTTGATTGCGTTGCTGGTCCCGGCCGTGCAAAAGGTCCGGGAGGCCGCGGCGCGGACGCATTGCACCAACAATCTCAAGCAGATCGCCCTGGCCCTGCAAAACCACCATGACACCCACAAGAAGTTCCCGCCCGCCGCCACGCCCCTTCCCGGGGTGAACACGAACAATGTCCGGGATGCCCGTTGGGGCGCCACCTGGGTCGTGCACATCTTGCCGTACATCGAGCAGACGAGCATTCACAGGGTTTACAATCTGACCGCGGGTCAATTCAACAACGCCGCGGCGACGAGCCAGCCGCTGAATGTCTTCATTTGTCCGAGCGACACCCGGCGGCCGAACCTGGCCGGCGCCAACGGCATTGCCTTCAACATGGCGCGCGGTAACTACGGCATCAACGGCGGCACCGGCCGGGCTCGCAACAACAATGTCTTCAACAACCGCCATCGCCTGGGACTGGTCCACCTGCGTCAGGCGTTCCAGGCCACCATGGCCGACGTGCGTGACGGCACCTCCAACACGGTGGCCGTCACCGAGATCGTCACCTACCCCAGCACGGGTGACGGCACGTGGGGGTGCTGGGGCTACGCCGCCGCGGCCTACAGCACCGCGTACAACGACAACGCCGGCAACAACTGGGCGGCCAACGCGCTCCCATCCTTCACGAATATCCAAACACCCAACTGCGATGCGCGTGTTGGCGGCTGCAAAGACTGGACGCCCCATTGCCCCAACGGCCTGAGCGACCCGTACTACACCTGCGAAGACAGCGACGGCGCCCACGCCGCCCGCAGCTTCCATTCCAGCGGCGTCAATGTCGCGCTCATCGACGGCAGCGTGCGCGGCGTTTCCGTCTCCGTCAATCCCCACACCTGGCTTAAGGCCTTCACGATCGGCGGCGGCGAAGTCCAGAACGAATGGTAGACGTTGAAGCGATCCGAAGGGGTCTGGCCCGTTGCCGCGACGCGCAGGGGTCAGACCCTTTGTCGAATGCTTTCCCGACGCAGGAGCGGCGCATGAGACGATTCTGCTGGCCGGCGATCTGTGTGGCGGCGTCGTCGGCGTTGCTGGGCCTGGCCTGCAGCCGGCACGGAGGGTCGCCGCCGGAGTCGAAGGACCCCGCTGTCTACGCGCGCGGCATCAAGCAGCTGGTGACTGAGTTTCTTGACGACAACCGCAGCAATCCGGCTGACGCGCCCAAGCAAGCCGCCGTCCTCCTGGAGACGCTGGAGGTCCACCCCTCCCAGCCCGTCGGCGACCACGGGGCGATCTACGCCGAATTGACGGAGCGCTGCAAGGAGCTCACCACCGCCAAGGGCGCCGACATCACCAAGAAGCTCAACGACATGGCCGCGCTGATCAAGAAGCTTCCGTGAGCCAAATGACCGTGCGCAATTCCGCCGCACCAACCCGAAGCGTAAGCGAGGGATTTCGACGTTGCCGGCCATCAAACGTACCCAGCGCGCCCCTGGGCCTGCACCAACCCGAAGCGTAAGCGAGGGATTTCGACTGTTCCCCTCGCTTACGCTTCGGGTTGGTGCAGCGGAATTGCGCACGACTACTTCGCGTTCGAAACCTGCATGTTCGACCCCTACCACAAGTGGCTGGGAATCTCGAAAGAGGAGCAGCCGCCCACGCACTATCGGCTCCTGGGCATCAACACCACCGAGCAGGATCGTGAAGTGATCGAGGAAGCCGCCGTGCGGCAGACGGCCCACGTCCGCGCCTATCAGATCGGGCCGCACGCCGTGCTGTGCATCCGGCTGCTCAACGAAATCGCGGCGGCCCGCGCCACCTTGCTCGATCCCGCCAAACGCAAAGCGTACGACGCGCGGCTCGCCCAGCAGCAGAAGCCCAGCGCCAAGGCTCAGCCGGCCGCGCCGACCAAGGCGGGCCTGACATTCGCGATCGCGGCCGCGGCGGGTGTGCTTGTTGTCGGCGGGCTGGTGGCATGGTCGTTGACCGGCAACCCCGATTCATCGTTGAAGAACAAACGCGCGGAACCGGCCGACAAGAAACCGGCGGTCAACAACACGGCCGCCACGGAC
>JAKEET010000048.1 GCA_022616435.1 Gemmataceae bacterium
AGCGAAATCCCTCGCTCACGCTTCGGGTTGGTGCGACAATCTGTGCAATCTGTGGACGCACCATGAATCGAGGAATCGTGCCATGCCCTCTCCCGTCCGATCGTCGTCGTCGTCGCGCGAGCCTTCGTTGCCGCCCGTTGAGGTGTCGTACTACCGCCGCATGAAGATGCAGCGCGTGTATCCGTTCGTGGTGCGCTGGCGGCGCGGCGCGGCGCCCGCGCCCGGCGAGCGCGTGACGCTGCGGCTGCTCCTGGCCGGCGCCCAGGTTTTGCCCAGCGAGCAGACGCTGGATGCCGGCAATCCCGCCGCCCAGGCGACGTTCTTCGTCACGCCGCTGGCCCGCGGCTGGCTGCGGGGGCAGCGTCTGGAGATCGTGCACCATGGCCGCAAGGTCCAGGAACTGCCGCTGGCCAGCAAGGCGTGCACGCACCGGCTCACCTGGGCGCTGTTGCTCCTGACGCTGCTGGCGCCGTGGTTCATCCACAGCTACGTCAGGAACTCGCCGTTCCGCGAGGTCGCCGCCGTGGACGTCAACACCGGCGTCAAGGTGATCAAGGAAAACCTGCGCCGCGAGAACCAGGTTCACGACGTGGACAAGGCGATCCGCGACAACGTCCCGGAAATGCCGGGGCTGATCGACAGCAATCTGCCGCAACTGAACCCGGCTCTCAAGGACGCGCGGCACTGGACCGCGGACACTTACATTCACATCGTCAACGCTTCGCAGTTGCAGCCCTACGCGTTCTACGGCGCCATGTTGTTCCTGGTCCTGACGTTGAGCGCGGCGGTGACGCACCGCGACGTCCGCCGCACGCGCGTCGGCCGGCCGATTCCACTGGCGAGCGCGGCGCCGGCGCCTGCAGAAGCGGAAGCGGCCGCCATCTGAATGAATGCGCCGGCGCAGAACCGGCGCGCGTCGCGGCGTGCGCCCGACGTGTTGGCCGGGCCGCTATCCACGTCGGGCTGACGCCGCGACGCTCGCCAAATCCACGGAAGCATCCACCCGGTCGCGGGCACTATCATGGTGAAGAGAACAGGCCCATGCACATCAAGCCTCAGGAACGCCTGGCCGGAGTGCTGACGCAGGTGCGGCGCGTCGTCGATGCGCAGGGTCCGGACGGCCCGACCGACGGCGAATTGCTGGCGCGGTTCGTGGCGGCGCGCGATCAGGCGGCCTTCGAGCTGCTGGTGTGGCGGCACGGCGCCATGGTGCTGCACACTTGCCGCCGGCTGCTGTCGCGGCTCGAAGACGCCGAGGACGCCTTCCAGGCAACGTTCCTGGCGCTGGTTCGCCAGGCCGCGGGGATCAGCCGGCGCGAGGCGGTCGCCGGCTGGCTGCACCGGGTGGCGTGCCGGGTCGCCACGCGCCTGCGGACCAGCAGGGATCGCCGCGCTCTGTGCGAGCGGGAATCGGTCCACCAAACCAGCGCCCGTGTGAGCCCGGACGAGGCTGTCGATCCGCTGGTGTGGGCCGAAGTGCGGCAAGTGCTTGACCGCGAAGTCGATCGCCTGCCGGCGAAGCTGCGCGTTCCGTTCGTGTTGTGTTACCTCGAAGGCATGACCAACGAAGAAGCCGCGCGGCATCTGGACTTGCCCAGGGGGACGGTGCTGTCGCGGCTGGCGCGGGCGCGGGAACGCCTGCGTGGCCGGCTGGAACGGCGCGGCCTGGCGCTCACCGCGGGCGCGTTCGTGCTGGCGCTGGGTCAAGAAACGGCGGCTTCGGCGGCGCTGACGCCGCTCGTGGCGAACACGATCAAGGCCGCGATGCTGATCGCGGCCGGCCAGGCGACGGCGGCGGTGGTGTCCGCTCCCGTCGCCCTTCTGACGGAAGGAGTGGTGCGAGCCATGTTTCTGAGCAAGGTCAAGATGGCGATGGCCGTGGTCCTGAGCATCGGCCTGGTGTCCGGCGCCGGGGGCATCGTGTATCGGACGCAAGCGGCGGGGCAGGCGCCCGATCCGATCGACAACACACCCGGCCAGGTCCGCAACACCGCGCCGGCGGATGGCAAGAAGGCCGCCACGCCGTCGGCAGATTCCAAGGCCAACCTGGTGGCGCCGTCGGAACTGCGTGCAGCACAGGCGCGGCTGGACGCCGCCAAAGCACGCACGGCCGTCGCCGAGCATCAATATCAGCGGACGCAGGAAGAACTCCTGGTGATCAAGGCTTCGCTCGATCAAGCCCGTGCCGAGCAGGAGTACGCCCGGGTCGAGTACGACCGCCTCAAGCAGCTCGTTCGAGAGACGGGCGCGGATCCCAAGCCGGCCGCGGTACCCAAGAAGGCGCCGGCCCAGGTTGCGGCCGCCGATGCCGCGCGGGGTTTGGCACCGCCAACAGGTATGTGGCCGGCGACGACGACACAGACCGATCTGATCCAGCTGGCCACCGCGTACATCGACGCGGTCCGCGACGCGCAGACGGCCAAGGCATATTTGACATATTTGAAAAGGGCGGAAGGCGGAATCGACGCTTCCGGCCCAGGTGGAGAGATTCGCCGCATCAACCTGGATGCCGCCGAGCGCAAGCTGGCCCTGCTGCGCGCCATCATCGAAGGCAGCTTGGAGACCGCCGCCGAGGAACGCGAGTTCGCCGTCCGCATGCACAAGGCGGGATTCGGCAGCGCCGGCCAGGTCAGCGCGTCGGAGTCGAAGTACAAGATCCTGAAGCTGATCCTGCAGGGTGCGAACTGAATCGATCGACTACCACCTCACCGGCAGCCCCACCAGAGCGCGGGTGCCGGGGCGAGACAGGTACCGGATGTGCGAACGCGGAACCGCCAACTCCAGCCGCGGAAAGCGCGTGAACAGCCGCTCCAGCGCGATGGCGGTTTCGACGCGGGCCAGCTTGGCCCCCAGGCACACGTGGATGCCCGCGCCGAACGCCACGTGGCGGTTCGGCTGACGGTGGATGTCGAGCCGGTCGGGATTGTCGAAGACGCTCGGGTCGGCGTTCGCGGCCGCGAGGCACGCCAACAACATCTGCCCGCGGCGAATCGGCTGCCCGAAGAACTCGGTGTCCTCCCGCGCGTAGCGCGGCTTGCTGAACTGGGCGAACGAGATGTAGCGGAGCAACTCCTGGGCCGCCGAATCCGCCAGGCGCCAATCGGCCGTCAGCTCGGCAAGCTGCCGCGGGTGATCGAACAGCGTCAGCACGCTGCAGGTGATCTGGTGCAGCGTCGTCTCATGACCCGCCGCCAAGAGCAAGAATACCATCGCCACCAGCTCGTCCTCGGTGAGCCGGTCGCCCGCTTCCTCCGCCTCGATGAGGGCCGCCACCAGTCCGCCGCGCGGATGCCTCGTTTGCCGCCGGAATTCCTCGCGGATGTACCGCATCATCCGGCTGAGGCCGCTCACCAGGCCCCAGAGGATGCCCGCGGCGTTGGTCGACGTGGTGAAGCGCGCGGCCCAGCGCGTGAACTTCGGCCTGTCTTCCGGCGGCAGACCGAGCAGCTCGCAGATCACCGACAGCGGAAAGGGCCGGGCGAAGTGGGCCAGCAGATCGACGCCGCCCGGCGCGCGGGCCGCCTGCCCGGCCAGCCGGTCGAGCGCCTGGTCGGCCAGCGCTTCCAGGCGCGGGCGGAGGGCTTCGATGCTCTGGCGCTGGAAGGCCTGATCGACCAGCCCGCGCAGCCGGCGATGGTCCGGCGGATCGCGCAGCAGCATGTTGGTGGCCAGCGGCTTGAGGCTCCCCGGCAGCCAGCGGACAATCCTGCCCATCCAGCGGTTGCCGGCGGCGATCGGATTCTGCACGAAGCGCTGATGATCGCGCAGCAGCTCGTTGACCGCGTCGTAGGTGGTCGCCATCCAGGCCTTGCCCAGCAGCGGAAAGCGCACGCGAATGACCGGCCCCGCCGCCCGCAGCCGCGCCAAGGTCGGAAATGGATTCTCCTTGAACGCCTGCGAGAGCAGATCGAACTGCAGGGCCACGGGCTCCGTCGCGGTTGTCGCGGTTGTCATGATGCCATCAGGGAGAAGCGAAGACGTGCAAGTCGTGTGTCGCGCGCTGCTTCAACCACTCGTCGAGAAGGGCATTGCCGCAATCGAACCGCGCCCGGTCGTGATGTTTGCGGAGCCGCTCGACAGTCCATGACGCCGTCACTTGAGCTGCCTCTTGTAACGTTTGGCGGCGGCGAGCAATCTCCGATTTGGTTTGAGGTCGGCGCCGTCCAGGGCGGCGATGAAGACGTCGCGGTCGCGGTTCGACAAATGGGTAACCGCTTGGTCGTGGACAACCTGCCGCGCTTGCTGGACCAACGTCGCCACGGCGAAATCGCTGACCGATTGGCCGAGCTGCGCCGCCGCGGCCTCGATTACTTGCTTGAAATCGGCCCGCAAACGGAAGTTCAATCGAGCGTGCGCCTTCGTCATCGCGCGCATGGGATTCCCCCAGTGTCTTCAAGCGTATCCGCCATGATACCGGATTGTACGTCAGAATGCCACATCAACGCACGGATCGGTCCGCGAACGCCTCATCGCTGCAGAACCTCCGCCGTCGCCTGCTCCGCCTTGCCGTGCAGGAACGCCTTCAGCTCCGGCGTGACCAGCGCGGCCGGGATCACGATGTGGCCCTCGTTGGAGAAGCGCAGGGCCCAGAATTGCGGAAACATCACGAGCTGTTCCAGCTCCGTCCAGGCGGCTTCGCCGCGGAAGTACTCCGCTTCCATGAGCACGCGCTGGTCGTGGAACTCCAGGCGGACGCGGCGGTCGGAGGTGTGCAGGGCGACGACCGCAGACGCGGCCGCCATGTAGGACAGCCAGTGCCGGCGATACACGCCGGCGAGCACGAACAGGGTCGCGAGGAACAGGATGCCGCCGCCGATGCCGGGCGTGAGCCAGCCCGTGAACACCGGCCAGGCGAGCACCAGCGCGAACACGAGCCAGCCGAGCAGCAATGGCACATCGCGCCGCCAGCCATGACGCAGGGCGAAGCGCATCAGCGTCCGCTGAATCTCGTTCGCCATCTCGCTGGTCAGCTCGTATTCGAGCGCGTGCTTGGGTTCCATGAGTATGCTTCGCGAGCCTCGCCTCGTGAACGGGTTGCTGGATCCGTTCTTATCCATCGTCGCAAGCGTCGCCGGAAGGTTCAAGTGCCGCCGGGTGGAAATGGGGCGAAGTCGGCACGCGGATCGCGCCGTCACGGCGCCTGCCGCGCCTTCCGCTCCTCGATCAGGCGCCTGGCCGCGTCATGCCGCGACGCCACGCTGAGCTGCGGAATCAAGCCGCCGCCGAGCAGCAGGCCGGCCAGCGTCAGGACGGCGATCCGTTCGCGCCAGCCGATCCGCAACGGCACCGACGACACGTGCCGGGTTCCCGTGAACAGCAGGAAGTACGCCTTCACCACGGCGATGCCGTTGAGCGCGGCGGCGCCGGCCACCGCGATGCCGACGAACGGATACGCGACGATGGCGCCGTCCACCAGCATCTCCGCCCCCAGAAATCCAAACGTCCCCGGAAAGCCGACGCTGGCCATGCCGGTGAGCAAGAAGCAGACGGCCAGGGCCGGGGTGTGGTCGTAGACGCCGTGAAAACGCGTCAACGACAGCCGGCCGTGCCGGGCTTCCAGGGCCCGCAACGTCAGACCGAACCCGCCCAGGGCCAGACCGACCGACAGCCACATGCACAGGCCGCCGGTCAAGCCGATCGGCGTGACCGTTTCCAGGCCGGCGAGCACCAGGGCGGAGTGGCTCAGGAAGATGTAGCAGAAGAAGCGACGCGCCTCTTTCTGAACCAGCGCCATGCCGGCCGCATAGGCTGCCGTGGCCAGCGACACGATGCCGATGCCGCGCAAGACCTCGGCAGGCGCGATCGGCAACACGAGGCGAATGGCGCCGTACGCGCCCATCAACGGGGTCACGAACAAGAGGGCCGTGCCGAAGGTGGCATGCTCGAACAGGTCGGTGATCCAGCAATGACATGGAGCGATGCCGCTGCGGATCAGCACCGCAGCGAGAAGAAGGACGACGCCCCAGGAACTCGGTCCGGCCGCGCCGGTTTCCCAGAGGACCTGGCCTGCGAGCAGCAACGCGACGAACAGCGCCATGTGCAGGATGAAGATGCGCGCGGGCTTGCGGCGGGCGCGCAGCTCGAGCCAAGCGGGCGCCGGTTCCACGGCCAGGAGCCCGATGACCAGCCAGGGTTCGCGCGTGCTCAAGGCGGCCAGAACGACGGCTTCGGAAACCAGCGTCCAGCCAAAGGAGAAGCGCCGCACCTTGTCCCCCAGGGTCGCCAGCGCGGTCAGCAGGTACAGCAAGGCGGCCAGCGGCAACAGCGGGGCGCTGAGCTGGTCGAGCACCAGCAGCTCGCGGCCGGTCAGATCGCGGAACAGGTCCCAGCCGTCGGCCGCCTGGTTGGTTCGCAGCGTGTGGAAATCGACGCAGGCGCCCACCGTGCAGAGAAACGCCAGGCCGGAGGCCAGCACGCTCCAGCGCCGGGTCGCCTCCGGGCGGCGCTGCCGCGCGACCCACCAGGCGCCCAGCAGCGGGATCACGATCGCCAACTGAAGCCACGGTACGTGCAGCTCGCTCATGACAGCTCGTCCAGCGTTTCCGACGGCGACTTGAGCCGATCGGAAGCGCGCGATTGGCCTCCGGAGAGAAAATCAGTCCAGCGGCGTTCCAGGGAATCGCACCACTCGAAGACGCGCAGGAATGGGCGGGCGATGTAGTCGCCGAGCACCGCATCGAGGTAGCCGCGCTCCAGGGCCAGGCGATACCACCAGACGCGGACCGATTCGGGCACGAGATGTCGCCAGAAGCCGGACAAGCGCGGCAAATCGTGGCCGACGGCGTTTTCCAGGGTGTGATAGTCGTGGAGCAGCGTGGGCGCCCGCAAGAACTGGAGGGTGCGCAGCGCCGCGTCGCCGCCAAGCACGAGGTAGACGCCGGTCATGAACAGGTCCGACGGGATTAGCTGGTGGAACATCCGCCCGGCCAGGCTCAGGGTCTCGCCCGGCTCGCGGTGCAGGTCGGGATGAGTGTGCAGGATGGTGCGCATCATGGCCATTAACATGCTCGCTGCCGGCCCGTGGCCGCTGCCGTCGCCCACGAATACGGCCGTCCGCCCGTCAGCGCGGCAGAAGAAGTCATGGTAGTCGCCGGTGACCACAAAGGCCGGTCTGTAGGTGAGCACCTGCTGGTAGCCGGGGACCGGGGGCGCCACCTGCGGCAGGATGCGTCGCTGGAGGTTACTCAGCTTGACCCAGGCCGCACGATCCTCGGGCGCGCCGTCCCTGAATGGCACCGGGTCGCGTTCCGTGATCGAGGCGGGCAGCTTATGAGGGGTACCCAACACGGACAGCCTTGTTGTTGAAAAGCCTAACGCCCGAGTTCACGCGGCGGGCGCGTGCGACGTTGATTTCACAACCGACGTTGCCGCCCGCTCGCGTGCAACGCCTTGTTCGCTGCCTTTGTAGCGCTAGGCCGTGTGGACATAGTGAATGGGCAGCAAGTCTTGTCGAACTAAACCAACAGCAACGTAGTATCGTTCAGAGAAATCCTTCCGAAAATCGCTGTCCAAAAACTGGCCAGTGAAATCAGCCAACTTTTCGAGATTCGCGAACGTAACGATAGGTGGATCTTGCTGCAACCCCGCCCAATACTGCTCGTATTCTTTGACAACCCTTCTAACATAGTTCTCCATGCCTCGAACTTCTTCTTCTAACTTCACCTTAGCAGAAAATGCGTCTCGAAAATTGCCCGCCTCAATTTTAGGGTCTTCCCCAGAATCTGTGGGTCGTTCGCAACAGTAGAAAACAGAATTCCCCAGGAGGAAAAGAAAGTGCATCCCGGCTCGCTCTGGGGTATGGATGGTTTGTCACAACAAGCCACACCACAGGAGCACCGGGATGCGTCTGCTTACTATCCTGCGTCAGCGCTATCCGCACAAGGGTTTTGTTTACGAAGAGCCGGAATTTGTCGAACGCGACGGCCGGACGGTCATTCAGGTTTCTCTCCGGCCACGCAAGGGGAGTCGGGCGATCTGTTCGGGCTGCGGCGAGTGCGGTCCGGGATATGACTGTCTGGCGGAACGTTTGTGTCAGTTCGTGCCGCTGTGGGGTTTGGCGGTGTTTTTCGCCTACCGGATGCGGCGGGTCGATTGTCCGCGTTGCGGGGTGACGGTGGAGCGAGTGCCTTGGGCGCGGGGCAAGGAACAACAGACCGAAGCGTTTGCTTGGTTTTGACGTTCTGGGCCAAGCTGCTGACGTGGCAGCAGGTGGCCGAGACGTTCCGGGTTTCCTGGGGCACGGTGTTCACGGCGGTCGAGCGTGCCGTGGAGTGGGGCTTGGCCCGCCGTGATCTGACCGGGATCGGTGCGATCGGCGTCGACGAGGTGCAATGGCAGCGTGGGCATGTCAGTTTCCATCAAGAAGGATTCCATTCTTCCCTGCTGGTGCGCCGGCGGGTCGGTTGCGACGTGGTGCGGCGGATCGGAAGGGGCGGGCTGACGGATC